>CAZJLO010000007.1:0-56074 GCA_964547105.1 uncultured Thermotogae bacterium
AGAGGGATACGCTTGTCCAGGAAGAGAATTTACGAGATAGCCAAAGAATTGGGGATTTCCAGCAAAGATCTGATTGCAGCGCTTTCGGATCTGGGGATGACTGACTTGAAGGCGGCCAATTCGGTCGACGATGACGAAGTGGCGTTGATTACCCAGCTGTATCAGGACAGCCTCACCACCCAATCGAGCGCGGAAGCGGCTCCGGAATCAGACGATTCTCCAGCGGCAGACGCCGGAAAACCCGTCAAGAAGACATCGACCACATCCGCCAAGAAGGGCGTTGCCGGCTCGGGCGCGAACCGGCCTCCGATCGTGTCGGTATTGGGACACATCGACCACGGGAAGACAACTCTCCTTGACGCGATCCGGAGCTCCCAGCTTGCAAGCCGCGAAGCGGGGGGGATTACGCAAGGGGTTGCCGCGTATCAAGCCGACCTGAACGGGCGGAAAATTACCTTCATTGACACGCCGGGGCACAAAGCGTTCACTGGAATGCGGGCTCGAGGCGCCAACGCGACGGACATTGCCATCCTTGTCGTTGCCGCAGATGACGGCGTGATGGCCCAGACGGTAGAAGCGATCGATCATATCCGAGCCGCCGGGATTCCGATGATCGTTGCCGTTAACAAGATTGACAAGGCAAACGCCGATCAGGACAAGGTTCTGAACGATCTTGTGAAACACGGCCTTGTCCCGGAGGCGTGGGGCGGCGACACGATTGCCGTCCCGATTTCGGCGCTGACCGGAGATAATCTCGAAGAACTCATG
Organism: uncultured Thermotogae bacterium; assembly: GCA_964547105.1. GTDB lineage: Bacteria > Bipolaricaulota > Bipolaricaulia > UBA7950 > UBA9294 > RXOA01. The sequence continues at coordinate 769 of CAZJLO010000007.1, forward strand.
GAGATGATCCTGCTTGTCGCCGAGATGGAAGAGCTTCATGGAGATCCGAACGGCAAGCTTGAAGGCGTGATCATTGAGAGCCATCTCTCAAGCAGTCGAGGACCGGTGGCATCGGTGGTCATACGGAATGGAACCCTCCATGAGAAAGACTTCATCGTCGTGGGAGCAACGTACGGACGCATCAAGGCGATGAACGACGAGATGCGGAGGCGACTGACCGAAGTTCGTCCCGGAGAAGCGGCCGAGGTTCTCGGATTGCAGGACTTGCCGGAGGTCGGAACGGCGATTGAAGTCGTCGGCAAGCGGGCGGATGCAAGACGGCTAGCTCAAAAGAACAGACTTGATGCGATGAAGCCCCGCCGCGCTCAGCCCCAACTTACGTTGGACGATCTCTTTGGCGAAGACGTGGAGCAAGCGAAGCTCACGCTTGTGCTCAAGGCTACGTCCACGGGGGCACTGGAAGCGGCGCGTCGTGAAGTGGAAGCGATCGCCATCGAAGGTGTCGAAGTCGTTTTTATCCACGGCGGTGTCGGATCCATCACCGAGAGCGATGTTCTGCTGGCGGCGACCGTGCCTGAGAACTGCCTCGTGGTTGGCTTCGGAGTGCGAGCGGACAGCAATGCCGCCAAGCTCGCCGACCGGCAGGGCGTGACCGTGCAGACCTACGACATCATCTACGAGCTCCTTGACGAGATCGAGCGTTCGATCAAGCGGCTGTTGGCGCCTGAGTTCGAAGAAATCCGCGTCGGAGAGGCGGAAGTGCGAGAGCTGTTCAAGGTCCCCACAGGCGTGGTCGCCGGCTGTCAGGTGCTTGATGGGAAAGCCGTGCGGTCAGCTCACGTGCGCGTGGTTCGCGGGAAAGAAGAGCTCTTCACCGGGGAAATCGCTTCGCTGCGACGGTTTGAGGATGATGTCCGTGAAGTCCAAATGGGGCGGGATTGTGGCGTGCGGATCAAGGACTTCGATGATGTCGCGGTCGGCGATCACCTTGTCTTCTTCACGTTGGAGGAAGTGGCGCGTTAGTCGGAAACAGCGATGAGAGTCGGACTGCTTTCGCTGTCGCTGCATCTTGTCGGTGTGAACTCGCTCAAGGAGAAACGATCGATCCTCAAGCGGGTTGTTGCCGATGTAGGGCGTACGCCGTATCTCGCCATCGGAGAAGTCGGCGCCCACGATGACCTCCATCGAGCCGAGTTGCGAATTGCGCATGTGACCAATGACCCACGGAGAACTCAATCGGTGCTGATGAAGTGGGCTCGAGCCCTGGAGCGGGAAGATCGGATCGACGTGGAAACGGTTGATGTGGAGATTCTATGAGTCCGAGCAAGTTCCAGTACCGCCTTAAGGAAGAACTGAAGAGGATTCTCTCGGGGATTGTCGAGTTCGAGGCAAGAGACCCGATTATCCGCGCCGCCTTCCCGACGGTGATGGAGGTCAAGCTTTCGCCCGACAATCGATATGCCACGGTGTATGTCGCTCTTGGCGCGGCGGATGTCGACCGGGACGATGTCATGGAAGCGTTTCAGCGCGATCGCGGATTCTTCCGATCACAGCTCGCACCGCAACTGACGCTACGGCACATCCCGGCGCTTGAATTCCGGCTGGACGAGAGCGTGGAACGCTCGATCCGGTTCGACTCACTGCTTCACGAGGACGACCCCCCCGATGACCACGCTGCGTAGTTCGGCAGTGGCGCTTCTGCGAGATCCAAGTCTTCTGCTGATTGCTCTTGGGTTCACGGTGACGCAGTACGCCGTCGGTCTCAAGGCAGGAATCGTGGATGTTCAGAGCCCATGGTGGATTCTTACAATGGGTATCATGCTGCTCGGATCGCCGGTGGTGCACACGTGGCTGATTGTGCGTAGCCGGAATCTCCCTCATCAGAAGAGGGCCACTCCGCGAATGGTGTTTTCACGATTGATTGTCTGTTTCGTGCGGCTTCTGCTTGGCGAGATTCTTGTCAATGCGCTTGTCGTGGCTGGGTTGGTGGCGTTCCTGGCTCCCGGGGTGTACATCGGCGTTCGCGTGATCTACTACAAACAGGCGATTGTCCTTGACAGACTTCCAATCCCGGCCGCGATCTTCCACAGCGTCCAACTCACGTCGGGCTGGCGAGCCGCGATGATGACGTTTGTCCACCTGGTGCCGATCTGGGCCGTCTCGTTCGGGGCGGTTGCCGCTGCGACCTTCCTCGATCTTGGTTTCGCCGGCGACATGCTCGTCGTCGTTGGATCCGCGATCAGTCTCGCTTGGGTCAACTCGTTTCTCACGATGTCCTACCGTCCGGCGTCGATTCGCACGTCCGTCGTCCAGTAGGGCGGCTCAGCCAATGCCGGGTGCAGTGCTTTGAGCCTCGTGGAGGCGCCCGGCAAGTCCCACGTCATTCTCATCCTCTGTTTGCTCCATCGGGCGGGTCGAACGAGATGAAGCGACGATCCACCCAAGCGGGCGGATTCTCATCTCTTGCCTCGGAGCCGGTCAGCCGTGCGATGCCTCAGTCCTGTCACCATCGAGCGCCTGCTTGACCCGATGGAGTGGAGACGGATCGGGGTTCTGCCGACGGATCCGACGAGGTTGTTGAAAGCCGATTGGCAGTGCTAAGCTGAAAAGCGGCTTCAACGAACCGGATCTGCGCCAGGAGCCGATCGATGGAGCCCCGACGCTTCGGCAGATCTGCCTGCCGACGAACGGACGGAAAAGGAGGCGATGTGATAGGGCAAAGGAAGCGACCTTCGGTTTGGCTAAGAGCGTTGCCACTCGCCATGGCTGGAATTTTCCTGCTAGTCGTCATCGCGGCCGGACAAGGCGTCGATTCGTTCCGAATGGCGATCCAGCCGATCGTCCAGGTCGATCCGGCGCTCATCGCTTCGGATGCTGAGGTTGCTGTGGCTAACGCCGTGTACGACTACCTTGTGGATGTCGATGCCGGCAGCCGAATCGAGCCGCGGCTGGCAACGACGTGGGACGTCAGTCCGGATGGGTTGAGTTACACGTTTTATCTGGCAGACGGTGTCTCGTTTCATGATGGCACGCCGCTTCGCGCAGAGGATGTCGTTTGGACGTTCGACCGGTTGCGAGATCCGGCGCTTGGATTCGCAACGGCTGATCTTTACGCGAATATCGCTCGGATCGAAGCGATGGATGATCTGGTCGTGCAGTTCGTTCTTTTCGAGTCGAATCCGTTCTTTCTCTACGACCTGAGCGACAACCATGCGCTGATCGTCCGCTCCGGGACGGAGGACTTCCGAGCCTTCAACGGTACCGGCCCGTTCGTGGTTCAGGAGTACTACCCCGAAGATCGGATCATCCTCGGCGCCAATCCCGATTACTTCGTTGAAGGGCTGCCGATGCTCGACCGGCTGGTGTTCATCTTCTTTTCCGATGAAGTCGCTGCGGTGGACGCGCTACGCGGAGATCAGGTCGACCTCGCTTGGCGGATGTCCGCGCCGCTGTTCTTGTCACTCGCTGGCGAACCGGACATCGTTGCGGTTGACGTACCGACCAATGGGTTCGATGTCGTGCGCCTCCGCTCGGACCGGGCGCCGGGAAACGACCCGAGGGTGATGGAAGCGCTCAAGCATGCGACCGATCGCGACGAAATCTTCGCGTTGGTTCAGCTGGGGCTTGGCGCCGTTGGCAGAGATACCCCGATCGGCCCGCTGTACGCCGAGTACTACGATGAGTCGATTGCCGCACCCGATCGCGACGTTGCTCGAGCGCGCGACCTGCTTGAGCAGGCCGGATATCCAGATGGAATCCGTCTTGAGCTGCACACGCCGGATACGGGCGGACGGCCCGATCTTGCCGTTGTCCTGAAGGAGCAATGGGCGGATGCGGGGATCGATGTCGATGTGATCGTGGAGCCCGAGAGTGTGTACTACGGTGCCGATGGCTGGCTGGAAGTCAATCTGGGCATTACGGGTTGGGGCTCGCGTCCCTATCCCCAGTTCTACCTCGATCAGATGCTTGCGTGCGGTGCCCAGTGGAACGAATCGCACTTCTGCGATGAGGAGTTCGACCGGCTGGCGTCCGTTGCCGGAACGACGCTGGATGAAGACGAGAGAGTCGCTACCTATTCGCAGATTCAGCGACTGCTGAGCGAGCGAGGATCGGTGATCATTCCGTACTTCTTCGCCGCGGTGGCGGCGATCGACCGGGGTTTCGGCGGATTCGAACTCAAGTCATTCCCGGGGCGTACCGATTTGCGGACCATCTTCACCAACTAGGCGGATGGAGCGAGCGTTGTTGCGGCGAATCAGGACAGAGGGTTCGCCGCAATGACCGAAAGGCGTCTTTGAGAATCCTGCGTCTCCCTAGTGAAATGCGGCGTCTTTTCAAGGGGTCGGCGATGTCGACAGTCGGCATTGCCGTTCTTCTTGTCTTCGTGCTTTTCGGCATCTTCGGCCCGCTGCTTGCCCCCTATTCCGCTACCGAGATCATCGCTGCCGACGCCCGCCAACCCCCATCATGGCGGCACTTCTTCGGCACGGACCATCTCGGTCGAGATGTCTTTTCGAGGGTGGTGCACGGGACGCGCAGCATTCTTGGGCTGACCGGCTCCGGGGCCGCAATGGCCGTCTTGATCGGAACGTTCGTCGGCCTTTTCGCGGGGTATCGCGGTGGTTGGGCGGATGAGATCATCATGCGATTGTTGGACAGCCTCCTGTCGATTCCCGCGCTCCTCCTTGCGCTGGTGCTGTTGGGAACGATCGGCCCATCGGCAAGTGGCGTCTTGATCGTGATTTCCATCGTCTACACGCCGATTGTCGCGCGGGTTGTGCGCAGCGAAACGCTTGTGCTCCGGCAGCGAGGATTCGTGGAGACGGCACGACTTCAAGGAGAACCGTTGTGGCGGATCCTGGTCGGCGAGATCCTTCCTTCCGTTCTCCCTGCGCTGTCCGTGGAAGCGGCATTGCGTTTCTCGTACGCGATCTTTCTTGTTGCGTCGCTCGGCTTCCTCGGCGTTGGCGTCCAGCCGCCGACGCCGGATTGGGGGTTGATGGTCAAAGAAGCGCGCATCTTCATTGGACTGACCCCGTGGGCGCTTTTCTTCCCCGCCGGCGCGATCTCGCTGCTCGTGATTTCGGTGAATCTGACCGCAGACGGCTTAAAGCGGGTTCTCCAAGGAGAAGAGTCAACGATCGGCCGGCGGGCGAGACGGCTCGTGATCAAGACGCGCTCGACCGCGACCGTACAGTGTGGCGCCCCCGATGTGGACGGATCGGGCCTGCTTCCGCTGGCACGTTTCCGCGAGCTGACGGTGTCGTACTTCCAGAACGGTCAGTGGCGCGATGCGCTGCGGAATGTCTCCTTTGATGTAAGCGCGGGGGAGACCTATGGACTCGTCGGCGAAAGCGGCTCAGGGAAGTCAACCTTGGCGCTGGCGATTGTCGGCTATCTCGCGGAAAACGGGGCGGTGCGAGACGGATCGGTGTGCGTCGGCGGCCGATTCGTGAAACTTCATGCTCCCACACAACGAAGCCGGGATCGATCGATTGCGTTCGTGGCGCAGGATGCCCTCGCTTCTCTCAATCCATCGATCCGGATTGGGGCTCAGATCGGCGAAATCATCCGTCGTCGCGGACACACGGCTCACCCGACGAGAGATGAGGTTGGCGCGATGCTCCGCCATGTGGAGCTCCGGGATGCGGAGCGGATTGCGCGGCGGTATCCGCATGAGCTGAGCGGCGGGATGCTGCAGAGGGTTGCCCTGGCGATGGCCCTGGCGATGGAGCCGGATCTGCTGATCCTCGACGAACCGACCACCGGATTGGATGTGACGACCCAGGCTGCGATCCTTGTCCTGCTACGCGAAATCCTTGTCCGGCGCCAGCATGCGACGCTGCACATCTCGCACGATCTCGACGTGATCTTCACGGTCAGTGACCGGATCGGTGTCCTCTACGCCGGCGAAATGGTGGAGGAGGCAAGCGCGGCGGCGCTTCTTGCGGGAAGTTACCATCCGTATGCGTCGGGGCTGCTGTCGAGTGCTCCGCGGCTTGCTGCCCACCGGGAACAGCGGCGATCCGTGCTTGGCGCGATGCCCGGCAAGGTCCCCCGGCTGGGCGACGTTCCCGTTGGGTGCATCTTCGCGGCGCGGTGCCCGCTGGCGATCACGCGGTGCCGAGTCGAACGTCCACCGCAGCAAGTGTGCGGGAGCGGATCCGAGCGGCGGATCGTGAGATGCCATCGCTGGGAACAGGTAAGGGATGATCCAGGCTTGCTGCACGGATTCTGGCGGGAAGAAACCCCGTCAGATAGGGGAAATTCCGTGCCGATCGAGGAGGGGGTCCTGAATGTGGATCGACTGGAGACCGTCTTCCCGGTCGGGCCGCGGCGCGGAGCAACAGGACGCGCGATCCATGCAGTCGATGGTGTTTCCCTCGGGGTCTCCCGGCGCGAAACGTTGGGGATCGTTGGTGAAAGCGGGAGCGGGAAGACGACACTCGCACGGACGATCCTCGGGTTGGAGCGTTCGTCCGCGGGTCGGATCTTCCTCCTCGGCGAGCGTCTGCCGCCCTCATTGTCGCGACGCCCGCTCCGGATTCTGAGCTCTCTTCAAGCGGTGGCGCAGCATCCGGATGAGTCGCTCAATCCGTATCGGCGAGTGGGGCGCGCACTCGAGCGCCCGCTTCGGCGTCTTGCCGGAGTACAGCGGCGGGACGGACGTCAGCGTGTCACCGAGTTGCTGGAGGATGTCGGCCTTTCAGCTGAATTCGCCACCCGTTGGCCGCGTCAGTTGTCCGGCGGTGAAAAGCAGCGGGTGGCGATCGCCCGTATGCTGGCGGCACAGCCGCGTGTCGTCCTGCTGGATGAACCGACCTCCGCGCTGGACGTTTCCGTTCAGGCAAGGCTTCTGAACCTCCTCTTGCGCCTCCAGCAGCGGCATGAACGAGCAATGTTGTTCATCAGCCACGACTTGGCGGTGATCAGCTACCTCGCTGATCGAATTGCCGTCTTGTACCGGGGGCGTGTCATGGAGGAAGGGAGGACTCAAGACGTGCTCTTGCCGCCGTATCACCCGTACACCGAGCTCCTTCTGCTGTCGATCCCCGGTGCTCTGAGCGCGAACGAGCCGCCGAACGACGGCCGGATGCCTGAATCTCGCTTCGACAGGATCCTCGGTTGCCCTTTCTCGGATCGATGTTCCCATCGGCGTGATATCTGCCATGTGAAGGTCCCGCCTTGGCTGACGTGCTCATCCACCCATCGCATCTACTGCCACCTGGAGATCGAATCGCTGCCCGGAGAATCCGTCCTCGGAGGAGGTGGGTAGTGGCGATGGTCGGCTACGTTGCGAAACGCCTCGCTCTACTGCTTCTTACGATTCTCCTGACGACCGTGATCATCTTCGCGATGACCCGGCTTCTTCCCGGAGATGTCGCGCGGGTCATCCTCGGTCGCGAGGCGGGCGAGGAGGCGGTGAGTGCACTTCGCGAGGAGCTGGGACTGGACGATCCGGCGATCGTTCAGTATGGGCGCTGGCTCGGCGGATTTGCCGCCGGGGATTGGGGGATGTCCTACAGCACGGAGACCCCGATTCGTCCATTGGTGATGGATCGCCTCGCCAATTCGCTGATGCTTGCCGCCGTGGCGCTTGCGTTGGCGATTCCGTTCTCCCTTATGCTTGGGATTCTCGCCGGCACGCGTCAGCGAACACTCGTGGATGCGGCCGTGAGCATCAGCGCGCTGTCGGTCGTCGGGTTGCCGGAATTTGTCACCGGGGTGGTCCTGATCGAGCTTCTTGCGCACACGCTGCACTTGCTTCCGGCGACATCTTCGCTGCCTCCCAATACCTCATTCGCCGAGGCATTGCCGTTTCTCTGGCTGCCGAGTCTGACGGCGATGTTTGTGCTTATCGGATACATCTCACGGTTGACGCGGGCAGAAGTCATCGAACAGCTGAAGCGGCCCTACATTCGAACCGCTGTTTTGAAGGGGGTTCCGTATCCGGTCGTTGTTGCGCGGCACCTGCTGCGGAATGCGCTTCTGCCGACCGTCACCGTCGTTGCAATGAGCGTTTCGTGGTTGGTGGGCGGGCTGATTGTCATCGAGAGTGTCTTCAACTATCCGGGAGTGGGTCGACTCTTGCTGTTCGCGATCGACCGTCGCGACATTCCTCTTCTTCAAGCGATTGCCGTTGTTCTCGTCGTTGTTGTTGTGATCTCCAATGCGTTTGCCGATCTTGTCTATGGAGTGCTCGACCCTCGGACGCGGATTCGCTAGTCGAGTCGGCCATTGCGGAACCTCATTGCGGGAGGCTATAGTCGCATTCGAAAAGATGACCACAAACGAAAGAATCGATACCGACTCCATTTTCCGCGAACACCCGTTCGTTCGTGAAGTGCTCGATCAACTGGCCGCGGGCGGCCACGAAGCGTTTCTTGTCGGCGGAGTGGTCCGTGATGGGCTTCTCGCCGCGTGGGGAGGAGACGCGGGGCGATTTCCGTCGGCAGACGTCGATGTCACGACGTCCGCAGCGCCGCTCGAGATTCGCCGAATCTTCTCTGGGCGGAAGATGATCGACGTCGGCGAACGATTTGGCGTACTTGTCATCTTGGGCGGGCATGGTGCTTCGGTCGAAGTCGCGACGTTTCGCAGCGAGGATGGGTATGACGGCCGTCGTCCGGCATCGGTCGACGTCGCCGCAACCCTGGAAGAGGATGTCAAGCGGCGCGACCTTACCATCAACGGACTCGCAGCCACGGATGATGGGACGGTGGTTGACTACGTCGGCGGGGTCGACGATCTCCGCGAACGGCGGATTCGAGCGATCGGCGATCCGATGGCCCGTTTCTCCGAGGACTACCTTCGCATGCTCCGAGTGGTGCGGTTTGCCTGCCAGATCGACGGTGAAATCGACCGGGAAACAGCTTCGGCAATACGTGCGGTTGCGCACCGCATTCCGGAGATTGCCTGGGAGAGGATCCAGATTGAGCTGCTTCGCACCCTGGAGCTTCGCACATCGGCGCGCGGCATCGAGTTGCTTGATAACCTCGGACTGCTGCCGGAGATTCTCCCCGAAGTCAGCGCACTTCATGGCGTTCCCCAACCGGAACTCTATCATCCCGAAGGCGATGTCTTTGTCCATACGATTCTTGCGCTGAGGGTAGCCGATGCATTTGTCCGGGATCCGATTGTCAAGCTGGCGATCCTGCTCCACGATATCGGAAAACCGCAAGCGCTTCGCAACCACCATGGAACCCACATGGGCGGGCATTGCTTGATTGGTGCGAAGATGGCAACGGTCATCGCTCGACGCCTCAAGCTGACGCGGCGGGACACGCACCGCCTATCGTTCTTGATTCGGCAGCACATGAGAATCGCCGACTTCCCTCGCATGGGGCGAGGTCGCCAGGTGCGCTTCCTTACCGCAGAAGAGCGACCGAGTGAGACTCAGATGATGCGTCGGTATCCGCTGTTCATGGAACTGCTTCAAGTGCTGATTGCTGATTGCGAGGCCTGTGCACATCACGCGTTGGGATGGGCGCCGATCCTTGCCGCGGCGATCGAAGTCGCCGAGCATGTCGACCGGGTCGGGAGCCTGTCCAAGGCGAGGCAGTTATTCGATGGACACGCTATGTTGTCAATGGGGATTCCTCCGGGACCTCTCCTTGGCGAAGTACTCTCCGCCGTACACGACCGGATTCTTGCCGGCGAAATCACGACGGCCAAGCAGGCTCAGGATTGGGTGATAGGCGAACTTGAGCGGAGAGCGACAGAGACGGAAACCCTTCCCTGAGGGGACATCCGGCCTACGATGGCGGAACCTCTTCCGCTAAGCTTCTCCTGCAGTTCCAGGGGAGATATGTGAGCGATCCGGCAGGCACAAGGACGAATCGGTGGTGAGAGCGCGATGGGGATACCGCTAGAGATCAGCAAAGACCTACAACTGGACCTTGAAGACATCATCGGACAGTGTATCGCGATTCTTGGGATCCGGGGATCGGGGAAGTCAAATACGGCCGGCGTCATCTTCGAGGAACTTCTGCGCAACAACTACCCATTGTCGATTATCGACATCGATGGCGAGTACTTCGGGCTGAAGGAGAAGTACGAGATCCTTGTCGTTGGAACAGGCGAGGGGGTCGAGATCGAAGTCGATCCTGGGTGTGCGCGGGAAGTGGCGGAGATCAGCATGGAGAAGAACGTCCCCGTCGTCGTCGACTTGAGCGGATTTCTCTCCGAAGAGAGAACGGAGTTCTTGAAGGAGTACCTGACGGCTCTGTGGACACTTGCCGGCAAGCTTCGGCGGCCGTATATCATCGGAATCGAAGAGGCTCATGAGTTCATTCCACAGGCGGTTCGCGGCCCGGTGAAGGAACTGGTAACGAGGGTCGCTCTCCGCGGGCGAAAACGCGGCCTTGGGGCGATTATCATCTCGCAGCGAAGCGCCAAAGTGGAGAAGGATGTTCTCAGTCAGGCGGGAATGCTGTTCCTTCATCGTGTCGTTCATGAAGCGGACATGCGTGTCTACAGCGAGATCCTTCCCTGGCGGAAGACGGAAGTCAAAGAGATCATTACCGGGCTCGAGACAGGTGATTGCGTCTTTGTGAACGGCGACTCGGTACTCCCGATCTATGTTCGTGAGCGGGAGACGTTCCACGCCGGATTCACGCCATCGCTTGATGTGGTCGTTACGCCGGAGTTGCGCCAAGTCAGTCAATCGATTCTCGAGGTGCTCGAACGGGCCAAGAAGGCGGGGCAGGGCAGGAAGTCCGAAACGGATTCGCTTCGCGAGCGAATCGAGGAATTGGAGTCTCTTATCGGGGAACGGGATGGGCGGATCCGGGAACTGGAAGAGGTTGCCCGGACACTCGGATACATTCGCGTTGAAGTCCAGCCGACGGACGACGTAGGCGCGGCTTCCCCGCACGTGCCAGCGCAGTATCTGGAGGAGCCGTCGCCGGAAGGCGTGCCGCGGATTGCCGCGCCGGCTGCGATTGGTGACGATGAATATCGGCCGCTGATGCTCCAGCCGACGGAGGACGTAATCGACGTGCGGGTCGAGGATCAGGACATTCTCCCGCCCGCCGTGCGACGCCATATCGAGCGAATCGTTCAACGAATCTCGCGCACGAGCCTTGTTCATCGCCGGATGCTCGCGTTCGCCCTGAGCCACGCGCCGAATACATACTCCGTGGAGCAGATCGCTGCGTGGATTGACTGTGCGGCCGGTGTCATGCTCGATGAGCCGCCACGGCAGTTTCTCGACATGGGACTCATCGTCCAGGAGCGACGGGCAGGTTCATTGCACTATCGAAGCGACCTGAATGGATTCGTCAATCGCGAATTCCGCATCTATGAACCGGATTTGCGCGCGGATGACCTTCGTGCGATCGCATCCGGCCTTAGAACGGGAATCTGTGATGTAGGAGCGATACCTCAAATAAGTAGTATGTGCTAGAAGATATCATAAGTAAGCCGTTTGACCGCGCGACATATCTCTGCTACAATCCTGTTGGCAAGAGGAAAAGGAGGCAGAGGTCGTGAAGCTCAAGATCGCCGAGCGGCACACATCTTCCAGTGAGGCGGTGCGAGCCTACGTTGTGGAAAAGACGGAGGGGCTCGAGCGGTACTTCGACGGCATGATCAGCGTGGATGTCGTGCTGTCCGTGGAGAAGGAACGCCAGATTGCGGATATTCACGCGCACTTGACCAATCGCAAGGTCGTCGCGGCCCATGAAGTGTCTACGGACATGTACGCTTCGATTGACGGGGCGGTTGACAAGCTTCGTAGACAATTGGTGAAGTACAAGAGCCATCTTCAGGAGACACGAGACCGAAGTCCCGATCAGGGGAAGATATCCGCCTCCGAAGACACGTCTGATACAATCGAGCCAAAGAGCATTATCCGAACGGATACCTACTTCCGAAAGCCGATGCTGCCGGAAGAGGCGGCGCTGCAGCTGGATGCGGTCGAGAAAGGATTCCTTGTCTTCGTCAATGCCGAGACGGATCAGGTGAACATCATCTACCATCGCAGGGATGGGAATTACGGACTGATCGAACCGAGACTCTAAGTCGTGAACGGAACCACAGATCATGGTGTGAGGGTGTTGTCCCTGTTCTCAGGGAGTTTGGCCAGTCAAGTGGCCACAGAGCTTGTCGCCCGCCTTCCCGAAGTCGACGAAGTCTGCCTTCTCCACTTCCGAGGTCCGCTCTTCGAAGAGCTGGATCACTTCCGAGAGACACTGAAACTTGACGGGGCGAGCATGAAGTATCGAACCCAATCGCTGAAGCGCGAAGTCCGTCAATTGGTCAGCAGCCCCGCCGGGGAGCCGTTTTCGATCGCTCGCACGTGTTATAGCTGTCGCAGCTTGCTGCTGACGCGCGGAGTGCGGTACATGGATCGGATCGGAGCGCAGTTCCTGGTGACCGGGGAAGTTGCTGGCGAGCACGGGCTGACGGTGGATGACCTTGCGGTGATCGCGGCAAGGTTGGGAGCATCCGGACGGATCTTCCGGCCGCTCTCTGCGAAGCTTCTTCCGGGGCTTGACCCAGATGTACAGAGGGTGATTGGCGATGACATCTCTTTCGCCTGGACGCACGAAGACTCGAGTGCGATCGATTCCCTGGCGGAGAAGATGGGGATCTACCCAGCACGTGATGCGCCTTGTCGAACCCGCTGCAAGCTGATGCGTCCCGGGTTCGGAGATCGGTTGACCAACCTGTTCCGTGAGGAAGGGTTCACGCTCAACGGGCTCAAGCTTCTGGATTTCGACCTCTATTTCAAGCTTCCTCCCGATGTGAAGATTGTCCTCGCTGTCTCTGATGAAGAAAAGCGTGCGCTTCAGAATCTCTTTTTCCCCAACGACCTGCGTGTCTATCTTGCGTCGTGTCAGGGACCGATGGCCCTTGTGCGAACGGCATGGGAAGAAAAGTCGAACAATGAGGTTGGGCGGATCATCGAAGCGGCGGCTCGAATTGCCGCTACCCACGGAGATGTTGGGCAGCGCGCTTCCATCGTTGCCAAGTACCGATTTGAGAACGAGGATGAGACCTCCCAGCTTACCGTGCAGCCATTCGAGACGCCCGCGGAAATCGAACAGTACTGCGTCGGTGTCCAGCATTGAGGGACGGATCCACGTTCTGGGGTTGAGGAGCGGTTCTCGAAGCTGTACACTTTTGGGTATCAGAGTGGCGGGGCGTTGAAGCACTTGAAGCATGGTGCTCCACTTCCCAGAGCAGAGGGTTTTTGCCGGAATCCCTTGTTGTCAATCCAGGGGAGGCTATGCCTTTTTATCGGTATCAGTGCGACGGGTGTGGAGCCAAGTTCAAGGTGCTGCAGCAAAACGGTGATCAACCAATTGCGACTTGCCCGGAATGTGGACAGGAAACGACTTGTCGGCTAGCGCCGCGTGTCGGCGTGATCTACAAGGGCGGAGGATACTACACGACGGATCGTCGCACTGGCAAGCGAACTGGAACATGACCGGACCAGCATCCCAGATCAACAGGATGATGTGGCGCATCCCGAACAAGACAGGTCGAAGAGAACCACGGGATAAGGCGTCAGGGATTGCCGTCAGCGGCGGTGCCGTTGTTCGGCGGGATTGTGAGGGAGGATCGATTGATTTCCGGGGATGACATCAAGCGCGTCAAGCTACAACTGGCTTCGCCTTCGGTGATGATTGGCTGGTCTCACGGCGAAATCACCGAATCTGAAACGATCAACTACCGGACTCATCGAGCCGAACGGGGCGGTCTCTACGCTGAGGAGATTTTTGGTCCCGACAACGACTACGAGTGTGCTTGCGGCAAGTACAAAGGAAAAAAATACGAGGGGATCACCTGCGAGAAGTGCCACGTTCTTGTCACGGATTCTTCGGTGCGACGAGTCAACATGGCGCACATTTCGCTTGCCAGCCCCGTGGTTCATTTTTGGTTTCTGAAAGGTGTCTCAAGTCTTCTGAGTCGCCTGCTCGGGATGAAGAAGCGGGAACTCCATCGAATCGCTTACTACGAGACGGAGCCGATCGAAGAAAGCGTATGGATGGTGACGTCTTCGGAGGGCAAAGAAGTTCGCGTCGGAGAGATGCTCTACGGCACGGAAGTCGATGTGCTGACGAAGGCGTTCTCGTTCGAAGTCGAACAGGCGTACTTCGTCTCCGACGCCCCCCGAGTGGTCGCGGAGAGCGCGGGGCGCGTGACGATTGAAGAGCGCAAGCTGACAAGTGGTGAACCGGTTCGCACCGTGGTCGTCGGGGCGCAAGAGTATCCGGTGGTTGGCGATGTCCAGATTCTGCTCGAAGATGGAGACGAGGTTGAGGAAGGCGCTGTCATCGCCGAGCACTGCACCGGAGATGTCTGCGCGAAAACCGCGTTTGACATGCTGGTGGACCGATACGGCGACGGCGTCGAGGGCGAGTTGCTCGATCGGGAGATCCTCGACACGCTCGTCTTCCTGGTCACGCGGATCAAGAACCCTGAGGTGCCGCTGAAGCCGGGTGAGACCCTGACCTACCTTTCGAAGCGGGCCTACGAGCGGGTCTACCCGGACGGATTCGTTGCCATGACGGGCGCGGGCGGCCTGAAAGGGCTTCTCGAAGTCCTTGACCTGGACGAACTCCATGACGATCTCACCGAGCGGATTCGGACCGAAACGGCGGAAGGGAACCGCCGCCGACATATCAAGCGACTTGAAGTCGTCGATCAGCTTCGTGATTCCGGCAACAACCCATCGGATATGATCCTTGATGTCATTCCGGTCCTTCCGCCGGCGCTGCGCCCGATGATTCAGCTCGAAGGCGGGAAATTCGCCACCACGGATCTGAACGACCTTTATCGACGGATCATCAATCGAAACAACCGTCTCAAGAAGCTCATTGACATGGGGGCGCCGGAAGTCATCCTCCGCAATGAGCGCCGCATGCTGCAGGAAGCCGTCGACGCCCTGATCCACAACGAGAAGAAGGAAAACCCTATCCGCGGTCGCGACAACCGCCCGCTGAAGTCGATGTCGGAACGAATCCACGGTAAACATGGCCGTCTGCGGCGCAATCTGCTCGGCCGTCGCGTGGACTACTCGGGGCGCGCTGTGATCGTTGTCGATCCCAAGCTGAAGCTATCACAGTGCGGAATCCCGAAAAAAATGGCGCTCGAGCTATTCAAACCGTTCATTCTTCACCATCTTGAGACGACAACATTCTCTGATTTCGACGAGATCAAGAACCGGGCCATGCGTGGTGAAATGCCGGAAGTCTGGGATATTCTCGAGAAGCTGATCAAGGATCATCCTGTCCTGCTTAACCGAGCGCCGACACTGCATCGCTTGTCAATGCAGGCGTTCGAACCTATCTTGGTCGACGGAGAAGCGATTCACATCCACCCGCTGGTTTGCCCCCCATACAATGCCGATTTCGACGGCGATCAGATGGCGGTCCACCTTCCGCTGTCCGATGAGGCGATCCGCGAAGCGCGGGAGCTCATGGCCGCTCCGCGCAACATTCTCTCCCCGTCAAGCGGGGAGCCGCTGAGTCTTCCCACCCAGGATCCGATCTATGCCTACTACTATTTGACCCTGCTTGACGAGCGGAGCAAGGGAGCGGGCATGGCGTTCCGGGACCTCGATGAGGCCCTTCGAGCGCACGAAGAGGGGGTTCTGGATCTCCACAGTCCGATACGGATCCGCATTGACGGCAAAATCATCGAGACGACGCTCGGACGGGCCGAACTGAATGCCGTCGTCCCTGAGGGAATCCGCGACTATGGCAAAGTCATGGACCGGCGGGCGATCCGGAAGCTGGTGATGGAATGTCACAGCCAATTCGGCTGGGAACGTGCTTCTGAATTGCTGGACAGTCTGAAGGATCTGGGCTTCCGCTATGCCACCCAATCCGGATTGACGATTTCCATCAAGGATTGCCTGATCCCGCCGAACAAGGAGGAGATTGTTCGGACGTCCTACTCCGCCGTACAGCGGATCAACCGGCTGTATGACATGGGATTGGCGACGGAAAAGCAGCGGCAGGAAGCCGTGATTCGAATTTGGCGGAAGACGGTTGACGAGGTAGAAGATGCAACGATGGCCAACCTGCGGACCGATCCGTACAACCCGGTCTTCGGGATGGTGAACTCCGGCGCTCGCGGCGGTCCCGATCAGGTGAAGCAGCTGTGCGGGATGCGGGGGCCGATGGCCGGACCGTCGGGGGAGATCATCGAAATGCCGGTCATCTCCAATTTCCGTGAAGGTCTGGACATGATGGAGTATTTCATCTCCACGCACGGCGGACGAAAGGGAGCGGCCGACACGGCACTTAAGACCGCCGATTCCGGCTATCTGACACGACGTCTGGTTGATGCTTCATCCGACACAATCAGTCGGGAGCTGGACTGCGGCACAACGCAGGGCGTCGAAATCGATCCATTGAGGTACGGGAAGAACGACATCATGGAAGCTATCGAAGAACGGGTCTATGGCCGAGTTACCAGCCGCCCGATCTTCAATCCGAAGTCGGGGGAAGTTCTTGTCGAAGCCAATCAGTGGATTACGCGCGATCTTGCGCAATTGATCGGCACGCTGGAAGTGGACCTTCCGGTGGGGACCGGGAAGAAGGCGGATCTCCTTCTTGGGAACAAGAGCGTTGCGGATGTGCGCGATCCGGAGAGCAAACGGGTCCTGGTCCAAGCGGACGAAGTCCTGACGACCCGCCTGATCAAGATGCTCCATTCGGCGAAGATTGCCTCGATTCGAGTTCGCCCTCAGATCCTCATTCGCTCTCCGATGACGTGCGAAACGGTGAACGGTGTTTGCCAGCTGTGCTACGGCTACGACCTAAGCCAACACAAGCCGGTTGAGTTGGGAACGGCCGTTGGCGTGATCGCCGCTCAGTCGGTTGGCGAGCCGGGAACCCAGCTGACGATGCGGACGTTCCATACGGGCGGTGTCGCTGGAGAAGACATCACACAGGGACTGCCGCGCGCTGAGGAGCTGTTTGAGGCGCGCAAGACGATCAAGAGCGGCCAAGCGGGCATCGCTCCGATCGATGGACATGTCGCCGGAGTGAAGCCGCTAGCAAGCGGATTGGATGAGGTCGAGATCGTGGGAGAACTGCGAACCCTTCGTCTCCCATCGCGGATCGTGCTTGCCGAAGCGGACACGGACATGGCGGTCGATGAATTGATCGATGTATCGAGCCCCTGTGCCGGAGAAGTGTACTTGATCGGTACGGGCGCCGAGCGGGAGCTTCTCGTCCTTGACACAGCTGGCGGAGACCGTGCCTATCGACTTCCCTCGGGTGCGGTTCCCAACGTCAAGGATGGAGATCGTGTCGAAGCGAAGGAAGCGATCACAGAGCGGTTCCATGTCGAAGCCGTGGTTGCAGACCGCAGCGGGACGATCGTGATTCCCGAGGATCGGGATCGCGTATTCCAGCTTGTGAGCGACGGAAGTGAAATACAGGAGTACGAGATCGCATTTGGTGCGCGGATGATGGTCGAGGCAGGGGACAAGATTTCCCGCGGGGATCATCTCACCTCTCGCTCGAAGCCGATCTTCATTGCGACAGAGAGCGATGGAACGGTTGTGGTCCTTGAGGATCGTATCCTTGTCTACAATCCCGACGGCCGAGGGATGCGCATCCCCTTAACAGCGGATCTCACACCGCTCAAGACCTATGGGGATCCGGTTCGCGAAGGAGAGCGGGTCATCCGTCTCGAGATTCCGAACACGGATACGGTGCACGTGGAGACGATCGAAGATGACGGGGTGTTGGCCCAAGTGGCGATTCGCCCCAAGAGCGTCGTGGAAATTGACATGATGGCCACCGTTCGGGCCGGCGACAAGGTGAGCGAAGGCGATCTACTCACCAAGGGCGTCGTGTCTCCACACTCTCTTCTTGATCTTGCCGGCGTCATGAAGACGAGGGACTATCTGATTACCGAGATTCACAAGGTCTACAAGGCGCAGGGCGTCGACATCAATGACAAGCACCTTGAGGTGATCATTCGCCAGATCCTGAACAACGTCCGGGTGACGGATCGAGGGGATTCGCGCTTCCTGATCGGTGACCTGATCATGCTCGAGGAGTTTCGCGCCGAAACCAAACGCCTTGTTCAGTGGAATCAGGACATGGCTCGGCTTCGTCAAGAATCTCTGGGGTTTTCGCTCGCCGAGGATGTCGCGGTTGCGGGACGATTGCTGGCCGCGGCCGGTGATCCTCTGACGGTCGAGATGTTGGCGGTGTTTGGGCGGGAACACGTGGAAATCATCCGGATGATGCGCGAAGACGCGGTCGTCGATGTGCCGCTTGAGGACAAAGCGCTTCCGACTGGCGAACGTGAGTTGCTCCGGATTTCTCGCGCGGCGCTTCAGACCAAGGGTTGGCTCTCGGCAGCCTCGTTCCAACGCACGACCAAGGTTCTTGCCGAAGCATCGCTGCGCGGAGAAGTGGATGATCTTCAGGGGTTGAAGCCAAGCATTATTGTTGGAAAGAGAATTCCCGCCGGCACCGGGTTCAAGCACCCAGAGCCGATCAGCAGTTTGGAGGAAGACGAGAGCGTTGCCAGTGATGGCCAATGTGAATCTGATGCGGCTTGACAGGGTTTTCGCCCGTTCCTATAATCCGCGTCGAACTTGAGGAGGAACATGCCGACGATTAACCAGTTGGTGCGGCTGGGCCGCAAGCCCAAGGCAAAGAAGTCGAAAGCTCCGGCACTCGTGTCGTGCCCGCAGCGGCGTGGTGTGTGTACGCGTGTGTACACCCGAACGCCCAAGAAGCCGAACTCGGCGCTACGAAAGGTGGCACGTGTGCGGCTGAGCAATGGTAAAGAGATTACTGCGTACATTGGTGGAGAAGGGCACAATCTGCAGGAGCATTCGATGGTCCTCGTTCGCGGGGGACGTGTGAAAGACCTCCCAGGTGTCCGGTACCATATTGTTCGTGGAACGATGGACTCTGAGGGCGTCGATGGCCGACAGCAAGGGCGCTCGAAGTACGGAACCAAGAAGAGCGGCTAGGAGGAATGATGCAGCTACCCGGTCGCGATGTTCGCCCTGATGTTCAGCACAATAGCAAGCTGATCGGCAAACTCACGAACTATGTGATGTGTGATGGCAAGAAGATGGCGGCGGAGAGAATCGTCTGCGATGCAATGGCGCGGATTGCCGAGCGATCGGACGAACCTGCTCTGGATTTGTTCGGGACAGCCATCGCCAATTGCTCGCCTCGGCTCGAGGTGCGCACCCGACGCGTCGGCGGTGCGAACTACCAAGTTCCGTATGAAGTGCCTCCCGATCGACAGATTGCGTTGGCGCTGCGATGGATTGTGAAAGCCGCTCGAGATCGCGGCGAAACGACCATGGCCGCTCGACTGGCGAACGAGATCCTTGATGCCGCTCGCAAAGAAGGCAAAGCGTTCAACAAGCGTCTTGATGTTCACCGTATGGCAGAAGCAAACCGTGCGTTCGCGCACTATCGCTGGTAGTCTCGCCGCGTCATCTTCCCGGAGCTGTTGAGGTAGCCATGTCCGATGCCCGTTCGATTGCCGCAGGCAAGATTCGGAACATCGGCATCATGGCCCACATCGACGCCGGGAAGACGACGACCACCGAGCGGATCCTGTTTTACTCGGGGCGCACGCATCGGATGGGCGAGGTCCACGAGGGTGACACCGAAATGGACTGGATGGCCCAGGAGCGTGAACGGGGGATCACGATTACCTCGGCAGCCACCACATGTCCGTGGCAAGACTGTCGAATCAACATTATCGATACTCCCGGCCATGTTGACTTCACGGCCGAAGTCGAGCGATCTCTCCGTGTCTTGGACGGAGGGGTCGTCATCTTCTCGGGTGTGGAGATGGTCGAGTCGCAATCAGAAACCGTATGGCGCCAGGCAGATCGGTACCATGTGCCGCGGATTGCGTTCATCAACAAGCTGGATCGCGTCGAATCAAGCTATGAGCAAACCCTACAGATGATCGAAGAGCGACTTGGCGTCACTGCGGTCGCTCTTCAGCTTCCGTTTCGCAATGATGAACGACGTCTTGTGGGGATGATCGATCTGTTCCGCCGCGAGCTTGTCGTCTGGAATGCGGAGGACCAGGGGACCACCTTCGCAGCGCAGCCCATTCCCGACAAGCTTTGTGACATTGCCGAGCTGTATCGCGAACGGACGATCGAAACGGTTGCCGAGTATGACGAACGTGTGATGGAGGCGTATCTCGCCGGCAACGAGGTCGACGAGGAAGCGTTTCACGACGGTCTGCGAACGGCATGCATCGCGAACGCGATCGTGCCTGTTCTCGGTGGATCGTCGTTCCAGAACATCGGAATCCAGCCTCTTCTCGATGCCGTCGTTCGGTATCTCCCCTCGCCGTTGGACGTGCCCCCGGTCACCGATGTCGATGGCGGACAAGTGCGCCGGGCGGATGTAGCCGAGCCGTTCTCGGCTCTGGCATTCAAGGTCGTCAGCGATCGCTATGCCGGCCGTCTTGTCTTCATCCGGGTCTACTCGGGACGGCTGCAGGCTGGTGGACATGCGTTCAATGCATCGACGGAGAAGGGACTGCGGGTTACGAAGCTGTTCCGGATGCACGCCAACGATCGAACCGCGTTGGAGACGGTCGATGCCGGAGAAATCGTTGCGATGGTCGGGTCTCAGGATGTCTCCACCGGCGACACGCTGTGCGACAAAGCGCACCCGATTCTGCTGGAGAAGATCGAATTTCCCGATCCGGTCGTGTTCACCGCCGTCGAGCCGCGGACCGAGGCGGAGCTTGGTGCCGTCATGGAAGCATTGGACAAGCTGCGGGCCGAAGATCCGACCTTTCACGTCCGGTTTGACGAGACGACCAACCAAACGATCGTCTCGGGAATGGGAGAGCTACATCTGGAGGTTCTACTTCGTCGGCTTCGAGACGAATTCGGCGTGGTGGTGCATGTGGGCAAACCTCAGGTTGCGTATCGCGAAACGCTGCGGGAGCCTATCGTTGTCGAGATGACGTTTGACCGTCCCTCAGGAGGGCGAGGCCAGTTCGCCAACGTGAAAATCCGACTCGAACCCCTTCCGCGCGGCAGTGGAATCGGTTTCACCTGCACGGCTCCTCAAGATCAGGTCCCGAAGGGATTCCGAGGCGCCGTGGAAGAAGGTGTGGTGCAGACGTTGACAAACGGCCCCCTTGCTGGGTATCCTCTGGCCGATGTCGGAGCCGCGCTGATTGGTGGTTCTTTTCATCCTGTGGATTCGACGGAACTTGCTTTCCGTGCAGCCGCTGCGGCTGCAATTCATTCGGCGTATGAGAGAGGCCATTTTGACCTTCTGGAGCCGATTATGGAAGGTGAAGTGATCTCTCCGTCAGAGTATTTGGGTGAAGTCATGGAGGACCTGGCACGGCGTCGTGGAGAAATACGCGAGCTGAAGTCGCGGGAAACCGTGCAAATGATCAGGGTTGCCGTGCCACTCGCCGAGACGTTCGGCTACGCTACGCGGCTGCGTTCACTAACGC
The DNA here is from genome assembly GCA_964547105.1 of uncultured Thermotogae bacterium. Taxonomy (GTDB): domain Bacteria; phylum Bipolaricaulota; class Bipolaricaulia; order UBA7950; family UBA9294; genus RXOA01. The sequence continues at coordinate 22,219 of CAZJLO010000007.1, forward strand.
AGGGGCGGGCGACATATTCTCTTCGGGTCACCGGTTATGAAGTGGTACCGGAAGGGAAAAGGGAAGCGATCATCAAGAGTAGAGGTTACTAGCCATGGCCAGAGAGAAGATACGGATCAAACTGCGAGGTTACGATCACGAACTCGTCGAGTCTTCGACGAAGAAGATCGTCGATTCGGCGAAAGAGACGAGGGCCAAGATCGCCGGCCCGATTCCGCTTCCAACGGAACGACGGGTCTACGCGGTTCTTCGTTCCCCGCATATTGATAAGCGCTCGATGGAACACTTTGAGCGGCGGATCCACACGCGGTTGCTCGATATCAAAGAACCGACGTCGGAAACGATCAACGCCCTGATGGACATTGAGCTTCCAACGGGGATCGATATCGAGATTAAGTTGTAACGGAGGTCGGGACGGATGGCTCTTGAAATCCTTGCGCGCAAGATTGGAATGACCCAAGTCTTCGTGGATGATCGCGCTATCGGGGCAACGGTCATTGAAGCCGAACCGTGCTGCGTTGTCCAGATCAAGACGGAAGACACGGATGGCTATAATGCCGTACAGATCGGCTATGATGAATTGCCGGACCGTAAGACGAACCGTCCGATGAAGGGGCATTTCGACAAGGCCGGCGTTCCGGCATTTCGTCATCTCTTCGAGGTTCGTGTTGCGGATCCATCAGGCTACAGCGTCGGTGACTCGGTCGGCGTCAGCATCTTCTCCGAAGGTGAGAAGATCGACGTCACATCGCGCTCACGCGGGCTGGGCTTCCAAGGTGTCGTGAAACGGTGGGATTTTGCCGGTGGTCCCGCATCACATGGATCGCACTTCCATCGACGGCCAGGATCCGTGGGGAACTGCGTTGAGCCCGGACGTGTCATCAAAGGCAAGAAGCTCCCCGGACACATGGGGGCGAGGCGAGTGACCGTGCGCGGACTGGTCGTTCTTCGGGTTGATGAAGAACGAAACCTTCTTGTGCTGAAAGGATCGACGCCGGGAGCCCGCGGCTCGGTGCTAAGACTGCGAGGTCGCCATGGTTGAGGCGAAGCTTTGGATGAGCAATGGGGATGCCGAACCCCAGGAAATTGCGCTTGACGGTGAGCTTTTCGGTGGGGAGGTCAACAAGGATCTTCTCTATCGGACCGTTCGCATGCAGATGATGAATCGGCGACAAGGGACAAGTTCCACCAAGACGCGGGGCGAGGTTCAGGGCGGTGGACGAAAGCCTTGGCGACAGAAGGGAACGGGCCGAGCGCGAGCCGGCTCACGTCGTTCTCCGATCTGGGTCGGGGGCGGGACGGTTTTCGGCCCGAAACCGCGGACCTACCATCTCAAACTGACGAAGAAGATGAAGCGAGGAGCCCTGCTCTCGGCGCTTGCCGATCGTGCGGCGCTCTCGCGGGTGATCGTGTTGGACAAGATCGCTTGGGAAGCTCCGAAGACAAAGCAGGCCGTGTCGCTGCTTGAGCGGCTGGGGATCGATTCGACCGCGCTGATGATCGTCGGCACAACCGAGTGGACGCGAGCCGTTCAGAAATCGTTCTCGAACGTGCCCCGAGTGAAATGCCTCGGATGCCGGGGGCTCAATGTGTACGACATCTTGCGGCACGACTACCTCGTGATGACGCAGGGCGCATTGGAAGAGCTGAAGGAGAGGTTCTGACCATGGCGAAGCTGACCCATGCTGAAGACGTCATTCTTGAGCCGATCCTTACGGAAGAGGCCTGGGGAAAGATGGAGGATCGGAAGTACTCGTTCCGGGTTGCATTGGGAACGAACAAAATCCAGATCAGGAAGGCCGTCGAAGACTTGTTCGACGTGAAGGTAGAGAAGGTCTGGACTGCGAATATGAACGGGAAACCTCGGCGCGAGCGGCTCAATCAGCTGCATGGACGTACGTCGCGCTGGCGGAAGGCGATTGTCCGTGTCGCCCCGGGCGACCGAATCGATATCGTGGGAGGCTAGGCCGTGCCTACAAGAAGCTATACACCGACATCGCCGGGACGCCGGCATGCTGATCTTCCGGATTATTCGGGGCTCAGCAAGGTTGCGCCCGAGAAGAGCTTGCTCGAGGCAATCAGCAAGACGGGGGGGCGCAACCAGCAGGGCCGGATTACGTCGCGGTTTCGCGGTGGAGGACACAAACGACGCTATCGCGTGATCGATTTCGCCCGAGACAAGGTGGGAATTCCGGCACGAGTCATGACCCGCGAGTATGACCCCAACCGTTCTTCATGGATCACGCTCCTCAACTATGCGGATGGGGAGAAACGCTACATTCTTGCGCCGGTTGCGCTGGAGATAGGCTCTACCGTTGAAGCGGGAGAAGCGGCGGAGATCCGCGTTGGGAACAGTATGTCGCTTCAACGTGTCCCCGTTGGGGCGGTGGTCCACAACCTCGAATTCCGCCCTGGAAGCGGCGGGAAGATCGCTAGATCCGCCGGAACGTCGGCAAAGCTGATCGGTCGCGAGGGCGGCCGGGCCCACGTTCGGATGCCGTCGGGCGAAGTGCGAATCTTCAACACAGCATGCACGGCGACGATCGGGGAGGTCTCGAATCCCGACCACAAGAACGTCAAGCATGGGAAAGCTGGTCGTGTACGGCACTTGGGTCGGAAGCCGCACGTTCGAGGTGTGGCGATGAATCCGGTCGATCATCCGCATGGCGGTGGTGAAGGGCGGGCACGCGTCGGGCGGCCGCAGGTCTCACCGACGGGCAAGCTGGCCAAGGGTGGTCGTACACGAAAGAAGCGAAAGGCGAGCATTGCGCTGATCGTGCGTCGTGCCGGCAAGGGACGACGGTAAGTTAAGGAGGCGGCGATGCCGAGGTCGACGAAGAAAGGACCGTACATCAAGGACAGTCTCCTTACGAAGGTCGCACGAGCCAAGCGCGGCGAATTGAAGGAGATCAAGACCTGGGCACGGTCTTCGATGATTACACCGGAAATGGTTGGGCTGACGATCGGTGTGCACAACGGGAAGATTTTCGTCCCGGTGGCGGTCGTCGAAAACATGGTGGGGCACAAGCTCGGCGAGTTCGCGCCGACGCGCTCATTCCGCACGCATGGCGGGATGAAGAAGAAGCGCGCTCCCGGCCTGACGTAGGAGACGAAAGATGGAAGCACGAGCCGTTTCAAAACATGTTCGAGTGTCTCCGCGTAAGGCTCGCATGGTGATCGACACGATCCGCGGCAAGGATGTGGGTGCTGCGCTTCAAGTTATTGCCCTGTCGATGGGAAAAGCTGCACGGCCGATCCGGAAGACGTTGGAGTCTGCAGTCGCCAACGCGGAGAACAATTATGAGGTGGACGTTGATCGCCTGTTTATCAAGACGGCAACGGTTGACATGGGGCGATCGTACCGCCGGTTGAAGCCTCGAGCGATGGGGCGTGCCGACATCATTCGACGTCCGACGAGTCATATCACGATCGTGGTCGCGGAGAGGGAAGAATAATGGGACAGAAGATCCATCCGATCGGATTCCGAGTCGGCGTGATGCGGAAGTGGGAGTCGAACTGGTTCAACGCGAAATTGGCGCCGATCTATATTGCCGAAGACAAGCGGATTCGCGATCTTGTTCTTTTGCGGTATCGCGGTGCTGGCGTGGCCGAAGTCAATATCGAACGGTCGAAGGAAGACCGTGTATCGATCGTGATCCGATCAGCGCGTCCGGGAATCATCATCGGGCGGGGTGGATCCGAAATCGACCGGTTACAGAGGGACCTCAATGATCTGACCGGCCGGATCGTGAAGGTATCGATCAAGGAAATCGAACGCCCCGATCTCGAGGCGGCCTTGGTCGCACAGGATGTGGCGCGGCAAATCGAGAATCGATTCGCCCCGCCGCGTGCGATGAAGGAAGTCATGCGGCGCGTCATGGGTGCGGGTGCCGAAGGGATCAAGATCAAGGTCAGCGGACGGTTGAACGGTGCGGAGATTGCCCGTTCGATCTCGATGATGCAGGGGCGGGTCCCCCTGCAGACCATCCGCGCGGACATCGACTACGCGTTGGTTGAGGCCCACACGAAGTATGGAAACATTGGCGTGAAGGCATGGGTCTTCCGTGGCGAGAAGCTGTTCGGCTCGCGAAACGATGAGGTGAAGTAGAGATGGCACTCCTTTTCCCGAAGCGTACGAAGTACCGGAAGTCGCATCGTGGTCGGATGACGGGCAAGGCGACTCGCGGGAACGCGGTCGAGTTTGGCGAGTTTGGCATTCAAACGCTGGCCCCAGCATGGGTCACGGGGCAGCAGATCGAAGCGTGTCGAACAACGATCTCGCGACAGACGCAGCGCGATGCCAAGGTCTGGATTCGCGTGTTCCCGGACAAGCCGATTACGAAGCACCCTGCGGAGGCCCGTATGGGTAAGGGAAAAGGACCCGTGGATCACTGGGTGGCGGTGGTGCGTCCGGGGAGGATTCTGTTCGAGATCGCCGGGATCAATGAGGCTCAAGCCAAACGGGTTCATGAGTTGGTGAGTCACAAGCTTCCGTTCCCGACCCGATTGAAGAAGAAGAACGTGTTGGGAGGCGAAGTGTGAAGGCGCAAGAGATGAGAGAGCTTTCACCCGATGAGCTGACCGCGCAGATTGGAGACCTGAAGCGCAAGTTGTTCAATCTGAGATTTCAGAGAGCCACGGGCGAGATGGACAACACGGCCGAGCTTCTGAAAACCCGCAAAGATGTAGCGCGGGCGCTGACGATTGCGCGGGAGAAGCTGCGGGAGGCGGGGAAATGAGAAAGCAGAAGACGGGATGTGTCATCAGTGACCGGATGTCGAATACGATCGTCGTTCGGGTTGAGGAGCGCCGTCTGCATCCGTTGTACCGAAAATACATCAAGCAGCATTTCAAATTCTATGCGGATGACCCCCAGGAAATGGCCGGGGCGGGCGATTTGGTGCGGATCGAAGAATGTCGTCCGATAAGTCGACTGAAGCGCTGGCGACTTGTAGAAATCGTGAAAAAAGCGGAGGGATAGCCGTGATTCAGATGCAGACGATGCTCAAAGTGGCGGACAACTCGGGCGCCAAGCTCGTCCGCTGCATCAACGTCTTGGGACCGTCGAACCGTCGCGTCGGGGAGATCGGGGACATCATCGTCGGATCTGTCAGGAAGCGGTTGCCCACAAGCGAAATCGAGAAGGGGCAAATCGTTCGCGGCGTGATCGTCCGGACTCGAAGCGCCTATCGGCGGAAAGACGGGACCTACATTCGATTCGATGACAACGCGATTGTGCTGCTCAATGCACAAGACGAGCCGATAGGAACACGTGTTTTCGGCCCGGTGGCAAGAGAGCTCCGCGAGAAGAAGATGATGCGGATTCTCTCGTTGGCCCCAGAGGTTCTGTAGGAGGAGCAGATGAGAAAGGTGCTCAAAGGGGATCGCGTCAAAGTGATCGCCGGGAACGACCGGGGAAAGATTGGACGAGTGATGGTCGTTTACCCTGAGCGGGAGCGGATCATTGTTGAGAACGTCAACATGATCACGAAGCACCAGCGCGCGACGCAGAACCTTCGCGAGCCGGGGATCATTAAGCGAGAGGGAACGATTCATATCTCGAACGTGCTCCCGATCTGCCCGGAGTGTGATACTCCGACGCGAATTTCGTTTACAACCGTCGAGGGCGCGAAGATGCGCCGCTGCAAGCAGTGCGGGGAAGTGTTCAAGTAGCCACCATGCTCAAAGAGACGTTTAAGAGAGATATCGAACCCGTCCTGATGAAGGAACTTGGGTTAGAGAATGTGATGGAAGTTCCGCGAGTTGCCAAAGTTGCCATCAACATGGGGGTCAAGGAGAAGGATAACCCCAAGGTGTTGGAGGGAGCAGCCAAGAATCTGGCAAAAATCGCGGGACAGCGGGCGATCGTAACCAAGGCGCACAAATCGATCTCCGATTTCAAGCTGACGAAGGGAGAACCGATTGGCTGCAAGGTTACGCTTCGCAGAGACCGTGCATACGAGTTTCTGTTCAAACTCTTCAACGTGGTCCTTCCTGGAATTCGGGACTTTCGTGGTCTTTCGTCGTCGGCGTTCGACGGCCGTGGCAACTACACGCTCGGCCTCACCGAACAACTGACGTTTCCCGAGGTGTCGTACAACGAAGTGGTAACGACGCAGGGGATGGACATCACGATCGTGACTACGGCGCGAGATGATCGCGAGGGCTATGCGTTGCTGAAGGCGCTCGGCCTTCCGTTCAAGGACTAGGGGGCACCGAAGTGGCAAAGAAGGCGTTGGTCATTAAGAGCCAGCAGGAACCGAAATACAGTGCGCGTGCGTACAACCGTTGCAGCCTTTGCGGACGGCCACATGCGTACATTCGTGACTTCGGTATCTGTCGGCTATGTTTCCGGAAGCTGGCCCATCTGGGACAGATTCCCGGCGTGAAAAAGTCCAGCTGGTAGGGAGAGGTACAAGCGATGATCCCTTATCCGATCGGTGACATGTTGACGCGGATTCGGAACGCAAGCGCGAAGTTCCATAGCGAGGTCGCGATGCCTCACTCAAAGATCAAAGAGGCGATCGCCGGTATCCTCAAGGCGGAAGGGTACATCCTCGGCTACGAAGTCGTGCCGCAGGAGCCCCAAGCGGAACTGCGCTTGACGTTGAAATACAGAGGCGAGCGAACTCGAGCGATGCGGGCGATCCACGAGATCCGTCTGGTCAGCAAGCCGAGTCGTCGCGTGTTTGTTGGCAAAGACAATATCCCTCGCCCGTTGGGCGGAATGGGGATCTGCATCGTCTCAACTTCGCAGGGTGTTATGGCTGGACGCGAAGCGCGTGAGCGTGGCATCGGCGGCGAAGTGCTGCTCGAAGTGAAGTGATGTAGCGTACCGCAAGGTGATCAAGAATGTCCAAGGTTGGAAAGGTTCCGGTAGCGATTCCTGAGGGCGTGAAGGTCCGCTTGGATGGCGCGACATTCATCGTTGAGGGCGAGCATGGCCGTCTACAGCAAGAGTTCCGCCCCGACATGGTGAAGATTGAAGTCGCTGATGGTGTCGCCACGGTTAGTCGAAGAGGTGAAACGAAGCAGCACCGCGCCTATCATGGTCTCTACCGGAGCTTGCTGGCCAACATGGTGCATGGGGTCAGTCAGAAGTGGGAGAAGGGGCTCCTTGTCAAAGGATTGGGATACCGCGCCCGATTGCAGGGCGAGATGATCATCCTTGACCTTGGGTACTCGAATCCCATGGAATACGTCATTCCAGCCGGGATCGAAGTAGAAGTGCCGAACCCGAACGAGATCGTCGTACGGGGAGCGGACAGGCAAGCCGTGGGGCATGTTGCTGCAAAGATCCGTGCGTTGCGGAAACCGAACGTCTATGACGGCAAGGGGATCCGCTACAAGGACGAAGAAGTCATTCAGAAGGCCGGCAAGCTTGGCGGGCAGGCCGCAGGCTAGGGAGTGTGAGGCGAGATGGCGAACAGAAGTCGACAACAAGAGCGAATCAAGCGACACGTGCGAATTCGGAAGCGTGTTCGCGGAACTGCGGATCGCCCCCGCCTGTGCGTGTACAAGAGCCTACGACATGTCTACGCTCAGATCGTCGATGACGAGGCGGGTGCGACTCTCGTAACCGCCTCGACCTTGGATCAGGTGCTGATCGAAAAGACGAACGGAAGCAACCGGAGTTCTGCGGAAGCGGTCGGCGCATTGCTGGCGGAGCGAGCGGCGGAGAAGGGTGTCAAGAGAGTTGTCTTTGATCGCGGCGGTTATCCGTACCATGGAGTTGTCGCTGCTCTCGCGGATGCTTGCCGCAAGGGAGGGTTGGAGTTTTGATCCGCACGGACGAGTTCGAGAACGAGATCATCGACATCAGGCGCGTCAGCAAGGTCACCAAAGGTGGCCGCAATTTGCGTTTCCGTGTCACGATGGTGATCGGCGACCGAAAAGGTCGCGTTGGAGTCGGTGTCGGGAATACGGTGGAAATCCCGCGAGCAATCCAGCAGGCGATTCGGGATGCAAAGAAGAACATGATCACCGTGAAAACCGATGGGAGCACCGTTCCGCATGAGATCGTCGGCCGGTTCAAGGCGGGACGCGTCTTGATCAAGCCTGCGTATCCCGGGACGGGAGTCATCGCCGGAACCACGGTGGGAGCCATCTGCCGGCTCGCCGGCTTGAGCGACGTGTTGACGAAGTCAATCGGGACGACGAACCCCCTGACGCTGTCACGAGCGGCGATCAATGGCCTTGCATCGATGCGTAGCCGGGACGAGATCGCTTCGCTGCGTGGCGAAGGCGGACAGGCCGAAACGTCACGCGAGGAGGAAGCAGATGAGGCTTGAGGACCTGCGGCCGACAGAAGGTAGTACGCATCGGCGCAAGCGCGTGGGACGCGGCTACGGGTCAGGGCGTGGCGGCCACGAGAGCGGCAAGGGAACGAAGGGGCAGAACTCACGGAGCGGCGGAGGTACACGACCTGGGTTCGAGGGCGGCCAGACGCCAGTCTGGATGAGATTTCCCAAGCGTGGATTCAGGAACGCCGCACGAGTGGAGTATGCGATTATCAACGTGGACACGCTGGAGGATCGCTTCGATGCGCAAGCCGAGGTCACCTTGGAGCGTCTTCGAGAGATGCGCTTGGTCAAAGGCCGAGTCGCTCGATTGAAGGTGCTTGGGCGAGGGGAGATCACCAAACCGCTGACCGTTAGGGCGCATCGATTCACGAAAGAAGCACGGCAGAAGATCGAGCAAGCGGGCGGAACCACGGAGGAGATGAGCTGATGTGGGAGAAGGTCGCGCACCTTTGGAGAATTCCTGAGCTTCGGAAGCGAATCCTGTTTACACTTGGGGCGATCATCGTCGTACGCCTGGGCGCACTGATCACCGTACCCGGGATCGACTCGGAGATCTTGAAGGATTTCTGGGAGAATCAGGGTGCAGGCGTGTTTGGATTCTTCGACATGTTCTCGGGTGGAGCTCTCTCCAACTTCTCATTGTTCGCGCTTGGCGTGACCCCGTACATCAACGCCTCGATCATCTTCAGCCTGTTGACGTCCGTTGTGCCGAAGCTGAAGGAATTGCAGCGGCAGGGGCGCGAAGGACGAAGGAAAATCACGGCATACACGCGTTGGGCCACGGTCATTCTTGCGTTGCTTCAAGGAATGGTCATGAGCTACTGGATGCGGAGTGCTGTCGTTGGAAGCGGCCTTTGGTTCTACATTTCGACAATTGTCATTCTGGTAACAGGCACGATCTTCCTGATGTGGCTGGGCGAGCGCATGACCGAAAACGGGATCGGGAACGGAATCAGTATGATCATCATGGTTGGAATTCTTGCCCGGTTCCCGACGCAGATCAGCCGAACTGCTCTTCAGATCAGCTCCGGAGGGGCAAGCATCATTTGGGGATTGGCCCTGATCGCGCTGTTTATCGTCGTGATCGCAGGGGTCATCATCGTGCAGCAAGGGCAGCGAAAGATTCAGATCCAATATGCGAAGCGAACATCGGGACGACGAGTCTACGGCGGGCACTCCAGCCATCTGCCCATCCGCGTGAATCAGGGCGGCGTCATTCCGATCATCTTCGCATCGGCCCTTCTGACCTTGCCGGTCACGATTATCAGCGCAATCGACTCGGCGCAGTGGTTGGTGCCGTACGTCACGCAGGGAAGCCTTGCGTACGTGCTTTCGTATGTGCTGCTGATCTTCTTCTTCACGTTCTTCTACAGCTCGATCGTATTCGAACCGACGGAAGTGGCGAAGAACATCCGCGATTCTGGCGGATTCATCCCCGGTGTTCGACCCGGACGGCCGACCTCGGAGTACATCTCGAATGTGCTGAACCGCGTACTGATGATCGGAGCCGTGTTCTTGGCGTGCGTTGCAGCTTTGCCGTATGTGTTCTCGGCATTGAGCGGCCTCACCGCGGCGTTCCTGGTTGGCGGTACATCGTTGCTGATCGTGGTCGGTGTCGGGATGGACACGATCATGCAGATCGAAGCGCATCTGGTGATGCGACACTACGAGAGCCTGGCAAAATCCGGTGGACTTCTTGGGCGTCGGGGGTAACGACATGCGTGGACGAATCATTCTTCTTGGACCTCCAGGCGCCGGTAAGGGAACGCAGGCGAAGTGGCTTGTCGAGAAGACAGGGCTTCTTCACCTTTCCACCGGCGATCTGCTTCGCGATGAAGTCGCCCGAGGGACCGAGTTGGGGAAGAACGCACGTGCGTTCATGGATCGGGGAGATCTTGTTCCCGATGACGTGATCATCGAAATGATTCGAGGTCGGATCGCCGATGCCGACGGGTTCATTCTCGACGGATTCCCCAGAACGGTCGCTCAAGCTGAAGCGCTGGCGCGGATCACAGCCGTGGATGCCGTCCTGTACATTTTCCTCGACCGTGAGCAAGTGATTGCTCGGCTGACCTCGAGGCGGGTCTGTCGTGGCTGCCGGCGGATTACGAACATCCTTTCGGATGCGACGGCGGAAGACGGAACTTGCCAAAGCTGCGGTGGTGAGTTGTATCAGCGCGATGATGATTGCCGAGAGGTCATCGAGAATCGCTTTGATGTCTACATGGATGCGACGGCACCGTTGATCTCGTACTACGGTGAATTGGGGATCTTGAATGAAGTGGATGGAAATCGCGCCCCCGAAGTCGTCCTTGCTGAGATTCTTGCGGTTGTTGAGGCGGCATGATCGCGATCAAGGGTGAGCCGGAGATTGCAGTGCTTCGTGGCAACGGGAAGCTGTTGGCGCAAGTTCTCTCCGAAGTCACGTCGGCCGCTCAGGAGGGCGTAAGCACGCTGGAACTGGATGAGCTTGCGGAGCGACGAATCCTCGAAGCGGAGGCGGTACCTGCGTTCAAAGGATATCGCGGCTATCCGGCAACCCTGTGTACGTCGATCAATGAGGAGGTCGTGCACGGGATCCCCAGTCGAGGTCGAATCCTGCGTGCTGGAGATCTTCTGTCGATTGATGTCGGGCTCGAGAAAGATGGACTGTTCGTAGATATGGCGGCGACGGTGGCAATTGGCGAGGTGGACTCAACTGCGCGGAAGCTCCTCGAGGTCACCGAGCAAAGCTTGTGGGAAGGGATTTCGCAAGTTACAATGGGAAACCGATTGTCCGACGTGTCTCACGCGATCGGCTCTTACGTGGAGCGCGAGGGTTTCTTTGTTGTTCGCGAGTATGTCGGGCATGGGATTGGAAGAAAGCTGCACGAGGATCCTCAGATTCCGAATTACGGCCCTCCTGGCCAAGGCCCTCGGCTTAAGCCAGGGATGGTTCTGGCGATTGAGCCCATGGTGAAGGTTGATCCTGAGCCGACAAAGCTTAAGACGGATCAGTGGACCGTGATCACAGGAAGTGGAAGTCTCGCAGCGCATTTTGAACATACCGTCTTGGTGACGGAAACTTTCGCGGAAGTACTGACGCGAGGAGGTGAATAAGGACCTGTGGCAAAGGCCGAAAACCGAGGTAAGAGCAGTTCGGACGTGATTCGTGTGCGGGGTGAAGTTCTCGAGTGTCTGCCAAGCTCGATGTTCCGTGTGCGATTGAGCAACGGCCACATGCTGTTGTGCCACATCTCTGGCCGGATTCGGAAACACTACATCCGCATTCTCACAGGGGATCGTGTGATCATCGAGATGTCTCCATATGACACGACCAAGGGGCGGATTGTGTACCGCGAGAGCTAGGGAAGGAGCACGGAAAGGTCCGAGGTTCGATATGAAAGTCCGAAGTTCTGCAAAGAAGATCTGTGCACACTGCAAAGTGATTCGACGCAAAGGGCGTGTGATGATTGTGTGTCGGAACCCCCGGCACAAGCAGCGACAGGGGTAAGAGGAGAGAAGGTATGGCGCGGATAGCTGGTGTCAACCTGCCGAACGACAAGCGTGTCGAGATCGGTCTGACTTACATCTACGGGATCGGCCGAACTCGGGCCGTTGAGATCCTTGAGAGAGCAGGCGTGTCTCCGGACACCCGTGTGAAAGACCTTACAGAGCAAGAGGTCGCCACGCTTCGACGCGAAGTGGAGCAGTTCGAGGTAGAAGGTGACCTTCGCCGAAGGGTCGTGGGCAGTATCCAGCGGTTGAAAGACATCAACGCCTACCGTGGGATCCGTCACAAGCGACGCCTGCCCGCCCGTGGTCAACGCACGCGTGCCAACGCGAGAACCCTGAAGGGGCCTCGTCCGGCGAAAGCAGGGAAGAAGAGGTAAAGATGGCGAAGAACATAAAGCTTGAGCGAGCGCGAGTCCACATCCACGCGACGTTCAACAACACGATTATCACCGTGACGGAGCCCAACGGAAACCCTGTGATGTGGAGAAGCCCCGGGACGGTTGGCTACAAAGGTTCCCGAAAGGGGACTCCCTATGCTGCACAGATTGCTGCGGAGGCGTTGGTACGCGACATGAAGGACGCAGGGGTTCGTTCCGTTCTGATCACTGTGAAGGGCACCGGATCGGGCAGGCAGTCGGTTCTGCAGACGATCAAGAACTCGGGAATTCGTGTTGAGGATGTCAGAAACGTGACACCTGTCTCGCACAGCAGCAGCAGGGGGAGACGATAATGGGCAGAGAAACAGGCCCCAAGTGCAAGAGGTGTCGGCGTGAGGGAGAGAAGCTCTACATCAAGGGCGACCGCTGCTACTCCCGTAGCTGCCCGATGTCTGGGCGTGGAACGCCCCCGGGTGAACGAGCGAAGAAACGGCGGCCGCGTAAGAGTCAGTACCTTCTTCACCTGCGTGAGAAGCAGAAGGCGAAGAGGATCTACGGACTACGGGAGCGGCAATTCCGAAAGATCGTCGAGACGGCGAAGCGGAAGAAGGGAGTCACCGGCGAAACGATTCTCTCCTTGCTGGAGCGCCGATTCGACAACGCTGTTTACCGTGCCGGATTTGCATCCTCCCGCGATCAAGCTCGTCAGCTGATCACACATGGGCATTTTGAACTCAATGGACGCGCGACGAATGTTCCATCGGTCACACTCCGTGAGGGAGACTTGATTGCTGTGAAAGAGGTCAGGCAGGGCGCTCTCCGACCTCTTGTCGAGCAGAATCAGGGGCGGGAAGTACCAAACTGGCTGGAGCGGAACGTTGAGGCGATGCGGGCACAGATGATTTCTCTGCCGAAAGCGGAAGATACGAAGCAATCGATCGCCGCGAATCTCATTGTCGAGTTCTACTCGCGCTAGGAGGAGCACATGGACGGACTGGTTTTCCCGGACAAGATCCAGGCGGTGGAACTCGGCGACACGTACGGGAAGATCGTGATCTCTCCGCTGGAACGGGGGATGGCAACGACACTTGGGAACAGCATGCGTCGTACGTTGTTGTCAGGTATTCCCGGTGCTGCGGTCGTGCGGGTGATGTTTGCTGGCAAGTACCACGAATATGACACGATCGAAGGCGTTCAAGAAGACATCTTGGAGATCATCTTGAACATCAAATCGATTGCTCTCCGCGCCCATGGTGAGGACACAAAACGTCTCACCATGGAAAAAACGGGGCCGTGCCAAGTGACTGCTGCGGACTTGGTGCTCCCTCCCGGAGTGGAAGTCATCAATCCCGAATTGGTTCTCGCGACGCTGAACGGCAACGCTGTGTTGGAATTGGAGCTTGAGGTCGAAACCGGCTATGGCTATCGAACATCGGAATTGAACAAGCTTGCTGATGGAGCCATCTCTGTCATTCCGATCGATGCCGATTTCTCGCCTGTGCGGAAGGTGGACTTCTCCGTCGAAGAGACGCGGGTCGGAGGCCTGAGCGGATTCGAGCGGCTGACGATGGAGGTGTCGACGAACGGAGGGATCCGTCCCGAGGAAGCGATCTCGGAAGCGGCAAAGATTCTCTCTCATCATCTGTCGATGTTCTCTGACTTCGCGGCACACCCGTTCGGAGTCGAGTTGGTGGAAGAGACGCCCGAGGAGGATAGCAGACTGGCGATTCTCCTCACGGATCTGGATGTCGATCCCCGTGCGTGTAATCTGCTACGTGAAGCCGAAATCGTGACGCTTGGCGATCTACTGTCGCGCCCGCGCGAAGAGCTTCTCGATATCCATGGATTTGGCGCCAAGACTCTCGGTCGGGTCGAGGAACGTCTGCGGGAGCTGGATTACGAGTTGAGAAGCGAAGAGGAGATGCGAGATGCGGCATAGGCGAAACACGGCGAAGCTGGGGATGGAGAAGGCCCGTCGCGAGAGCGTCCTTGCCAACCTTTCCGTCGGACTGATTCTCTATGACAAGGTCGATACGACATTGGCACGGGCGAAGGCGACACAACGCTATTCCGAGCGGCTGATCACGCTGGCGCGGCGGGGCGATCTACATGCGCGACGTCTTGTGTTCTCCCGTCTGCAAGACAAAGCGGCCGTGGACAAGTTGTTTAGCGAAGTGGGGCCGAGGTTTGCCGACCGGCCAGGTGGGTATACTCGCGTCTTGAAGCTTGGGCCCAGAGAAGGCGATGGCGCTGAGCTTGCGCGTTTGATGCTGGTCTAAGCTGATCGAGGGAACCGGCCTCCGTTCGGGAATTGGACCCCGGCTGCCGGTGCTGTGATGGAGTGAAGAGAGAAGCCGCCGTTCCATGAGGATGATCGGCGGCTTCTCTCTTTTCGGTGGGTTCGGATTGCACCAGGTCGATCTCCGAAAGGAAATCGACCTGGGATTTGTGAAGAGTCACCCTCAGGTGGTTCCCGGGGAATCTCCTTGTCGAGCTCGTTCTGCGAGCCGATCGATCATGTCCTTCGTCATCGAAGCGAGGTCGTAGTCAGGCCGCCAATCCCATTGCTGTCTTGCAGCGGAATCATCCACCGCCTGGGGCCAGGAATCGGCGATCTCCTGTCGGGAGTCCGGCTCGAATGTGCAGGTGAATCCGGGAACAAGCTTGCGAATCTCCGCTGCAAGCTCGCCGGCGGAGAAACTCAGCCCGGCGACATTGAAGTCGACATAGCGCGACAGCCGGGATCGGTCGGCTTCCATGAGATCGATGGTTGCTTTGATGCAGTCAGGCATGTACATCATCGGAAGCACCGTGTTGTCCCGAACGAAACACGTGTAGGGTTCGCCAGCGACGGCAGCATAGAAAATCGCGACAGCATAGTCGGTCGTTCCACCGCCGGGAGGGGTTTCGCTGGAGATGATGCCTGGATAGCGTAGGCCGCGAATGTCCATTCCGAACCGCCGGATGTAATAGTCGCACAGCAGCTCTCCAGCAACCTTGGTGACCCCGTACATGGTTGTCGGGCGTAGCACGGTCTCCTGCGGGGCGCAGGCATGGGGTGTCTCCGGTCCGAACACGGCGATGGAACTGGGGAGGAAGACCTGGGCCACGTTCAACTCGCGGGCGACCTCAAGAACATTGGTCAGTCCTTCGATATTGACGTTCCATGCAAGTTGCGGCTTGGTCTCACCAACGGCGGAAAGGATCGCCGACATGTGGTAGACCGTATTGATGTTGTGGTCGGCGATAGCTTTCTTCAATTGCGAACGATCCGTCACATCGATCCATGTAAACGGCCCCGAATCCCGCAACGCGGAGCCGGGTTGGGAACGGTGCCCTGCGGCGACGACATTCTCTGATCCATAGCGGTCGCGGAGTGCGAGCGTCAGTTCCGAACCGATCTGGCCCACAGCGCCCGTTATCAAGATTCGCTTTGTGTTGCTCAAGCGTCCTCCTATCTCTTCTTCCTGGACAAGCACGGTGATTGTACGCAACAGGAATGGCGAGAACGAGGTGGGCGGCAGAAAGTGGGTGCCATACATGCGTCTGCGCCTTGTGTGTCGAAGCACATGCCGCAATGTCGATGAGCCTGGCGGAAGGGGTTCGATGGTGTGGCTGGGAAAGATCCGGGCCGGGGCAAGGCTCGGATCTGAACGGGGTTGTTCGAAGGATCGCTTCCGTGGGGCGGGGGCGTCGGCAGCAACCAGCACGCTGATCCCTTTGCTGAGATCCGGCGAATGCTGAAGCCGGGGTTTGGGGACTCCTGCGGCGGCGCCGCATTTGTGTAGCGACAGAGTCAGCAGGTTTGCTCCATGATCGCGAAGCTCTGTCGATTCGGGCCGAGGATGGCTATACTCGCACGATGGCCACGACAATCGGGATCGATATAGGGGGGACGTTCGTTGATGTAGTGGTGTTCCGTGAAGGGCGGATTCGGCGCTACAAGTTTCCATCGACGCCAAGCGCCCCCGCCAGAGCGGTTCTGTCCGGACTGGAAGCCCTCTGCCAGGAACGAAGCGCTGATTTTTCCGCTGCCGATGTGAGCCGGGTAGCGCATGGCTCGACTGTGGCGACCAACGCGCTTCTTGAGGGGGAGTGGGCTCGCACCGCGCTTGTTACCACAAAGGGGTTCCGCGATGTGCTCGAGATCGGACGGCAGAATCGGTCTTCATTGTACGACCTTACCATCGGCAGGCCAACGCCGATGGTTCCCAGGAATCTGCGGCGAGAAATTGCGGAACGGATTAGCAGTGATGGAGAGATCTTGGTGGCACTTGACGAGGCCGACCTCGATAGAGTGGCGACTGCACTGCGTGATCAGACGGTGGAAGCGATCGCGGTCTGTTTGCTGTTCTCGTATCTCGAACCGGCGCATGAGCGGCGGATCGGGGACGTGTTGCGGGCGTCGATTGGTGTTCCGGTGACGCTTTCTTCGGAACTGCTGCCGGAATTCCGCGAGTACGAGAGGACATCGACTACCGTGGTCAATGCCGCGCTGTCGCCGCGCGTGCGCACCTACTTGACTGAGCTCCACGAGCGAAGCCGAACGTTGGGCATTCGATGTCCATGGCAAGTGATGCAATCAAGCGGCACCGTGACAAGTGTTGCTCGGGCATGCGAGCAGCCGGCTCGATTGCTCCTTTCCGGTCCTGCCGGAGGGGTTGAAGGCGCGATCCGAATCGGTCACGTGATGGGGATCGACGATTTGATTGCGTTGGACATGGGTGGGACGAGCTGCGATGTTTCGCTTGTGCGGGAGGGCGAAGCGGCCTATACCACGGAGGGGATGATCGGCGGATACCGAGTCGCGTTGCCGATGGTGGACATTCACACGATCGGGGCGGGGGGCGGAAGCATTGCCTGGGCCGACGATGGCGGCTCGCTCCGAATAGGGCCGCAGAGCGCGGGAGCCGATCCAGGGCCGGCATGCTACGGAGCGGGCGGCACTGAGCCTACAGTTACGGATGCACACCTTGTGCTTGGGCATCTCCATCCTGAGTATCCTCTTGGCGGACTCCCCCATCTGGATGGCAATGCGGCGGCACAGGCCGTCATGACACTCGCGCGAGCTCTGGGGCTTGAGGTGGAGACGACGGCCCTCGGCATTCTCGAGGTGGCCGATGCAGCGATGGAAGGGGCCATCCGAGTCATTTCAGTCGAGCGTGGTCACGACCCGCGGGAGTTTGCGCTTGCGGCGTTCGGCGGTGCCGGCCCGCTTCACGCGGCAAGTCTTGCCACGCGGCTGGGAATCAAACGCGTCATCGTCCCGTCGATGGCCGGAGTTCTTTCTGCGTACGGGCTCTTGGTGGGGCGTACCGGCTACGATTTCAGCCAAGGGATTGTCGCTCCGCTGCAAACGTGCGCCGAGCGGTTGGTACGGGAAGCGTCACGACTTGTGGACGAGGCGCGGAGTCGATTTGCCGAAGACGAGCCGCTCTGCCCGGACATCAGCTTCGAATTGCTGTGTGATCTTCGCTATGCAGGTCAGGCACACGAGCTGTCGCTGCGGCTCCTTCGCGGGACGGAGGAGGATGTTCGGGATGGATTGGCATCGTTGACGGAGACGGCGGAGCGCCGATTCCATGAGGCTCACCATGAACGGTACGGCTATGCCGCATGGGAGAGGAGCATCGAAGTGGTGTCGCTTCGCGTTCGCGCCGCTGCTCGCGCCGATGAGCGAGAGGCGGTAGTGTCGAGATTGTTGTCCAGTGACGCGATGGACGCGTACCCGGTGCTTGACGACGCCGATCTTCCCAAGGTGAGGGACGGCAGTGCCTGGTTCCGCGGTGAACAAGGGGCGAATCAGATGCGAACGCCGTTTGTTGAGCGGCGGGTTCTGCCGCCGGAGAGGCGGCTCGTGGGACCGGCGGTTCTGCTGAGCGACGACGCGACAACGATCATTCCCCCGAATTGGGAGGCCGTGGGCGATAACGGCGGGAACCTTCTTCTCTATCCAAGCGCCAATCCGGGGAAGGTGGCATCGGGATGAAAAACGAAAGCGATCAACTGCGGCTGGTGGATCCGATCACGCTCGAAGTCATCCGCCATGCGCTTGCCGCCGCGGCGGAGGAGATGAACGTGAACCTCGTTCGCACGGCCTACAGTCCCAACATCAAAGAACGGCGCGATTGCTCGTGCGCGTTGTTCGACGCCAAGGGAGCGCTTGTCGCGCAGGCGGAATCGATCCCGGTTCATCTTGGCGCCATGCCGTATTCGGTGGCCGCGGTTCGCGAGAAGATCGAGTGTCTCAGTGACGGCGATATCGCGGTGATCAATGACCCGTTTGCCGGCGGAGCCCATCTACCCGATGTGACGTTCGTTGCTCCGGTGTTTCTCGGCGGGCGGCTGCTGGGATACGCATCCTCGCGGGCCCACCACGCTGACATTGGGGGAAAGAGCCCGGGGAGCGTCGCCGGAGATGCAACGGAGATCTTCCAAGAGGGATTGCGAATTCCTCCGATTCGCTTGTGGGAGAAGGGCACGCTTCGTGAGGATGTACTGGACCTGATTCTCGCCAATGTTCGAACGCCGGAGGAGAGAAGAGGCGACCTTCAGGCGCAGTACGCGGCGTGCACTGCCGGGGTTCGAAGAATGGCCGCACTGGCGCAGCGTCACGGGGTCGACCTCCTTGCCCGCGCGATGGATGCGGTTCAGGACTACTCGGAACGGAGGATGCGGGAGAGAATCCGCCACATTCCTGATGGAGAGGCGTGTTTCGAGGATGTCCTCGACGATGACGGAACAGGTGGCCGCGACATCCGCATTGCCGTACGCGTGATGATCCGCGGCGACGAAGTTGCCGTGGATTTCAGCGGATCAAGCCCTCAAGTGAACGGGCCGATCAATGCAGTCGAGGCGGTTACGGCATCGGCCGTGTACTACGTCCTTCGGGCCGTAACCGATCCATCCATTCCGCCCAATGCCGGATGTTACCGGATGTTGACGATCAATTCGCCGCGAGGATCGATCGTTCACGCGTTGCCGCCGGCAGCGGTCGTCGGCGGCAACTTGGAGACATCGCAACGGATTGTCGACTGTCTTCTTGGAGCATTCCACAAGCTGTGCCCGGATCGTTCCATGGCTGCTTGCCAGGGAACGATGAACAACGTGACCATTGGCGGCACCGATCCTCGCACCGGGGAACCCTATGCTCTGTATGAAACGATTGCCGGCGGCATGGGAGCTCGTCCGCGAGCGGATGGTGTCGACGGAATCCAGACGCACATGACCAACACCTTGAATACGCCGGTGGAGGCACTGGAAATCGCCTATCCGCTTCGTGTTGCCCGATATGAGTTGATTGCGGATAGTGGGGGAGATGGGATGTACCGGGGGGGGATGGGGGTGAGGCGAGACCTGATGCCGATCGAGCACACTGCGCAGGTATCGTTGCTGACGGATCGCCGAATCAACGCTCCGTACGGGATCGACGAAGGCCGAAACGGAGCGCGAGGCGAGAACTTCCTGATCGAGAGCAATCAGCGGACGACAAGGCTTTCGGGCAAGGTGGTTTTGGAGCTCCGCGATGGAGATGTCCTCAGCATCCGGACTCCGGGCGGCGGCGGATTCGGGCCGATCGGGATGCGAGACCCGATGGCTCGAGAGCGAGATCGAATCGAGGGTCGCGTGACAGCGAAACGGGTAGGGGGAGGAGAGATTTCATTGCAGACGAACGAAGACCGCGAAAGGAGCGTACGATGACCAAGGCAATGAAGGGGAGAACGCGTGGGGCAGCCTTGTTGATGATCGGGCTGGGGATGATGGCGTGTCTTGCCTTGGCCGGCGTCGCCGCTGTCGCCGAATCCGCGGTCCGTACGTCGCTGCCTGACTCCGATGAGTTTGATGGATCGGGGACTCAAGTAGAGCGCATGTGGTGTGCGAACGACGGAGACTACGCGGAGTGGATGTGGCCGGCACAGCGTGACATGGGGGCTGCAATCGTGCAAGCGGCGGTGAATGTAGCGGCGTGGGTGTCGGACAGGATTTTCGGGGGGACCGGATTCGATCTTGACGTGGCAATCTCGGTGCACCATCTCGACGGCTCCGTGGCCGAAGTGGGAACGCTGCACTTGGACAACCCGTTCGAGCCGTGTGGAGAGGCGCCGCTGGAGACCGGCACCGCCGGGTATTTGGCTCGGGGTGCGTATGTGCTTCTCGATCCGATGCTCGTCGCGGAAGGCTTCCGGCTCCGTGCGGCACCGTACGCAGATAGCGGACATGACAATGTCAACTCCGGGATCGACGAGACCGCAGGTGCATTTGCCGTTGTTAACGATAGTGCAGTGCTGGCATGCCTTGTTTCATTGGGCGACGATGCGGAGGCCGCGTCCCCCGACCTTGCGGCGATCCTCGCTGATCCGCGAGCGCATGAAGGACGAGGCGTGCAGTTGGATGGGCAGTACTACGGCACAATGACCGAACTTGTCGATGGCATCCCACCGGACTGCATCTACGACGGCTGCAATTGTTGGGTGTTTGGAGCGGATGACTGGTATATCTACGCGGTTGGAGAGACCCCGGCCGGGTTGGATCCGGAGATGACAGAGGACCTAGGAAAGATGGTTCGCATCGAAGGAATCGTCCGGGTTCAGCTGAGTCGATCCGCCCACCCGTATGCTTACTTGGACCAAAGCTCGGTGACTCCGGGCGAAGACGCGGTGGATCTTCGCATTGTGGATATCGCCGCAGCTGACGGACGGGCGGTGATGCTTTCTCCCGGTGAAACATTGGCCATCGATTTGCCGTCGAATCCGACGACGGGATACCGGTGGGAGCTCGTCTCGCTCGAGCCGGCGGGAATCGTGGATCTTGTCGGAGCAGAGAGCGGCTGCTATTTCGCAGATGATGTCGTTTCCGAGATCATCGGATCCGGCGGCATCCAGCGGTTCGTCATCGTTGGTGAGGCCGCCGGGGAAGCACTTGTCCAGCTTGCGTACAAACGCGCATGGGATGACACCCCTTCGAACACGTTCACGCTTACGGTCTTTGTCGCGGCCCCCGCAGCCGAAACCTAGTCAGGCAATCGGCATCCGGAGATCCCGGGAAAATCTACGGTGGGGGCGGTTTCCCGTTGCGGCTACGCTAGTCATCGGGCTCGGCGGGAGCGATGAGATCGGCGGTCCACTCGAACGGATTCGGCGCCCCATCATTCCATTGGGTGCCGGTTCCCGCGATTCTCGTGTCATCGACTTCGCCATCCAAGGCAAGTTGAACGAACAACGAAGGCGAGACGAGGTTCATCGTTCCGCTGGCATCAAGAGAGAAAGTCCGGCTTCCGACCGACCCGTCATTGACGACGATCATGAACGACTGACCGCCCGGTGCTGGGAGGCGGACTTCGCCTTGGAGCGCCGATCCGTCTTGAACAAGTGTCATTGAGAACGGACTCCATAAACCACTTGCGTTCCAGGTGATCTGCCCGGACCAAGTTCCTCCTACTGCGGCAGGCGGCGACAAGACATTGCATCCAGCAAGCAAGGCCGAACACAGGACGCACCCGCATACGGCGGCCAAAGACCAACCTCTTCTCCCGCGAACAGTGTCAAGCATCGTCTCCCCCTCTCCCGGCGTACACGGCGATTGTCAGACAGTCTTCCATCCCTGACAAGGTAAACTGACCCCGTAGATCAGGCCGGATGTCTTGAGTCGATTGTGAAGTTGCCTCGGTGCTCCGAATCGTCGTACGGTCGTGACATAAGAGATGGTTGTTTGCGCGGACGGTCGTCGAGCCGGGCGCGTTCAGCGAGGATCGGCCAGGAGATTCCGCCTTTCTCATCGTTGCTGTTGGCCCCGCGATCCTCTCTGAATCCGAACATCGGGTATGAAACGCCTGCTGGATGGCTCGGCTCTTCGGCCTTGAATCCGCTTGCGCGTCGAATCCCTAGGAGACGACAACGCAAGGATGCTTGGCAAAGGAGGTCGACGTGAAATCGGCAAGGTTGGTCTTCATGGTCGGACTACTCTTGGTGGGTGCGTTTGCAGGAATCGCTTCAGCGCAGACGACCACCGAGATCCCCGTCCTCACAGATGTTGTTCGGCTTGCGCAAGGATCGGCTTCGGCAGCGGCGTTGGCAGCGGCTGAAGCGGAGGCGATCGAGGAGGAAGCGCGTTTGCTGCTTGCGGAGCTGGATTCGGAAGATGTCTTGGCCAAAGCGCAGGAAGCAGTCAGTGAAGCCCAGGCAGCCGCGACTGCTGTTTCGACCGCCGAAGCGGAAGTCGAGTCGACGGCGCAAAGCCACGCGGAAGCCTGCAGCGAAGCGCTCGCATCGGCTCAAGCCAGTGCATCGGCGATTGAATCCGTCTATGTTTGGGCGCAGGCGCGAGCGGCGGCGTTTGCTTCGGCTTGCGCCGATGCGCGAGCCCGGGCTGAGGCGAGTGCGTCAGCATGTGCGGTGGCGATTGCGGAAGCGGAAGCCACGGCCGATGCGTTTGCGCTGGCCTGCGCAGAAGCAGTCGCACATGCCGGGGCGTCGGCATCGGCATGCGCGTCCGCGCGCGCTGAAGCTGAAGCAGCCGTTGCGGTGATGGCACAAGCGATCGCAGTCGCGGCAGCACAGGCGCAGGCCAGTGTTTCGGCTTGTGTTTCCGTCGAAGCGGCGGTCGCAAGCTATGCCGAAGCGATTGCTGAGGCGATGGCAGAAGCGGTGGCGATCGCTGAGGTGCGAGTCACCGCAGCAGCAGCTGCATACGCCAGCGCGAGCGCAGAAGTCGAGGTGTGTGCGGAGCTTGCTGCAACGGCGGAAGTGCGCGCCACTGCAGTTGCCCAAGCCGCTGCGCAGGCGGCTGCATACGCTGCGGCGACTGCCTCGGCGTATTCGCAGGCGCAGAGCGTCGCTCAGGTGGTCGGGGAGAACATCGCGCAAGAAGTCCCATGTGGTCTGGTCGTCGGGGAAGTTCGGGGTGTCGTTCAGGCGATTGCTACGGCCGTTGCTGAAGCGGATGCTGCAGCTCGAGCGGCCGCACAGGCGGCATCGCTTGCCCAAGCGTCAGCTTCGGCGCAAGCGGAGGCCGCCGCGTCTGCCTATGCGAGAGCCGTAGCCAATGCCGATGCGTGCGCGGTGGCGTATGCTCAGGCTCAAGCGGCTGCTCAAGCGGTTGCCCGGGCGAGCGCTTCGGCACAGGCAGAGGCGTTCGCTGCTGCGCAGGCGATTGCGGAGGCTCGTGCAGAAGCTGTAGCGTACGCCGAAGCGATCGCGATCGCCGCAGCGCAGGCCACCGCGGCGGCTGAGGCGGCGGCGGCCGCGATTGCCATTGCTGAGAGCGATGCGACCGCACAGGCCTCGTCGGCTGCGTCGGCATGCGCGCTTGCTGCCGCGCATGCCGAAGCGATGGCCGAAGCGATGGCAGGTGCGAAGGCGATGGCCGAAGCGAGCGCCACTGCGATTGCCAGCTCTTGTGCGACCGCCTCAGCCTCAGCTGAGGCGATGGCTTCGGCCGTTGCGGTCGCTCGGGCCAAGGCGCTTGCCGCGGCCACATCGGCTGCAACAGCATGCGCGGAAGCAGATGCATCGGCCACAGCATGGGCAGCCGCCTACGCGACGGCCAGTGCGCGAGCAGCGGCGGCAGCAAGTGCTTCAGCTAGTGCGTTTGCACGTGCGCAAGCAGCGGCTTCTACAGCAAGTGGAGCCGTCGCATCGGCCGTGGCGAGAGTGTCCGTGCAAGCGGCGGCCTGTGCCGCGGCGGCGGCTGAGGCGGAAGCTGCAGCGGCGGCCTGCGCCAGCGCCGCCGGTTCAGCGAGTGCGTCAGCAGAGGCCGAAGCGTCTGCCACCGGAAGCGGGTTTGCGTATGAACAGGCCTATGCGGCGGCTGTCGCGACAAGCTCGGCAGATGCGTTCGCTTATGCTCAGGCAGCCGCAGCCGCTGCGGCACGAGCACAAGCCGCGGCTCGCGCAGCTGCGACTGCTTATGCAGAAGCCCAGGCGGCAGCGATCAGCGGAGCCCAAGCGATCTGTGAAGCGGCGGCCGAGGCACAGGCGGAAGCGCGAGCGTGTGTCTCCGTCCATGCAGATGTGTCGGCTGAAGCCTTGGTCTACGCGGAAGCGGTCGCGCAGGCCGTGAGCGAAGCCCAAGCAGCAGCACTCGCCGCCGCTTCCGCGGAAGCGGAAGCCCAAGCGGAAGTCTCGGTTGCCGTCGATGCAATGGCTGCGGCTTACGCTGAAGCGGAAGCCCATGCGCATGCCGCGGCGTTGGCCCAAGCGGAGGCAGCTGTACAAGTAGGCGTTGGCGTGGAAGCGATCGCCTTTGCCCAAGCTGACGCGTATGCAGCGGCCTTGGCGGCGGCCCGAGCGGCGGCTTCCGCGGAAGCCAGGGTCGCTGTTGCTGTACAAGCTGCCGCGGCGGCGTATGCCGATGCGGTAGCGGGTGCGTTTGCGGCAGCGCGTGTGGAAGCGTCTGTACATGCGCGTGCGTTCAGCGCGGTGAGCGTGTTGGCGGATGCTCAAGCAGAAGCGCTTGCGTCAGCAGAGGCGTTGGCGATGGCGTTTGCTTCGGCTTCGGCGTCAGCTCAGGCGGCAGCCGAGGCATCGGTGCGAGCGACAGTGGCGGTTGAAGCGTGTGCATCAGCGCTTGCTCAAGCGTTCGCGATTGCGAACGCCGCTGCGAGTGCGGAGGCCACGGCACGAACTTCGGTCGAGGTCGTGCCGGACATCGAGCTCTCGATCCGATCGTTCATCGATCCGGAGTGCTTGATGCCTGTGTGCGAGGAGCAGATCCCCGAGCTTTGCCCATCGTGCGACTCCTGCTGTCCGCAAGACGGAGGCAGACCTGACGGCTATCCGGAAGCGTGCCCTGAGATCATCCCGCTCACGTGGGATATCGGACAGGTTCCGAGCGGCGGATACTACCAACGAACCGTGTCTATCCCATACTCGGTCTGGTCGGCGGTCGCCAGTTACGAGCTTGCTGGGGCGATTCCGATCAGCTCAAGCATGCCACCCGGCGGAGACATCACTCTCGATATCTCAAGCCGCATGGCTTCCGTTTCAGGGACGTTCGAATCCGGCGCGAGCTACAGCGCCACCTTCGATCTGATCGACTACCGGCAATGTACGATCGCCAGGCTCACGGTGGTTCTCACCGGAGAAGGCCGCTACGTGCCGCCGGAGCAAAGCCGAGCCTGCATGACGATCTCAGCGGTTCATGAACAGCCGGGGTTCCTGTTCTTTACGGGTACGACTACGGAGATCGCTGCGGATGTCACGGTGAACTACTCCCAGGAGCAACGGACACCGTTCCAGCTGTGTGATATCGCGGGTCAGCGGTACAACCTGACCGCCAGCTCGTACGCCCTGAATCCTCAGCGTGAGGAGATCCCGTTCAATCGCTGGGAGAAGTACAATCCCAGCTCTGATTCGTGGATGACGATTGGCGAGCAGGAGGCTGTCAGCGTGTCGATGGAGGCGGAAGCCGCGTATCGGGCCGTGTACAGTGGCGAAGGACCGACGATTACGGTCACGCCTATCGGGCCACCCGATGTCAGCGTGGTTCCGTGCCTAGACATCAGTGCCGTGCTCATGTATGAGCGGGTTGCGACGACGACGTTCACACTGTACCAAACGCCTCAGTACGAGACGGAGCCGATTTATCCGCAGATTCTGGTGGATGGAGAGGCGCGGACGGCGCCGTTCCAGCTGTGCGACTCGCAGCAACGGCAGGTCACGCTGGATCCGGAAGCGGAGCATTGGACGCAGAACGAGCGGTATCTGGAGTTCTGGAAGTGGCAGCGCTACGACTCGGAGAGTGAGACCTGGAACGACATCATCATGCTGCAGTTGTTCATAGGCAGAGAACCTTCTCATGCTCTTCGTGTCACGTTGGGGTCAAGCGGCCAGATTCGAGCTGTGTATCGGCAGGCGACGATTCTCTACTAGAGTCTGACGGCGCCCGGGGCGGGGTTCTTACCGCCCCGGGCCTTCATCGGAGGCGGGAAGCCCCCCTACTGCATCCCTCGGAAGCGAAACGGGCGGATCTTCCGATCCGTCCGTTTCTCCTCTTCTCCCATCTCGCACGGCGCGGTCTGCTCCGGATCCGCTTCGATCTACTTACGGGAGCGGCAAGTAGTCGACGACCGTCGGCAACCCATCGAATCGAACGAAAAACCCTACATAGTCCAGTGGGTCGGTATCCTCATATCCGGTCCAGACATCCGACAGTCGTGCGTGGAAGATGTCAAGAAGCGCCGGCGGAATCGCCGCGAGCGGGAACGACAGGACCGTCGGCACGCCGGGTGCCAGTTCGACTGTTCCGGCGTCGAACGTGTCGAAGATTGTCACACCTTCCGGAAGCCATGACGTCGTATACGCCAACCCTGCGTAGACGGTGCATGGACCGATGTAGGTGGCGGCGCCGGAGTTGAGGATCGCGATCTGCACCTCGCCTCCCGGCACGCCAGTTGCCCCGCCGGCCCCTGCTGGAGCTTCGACCGACACGATATCGGCATGGGCAATCGGCAGCAGGTAGCGATAGCGCAGGACCGATTGATAAAGATAAACGGCCCACCACCGCTCGTTGTGTGTGCTATCGATATCCACGTACACTTCGAGTTCACCATCCTCGAAGAAGGAGACCAGGTCGGAAATGGTGAACGTGGTCTTGGTTCGTTGCCAGGAGGGGCCGTCAAGTGCTCCGAGCAAGCTCCCGTCGGCGTAGATCAGATCCTGTTCATTCGGCGAGTCCACATCGCCGGCTTCGATTGTGAGCGTGGCTGCTCCGAGCAGCCATGTCGGAGATACTCCATCTTCGAGTGTGTGTGTCCAGCCGAAATCGTCGTTGAACCAGAGATACAGCCCGAACCCCGGCTCGGAATCAAGCACCTGCTCCACTTCGATCGGGATCGCAAGACACGCTGCCCCAGCGACGATCACACCGACCAGCAGCAACAAGATGATCCTTCCTGTCATGTATGCCTCCTTCTCTTGTGTACAGCTTTGCCCGCCACATCTTCTGGGGTCGGCCTGCGGCGGTTGACGGAATCCGATGTCACGATCCAGCACTTCTTTGGGAGAGACCGACTGGCTGTTGGGATTGACGACACGGCGATGCGAACCCGCCGAAAGCGAGAAATGGGTTGTTCGAAGTTCTGGAAACGTCAACCACGCAAACATCGCCGGCCTCCCGACTCCGGCAGCTCGGCTGCCTATCTTTGCGTGGCCCGTGGCTTTGCGTCTCGCTCTTCCGAGCGGTTTGCCCTTTCGGAGTTCCGGAACATAGCGTAGATCAGCCGTGCATTGAATGTCAAGAGAAATCTGCTCAAACAAGATACGAAACGAGAGGGACGCTGCACGGCCCGCCGGCGACGATGTCCGACATGCCGCGATGGTTAGCGATTGGCGGTTTCCGGTCTTGCCCAAGGAGCTTCCGTACGGCCCGCGGTCGAAGAAATGCGTGAAGAGTGTGTTCCTACGAGTCGGCGTCATCGAGACCCTGAACCAGATCCCAGTCCAGATCCAAGTCGACGGCTTCGAGGACCCATTGAAGTCGAGACGGTTCGTACCGTAGGGAACAGCGATTCGATGGTGTGCGGACAAGATACTGCATCGATCCGATCTGCCATTGCTCCGGGATCCGTAGATCTTGGGCATCCCTGCTGCTGTCGCGATGCCAACGAGTGGAGAAGTGGCGCGGCGCAGTTGATGGTCCACACTCCAAGGGGCGTTCGGTTGTCGCCACGCGAATCTGCTCGACAGCGAGGACTTCGTACTTCCTGCGATGCCAGCGAAAGGAGAGAAGTCTGGGAGAAGCATCGTGCTTCCAGAAGACAACGGAGGTTTCTACAGTCTGGTCCACGGGCTGCCACATCATTCGTTCAGTCTACCCGCTGAACCAAAGGAGTGCCATGGCTCGGGGCGTTACGGGACGGCTGACGTAGCCGGTTGCGGATATACTCCACCAGCGGAGGAGGTCGACGAACGATGCCCGAATTGCCGGATCTGGAGGTGCTGCAGGAGAGGCTGTGCGCGCAGGTTCTCGGCCGCAAGATCGAAGCCGTTCGAGTGCTTCGTCCGGGGATTCTGAAGACATTCGATCCGCCGGTTGAATCACTCATCGGGAAGCAATTCCGTTCGATCTCGCGGCGTGGGAAACATCTGATCTTCGCGCTGGATGGAGCCCTTCACTTGGTGGTTCATCTGATGGTGGCCGGGCGGCTCATCGTCACCGGAAGCGAAACGAAAGCGACAAAAGCGACAGGGCTCCTTCTCGGAATGGAGGGCGGTCAGGATCTCCGGTTGGTGGAAGGCGGACATATCAAGCGGGCAACCGTTCACGTGGTGTCCGATCCGCAGTGCGTGCCGCGAATCGCCGGTGCCGGAATCGAACCGCTGTCGGAAGCATTCACGATCGAGGCGCTGACGAAGCTTGTCACAGGAACGCGGCGCCAGGCCAAGAATGTGTTGACCGACCAAACGCTGATTGCCGGGATCGGTACAGCTTATGCCGACGAGATCCTGTTTTCGGCAAGAATATCCCCGTTGCGGTATGTGAACAAGCTGGACAAAGAAGAGATTCACCGTCTTCACGGCGCGGTTCAAGATGTGCTTTCATCGTCGATTGTTGCGGTGCGGGAACAGGTGGGGGATGGCGCTCTGGTCAATCCGCCGCGCGGGCACATGAAGATCTACAAACGTGAAGGCCATCCGTGTCCCGTATGTGGCACCAAGATTGCCGAGATTCGCTATGCGCAGACGAGAACGTACTACTGCGCCACATGCCAAGCGAGTGGGGAAATGCTGCCTGATCGCCGCCGTTGGATAACAAGGTAGGCGAATTCGAGGGGTTCTCCCATCCGCATCTCAGCAGATCCTTGGGACCGGATCGCCGAGCGGCATGTCGAGGAATCTTCTTCCGCCGACGGCGGTGTCGAGGATGACACGGCCGGGCCAATCCAACGTCACTTCCCCAATGATCGCTGCGTCGGCTCCCAGTGGATGATCGTGAAGGGATTCGAGCACGGCAGCGGCGCGGTCGCGCGACACGATCAGCACCGCCTTGCCTTCGTTGGCGACGGAAAGGGCGGGGATGCCCAGCATTTCCGACAAGCCCCGTACCTCATCGCGGATCGGGATCGCCGATTCGCGGAGGGTGATTCCCAGGTGGGCTTTGCGGGCCATTTCATTGAGCGCGGCGGCGAGTCCACCACGGGTCGGATCCTTCATCGATCGGATGCCGCCTACAGCCAGCGCTCGTTCCACCAGCGGCCACACCGGGGCGACATCACTCGTCAGGGTTGTCGTCAGCTCGAATTGCTCGCGGGCAAGGAGAATCGTCATTCCGTGGTCGCCGAGTGTTCCGGTTACGAGGACGGCGTCGCCGGCTTCGAATGCTGCATCCGAAACCGCAGGATCTGCAATACCGATGCCGCTTGAGTTGAGAATCAGGCCGTCAAGATCCCCATGAGGCATCACCTTGGTGTCGCCGCACACCAAGGCGGCATCGACTTCGGCCAGCGTGTCGTGGAATGATCGAAGAACGCGATCCAGCTTGTCGATCGGGAATCCCTCTTCGACGATGATCGCCAAGCTCAGAGCTAGCGGACGAGCGCCCATGACCGCCAGATCATTCAGCGTTCCCGCTGCAGCGAGACGTCCGATATCCCCCCCGGGGAAGAAGATCGGCTTCACCACATGGCTGTCCGTGGTGAACACGATGTCTCCTCGATCGGGGCGGTCGATGGTGGCGCCGTCATCCAATGCATGCAGTCCGATTCGTCCCAGACCGCGGTCATCGAATCGTGACAGAATGAGATCCTTCAGAAGATTTCCTGCAATCTCGCCGCCGGCACCGTGAAGGGCGTTGATCTGTGCGTCATCGCTCATCGAAGGTCGGGCCTCCCCCCATAACGAAACCAGATGCTGCATGCGCCCTCGCTGCCGACCATGCAGGGCCCGATCGGCGTGAGCGGCGTACAGCGCTTGGCAAACAGCGGGCAATCGGTCGGAGCGGCTTGAGCGGTCAGAATATCGGCACAGCGGCACCCGGGGATCTCCTCCTGGCCTTCCTCACCTTCAATCCGATAGCGTGCCAACGCGTCGAGGTGGGCGTAGCGAGGCCGTAGAACGAGCGCGGAGTCGGGGATCGCCCCGATTGCCCGCCAGCGGCCCTCGGCGACCTCGAACGCCTCGTCGAGAAGCGCAAGCGCCGCCGGACTTCCTTGTTCGTCCGCTGCGCGTGGGAAGGCGTTCTCGACGCGCGCCGCTCCATCCGCGATTTGACGCACTGCGAGGGCAAGCGCGTACAGGACGTCAAGCGGTTCAAACCCTCCGACGACAACGGGAATGTGATATGTTGCCGACAACTCGTTGTAGGCGCGGGTTCCAAGAATGGTTGTGACGTGACCCGGCGCGAGGTATGCATCGATCTTCTGGTTGGGCAGCTCGAGCAGGGCGGCCATTGCAGGCGGGATGCGTTTGTGGGACACAAGAAGGCTGAAGTTTTCCGGCGGGGTATCGACGGCGACGGCGGCGGTCATCGGAGCGGTGGTCTCGAACCCGACAGCGAAGAAGACGACGCCGCGCCGCTGCTGCGGTGCGCGGGCAATTTCTACGGCATCGGCGGCGGATAGCACCGTACGAATGTCGCCTCCGGCGGCGCGGGCTTGTTCGAGCGTACGCCGTGTTCCGGGGACCCGCATCATATCGCCGAAGGTGCACACCGTGATTCCACGCTCGGCGAGCTTCACCGCGGCATCGATGTCACGTGTTGGCGTGACGCACACAGGACATCCCGGGCCTTCGAGAATCTCGACCGATCTCGGCAGCAATCCGCGAAGTCCGTGCTCGGCGATCGTCGCTTCATGGGTTCCGCAGACGTGGACGATCCGAATGGGGCGGTCGGGAGCAAGCAGCTGGATTGCGTCGGTCAGCTTCTTTGCCCGTATCGGATCGGAAAACGCGAACGGACGTTTCATCGTTGGGTGTTGTTCTTGAGAGAGGTGTTGGCGTTCTTCCGTCCTTGATCCAACGACGCTGCCAGTTCATCAAATAGCAGAAGGGTCTCCTCTCCGTCTTTGGGATCGAGGCGGCGGATTGCGAATCCTGCGTGGACCAGCAGATAATCTCCGACGGCCACCGGCTCCGACAGTGTGTCGAGACGAACCTCCGTCTCCACACCGCCGTAGTCCACGGTGACCCGGATTCCATCTTCGGCTTGACGTACGATGCGGGCTGGTGCTGCAAGACACATTTCAATCACCGTGGCGGATTCTACCGCCGTCGCGTCGATCCGGCAATCACGGCGGGTTCGGTGTTTGAGTTTCCGTACCCGGATTGGCGCTCGTACAATGGGGTGACAGGGTGAAGCATGATGTTCCGGGTGTTGTGGGATGGAGTGCCACCCGCACGGTGGGATGCGGCAGGAGAAATGCGGAAACGCTCAATCCCCTATGATCGCCCTGCAATCCGGACGTGAGTTGGGAGCGTGGTTCTTCGTAGAGGAGGGAGCACTGGTGTTTTCCAACGAAGCAGTGTTTGACGTCGTACGGCGCATTCCTGAGGGACGTGTTTCTACGTATGGGCAGATCGCCCGCCTTGTCGGAGACGGCTGCGGACCGCGGCAGGTCGGGTGGGCGTTGGCCGCGCTTGGGCGGCATGGTAGCGATTCCCCCCCCGTGCCGTGGCACCGCGTGGTCAACGCAAAGGGAATGTCCAGCCTGGGTGGAGAACAGCTGAAACGCCTTGCAGCGGAAGGGGTGGCGATGGATGATCGTGGGCGTGTCGATCTGCGACGATATGGATGGGATGACTTCGATCCTCTGGAGGGTGTACTGTAGATGAACAAGCCTGGTCCGGTCCGTCTTTGGATGCTGTTTGCCGCAATCCTTGTCGTTGCGGCAACGGTTGGCGGATGCACATGGTGGACCGATCCTCCCCTGGTCACCCTACGAGGATGCCTTGCCGGCGAGTTGGGGGTGTTGACGGTTCGGTTCTTCGCCGATGTGATGCCTGCATCCGGATATGATGGTTCCGTTGCCGAGATTGTCGCCTACGAATGGGATTTCGGCGACGGGACGATCGAGACGACTCCTTTCGGATGGGGTGTGGTCCACGAATACGATGCAGCGGGACCGGTCGACGTCCGTGTGGCGGCGATCGACTCGCGCGGTAGGCGGGGCACAGCTACGCTGGCAATGACGATCTACGAGGCGGCGTTCATACGCGAATGGTCCTTGACTCTTGGATTTCCTGTTCGTGTCCGTGGCGTGGCCGAGAGTCGACATGGTGAGACGCTTGACGAAGTAGTCGTTCGGGCCAAGTTCTACGATACCGCTGGAATCCGTTTCACACAGGGGGAGACGGTGATTCTTGGATTGGACCCCGGCGAGCAGGCCTACTTCGAAATCAAGGCAGAGGAGTACTCGCCGTGGATCTTCTACGCCGATGTCGAAATCGCCCGATTCTCGACAATCTGCACGCTGGATCCTCTGCAACCGGAAGCGAGTTTCGATGCGGCTTGTCAGTGACCTTCATCTCCATTCGCGATTCAGTCTCGCCACGAGCCGAGCCATGGTGGTGCCCGAGATGGCGCAGTGGGCTCGGTGGAAGGGGATCGATCTTCTCGGGACAGGCGATTTCACGCATCCCGAGTGGCTCGGACACCTTCGTTCCGAACTTGTGCGAACGCCGGAAGGTCTCTACCAGGCCCACGGGATCAAGTTCGTGCTTTCCTCGGAAGTGGCGGCCGTGTGGCGACACGAGGGAAAGGGACGTCGAGTCCATCTCGTTCTTCTTGCGGAGAGCCTTGATGATGCGGAATCGGTTGCCCGGGCGCTTGATCCGTTCGGGAAGCTCGAATCGAATGGCCGTCCGATGCTCAAAGCGAGCGTCGTCGAACTGCTCGACGCAATCTGGCATGTCGCGCCGACGGTCGAGGTGATTCCCGCGCATGTCTGGACTCCGTGGTACTCGGTGTTTGGCTCCAAATCGGGGTTCGATTCACTGGAAGCGTGCTTCGGCCCGCATGTGAACAGGATCCGTGCTCTGGAGACTGGGCTTTCGAGCGATCCGGCGATGAATCGGTTGGTCTCGTCATTGGATGACTGCTCGCTTGTGTCGTTTTCCGATGCGCACTCTCCGACGAAACTTGGGCGGGAGGCCACGATTCTTGAGCTTCCGATCGCTTCCTATGCGGGGGTGATTGACGCGCTCTACGGAAGGAACGCCGGACGGATCGCGGAGACGATCGAATTCCATCCGCAGCACGGCAAGTACCATCTCGATGGGCATCGGCAGTGCGGGATCGTGTGGCATCCCGAGCGGACAATGAGTACGAACGGAAAGTGTACCGGGTGCGGGCAATCCCTCACGTTGGGCGTGCTGCATCGTATCTGCGCGGTTGCTGACCGGGATGATCCGATAGCGACAGTACCCTACACCACGCTGGTTCCACTCGAGCAGATTCTCTCTCAAGTGCTCGATGTCGGTGTAGGAGCGCGTCGAGTGGAGCGGGCATACGTGGCCCTGGTCTCCGAAATCGGATCGGAATTGTTCTTGCTGCGCGAGGCGTCGCGGGATCAGCTTGCCGGGGCGTCGTCATCCGACGTTGCTGCGGCGGTTCTTGCCGCGCGAGATGGACACGTTGACATCAAGCCCGGATACGATGGGCAATACGGCACCGTGAGGATTCGTGCTGAGGGCTGGCGTTCACAGGGCGCAAGCGTATCGTGTCGTGTCTAGAACGCGGCATCAACCG
>CAZJLO010000008.1:0-24264 GCA_964547105.1 uncultured Thermotogae bacterium
TCGCGGCGAGACTGGGCATGAGCGACGATGCGGTCAAGGTGGCTATCCACCGGTTTGGAGATCCCCCGCCCGTGCATCGACATGGAAGATGAAGGGTACAACGTCGAGTGGTCGCAGGAGCTTCGACTTGGGCAGGCGGGAGAGGAGTACGTCAAGGCGTGGGTGCTGATCCATCTTCTGTCGCGGAAACTTGCCGCGGACGATCCAGCGTGGAATCAGTCGGGACGGGACTCGGCCCCGGGGACGATCTTCAACATGAGCGTCGGGTACAACCTCGAGGGAATCCAGTCGACGCCGGTCCAGAGCTTCTTGCAGAGGATTCGCAGCGCATCCGACGAGATCGCTGATCTGCAGAAGATTGCCGCGAAGCGAGCTCCGTGGGTCGTCGATGTGGAGATTCCCGAGAGAATCTCCAACAGCGTGACGCTGTCGACGATGCACGGCTGCCCTCCTGACGAGGTCGAGAGAATCGGACGATTCTTGCTCGAAGACATGGGGTTGCACACGATCATCAAGTTGAATCCCACCCTTCTTGGAGCCGATGAAGTTCGGCGGATCTTGGGGGATGTTCTGGGCTACGACGAAATCTCGATCCCGGATTCGGTATTCGACCATGACCTCAAGTACGAGCGAGCGTTGCAGCTGATCCGTGGACTGACGGAAGTGTCGGAGAAGCAGCAATTGGAATTCGGCGTCAAGCTCAGCAACACGCTTGCCCTCGCGAACCACCGGGGGGTGCTTGCCGGTGAGGAGATGTACATGTCGGGTCGAGCGTTGTATCCGATCACGATTCAGCTGTTCCGCCGCTTGGTTTCCGACATTGGGGAGAATCTCCGGGTGTCGTACTCCGCCGGCGCGGACGCATGGAATGTGACCGACCTGCTGGCGTGCGGCGCACTGCCCGTCACGGTGGCATCGGACCTGCTGAAGCCGGGTGGGTACGGACGGCTTCGACAGTACATCGAATCGATCGAGGCGGCGCTGGAGAAGTCCGGAGTCGGCAGTCTGGCCGAATGGGCCGGCGATCGCAGCGAGGCCCTCGAGAAGGCCGCCGGGGCCGCGCTTGAAGAGCCGCGGTACCGCAAGCGCTATGTGGAACGGGAGCTTCCAAAGACGGAGACACCACTCGGGTTGTTTGACTGCATTGCGGCGCCGTGCACGGCGCGATGCCCGGTGGCGCAGGATGTGCCGGAATACGCGTGGTGGATCGCCCGCGGACAACCTGAAAAGGCTCTGCAGACGATCCTTTGTCGAAATCCGCTACCAGGGATTACCGGATACGTGTGCACCCACCGTTGCGAGCAGCGGTGCACGCGGAACAACTATGAACAGAGCGTATCGATTCGAACCCTCAAGCGGTACGCCGTGGATGAGGCGGCGGTGAAGATCTCGCCGATTCGCAGGACGGATCACCGGGTGGCGGTGATCGGCGGAGGACCGGTCGGGCTTTCGGCTGCGTTCTACTTGGCATTCAACGGGGTTCAGGTGACCGTCCACGAAGCGAGTTCGTCTCTTGGCGGAATGCCGTCAATTGCGCCTGAGTTCAGGCTGCCCGAGACAATCGTTGCAAGCGATGTCGATCGGATCCGTGGGCTTGGCGTGACGTTCCGCACCAACAGCCATCAGACGGCCGCACCCGAGCGGTTGCTCGAGCAAGGGAACGATGCGGTGGTGATTGGGTGCGGATTCCCCGGGGAGCAACGGTTGGGGATTGAAGGAGAAGATGCGGTGGGAGTGTGGTCGGCGCTCTCTCTTCTTACAAGCGCGCGCGACCGCCTTGCACCCGATTCGGGGCCAGGCGGCGATCTTGGCAACCGCGTGCTTGTCATCGGCGGAGGCAACACGGCAGTGGACGCCGCACGGACGGCGCGGCGACTCACCGGGCGACCCGTGACGTTGGTGTATCGAAGGACGAGGGACGAAATGCCGGCGGACGAGGAAGAGATTGTCGATCTGCTGGCGGAAGGGAATCGAATTGTCGATCAGGCGGTACCGCAACGGATCGTGGTCTCCGATGGGCGCGT
Organism: uncultured Thermotogae bacterium; assembly: GCA_964547105.1. GTDB lineage: Bacteria > Bipolaricaulota > Bipolaricaulia > UBA7950 > UBA9294 > RXOA01. The sequence continues at coordinate 2,025 of CAZJLO010000008.1, forward strand.
GGCGGGCGTGGAGTGCCTGAAGACAACCCCTGGAGAGGCGGATGCAAGCGGCAGGCGGCGGCCTGTTGCCGTCGACGGTTCGGGATTCCGGATCGAGGCGGACACGATCATTGTCGCGATTGGGCAACGGGCGGATGCGGCGTTTCTTGCTCAGAGCATCGTGACGATCGACCGCCGCGGCGCCGTGGTCATTGATGATGCCTCGGGAGAGACATCAGTGGATGGCGTCTTTGCGGGAGGAGATGCCGTGCGAGGGCCGGCGACCATCGTCGAAGCGTGCGCGGATGGACGGCGCGCGGCGAGGACGATCTGCGATCGCCTTGGAATCCGATTCGAACTGCCGGAGAAGCCGGTGTTCGAGTTGACCACCGAAGATCTTGCCGAGATCAAGCGCACTCGGTCTCGTCGAGATCGGCGTCGTCGCCCGGCCGTGCTCGATACGTCTCGGCGGGACGGATTCGATCTCGTGGAGCAAACACTTGACTCGGCATCAGCGGTCGAAGAGGCGAGCCGGTGTCTGCAGTGCTCGAGTTTGTGCGATAAGTGTGTCGACGTGTGCCCGAACCGTGCGAATCTCGTTATCGAAGTCGAGCCGGTGACGTGGACTGTGCCGCGGATTGGATTGCAGGACGGACGCTGGCGCGCGATCGGCGAAGATGGGTTCACGATCCGCCAGAAGCGGCAGATCGTCCATGTAGACGATCTGTGCAACGAATGCGGGAACTGTGCCACGTTTTGCGTTCATCAAGGGCGGCCGTTCGCCGACAAGCCCCGCTTGTTCCTGGATTCGGAGGCGTTTGCAGCCGAGGCGGACCATGCTTTCCGGGTTGCGGATCGGACCATTGAGCGGCGCATTGACGGCGAGACAATCAGCGCCCACTTCGGCGAGACGGAGATCATCTGCCACTGGGGTGGGCTTGCGATTCGGCTCTCTCCCTCGATGAGACTCATCGATATCCGTTCTCGGAACGGTGAGACGGAGATGGGGAGGGATCGAGTGCTCTCGATGATTCCGGTCGCGGAGATGGTGGTGTTGGGCCGAGGGATTCTCGGCACGGCCGCCTACTTGATCGAGAACAAGGAGGATCTCATTGGCTGAAGTGAGCGCTTTGCGCTGTGTGACGTGCGGTGCCGAGTTCGACGAGCGCAGCATCGACTACACATGCCCGGCGTGCGGCCCACGGCGAGGCACGTTGGAAGTGATCTACGACTACGAGCGGATTGCGCGAACGTGGTCCCGGGATGCGCTGGCGAAGGATCCCGAAAGGACGATGTGGCGATTCTTGCCGGTGCTCCCGGTACGGGATCGTACGTACATTCAGCCGCTGCGGGTCGGATGCACCCCGGCGTATCGATTCCCGGAGCTGGGGAAGCGGCTTGGTGACCTGGCCGAGTTGGTGATCAAGGACGATGGACAGAACCCGACAGCCTCGTACAAGGACCGCGCCAGCTCGGTGGTGGTGATCAAGGCGCAGGAGCGCGGCGAGACCGTTGTCACCTGTGCATCCACCGGGAACGCGGCGAGTTCCCTGTCGGGGTTCGCGGCGGCGACGCCGTTGGAGGCGATGATTTTCGTGCCACGCACCGCTCCCGAGGCGAAAGTCGCGCAGCTCCTCATCTACGGCGCGCGGGTGTTTCTGGTGCGCGGATCGTACGACGACGCCTATGACTTGGCCGCGGAAGCGGCGGAAACATTTGGCTGGTACAACCGATCCGCGGCGATCAATCCGTATCTGGTCGAAGGGAAGAAGACGGGGGCGCTGGAACTTGCCGAGCAACTGGAATGGAACGTTCCTGATGTCGTGGTGGTCGCGGTTGGCGATGGTTCCGTGATCAGCGGGATCTGCAAGGGATTCGATGAATTGCGCCGCCTTGGCTGGATCGATCGAGTACCGCGCGTTGTCGGCGTGCAGGCTGAAGGTTCGGCGCCTGTGGCCGAAGCATTCCGGCGGGCCGCCGATGCCGAAGACGAAGTGCACATCGTGGACATCGAAGCAAACACGGTGGCGGACAGCATTTGTGTCGGCAAGCCTCGCGACATCGTGAAGGCCGTTCGGTACGTTCGCAGGAACGGCGGCGGGTTTGTCTGTGTTTCCGATGACGAGATCCTCGATTCGTTGGCGGAACTGGCGCGTGAGACGGGGGTGTTCGCCGAACCCGCCGGAGCCACAGCGTACGCCGGAGTGAAGAAGCTGGCGTCGCAAGGTGAGTTGGCGGGGAAGCGCGTTGCGGCGATGATTACGGGAAACGGATTGAAGGATGTCGCCAGCGCTCGGCGGGTTGCCGGATTGCCGACGGAAGTCGATGCCTCGATTGACGCGTTGCGGAGGCTGCTATGAAGATCCGCTTTTGCCTCAACGGTGAGATGGTTGTCTGCGATACGGACGGCTCGGTCCGTTTGCTGGATCTCCTGCGAGAAGACCTGCATCTCACGGGGACCAAGGAGGGCTGTGGCGAGGGAGAGTGCGGAGCCTGCACCGTTCTTCTCGACGGGAAGGCCGTCAACTCGTGTCTGATTCCGGCACCGAGTGTGGATGGCAAAGAAGTGACGACGGTCGAGGGGCTGTCCCGGAACGGGAAACTGCATCCTGTTCAGCGAGCGTTCATGGAAACCGGCGCCGTGCAGTGCGGATTCTGCACGCCGGGGTTTGTCGTGGCGACGGTAGCCCTGCTGAACAACTGCCCGGCTCCGAGTGACGAGGAAATCCTTGCCGGGCTGGAAGGCAACCTATGTCGATGCACCGGGTACGCGAAGATCATCGAAGCGGTCAAGAAGGCGGCAGCGTGGATGCGGGAAGAAGATCGATCGACACGATCGTGCTAGCGGCCGGTTTGGGGCGACGTTTCGGAACGGACATCCCCAAGCCGCTGGCGCTGCTCCACGGGCGGCCGATGGTGGTCGAGACGATCGATCGGCTGATCCAGGGCGGAGCGGAGCGGATCATCGTTGTGGTTGGTCACGGCGCGAATGCTGTGCGGCAGGCGATTGCTGACGCTTCTTCGCTTCCTTCGGAGAGAGTCTCGATCGTCGAGAACCGCTCCTACAGGAGCGGGCTGGCGTCGTCGTTCCGGGCTGGGATCAATGCGGTGGATCCGGAAGCGATCGGGTGCCTGATTCATCATGCGGATCGTCCGTTTGTCAAGCCGGAGACCGTCGCCCGCGTTCTTGCGTCGGCGGGAGCGGGGGCACAAGCCGTGGTCCCTCGTTTTCACCGGCAGCCAGGTTTTCCCGTGTACATCTCGACGGAGTTGCTTGCCTCCGTACGGCCGACGCTGCTTGGCGACCAGGGAGCGCGCCGCTACCTTCGCGGTCACGAGGATGTCGTGACGTACCTCAATGTTGAGGACTGCGGGGTGGCTCAGGATGCTGACACGCCTGCGGATCTGGAAAGGAGCGTGATTTAATGTTGGAGTTCGTGAAGCCGGCCACGCTGGACGCAGCTCTTGGCGCATTGTCCGATCCAGGCGCATGCGTGTTGTGCGGCGGCACCGATCTGATGGTCAAGCTTCGAAGCGGGGCGGTGTCGTGTGAGATGTTGGTGGATGTTTCCGATCTCGCCGAGTTGCACGAACTCTGTCTGACGTCCGACGGCGTCGTGATCGGGGCGGCGACCTCCGAAGCGGAGATCCTCGGTTCGGAAGCGATCTGTGCCCGGCTGCCGCTTCTGGAGCGAGCACTGAGATCGCTTGGCTCATCACAGATCCGCAATCGGGGGACGCTCGGTGGGAACTTAGTGAATGCCTCTCCTGCCGCTGATGGGGTGCTTGCGCTTCTTGCCTACGGCGCTTCCGTGCAACTCATTTCGGCGGACGGTGTGCGGTCCCTTTTGGTGGAGCAGTTTCTTGAAGGGCCAGGGCGAACCGGACTGTGCCGGGGAGAACTCGTCCAGTCGATTCGAGTCGGCGCGGACACAGCGCCGGAGGCGACCCACGTGTTCTTCCACAAGGTGGGACGGCGCAAGGCGATGACGATCGCCGTGGCTTCCCTTGGCGGATGGGCCGTTGTGGAAGACGGAACGATTCGCGCCATCGGGATGGCAGTGGGATCTGTTGCTCCGACTCCGCTCCGTTTGAGATCCGTCGAGCAACGGCTTGTCGGACGGCCGATCGGACGGGACATGACGAACGATGCTCAGGCGATGGTCGCCGATCAGGTCTCGCCGATTGACGACGTGCGGGGGAGCGGAGGGTATCGGCGTCAGGTGGTTGCCGAACTCGCGGCGCGATTTCTCGAGGAACTTGGAGATGGAGATGGCTGAGCCGCAGCTTGTCATCCGAAACGGAACGGCGTACTGCCACGGGCGGGCACAGCGGGCCGATGTAGCGATTGATGATGGACGCATCGTCGCTTTCGGCGATCCGCTTCGTGGGAAGCGTGAAATCGATGCTGCGGGGTGCTGGGTGTTGCCCGGGGTTGTGGATGTCCATACGCACATGGCGCTTCCTGTGCGCGGGCTGAGATCCGGTGACGATTTTGATAGTGGCACGAAGGCGGCGGCGTTCGGTGGCGTTACCTGCATCGTGGATTTCTCCGTAGCCGAGCCGGGGATGAGTCTGGCTGCGTCGATCGAATCTCGCCGAGACCAAGCTTCGGTGAGCGCTATCGATTACAGCCTGCATGCCGAAGTAGTCGGGATGGTGCCGTCCCGCCTGGATGAGTTGGACGGCGCGTGCCAGCTTGGTGTGCGATCCTTCAAGTTCTACACCACATACTCCGCTTCGGAACGAATGACGGATGATGGCATGTTGTTTGGGTGTTTCCGCAGGCTTGCCCTGCTTGGCGGACGGGCGGTGGTGCATGCGGAGAACGATGCGATCATTCGGTTGATGACCGAGGAACTTCTCTCGCAAGGGAGAACATCCATCGAGGATCTGCCTTCCGCTCGGCCGGCGGTGTGCGAAGCGGAGGCTGTGTCGCGTGTTTGCTTGCTTGCGCACGAGACGGGCGTAGAACTGAGAATCGCTCATCTCACATCGCGGAAGGGATTGCGCGAAATCGCGGTGGCGCGGCGGCGCGCTACGGTATCGGGCTCGGGCTTCCACCCAAGACTGTGGGTGGAAACGTGTCCCCAATACCTTCTGCTGGATGATACTTCGTACAAAGGGCCTTGCGGACGGTGTTTTGCCGCAACGCCGCCCCTGAGGACGCCCGACGATCGGCGGGCTTTGTGGAACGGGATCGCTGAAGGAATGGTCGATCTTGTCGCAACCGATCACTGTCCGTTCACCCGCGCCGAGAAGACGGCGCGCGAGCGATTTACCGACTTGCCGTATGGAATTCCGGGAGTGGAAACCCTCCTCCCGCTTCTCCTCGGAGAAGGCGTCAACACAGGACGGATCAGCGTGGAGCGGCTCGTCGAGCTGTTGTGTGAGCGCCCGGCGCGAGCACTCGGGCTGTGGCCGCGCAAGGGAGTGCTTGCCGTGGGAGCCGATGCGGACATCGTCATCGTCGATCCGCGGGAGCGTCGAACGATTCGAGCGGACAGACTTCACATGGCGACTGATTTCTCGCCATACGAAGGCTGTGAAGTCGTTGGCTGGCCGAGAGTGACGATTGCGCGCGGAAAGGTCGTGGCCGAAGAGGGACGATTCGTCGGTGAGGCGGGCTGGGGGCAATTTGTCCCTCAGCAGCCGGCGGCTACGCTGGGGAAAAATGCAGCGGATGTCAGGAGGGAGACGTGATGAAACGATGGATGATCGTTGTCGTATTGCTTGCGGTGTTGGCCCTGGGCGGGGTGGTGGGATGCGACCTGCTGTTTGTTGATCACCCTCCCATCGCCGTGTTTGACTTCTACAGCCCCGTCGAAGGCGAGCCCCTGGTTGTGACGTTGGATGCAAGTGCGTCCTACGATGAAGATGACGATCCGATCGTCGCCTATTTGTGGGTTGTGACCAAACTTGGCGGGGACATCGGCGAAGGAGTGGAGTACTACCCGTTGGGCTGGACGACGGATACCGTGGTGGATGCGGCGATTACGATCGAGTTTCCGGTCGAAGGGACGTACACGGTGCAACTACAGGTACGTTCGTCGCGAGATGGCGTGGTGAAAGGGTCGGAAATCACTGCTAGAGACGTGATCGTGCCCGACGTGCCGGTTGCTCCGACTGTGTAGTCGCCACGTCGTTCATCGCCCTAGATATCTGGGCGGTCGCGTTTTGTGTAGTAGTGGATGTCATCGTGGCGGGAATAGCCAAGCGTGTCGAACAGTCTTGCCGATGCGCTGTTTCCGTCTTCGATCAGGCAGCCGATGATCTCGATCCCACACTTGCGAAGCTCGATTTCGGCGGTGGAAACCAATGCCTGAGCGACGCCGCGCCCGCGCCATCGGGGATCGACGGCGAGGCGGTTGATCCATCCCTTTCGCCCGTCATGGGTGGCAAAGACGGTCCCGATCAATGACTTGTCCGCATCCACCGCGACAAGAAACGACCCGGTCTTGGCGGCAAGCTCTTTGCGGATGTGCTGTTCGGAGTCGCGGCCGTTCGGACGTGATGCCAGCCCGCAGCGCGTCCAAAGCGAGCGAACGCAACGGTAGTTGTCGGGGTCCATTGGTTGAATCGTGAAGCAATCGTGCTCGCTCATAGGTGACGAAAGTCTAGTTCGAGCTACGGTCATCTTCAACCGATCCATGCTTCATTTGTGGTGTGGAATGTGCTATACTTCACAGGTTGGACAATCGGCTTTGGATGATCATTGATACGCGGCGTCACAGGGATACCGCACGCGTCAAACGACTTGACTGGGGAATCGGGGGATGTCGTCTCCCGATTCATTTTGGCTTGTAGAGACTGGTGCACACTTCGCGCGGTGGTGGACCAGGAGGATAGGATGAACCAGGCAAAGGCAACACTGAACCTTACCGAGCAGTTGCATGAAACCAAGCTCCCGGAGATGGATCTGCAGTCGCGGGAGCGGGCTTCTCGTTCTGACAACCCGATCCGAACCTACTTCGGGGAGATCAGCCGCGTTCCTCTGCTGACCCGAGAAGACGAGGTTCGATTGTCGAAACGCATCGAGAACGGTGACGCTCGGGCGCGCGAGGAACTGGCCGAGGCCAACTTGCGTCTGGTCGTGTCGATCGCGAAGAAGTACCGGGGTTGCGGATTGCCGTTCCTTGACCTGATTCAAGAGGGAAACCTCGGGTTGATGAAGGCGATTGAGAAATTCGACTACAAGAAGGGATACAAATTCTCGACCTACGCCACATGGTGGATCCGTCAGGCGATTCTCCGTGCGATCACCAACCGCTCGCGTACGATCCGCGTACCAACGCACATCAATGAGCTGATCCGCAAGATCTATCAGGTCGAGCGCAACCACCTCAAAGAGTTTGGCGAACTCCCGACGCCGGAGAGCCTCGCCGAGGAGTTGGAGACATCGGTCGAAAACATCATCAAGGCGAAGAAGACAGCGCAGAGCATGACATCGCTGGACATGCCGATCGGCTACGATGACGACGGATCGGTTCTTGGCGACTTCATCGAGGACCAAAGCGCGGAATCGCCGGAGCGGCAGACGTTTGAGCACCTTCTCTTCGAGGAGCTGGAGCGGGCGCTTGACGAGCGGCTGACCGACCGGGAAAAGAGAATTCTCGAACTTCGATATGGCCTGAATGACTACCAGCCACGAACCCTGGACGAGGTCGGCCTGGAATTCGGCATCAGTCGGGAACGGGTTCGGCAAATCCAGAAAGAGGCGCTCGCCAAATTGCAGGACTCAGAACTGCGTCAGCGTCTGGAATGGTTCAAGCTTCTCTCCGAAGAACCGTAACCAACAATCGAATCGCCACTGTGGCAGGTATTGCCGCTGGGTATCCTGGAGTCGGCGGGCTGACCTTGATCTTAACTCTAATGCGCGCCGGCAACCCATCCGAGCTTGAACCGGAGTGGGTGCCGTCGGGTCGGGGAAACATCCTCGACCCGCCTTGCTGTTAGTCGCTGTCTCCGTCATCTGTGTCACCAGCTTGCACAGCTGAATCGACCGTATTCGCCTCACTGTAGCCGCACTCCTTGCGGGTGCACTGCAGCCGTTCTCCTTGCTCCCGTTCGACGAGCACCCCTTCTTCGCAGGCCGGGCAGCGTTTTACGGGACGATCGCTCATCGCGAAGCGGCATGCCGGGTAGTTGCTGCAGCTGTAGAACGTGCGCCGGCGCTTGGTGGAGTACTTCTCCACGAGTTCACCCGTGTCGCACGCCGGGCACAGCACATGGGTCGACACGGCGGCCGTCGCGCCGCAATCGGGGTTGGTGCATCGGTAGTAGCGTCCGAACCGACCACTGCGGATCTCCATCGCGCCACCGCACTTGGGGCAGGGGGCCGTCTTGCTTGTGAGACGATCATCATGTTCGAGCGCCTCACGGATGATCAGGACGCCATTCTCAAACCGGTACGGAAGATCCGCAGGCAGCGAACGGGTCTGGCGACAAACAGGATAGGTCGAGCATCCGAGAAATGCCGATCCCTTCCAGTAACGAAGCTCCATTTGTGCACTGCAGGCAGGGCACGGAACGTCGGTCATCACGCGAAACGGGAACTCCTCCGCTTGCATGGCCGCTTCCAGCGAAGCAAGCCGATCTGCGAACGGCGAGTAGAAATCCTTCAGCGCGTCCAAGCGAGACAGATCCCCTTCCTCAACCCGATCGAGGTCCTCTTCCATGCGCGCCGTGAATGATGGATTGATCGTGTCGGCGAAGAACTGGGACAGGAAATTCACAACGACGTGCCCCAGCAGGGTCGGTCGGAGGCTGCTCTTGTTGCGGATGGCATAGCCGCGTTCCTGGATCACCGAAATGATCGACGCATAGGTGCTCGGGCGCCCGATTCCCTCTTTCTCCAGAAGATTCACCAATCCGGCCTCGCTGTAGCGGCGCGGTGGCTCGGTGAACTTCTGCTGCTTGTCGATCTCTTGGAGTCTGACGTGCTCTCCTTGCTTGAGCGATGATGGCACCGACGTCTCTCCGGCGCGCTCCTTCGGCGGGGGGTACAGGCGAAGGAAACCATCGAAGATCCGTTCGCTGCCGGTTGCTTCGAGGACGTACCCATCGCCGGTGATTGTCGCCTTCCGCTGCAGGAACACTGCGGTGGCCATCTGCGTGGCGAGGAAGCGGTTGTAGATCAGCCGGTACAGCTTGGCCTGATCCGGTGACAGGCGGGAAGAGATGCTCTCCGGCGTACGGCGGACATCGGTGGGGCGGATTGCCTCGTGAGCATCCTGAGACCGCTTCTTGTTCTCAAAGGAGCGGATCTCGGGCGAAAGGAAGTCATCTCCGTATAGTTCAGCGACAACTTTGCGTGCTTCAGCGACCGCCTCCGGCGCAAGCCGGACTGAATCGGTTCGCATGTAGGTGATCAATCCGACATCGCCTTCGGAGAGGGCAATTCCTTCGTACAGCTCTTGGGCCGTGCGCATCGTGCGTTTGGGGCTGAACCCGAGCTGTGAAGAGGCGCTCTGCTGGAGCGAACTGGTGATGAACGGCGGCGGCGGTTCCCGGCGTCGTTTCGTTTGCGTCAGCTGCTCGACGACAAGAGGCACCTTCCCAAGATCCGCGGCGATCTTCTCGGCCTGCTCCGATGAAACGACGGCGGCCTTCTCTCCGGAGATCATCGCAAGCTTTGCCAGGAACGATTCGCCGTCGGCAAGCCGCGCGAAGATCTCCCAGTACTCCTCGGGGACGAATCGTGAGATCGCGTCCTCGCGATCACAAAGGAATCGAAGGGCGACCGACTGCACGCGCCCGGCGGACAATCCCTCGAACCGGCTTCCGGCGATCGCCTTCGACAGGAGCGGACTGATCTGGTAGCCGACGAGGCGATCGAGGATACGGCGGGTGCGCTGCGCTTCGACGCGGTGGAGATCGACTTTCTGCGGGGATCGAAGTGCGGCGAGAATCGCCGGCTTTGTGATCTCGTTGAACAGCGGACGCACGTAGGCCTCTTCGTTGTTGTTGACTCGCTTGAGGATGGAATAGAGGTCGTAGGCGATCGCTTCCCCTTCCCGATCATGGTCGGTGGCGAGGAAGATCGTCTCGGCGGACTTGGCGGCATCGCGCAATTCCTGGATGCGTTTGTTCCGTTTGGTGACGAGCTTTGGCTCGAATCCTTTCTCGATGTCTACGCCAAGGTCGTTCTTTGGCAGATCGCGCACATGTCCTTGCGAGGAGAGCACCTCGTAGGACTTGTCAAGGTACTGCCTAATGGTTCGCGCTTTGGTCGGCGATTCGACGATAATCAGGTGCGTCAACGGATTCGGCTCCTTTCCCAGAGAGGGCCATTATACTGAAGGCTGGGACGGTTCAAGTCAATGTCTTTCGCCCCCCGGCCGGCGGAAACGATCGAATCAAAAGGGATGGACGATGCAATATCGATATGTGGTGATCGAAGGATTGCCTGCGGCGGGGAAGAGCGAACTACTCGGGTTGCTGGAGAGGTTCTACCCGGATCAGGTGCAGGTTCTCCCCGAGCTGGTGAAGACGGTCGCCGAGCAGGAAGGGATTGACTTGTTCCGCGAGCGGCGGCGTCTCACCGCGGCCCTTGTTCGAGCCGTTCCGGAACGGAAGCGCGCGGTGGATAGGATTCTCGCTCAGGGGAAGATGTGCCTCGAAGAGTCGCATCTCGGCGTTCACCTGGCGTATTCGCATGCATTGGGCGACGAGGAGTTCGTCGCGGCGTACCGGCAGCTCGCGAATGGCGACTTGGCGCCTCCCGTTCCCGATGCGTATTTCCGGCTGTCGATCCCTCCCGCACTGTCCGTCAGCCGCCAGGAAGGCCGCGGCACCCCCCAATTCTTCGTCGACGAGGACACGCTCAGCCGAATGCTTGACGCGCTGCATGCGTGGCATGTCGAGCAAGGAGTGAAGCTGGTGTCGGTCCCCGCGGATCGCCCGGCAAGCGATGTGGTCGGTGAGCTGGAGTCCATCCTGAAGCTCTGCTATTCGGGAGGGACCCCCCAACCGGAGAACGTGGTGGATGTTCTGCTTCTGCTCGGACGTCCGGCCGGCGGCAAGAGCGAGTTCATCGACTTCATGCAAGCGTGTGACAGCAAGCGGCGGAGCGAAGTGTTCCACCTGGGAGCGCTCAGCGTTCTCGATGATTTCCCGATATTGTGGGAGAAGTTCCTCGAAGATGATGTGTGGGAGTCGCTGACCGGAAGGCGGCGCGATTCCCGCCCGAGCGGCGGCAACTACATGGTCGCCAACGATGATCTCTGGCCGTTCCTCATCGAACAGCTCAACCGGCGCGCTGAGCCGATCCTTCAAGCCGGGATGCGGGGAACGACGTTGATCATTGAGTTCGCCCGCGGCGGGGCGTCAGGGTACCGCGATGCGCTGGATAGGCTCTCGCCTTCAATTCTCGCTCGAGCGGCTGTTCTCTACGTTTCGGTCCCGTTCGAGGAATCGTGGCGCCGGAATGTGGCGAGGTATGATGAGGCCCGCCGGGGGGGAATCCTCACCCACTCCGTACCGCGTGAAGAGATGGAGAGGAGCTATGGGATCGATGATTGGCGGGCGCTGGCGCCAGATGACGCGGGAACGCTGTGTGTGCACGCAATCGACATTCCGTACGTGACGCTCGACAACGTGCCCGAACTGAAGGATCCGACGCAGCTGAGTGAGCGGTACGGAAAGGCGCTGGCGGTTCTCTACGAACTCTGGGCGGGAAGAGAATCGGGAAGAAGCTGCTCGAACAGCCGGACGAAATTGGCGTAGCAGACCTTCTCGATCTGGCGCGAACCGAGCCCTCCGTGCTCCATCAGGGGCAGAAGCCGCGGATAATCGGCAACGGTTCGAAATCCGGCGGGAAGCTGTGGAATCCCGTCGAGATCGCCGCCCAGTCCGACGCAATCTTCACCTCCGACAGCGATTGCGTGCCGAATATGGCGGACAATCCATGCCGGATCACAGGGAGGAACTCGTTGCAGGCCGTCCGCGGCCCAACGGCGACGATCGCTGTCGGCACCTCCGTCTCGAAGTGCGGCGTAGTATGGGCGGGCTTGGGCATAGATTGCCGGATCAAGGAACAACGGGGATAGGTTGATGCCGACAACGCCTCCTTGCCCGGCAAGAGCACGAAGCCGGCGGTCGTCGAGATTCCTTGGGTGGGGGCAGAGGGCGCGGCAATTGGAGTGGCTGGCAAGGAACGGCCGCTTGGCCAACCGGGCTACATCATCGAAGGCGCGATCGGAGAGATGGGAGACATCGACGGCAACTCCCTCCTCCTCTGCGATTGCGATGAGTTTCTCCCCTTCCGACGTGAGAGGGGAGTTGGTGCCGAAGGCCGTGCCCGAGAATGGATTGTCGCTCCATGCGGGGATGATCAATCGTACGCCCCGCTTGGCGAAAGCACGTAAGCTGTCAGCACATCCACGTAGCGGGTCTCCGCCCTCAAGGGCGAAGATCGCGGCGACGCCGCCTTCGAGACCCCGCAGCGCAGCGAGATCATCCGCCGTCTCGATCAGCGACATCTTCCCGCCGCTTCCGCGAATCCATCCGTGCATCGCCTCGAGGATCGCGATTGCCTGCTCCTGCTCGCGACCGGGATGGCGTTCCGACGAAACGAAGCAGGCAAATATCTGGACGGCGACCTGTCCTTCAAGCAGGAATGGTAGTGTCACGTGACCGGAACCTTCGCCGGAGAGGAAGTCTCCCTCTCCGGTGAAGGCCTTCATTCCGGCATCGCAGTGGGCATCGAAGAAACGAATTGAACTCAAGTAGCGGCTCAAACGACAGCCCCGGTTCGAGCTTGTTTCGGATTGCCGCTTGAGATCGGCTCGATGCGTGGCCTCTCGCCGAAGGCGGAGGCCACCACAGCGCTACGTCGAACGTACGGCGATTGCTTCGATTTCAAGTGGAGCATCCTTGGGCAACCTTGCCACTTGCACGCAAGACCGCGCCGGCGCCGGATCGCCGAAATACGTCGCGTAGACTTCGTTCATCGCCGCGAAATCGGCCATGTCGCGGAGGTAGATCGTGACCTTAACCACGTCATCGAGGTCGGCGCCGGCTGCTTCCACCACGGCTCGCACATTGTCCAGCGACTGACCGGTTGCGGCAGCGATGTCATCCATGATGATCGCTCCGTCGGCGGTGGCCGGCAGTTGTCCTGATGTGAAGATCAGGTTCCCGATCTGAACGCCTTGAGAATAGGGACCGATGGCCGCAGGGGCGGCATGTGAGACGATCGGTGTTCGAGGCATTAGGAAATCACTCCCAGCTCGCGACCGACCTGCGCGAACTTGCCGACGGCGAAGTCAAGGTCTTCCCGGCTGTGTGCCGCGGACAGCATGACACGGATTCGCGCCTTCCCCTTGGGAACGGTAGGGAACGCGATAGCGGTGGCGAACACGCCTTCATCGAACAGCCGCTTCGAGAAGTCCCATGCGAGGTGTGCCTCTCCGAGCATCACGGGCGTGATCGGCGTTTCGCTGTTGCCTGTGTCGAACCCGAGATCCTCGAGCTTCTTGGTGAAGTACTCGCCGTTTTCCCACAGCTTCCGCACGGGTGCGTCCGTCTCGCTGAGGATATCAATCGCCGCAATGCAGGCGGCCACATCGGGAGGCGTTGCCGCTGACGAGAATAGGAACGGCCGCGCGCGCTGCCGCAAGTACTCGACAATCGCTGCCGGACCGGCGATGTAGCCTCCCATCACGCCGAATGCTTTGGACATGGTGCCGCACTCGATGTCCACGCGGCCATGGAGACCGAAATGGTCAACGATTCCACGGCCGTGGCTTCCGAGGACGCCTTCTCCATGGGCATCGTCGACCATGACCATTGCGCCGTACTTCTCGGCGACTTCAACGATCTCGGGGAGTGGAGCGAGGTCGCCGTCCATCGAGAACACGCCGTCCGTGATGATTAGCTTCTTGTCGATTTGCTTGTTCTCTTCAAGCAGATCGGCGAGCGCGGCGACATCACGATGAGGGAAGATCGCGCGTTTGGCCTTGGTCAATCGCACACCGTCGATGATCGAAGCGTGGTTCAGCTCGTCAGTGAACAGCACATCGTCTTTGCCCATCAGCAGGGGAATCGTTGCCAGATTGGTGTTGAGCCCGGATTGGACCGACAGTGCCGCTTCGGCTCCCTTGAACGCAGCGATTTTTCGCTCGAGTTCGATGTGCAGGGACATCGTTCCCGCAATCGATCGCACGGCGCCTGGACCGACCCCGTATTCATTGATGGCGTCGTGAGCCGCGGCGCAGAGCCGTTCGTCGTTTGCGAATCCAAGGTAGTTGTTCGAGCACATGTTGAGCACGCGTCGGCCATCCACGACCACCCATGCTCCGACCGAACTCTCCACGGTCCGAATTGTGTTGTAGAGCCCCTGATCTCGAAGCTCCTGTAACGCTGCATCCACGAACGCATACTTGCCCATCGGATCCCTCCAACTCTTGGTGTTGGCGTGATTCTACGAGGCACAGGTGCTTCGCGCCACGGAGCGCCGCGAACGCAGTGGCGCTCGATCCTGCAACAGAGGAGGGATGCCGAAGCAGAAGACCGACCGAAGCCATCGGAGACGGCTTCGGTCGGTCGTAGGCACGATCTGCCCTTCGCGCTCACGCGCCGCTAGGGCACGATGGTGATCTCCTTGCTCAGACTTGTCTCCAACCCCTCGGAATCGGTAACGGTAATCGTCACGGTGTAGGTTCGAGCGCTGCTGTAGCGTATTCTCGGCGAGCCGCCTCCTCCGATGCCACCGTTTCCGAACCTCCAAGACGTGACGAGATTGCCGCCGTCCTCGGGATCGTACGATGTAGATCGGAACGCAACCCACTGATCGACCGACGGCGTCTGCGGCTCCCACGTGAAGTCGGCGACCGGGGGCTGATTCTCGGGAACGGTGCCCGGAGGCAGCAGGTTGAACTCCGACGGTGCGAGGGCGCGTCCGAAGATGCGGACGTTATCGATCATCCCGTCGATGGCGTCTGGGCTCGCAAGTCCGATGCTCACGGGACTTGTGGTTGGCGTGATCGAGCCGGAGATGGCCTGCTCGGCAACCTGCTGACCGTTCAGATACAAGCGGACCCGCGATCCGTCATACGTTGCCGCAACCTGGTACCAGCGGTCCGCCGCGATCGTTGGTGTCGAAGCCGTGACTGTACGCGTACTGCCGTTGATGACCAGGATCAGTTTCAACTGCGACTGCTTGAGCACAAGCCGGTATGCGTCGGGCTTGCGCAGAATCGGGGCATCCGTGGTTGGGACCGTATCGAACCGGACCCACGCTTCGAACGTGAACGCGTCGAAGAGCGACAACGAAGCTGCATGCGGCACAGAAACCGAATCGTTGCCCCCGTCGAGGCGAACGGCAAACGTGCCGTCGGCGTTGTCGGTATCCCATGTCGCTCCTTGCAGCGTGCCGTGGTTTGCGTTGGAGGATGAATCAAACGCCGTTGAGCCTGACCCCTCGTTGAAGCGCCAGAACGCTCGCGGTTCAGAGAAGGCTGGAATTGACACGGAAACCGAACGCGTGGTCGAGTCGCTTGCCCCCTGGTTGTCGGTGACGGTCAGCTGAGCGGTGACGTTTCCACCGGTCGTGTAGGTGTGCGTCGGTTGCGGTCCTGTGCCCGTGCTCCCGTCTCCGAAGCTCCACGAGTACGAGAGAATGGTGCCATCAGGATCCGTGGACGACCCGGCGTTGAACGATACGGCTTGATCGACCGCTGGAGCCGCCGGCGAATACGTGAAAGCCGCGTTCGGCGGCTGGTTCACGACTTCGGGGGTCAGGACGACACTGACACTGGAGGTCTGTCCGGCGATGACCTGGATGGTTCGCGTTTCCGGAACGTACCCGGAGCGCGTGAACTGAATCGTGTGAATCCCCGCTGCAAGCGTTGCCGAGCCTGGCGTTGTCCCCACGGGGCTGCCGTCGATGATGACCGTCGCCCCCGAGGGCGAGGACGTCACTTGAACGATTCCCGTGGTCGGGGCGGGCTCTTCCACCGTGAAGCTCACGGTGTCGTACGCCCACTCGCCAGACGGGAACTGCGTTTGCAGCGAAGCAAGCACTGTATCGCGGAATCCGATCGGGTTGTAGCTCAACACCGGGAACGCGACGGAGAACGACGTCGGGAACGAAGGGATTGGGGACGTAGCTGCGAATGCATACAGCGTTTCGATTCCCGTCGGTTCGGTGACCGTAATCGTGTAGCCGGCAACACCCGGAAGCTGACGGTTTCCGGCAGTCACTTGAGGGTTCGACTCGCGGTAATTCGGGAACAGCAACGAGACGCGCCCACTGGAATCCGCCTCGCAGATGTAGACGTAAGCGTTTCGGTTGAGGCTATAGAACAGCGTGAGCGGTTCATCGAGTTGGTAGTTTGACTTGGGAAGGCTGAGGTCCAGTGATAGCGCTGGCGCTGCCGGCGAGACCTGAACCAGTGCCGTGTCGATGTTCTGCCCACCGGGACCGGCTACGGTCAGCGTCACGGTGTAGGTTGTTGCTGCCGCGTAGCTGTGGGTCACCGTACCGCCAAATCCCGTTGCTCCGTCCCCGAAGCTCCACGAGTAGCTGGTGATCGTTCCTGTGGATCCGCCTGCACTGAAGGAGATCAGTTGGCCGACTGTTCCGCTGTACGGACCCCCGGCATCGGCGACAGGCGCGAGCACTGCCGGGGAAATCTGGACTTGTGCCGTGTCCGTATCCTGTCCGCCGGGCCCGATCACGGTGAGGGTTGCTGTATACGTCGCGGCGACCGAATAGGTGTGAGTCGCCGTCAAGCCGAACCCCGTTGCTCCGTCTCCGAAGCTCCACGCATAGCTGGTGATGGTTCCGGTGGAACCGGCTGCGCTGAAGGAAACCTGCTGGCCGGCGGTCCCGGAGTAAGGGCCCCCGGCATTGGCGACGGGCGCGGCAACGCCTGCAGTGACGATGTGCGTCGTGCTGTTGTTCGCTTCGTCCGACTCGTCGATCTGCAGCAGGTCGTCGAGGTTCACGGTGAACGTCTCGCTTGTCTGTGTCAGGGTTCGAGACAGAGATACCGTGGTTGAACTGCCGGCCGACAACTGCCACACATACGTTGATGTTGCGGAGGACGTTCCGGCCAGCCTTACACGGAACAGCCCGGCGCCGATCGCGCCCTGGTTTCGGATCGTGATCTCGAATCCCACGGAGGCGCCCAGCTGGGGCGACGCCGGGGAGTGGGTGATGTTGGTCACGACGAGGTCGGCAAGCTGAGGCGTCGATACGGAAATCGTTCGGGACTCACTGTCGGTCGCGCCGTCGTTGTCGGTCACAACAAGCGTTGCCGTGTACGTTCCGCTGTTGCCGTACGCATGCGTGGCCGTCGATCCTGATCCGGCTGCTCCGTCTCCGAAGGTCCAAGCGTAGGAAACGATAGAGCCGTCGGCGTCCGTCGATGACCTGCCGTCGAAACTGACTGTCTGTCCTGTGACCGGCGATCCAGGGGAGAAGCTGAACGATGCGTTCGGCGACTGGTTCGGCGACGGCTGAACGGTCACAAACCGTGTCGTGCTGTTCGAGGCGCCGTCATCATCGGTGACGGTGAGTTGAGCGGCGAACGTTCCTGCACTGCCGTAGGCATGGCTGGCGGTGATCCCCGAAGCAGTCGAGCCGTCCCCAAACGACCATGTGTACTGGACGATGGTCCCGTCGCTGTCTGACGATGGACTGCCGTTGAAGCCGACCGCTTGCCCCGGAGTCGGTGCACTTGGCGAGAAGCTGAAGCTTGCAGTCGGCGACTGATTCGGTAGCGCCTGGATCGTGATCGATCGAGTCGTCGTGCCTGTTGCGCCATCATCGTCGGTGACCGTGAGCCGTACGGTATAGGTTCCCGAGACAGTGTAGGCGTGGCTGGTGGTGGAGCCGGAGGCGGTGGCGCCATCTCCGAATGACCAGCTATATTGGGTGATCAATCCGTCAATGTCGGAGGAGCCGAGGCCGTTGAACGAAGCGACTTCTCCCGGCGCGGGAGATGTTGGGCTGAATGTGAACCCGGCCGTTGGCGGCTGGTTGGCTGGAGCAAGGGACAACGAAAGCCGGCCGGCGCCGAATGTATTGGCGGTGCCTGCCGGGACAACCTGAGACAACACATCGGCACGCAACGCCGCCCCATCAAGCGTGGGTTGAGCGGAGAGCAGCAGCGCGGCGGCGGCGGTCACATGAGGAGCAGCGCAGGATGTGCCCAAGAACGGCGCATAGCCGCTTACCGAAGTGGATACAGCATCGGGCGCCACCAGATCGGGCTTGGTTCGTCCATCATTGGTCGGTCCGCGCGAGCTGTACGGCTGAATCTGGAGGATTCCCGAGTACGGGGTCACCGGAACGGCGCCCACGGTGAGGACGTCGCCGGCGTTGGCTGGAGCGATGATCGAGCTCGATGCCACGACGGGCGAGAGACCCTGGAACAGCGAGAACAACTCGATCCGCTCGGAGCCGGAGCCGGTGATCTCGATTCGGTACGTTCCGTTCATGTTCGCCTGGAACTGAACGGACTCGGTTGGTTCTTCCGTCCCCGTTTGGTATTTCGTCGATGCGGCAACGACATTGTTGAGCGGATCGTAGACATACAGATCGTAGTCGGTGGAAGACGCGGGCCATTCGTTCCACGTCAGATAGAGCACCACCCGCTCTCCGGCCTGGGCTTGCAGCGTAATCGATGCATCGAGCTTTCCATCGGCATTGCCGTCGGCATAGGTTCCTTCCCAGTGACGCTGGGCTTCGTTGCCGGCGGAGTTGACCCACAGAATTCCCGCATCGACTGCCCGTTGAGCAATCGCTGCGATCGGACCCGTCCCGTCGTAGAAATTCGTGTTGTACCATCCCAGCGAGTGGTTGATGATGTCGATTCCGTTGTTGATGCAGTAGGTGACTGCCTGGTCGAGGTCGACCTCATCCCCGATCTTGATCAAGTACAGCTGCGCTCCCGGGGCAATTTCGTGAACGATCTCCGCAACGGCGGTGCCGTGCGACACGCCGGATGCAATTCCCGTTCCCGAAGCATCGTAGGTCGATACGCCGTAGGGGATGTCTCCCGAAGCCTGCGACTGCGAGAGCCCCGAGAATCCCAGGTCGATCACAGCAACCTTGGATCCGGAACCGGTGATTCCCTGAGCGTGGAAGGCGGTCGCGCCGATCGCGGCAACGCCTTCTCCGCTGATCGCAAGAGCGTGAGGCACGTACGGAGGGCGGATGTAGACAGTACGGGATAGCTGGCCGAGGACGGCCTCCAGAAGCGACAGCGGGACGCTGGCGCGAATCAGGTTGGATGACGCAGCAACGTCCACATCGCCGATTCCCAGCGCCGATAGGGCGGCGACCGATGCATTGACTGCGCTGCCAAAGGAAGCTTCCATGACTACAGTTACGGTCGACGCCTCGGTAGACAGCGGAACGCCGAATGCATTGGCTACGGCGGTCACCGTGTTTTGAGCCAAGGTCGGAAGATTGGTGAGGTTGACGGCGGACATGGAGCCGACTGTGCTCTCGACCGCCTGAACGAGCGCCGTGAGAGCCCCGTCGACATGCGGATTGTGCTCGGCACGTGCCATCTTGGACGCGCCGTAAGTCTGCCCGAGTCCAGTGGAGACGACGTGATCAGGGGCTTCGGTTCCCGCAGCAACAGCGGTAAGGATGGCAGCGACATCTTGCTCGCCGCCGCTGGGCCAGGAGAGCACCGCCAACAGCCATCCCGGTGCAAACGAGATCGGCACGGCCACCGGGCGGTTGCCGTGGTAGACCAATTCGATGCCTGATGCTGTGAGCTGGCCCTCGATATCCGAGAGGTCTTCCCAGTAGCGCGAGTAGACGGACACCCAGCCTTCCTGAATCATCGACAGCTGGAACCGGCTGAAGCGGAGCCACAGCTGGAGATACGTGTTTGGATAGGGCTGAATCTCAAGCGGAATTCCCGATTGTGCTTCGAGGTCGACAGCGAACTGCTCCCACTCGGAGGTAAATGATTCTTCGACGCCGACCGACACGTTGACCTGTGCGTAGGCGGCAATCCCGATCCCGACAATGACCGCAAGGATGACGATCGCTTTTCTTCGCATGATGCCCTCCGCGTGAGGATTATGGAGCTGGGACGACTGGCTGGTACGGCAACCGAACGTACGTGATCGAAGCCGATCGGGCCAGTGGGACAAGATCCTGAATTGGCAGGGAAAGCTCGACGAGCTGATCAGTTTCCTCTACGACAAAGACGCGATACGCTTCAGGGATCATAGAGTCGGCAGCCTTCTCGGCGACGACCGACACGCGAAGTCCGGTTCGTCCGATTGCGGCGGCCGAGGCGGCGGCAAACCAATCCGGGGAAACCACCAACTGATAGAGCGAGGATTCGAGAGCGACGCCTTCCGGGGTCGGTGGACCCTTGAGATCGCTTGTAGGGAATGTCTTCACATCATCGAGCGAGATGGAGTCGGGCGCTGCATCAATCTGGGAAAGCGCGACAAGGATCTCAACCAACGTCGTGCCCGGATCGATTGTCTCGTTGGGCGTGATGACCAATTCTTGGCCATCCTCGGATGGACGCAGCGTGAATCCGTACGAGGCGGTCTGAACGCTTACAAGAACGCTGCTTCCATCGACGTACACAAGGTTCGGTTCCTCGAGAAGAGCCTCCTCCTCGTCTTCCGCTTGAACAACACCCTTCCAGGACGAAAGACCATCGACTTCCGCAATTAGAACCGTGTAGCCGAGTTCCTTGGCCGATTCCACTGATGCAGCCGTCGCGATCTCGATTTCGCCGACCGGAATCACATAGTACTCCTCGGGCACGAACACGGTTGGGACACACGCTGCAACGAGGGGGAAAGTCCCGACCGTAGCTGCGATTAGGATCCACAATGTAACACCGAAGCGAGTTCTCATCGGATGCCTCCTTCTAGCTTTCCGTATCTACCTACACCCGATCGATCCGCCGGTTTCGCACGTGTTTTCGGCAGCGGTGGATCAGCCGCAACTTGGACAGTCGTAGCCGGAGGGTTCATTGTGCGGATCCCCCACGGTGTACGGCTGCGTCACGGTTCTCGACGCCCCCCGCGAATCGATCACCGTGAGCGAAACCTCATAGATTCCCTTTTCCGCGTAGAGATGGTTGGGCGAATGGTTGTTCGACGTCGCTCCATCGCCAAAGGACCAGAACCAAAGGATGATGTCTCCATCAGGATCGCGGGATTGTGTCCCCAGGAAGCGAGTGTCGGCACCGAGAACTCCCCGGGAAGGAATCGGGCGGATCACGGGAAGGGGCGCGCTGTTCGGCGGAAGCTCGACCAATCCCCCAAATTGCTGATAGGGGGAGTCATAGACGGCCAGTCCGAGTGCGTTGATCGACATCGGAATTCGACCGAGATAGACTTGCCTGGTGTCGGGATCAGGAGTCGCCTCTACGGGGATCCATGCGGTTCCTCCTCCGAGCCCGAGGGAGATCGAAACGAGGAGCCAGGTGTGGCCGGTATCGGTTCCTTCCGCGCCGACCAAAACGGATACATACCCCATGCCCGAGAGGATGCCCTGCGTATACGCAGAGAACTGGCGGGATGACCACTCCGCCGGATAGTACTTCATACAAGCGACCTCTGACCGAAGAAGGTTCTCGGCAAGGCGTCCGATTGCATCCGAGAGAATCGCTCGCTCTGCGGAAGAGTAGCTCTCATCAGCCGGCGGAACGACTGGGTAGGCCGACTCTTGGGCGTAGGATGCGATGCCGGCCAACAAGCACAATACGATGATGACAACGGTGATACGATGCATAGTCCACCTCAACACGGATCCGGGTTCCCGAATTCTCCCAACGATCCAGTATAGCGGTTTGTGCTAGTCGGATGAACTAAGAGGCGCTCTGGAGCGAGGTGAGCGGAGAGCTCGTTCGTAAAGGGACTCGTACTTCGGAATGATGCGGTCGGAATGGAAACGGGCGGCGCGACGGCGAGCTGTTTCTTGCATTTGTGCGCTCATGGACGGATCAGACACGATTTCGATCACGCGGGCGGCCATGGCGTTGGTGTCCCCCACCTCCTCCAGAAAGCCGGTTCGCGCGTGTTCGACCACTTCCGGCAAGCCGCCGACCCGGGAGGCGACGACCGGAACGCCGACGGCCATCGCCTCGAGTGCGACCAAGCCGAAACTCTCCATCTCGCTTGGAAGGAGGAGAACATCGGCCAGCCGAAGGAGCGGAGCTACATCACGAACGACGCCGGCCAAGGTGGCGGGGCTGGTGGAACGCGCGGAGAAGGCGGAGGCGGAGCGGGACAAATGGTTCGAGGGCGCGGGCGCACATCA
>CAZJLO010000008.1:24274-56064 GCA_964547105.1 uncultured Thermotogae bacterium
ACGACGCCGACAAACAGCGCATCCTCCAGGAGCCGGCGCTGCTCCAGTTCGTGATGCGCCAAAGCAGCATCGGGCCCGTCGCCGACCAGGACCAGCTTGGCGTCGATTCTCTGTCGTACGGCGGCGAAAATCTTCACGACGTCCGGAATTCGCTTGACCGAGCGGAAATTCGAGATGTGAATGAGAACAGGAATTCCTTCGTCCAGCACTCCCTCCAGGCAACACGGAGGCGAGGTCTCAGCTGGGCTCGGATCGACGAAATTGGGGATCATCTCGATCGGGCGGGTGATATCGAATTGCCGGATGGTCTCCGAACGCAGATAGGACGAGACGGCGGTCACCGCATCGGAGGTCTGGATCGCCATCTTGGTGACGGGTCGAAACGAGCTGTTGTTGCCAACAAGGGTGATATCGGTTCCGTGCAGCGTCGTGATCACGCGAAGCGGCAAGTCAGCGGCAATCTGCCGGGCGAGGAGCGCTGCCGCACCAAACGGGATGGCGTAGTGGACGTGAAGGATCTCCAGCTTGTGGGCGCGCACGACCTCGGCCATCTTGGACGCAAGCGCAAGCGTGTAGGGGAAATTGCGGAGCAGTGGATACTCGTTGATCTCGACTTCGTGAAGCGAGATGCGCGGCGGAGTCAACCCAAGCCTGAATGGTGCGGCATAGGTGATGAACGCGACTTCGTGCCCGCGCTCGGCTAGATGCTTGCCGAGTTCCGTTGCAACGACGCCGCTTCCGCCATGACTCGCGTAGCAGGAGATGCCGATCCGCACGTATCGCCTCCTAGAACGACTGAAACGAGAGTCCCAGAGGATCCTCAACGGCAAGATGGCCGCGGATCAGAAATCCCTCGCCGTAGCGGGCGCCGATCAACGATCCGTAGTACGCCATCCTTGCTTCCATCTTCCGATGGGTTGCCTCGGTCGTGAGTCGTGTCCCGGGATCGGCGGACGCATCGGCAATGAACTGCGTTTTGTACGCGAAGATCGACTTCATCTTCCGCTCGAATTGCGAGGAGATGTCGACAATGAACGTGGGGGCAAACTCTCTCCACCCCATGTAGTGCACAAGCTGCGTCGGTCGATGCGCCGGCTGATCGGTCTCGTAGCGCGGTAATCCCGAGAGAAACAGCGCATCATAGACGAGTTGGGACGCATGGGCGTGATCGGGGTGGCGGTCTTCCCAGTAGGGGACGAACGCGATTCGCGGGCGGAACCTGCGAACAGCTGTTACGATCCGGCGTTTGGCTTCGGACGCGGTTCCGAGGTCGCCGTCTGGAAGCTCCAGATTGAGCCTGGCTTGGGCGCCGACAAGCGCCACAGCGCGCTTCGCCTCTTCGGCGCGAATCTCCGCGCTTCCTCGAGTTCCCATCTCTCCCTTTGTCAGGTCGATCAAAGCCAGCGTGTAGCCTGCTTCTCGGAGCTTGATCAGCGTACCTCCGCAACCGATCTCGATATCGTCCGGATGGGCGCCGAACGCAACGATATCAACCAAGGACAGGATCCCTCCTTGAAGCTGCCTCATCGATGGTCATCACCCCGTGGCAGTCGCTGGGTAACGGTTCCAGCTCCAGTATTCTATCCGTCAACGAGCAACCGTGGCGAACGAGAAACTCGGGTAAGGCGAAGATTCTCTCCTGAAGATGATTCCCTGGGCGAAGCAGCGATGACAGGCCGGACAGACGCGCGGGTGACACCCCATGTTTCGCCAACAGCGCTCGCAGCATGCGGAGTTCGAGCCGGTCCAGGGCGTGCGTCACGCCTCCGCGGGCGGTTCCCACCGAGCGATCGAGTCCCGGATCAATGCGATTCGCTTCGGTGCCAACCGTTTTGAGCGATTCGTCCATCGACTCCAGCTGTTGGTTCCAGACAGCGCGAAGCGAGTCGGGAGCGATCCGCCATCCGGCATCGCGTACGTTGATTCCACCGGTCAGCGCCTCGTCAAGCGAGAATCCCAAGTCGCGGATCAGGGTTCGATCCGCGGCTCCGAGGACGGATAGGCTCAATCGAAATGCGGCTGGAGGCTGGCGAAGGCCAAACAGCTGATAGAGTTGGCGTAGCGCTGCATGGTAGGTGATTTCTCCGGGTCCGAGAACGTTGACCGCAGTTGGGAACCACCAGTCGGCAAGGATCGGTCGCAGGACCGCGTCAGGCGAGAAGTCGGACGCTCGCTCTGCGAGGTCGGGAAGAATCCGATCCGGATGGGTGACTCGGACGCGGCGATCGTTCTTGTCCTGGATGAACAATCCTCCTGCGGAGCCCTCCGGGAACGGCGGCGGATAACCGGCATCCTGCAGCTGGCGACACTGCGACGTCGTGGCGAGCTTGATCTCTTGATCCAGGCGGAGCGCGTTTCGATAGAACAAGACCGGCGGAGGCAGCGAACAAGGGTCGGCGATGATCAGCCCGTAAGCGGAGAAAAGGCGCAGCCAGATCCTCGCATGCCACTGGCAGAAGCTGTCTGTGTCGGAGGGAGTGAACAGACGGCGGATTTGCTCTTGATCGCCGCGGACATCGGAGCCGGAAATCCGATCGAAGTAGCGCGCGGCAATCTCGGTTGCTTCGCCGGTGATCGGGAGTGCGTCAAGACGATGCCCCTCTTCATGCCAGCGAAATCGGGCCGCAGCGACCTCGCTGTCGGCGCCGAGCCAATGGACGTGGTTGACTTCGTTCAGATCGTGGTCGTGAGATGCCAGCCAGTAGATAGGAACGACTCGAACATTGAGGCGATCGCTCCATGCTCGTGCCGTGCGGATCGCAGCGATGATCTTGTACGTCGTGAACAGCGGCCCGCCGAGCATTCCTGGCTGCTGGCCGGTTTGCACGCACAGCGTGGTTGCCGATGCCAAGGCGTCGATGTTGGCGAGCGTTGCGTCGCTGGCCCCAAGAGCTAGATTAGATTGGCGCAGCTTGCGACGGAGGTCCTCGTCGACTCCCACCTGAGCGGCTCGCTCCGGGGCAACGAGGTCGGATTGCGAAGCGTTCTCGAGGAACCGCAGTGCGTTCTCGCGGCGAGCAACGAAGTCATGAAAAAACGGGCGATTCGGGTAGAGTCTGTCGATTGGGAGCAGCTCAAGCATAGGAATTCCCTCTGGTTGCGGTGATGACCATCCGCGGAGAGGACGAGGAATAGTCCCTGCCATCCAACCCTCCGGCGAGGCGAATCGTGCTGAACCCCGCTTTCTGCAGCATCGCGATCATCTCGTGATCGTGATACAGGCGAACCGATTCGAAGAGCTCCTGTCGCTGACCGTTCTCGGATGAGATGACCGTGCGCTTCTCTACTCGGTGATCCGGCGTTAGCTGCCTGACGATCTGGACGTGCCGCGAATCGAGATCGAACTGTTCATTGGGAACAAGCGTTGCCTGCACGCACGGAGGGTTCATCGTATCGATGAGTACCGTACCGCCTGCCCGCAGAGCTCGGGCGATCTCAAGAATGACGGCGGCGTTCTGTCGATCGTCGGCGAAGTAGCCGAACGAGGAGAACAGCGAGAGCACTGCGTCGAAGTGGTCGACAAGCCCGATGTCTCGCATGTCGGCATGAATCAACCGTACGTTCGGGATCCCCAGGTGCTGAAGCCGTCTACGGGCTTGACGGAGAAGATCGGCCGAGAGATCCAGCCCGACCAGCTGTGTGAATCCCGCCTGATGAAGAGCGATCAAATGGCGTCCGGCTCCGCAGGCGAGATCAAGCGTCATGCCTGCGCGGCGCAGCGGCAGCCACTGCAGGAGTGCGTCAATATTCGCCTCAGCTTCCTCCTCGCCGCGATGCGCGTATCGATCCACATAGTCGGAGCGGAACGCCGTGACGTACCAGGGGTCGTGGTTCATGCGATGCCGTGCTCCAGCTTGTAGTTGCTCCACGTCTGCTTGAGATGCACGAACGACTCGAAGTCGGGTTGGAGAAGGAACGGATTCGCGGCCCGCTCCACGCCGATCGTCGAGCTAGGGGCAACACCGTAGTCATGTCCGGGAAATACGCGGACGTGGTCGGGAAGCTTCATCAATCGCTTGTGGAGAGACTCGTATTGGGCGAGAGCATCCTCGCCGAACCCGGTGCCGCCGACTTTCCCGACAAACAGCGTGTCGCCCGTGAACAAGGCGTCTTGGATCAGCAAGCAGATCGAGTCGCCCGTGTGTCCCGGGGTGTGGAGAACGTCGATCATCAGATTCCCGAGGGGAAGATGGGAGCCGTGCCGAATCTTCTCGCCGCTTACGGGATCCGTGTCTCCGTACAGAAGAGGATCGATCCCGAGAAGGCGCCGGATCGTGCGATTCCCATTGGTGTGATCGGCGTGACCGTGTGTGCAGAAAACGCGGCCTACGTCGAGGTGAAGCTCCTTGGAAACGCGAACGATGGCTCCAGGAGAGAACGAGGGATCGATGATGATCGCCGCCGCTGTGGGCAGATCGGCGACAAGATAGGCGAAGTTGCGGTCTCCTCCCGTACGAATAGTCCTCACAAGCATGCTTCGACCTCCTTGCTCCAGTCAGTTTAGGCGGACCGCGATGAAGGCTCAAGCGCGGAGACGAGCGCATCGACTTGTATGGGACATGTGCGATGATATAAGATAGGCAAGATAGAGACAAACCCATCACAAAAAGGAGGGCTTATGAAATCAGCAAGAAGTGAGCTGCTACTCGGTCTCGTCCTGGTATTCGGTGTGGCATGTTTTGGTCAGGGGGTCGTGATCAACGAAATCTCCTGGTCGGGAACGGCGGCAAGTTCGGCCGATGAGTGGATCGAATTGTACAACCCAGGGCCGGAGACGATCGACTTGGCGGGGTGGAGCATCCAATTCGCCGAAACGGTGATCTATGTCGGATTGGTGGAAGGCGCGACTAGAGAGGTGCGCTGTTCTGTTCTCGATCCGGGGCAGTTCCTGCTGCTTGAGAGAACGGATGATCATGCAGTCGACAGTCGGGTCGCGGATGTAATCTATGTCGGGTCGCTGAGCAATACCGGTTGCGCCGTGCGATTGGTCGATCAAGACGGAAATGTCGTGGATACGGCCAATCAGGAAGGAGGCGGCTGGCCGGCCGGCACGTCGTCGGATGGTGCGCCGGCGTTCGCTTCGATGGAACGGATCGACCCGCTGATGGCGGACACCCCATCGAATTGGCGGACCGCAGCTGCGGAATGGAGCGTAGGTGTTGATGCAAATGGAGGACCGGTCTGCGGAACGCCGGGAGGAGAGAACGGCGCCACGATGCAGGCGCGGCATGCACCTCGGATCGATATATCTCGCTGTGACGCGGAAGCGGATCGCACGATTACCGTCGAGTGGACGGCAGTCGATCCTGACAGAACGGCAGGGTCGTTGATTGTCGATATCGAAGGCTCTACCGATGATGGAGTAACGTGGATCGGAATCGTTCTGGGGCTCGCGAACAGCGGCGTCTACATCGGCACACTGCCCACGTCTCTCACAATCCCTGACGATGAGGGTGTCCGTTTGCTTGTCCGAGTCACGGCAGCGGATGCGGACGGCTGGAAGAGCACCCGCGTCATCGAAGCGACCACGATTCGCTAGCGGCAGAGATTACGGATCTCATTCAGGTGGGCGTGTGCCTCGCGCCGGCCGGCATCGATGGCTTCGTGAACGTGAGCGAAGTCGAACATGGTCATCCACCCGACGTCCGGCTTGAGGACGAGAAGGCGCCCACCAATTCGCTGACGAGTCTGCTCGAGCTGGATGCCGGTGAGATGCGCCGATGTGATTCGCTGAGACTGAAAAAGCGCATCCAGACTTGTCTTGACTTCTCTGGTCAGGGGCGCTCCCGTGTCTACGGCAAGGACGGTGTCCGCACCGAGATCAACGGTGATTTCCGTGGGGATCTTGTGAACGATTCCGCCGTCGATCAGAAGCCGTCCGCCCATTGGGAACGGCGGGAATACCCCGGGAACGGCTGCACTTGCCGTAACCGCATCGGCGATCTTGCCCGATGTAAGCACAGCTTGAGCGCCGGATTGAAGCTCGGCCGCTACGGCGGCGTACGGGATCCGCAGGTCGGTGAAGTCTCGATTTCCTGTGAGCAGGCGAAACAGCTCATGCATCCTTCCCAGACTTCCCGTTGCCGAGAAATCGGTCCAATCGCATCCACGAACGAACTCGACCATGCCGCGGCCAAGAGCCCGCTGGACTTCGCGGATGGTGCTATCGGAAACTTGAAGCAGGTCGTTGAGATCAAGCAGGCAGAGGAGACTGGCCGTGGTATCCAGCGGCAGATCGAGTGCGCAACATGCTCCGATGGCGGCCCCGATGCTGGTTCCGGCGACGGACGAAATCGGGATCTGCGCTTCCTGCAGCTCGAGGAGAACGCCCAGATGAGCGAATCCGCGAGCTCCTCCGCCCCCCAGCGCAACTCCCAAGCGACCGTTCTTCTTCATTCGACGTAGATGCCCCCTCGACCGATGGATAGGATAAGTCGGTCGAGGGGGCTCTCACAACCCTAGGTTCCAGAGATCAGAGAAGACTTAGTACATGCCTCCCATGCCTCCCATGCCTCCCATGCCTCCTCCGGGGGGCATCGACGCGGATGGCTCGTCTTCCTTGACTTCAGCGACAAGCGCGTCGGTCGTCAACAACATCCCGGCGATCGACACGGCGTTCTGAAGAGCGGATCGCGTGACCTTCGTTGGGTCGATGATCCCTGCCTCGAACATGTCGCGGTAGGTCTCGGTGAGGACGTCGAAGCCAACGCCGGCCGTTGTCTGTTCCTTGACCTTCTCGACGACGATGGCGCCCTCAAATCCGGCGTTGCTCGCCAGTTGCCGCAGTGGTGCTTCGACAGCGCGGCGGAGAATGGCCACACCTACGGCTTCATCTCCGGACAGTGTCAGCGTATCGAGCGCCTTGGCGGCGTTCACGAGCGCCACACCGCCGCCGGGGAGAATTCCCTCGTCCACGGCAGCCTTGGTGGCCTCAAGAGCATCTTCCATGCGATGCTTCTTCTCGGAAAGCTCGGTCTCTGTCGGGGCGCCGACCTTGATCACGGCGACACCGCCGGCGAGCTTCGCTTTGCGCTCTTCGAGCTTTTCACGATCGTAATCGGAGTCAGTGGACTCGATCTGAGCTTCGATCTGTTCGATACGCCCCTTGATCGCGTCTTCCGTTCCCTTGCCACCAATCACGGTTGTGTTGTCGCTGTCGACCTTGATCGTCTCCGCTCGACCGAGCATGTCGATCGTCGTGTCTTTGATCTGCATGCCGGCGTCTTCCGCGACAACTGTTCCCCCGGTCAGGACGGCGATGTCTTCAAGCATTGCCTTGCGGCGGTCGCCGAATCCCGGAGCCTTGACGGCGCAACTGGTGAGTGTTCCCTTGAGCTTGTTCAGCACGAGCGTCGTGAGCGCTTCGCCGGTGACGTCCTTCGCGATCAGAAGGATCGGCTTGCCGGTTTGGGCGATCTTCTCAAGGAGCGGGACCAGGTCGACGGCGTTCTTGATCTCCTGATCGGTGATCAGCACGTACGGGTTCTCAAGCAGGACTTCCATCTTCTTCGGGTCGGTAACGAAGTAGGGGGATATGTACTCTCGATCGAACTGCATTCCCTCGACGACATCGTAGTAGGTCTCGATGGTGTCGGAATCTTCGACTGTAATCACGCCATCTTCGCCAACCGCTTCCATGGCATCGGCGATGATGCTGCCGATCGAATCGTCATTGGCGGAAATCGTCGCGACCTGTGCCGTTTCTTCCTTGGACTTGAGTTCGCGGCTTTGCTTCCTCAGTCCGTCGACGATGAGTTCGGCGCCTTTTTCGAGGCCGCGCTTGAGTTCCATCGGATTGGCGCCTGCGGCGAGATTTCGGAACCCTTCTTCGATCATCGCGTGCGCGAGAATCGTTGCCGTGGTCGTTCCGTCACCGGCGATATCGTTGGTCTTGGAAGCGACTTCCTTGACCAGCTGAGCCCCCATGTTCTCGAATGGGTCTTTGTACTCCTGCTCCTGAGCAATCGTGACGCCGTCATTCGTGATGTCCGGGCTGCCGAACTTCTTGTCGATGATGACGTTCCGTCCGCGGGGTCCCAACGTAATTCGAACCGCGTCCGTGAGTTTGTCAATTCCCGCTTTCATGTGGCGACGAGCTTCTTCGCCAAAAATGACTTCTTTTGCCATTTTGTGCCCCCTTTTCGATCTTCCCTTACTCGATGATCGCTAGGATATCCTTCTTCTGAACTAGAAGAAGTTTGTCCTCGCCGTGCTCGATCTCCGTTCCGGCATAGCTCGACACGAGGACTTCGTCGCCTTCTTTGACATCGAACGATTCGTCGGTGCCGAGGGCCAACACCTTGGCACGGACGACCTTCTCGGTCTTGGCTCCCTCGGGGAGGACGATCCCTCCGGCTGTGCGGCGCTCTTCCTGTTCAACCTTCTTCGCCAGGATGCGGTTTCCCAATGGCTTGATCTTCATCGTTCAGCCTCCTTCGATTGACTTCATTAGCACTCTGGTAAGCAGCTTGCTAATGCATTGTACATGCACACGCAAAACCCGTCAAGGCGAACGGCGAGTTTTGCGGAAGCACGTTGACATGAGTATTCTGACTGCCATGCCATCCGGCCGGACGCATCTTCGCATTGAAACCGGGCTGTTTGTTGTGGCGGCGAGCGTCGTGGCCTGGCTGGGCGCGATCGGCGCAGTGCGCGCCGATCTAGGAGCACCGTTTCTTTGCGGGTATCTCTTCTCAAGTCTCTTCTTGAGTCCCGATCTCGATCTTCGAGCAAGTCGCCCGATGCGCCGATGGGGGGCGCTCCGCGTCCTGTGGATCCCCTATGCTGCTGCGTTTCGCCACCGGCGCATTTCGCACCATCCGCTGCTTGGGCCGACGACGCGGCTTGCCTATCTTGGGGGATGGATCGCTCTGGTCAGTTGGCTGGTTGCCGCCGCCCTCGGGCGGCCACCGTCGATTTCGTGGCCCGGGTGGCCGATGATGATCGCGTTTTTGGCGGGAGCGTATCTCCCCAATGAGATCCACATCGTTGCTGACCTAATCGTCTCGGCATGGAAACGCCGTGAATCGCATCGTCGTTGAGAAGGGATTCGCCGCTCCTCTATAATGGGTGACATCATGAAGGAATGGATCCTCTATGTCGGTGCTTCCGTTGTGCTGATTGTCGCTGCATTGTTGATGGCGTCTTCCGGACCTTATTACGAGATGGGAATCGCTTCGTGGTATGGCCCGGGATTCGACGGCAATCTCACGGCCAACGGAGAGGTGTACGATATGTACGGAGTCAGCGCTGCACACAAGACCCTACCGTTCGGTACGGTGGTCGAGGTGGTCGAACTGGATACGGGGAACAGCGTTGTGGTGCGGATCAATGATCGCGGACCGTTCATCGAGGGGAGAATCATCGACCTCTCCCGGGGGGCGGCCGAGGAGTTGGGCATCATCAACAAGGGGATTACGGAGGTCGGGTTGCGGATTCTCTCGTGGCCGGATGAGACCGTCCGATGACATCGGGATCCTCCCCAGGGAAGGATCCCGCAGGAGGCTTGAATGGGATTGTCTGTCAGCGAGATGCGCAAGGGACTGGTGATCGAGTACGACGATGCGTTGTATGAGATCGTGGAGTACGAACACTCCAAGCGGGGACGCGGGGGTGCAATTGCGCGCACGAAGCTGAAGCACCTTCAAACCGGTCGCGTGGTCTCGACGACCTTCAAGGGATCCGAGAACACGAAACCCGTGTTCCTTGAGTCAAGAATCCTCCAGTTTCTCTATGCTGATGCGACTGATTTCGTATTCATGGACACGGAGCGGTACGATCAGTTCCCGCTGTCGGGGGAGATTCTCGGTGACCAGGCGCAGTATCTGGTCGAGAACGGCCAGGTCACGGGATTCTACCACGAAGGAAATCTGCTCAAGATCGAGCTGCCGAACTTCGTCGAACTGAAGGTGAAGCACACGGAGCCAGGTGTCCGCGGAGATACGGTGTCGAATGTCGAGAAGCCGGCCACCCTGGAATCGGGAGCGGTGGTATCCGTTCCGCTGTTCGTCAAGGAAGGCGACACGCTGAAGATCGATACCCGCGACGGCCGCTACGTCGAGCGGGTCTAAAGGAGGCGGCATGGCCGAGCGCAAAGTGGAAATTGTTGATGAGGACGGTCGAATCACGATCTCCGAAGAAGTGATCTCAACCATTGCCCAACTCTCGGCTGAGAAAGTCGACGGGATCGCCCGCGGCTCCAGCGGAGCGGGTGGGGGACTGAAGAGCATCTTCGGGGGAGAGGACGTCTCACCGATTATCCGCACGGAACTGGGTGACGAGGGCGTACGGCTGGAGCTGAAAATCGCGGTGGAATACGGCTATCCGGTTCATGAAGTGGCCCAAGGAATCCAGGTTCGCGTGCAGAAAGACATCGAAGAGCTGGCCGGTGTCCACGTGGCGGGGATTGATGTCAATGTGAGGCGTGTCGTCCCGCCCCACACGCACACAAGCATCGAGGGCGAGGAGTAAGGAGGCTGCGATGGTAGAAGGTGAGAAGGGAGCCGTTGGCATTTCCAAAGATGTCGTCACATCGATTGCCGCCATTGCCGCTTCGGAAGTCGAAGGTATCGCCAATGTGCGGTCGACCGACGGTGTTTTCCGGCGTGGGGAAGGAATGAAGCGCTACGTGGATACGGAAGTCGAAGGTGACAACGTCCGGGTGACGGTCCGAATCACTGCGATCTACGGCATGCCGATCCATAAGACCGCCAAGCAGGTACAAACGCGCGTCAAGGCGGAGATCGAGCAGATGACCGGATTGCGCGTCAACGCGGTGGATGTCGATGTGCAGAAGCTTGTGCTTCCGGAAGCTTCGACCGAGCCTCCGCTGATGGAGGAAGAACAATGAGTCTTGTCCGAGGACTGACGTATGCTCTTGCTGCTGTGTTCACCGCTGCTGTGGGTATCTGCGCCGTCCTTGCCGGAGCGGGACCGTTGTCCGGATCGGGAGTGGCTGTTTTCTTCTCGGGCACGGCGGGGCGAATCCTCCTGCTTGCCTGCGGTGCGGTTCTGGTTCTCGTTGGGATCCACTTTGTCCGCATCGTGAGTTCGATGGCGAAAGAGGGGAAGCACTTCGTCAGCCGGGGCGATCGAGGCGATATCGAGTTGACACCTCGCGCGGTGCGGGAATTTGTCGGGGGAATCCTCAAGATCGACGTGGGGCTGGAGCGGTTCCGGATCGGGCTTGAGCATACGGACGAGGGGATCGGAATCACCATTCGTACTCGCCTGTCCGGGGGATCGCACGTCACCGAGATCGGTGATCGGATCCAGCATGTCGTCTCGCGGTTGGTGCCGGAGAGAACGGGAATCGCCGTGGAATACACACGTGTCATTGTCGGGAGTATCCACAGTGAACTTGCGCCCTCTTCCTCGGAGCCGGATCGGGACGATTCCCCGCCGGTTTAGACGGGGCGGGGACTGCAGAGATTTCAAGTGTCCGGGCTGTCGCGAAGCCTCGTGATGCGAATCGAATGCTCGCTCGTGCTGCCGATGCTGCGAGATGTACATGGACGGCTAGGGAGAAGGATGCGTAGAACGGAAGCACGTGAACTGATACTGCTCGCTTTGTATCGACGGGAGCATCTCGAATTCGAGTTGGAGGAACTGTTCGAAGAACGGGATCCCGGAGATCAGAAAGGATACGTGGTTGCCACGTATCAGGGGATCTTCGAGCACATCGATGAGATTGACGCTCTGCTTGAGGCGCGAACGCTGGGGTGGCGGCTAAACCGGTTGGGGTGGATTGACCGGAACATTCTCCGGCTCGCCGCCTATGAGCTTCTTCACGCCAAGGATGTTCCCCCTGAAGTCGTGATCAATGAGGCGGTCGAGCTGAGCAAGACGTACGGTACCGACAACGCCCCCTCATTCATCAACGGAATCCTCGATCGTCTGCTGCAAGGACGACGAGCCGACGAGTCGGAAAACGAAACAGACGGCGACAGCTAGGATTGTTGCGCTGGCTGGAGAACATCCTCCACGATGGCCAGCGTTTCTTGGTGGAGCAGGGTGATGCGTTGCTGATCCTTTCGATCTTGAGCGCGTAGCGGTGCGACGAATGCGTCGTCACGGATGGAGCCGAGGTTGATCCGCACGTTCACCCATGCCGAGGCCAGCGAGGCAAGTGCCATGTGAGCCGCCACTGCGACGTCACTGATGGCGTTTGGACTCGCATCCGGTGCAATCTCCCGCGCAAGCTCCATCACTTCCAGCGCCGCGGCGGCTGTCTCCGCCGGAACAGAGGCGGCGACTTTCAGAGCATCTTGGATCGATGCTCGCCGTACCTGCTTCTCGGCGTCGGTGCTCTTGGCAAGTCGGTATGCGGCAATCACAGCATCGTAGGCCCGTGTGTCGCGCTCGATCAACGCCGTCAACTGGCGTCGGAGGTCCTCCGCTCGTTGGGAGACCAGGGTAAGCCGCTCGATCTGGTCGCCATCCTCGGTTTTGGGAAGCGTCAGATGGCAGACCATTGAGACGAGGCCGGCGGACGTTGCGCCGGCGAGCGCGGCGACGCTGCCTCCGCCTGGTGTCGGCGAAGCGGTGGCCAGGCGGTCAAGGAACATGTCCAGAGACAACGTCTGAGTCATGATGTGGGTTGCTCCTTTTGAGGATGATAGGGAAGAGTGGCGGATCGATCGCCGGCTGATTGTGCCGCGACTCGAAGCACGTTGGCGAAGATCATCCGCGTTGTCAGTGCGCCAACGCCACCGGGGACCGGCGTTACCCAAGCGGCGAGATCGACCACTGCCTGGGTATCGATGTCTCCAACCAGTCGCGCTGAGTCCGAATCAGGATCGGTCTGGGCATGGATCCCGGCATTGATGCCGATGTCGATCAAGACAGCTCCGGGGCGGACGTGTTCCCTCCCGATCAGATGGGGGCTGCCGGCCGCGACACAGAGAATATCGGCGCGGCGGGTGTGGCTCGCGAGATCGGACGTTCGAGAGTGACAAATCGTGACCGTGGCATCCGCCGCAAGCAGAAGGAGCGCAAGCGGACGCCCCACGGTGAGACTTCGGCCGACGACCACAGCATGCTTTCCCGCAATGGGAACCTTGGACTGCCGGAGAAGCTCCATGACGGCAAGGGGGGTCGCCGGCAAGAGCGGAGCACGTTCGCCGCCAGCCAGCGCAGACGAAGCTGTGAGGATGCGCCCGAGCGCCGCATCGGAGATACAGTCGACATCTTTCTCCAACGGCACGGCATTGCGGACTTGCTCGGCATCGACCGTCGCCGGCAGCGGCATCTCAAGAAACACACCGTGAATGCTGGAATCCTCGGCGCTTCGTCGAATCACCGGCAGCAGATCGTCTGTTGTCGCACTAGCGGGAAGCGTGATACCGTGGAACACGATCCCAAGCTTGTCAGCGAGTCGGCGCTTCGAGCGGAAGTACACTTTGTTTGCCTTGTTCCCGTCCACCAGCACGACAGCCAATGCGGCAACAATGCCGGTATCCCGCAGGGTTCGAACTTGCGCCACCAGCTGCCGGTCGAGTGCCTCCGCCAGCCGCTTCGTTGAAAGAAGAGCCATACTCAGAAGACTCCCTCTATGATAGGAGAATCTTTTCCACCGTTCCCAAGCCGAAAGCGACTTTGAAACGCTTGACATCGAGTCAATTCCAAGCTACCGTCACTCCCCATCTTGCCCAGGGATGGGAGACCAATCAAGACTTGGCTGGTGAGTCGACCATCCCGCCGGTTCGATTGCAGGCTCCAAACGTGAAGGGCGCCTCGGCGGGCGAGGCCAATCTCTTGCCGAGCCATGGGATTTCTTTGGAGGTGGCCTTGCAACGACTGGAACTGGAACGTGTGCAGGAACGCATTGCCCGTAGCGGCGCGAAGTTTGTTGACTTGAAAGTTGTCGATCTCAGCGGCCGGTGGCGACACATCACCATCCCAGCAAGACGGCTGGATGAGCGCTTGGTGGAGACAGGCGTCGCATTCGATGGATCGAACTTCGGCTATGCGGGGATTGCCGGGAGCGATCTGACGATCGTCCCCGATCTGACGACGTCTTCGGAAGAGATCGTCGAGGATCAAAGCATTCTTTCGTTGATCTGCGATATTCGTCAATCCGACGGGGCCCCATATGCCGGCGACCCGCGGCAGATCGCCGCGCGCGCGGAAGCGTTTGTCGTCGAACAGGGCGTCGCCGATGCCGTTCGGCTGAGCCCTGAGTTCGAATTCTACGTGTTCGAGGAGGCGACGTTCGAGAGTTCGCCTTGTTCGACAGGAGTTCGGATTGTTCCGTTGAACCAACGCGACGAGATCAGCTACTACCACATCTGTCCGCCGGAAGACAAGCTCTTCACCCTGCGGAATGAGATTTGCCTTCAAGTGGAGAGTCTTGGAATCGACGTGAAGTATCACCATCACGAAGTGGGGCCGCTCGGTCAGGTGGAGATCGAACTGGGGTTCGCCGGATTGCTGGAGATGGCGGATGCAACGCTTCAGATCAAGCACATCGTCCGGACCGCGGCGAAGCAGGCCGGGCTGACCGCCACGTTCATGCCCAAGCCGATCGCCGATCAGGCGGGAAGTGGCCTTCATGTGCATCAGTACCTGATGCGTGGCGGCCAGAGCTTGTTTGAGGACGATGGTGGCCTGTCCGATGATGCGTTATGCTACATGGGGGGGATTCTATCCCATGGACCGAGCCTGATGGGGCTGACCAATCCGTCGACGAACTCGTATCGAAGGTTGGTTCCCGGATACGAAGCCCCGGTGTCGTTTACGTTTGGCGAAGGAAACCGCTCCGCAGCGATTCGAGTGCCGATGTACGCGACGGCCGACGAGCGCCGAATCGAACTTCGAACCGGCGATGCGACGTGCAACCCGTACCTGGCGTATGCTGCGATGGTGATGGCCGGTGTTGACGGCATTCTTCACGAACATCACGCGATCGAACTGGGGTTTGGGCCGTACAGCTGTGATCTGTTCAGTCTGCCGGAAGAACAGCGGGACAAGATTGCCGCCGCGCCGACGGATCTATCGCTCGCCCTCGCCGCTCTTGTCACCGATCACGAGTATCTTCTTGCCGGAGATGTTTTCCCGAAGGGATTTGTCGAGAAGTGGGTCGAAGTCAAGACGGCTGAGTTGCGACGTGTGCAGCGGTGGCCGCATCCGCGGGAGTTCTCCTTGTACTACGATCTCTAGCGAACCGATGCTCGCCAGGATGATGCTGCCGATGCATGATCATCAGGGGCAAGGGTGGGAAGGCGCGACTCTTTTCACTCTGGGATGGGAGGCGATATGAGCGACGAGAGACGACCGGTTCGGGCTCCAACAGGAACGGCGCTTCACTGCAAGGGTTGGCAGCAGGAAGCGGCATGGCGGATGATCCAGCACAACCTGGATCCAGATGTCGCCCGCGATCCAGAGCATCTGATCGTCTATGGCGGGACAGGGCGCGCAGCCCGCTCGTGGGAGGATTTTGACCGGATTCTTGCCGCGCTCGAGTCCCTGGAGCACGATGAGACACTGCTGGTGCAGTCAGGCCGGGCCGTCGGTGTGTTCAAGACCCATCCCGATGCGCCACGGGTTCTGATCGCCAACTCCCTCCTGGTTCCGGATTGGGCCAATTGGGAGACGTTCCGAGACCTTGAGAAGCGGGGCCTGACGATGTATGGGCAGATGACCGCCGGATCGTGGATCTACATCGGAACACAAGGCATTCTCCAAGGCACGTACGAAACCCTTGCCGAGTGTGCCCGGCAGCAATTCGGGGGGTCGCTGCGCGGACGGCTCGTGCTGACGGCCGGGCTGGGGGAGATGGGAGGCGCTCAGCCTCTTGCGGTGACGATGAACGACGGCGTGGCACTTGTGATCGAGGTTGACCGCTTGATGATCGAACGGCGTCTCCGGCTGAATCAGCTCGACCGGTCGAGTTCATCGCTCGACGAAGCGCTGTCGGCAGCGTTGGACGCCAAGGAGAAAGGGGAAGCGCTGTCGATCGGCCTCGTCGGCAACGCAGCCGACGTTCTCCCAGAGATCCTTGCGCGGGGTGTTGTGCCGGACGTGGTTACCGATCAGACCTCCGCTCATGACGCTCTCAATGGCTATGTTCCCGGAGGAATGAGCTACGAACAGGCCGTTGCGCTGCGCGGGAGCGATCCCGAAGGCTATATCCGGGCCTCTCTGGCATCGATGGTCCGCCATGTCGAAGCGATGAACGGGTTCCTCGACCGAGGCGCGACGGTGTTCGATTATGGCAACAACCTCCGCGGGCAGGCGCAGAAGGGTGGGATTGCTGACGCGTTCCGATTCCCGGGATTTGTGCCGGCATTCATTCGGCCGATGTTCTGCGAAGGGAAAGGACCGTTTCGCTGGGTCGCCCTCTCCGGCGACCCACAGGATATCTACCGCACGGACGAAGCGATCCTCGAGCTGTTCCCCGAGGACGAACCGCTGCATCGCTGGATCCGCAAGGCTCGAAAACACGTGACGTTTCAGGGACTGCCGTCGCGGATTTGCTGGTTGGGATACGGCGAGCGGGCCAAGGCCGGACTCGTGTTCAACGAGCTTGTCCGCAATGGAGAGGTGAGCGCGCCGATCGTCATCGGACGGGATCACCTGGATTCGGGATCGGTGGCTTCGCCTTACCGGGAGACCGAAGGAATGAAAGACGGCTCCGATGCAATCGCTGATTGGCCGATCCTCAATGCACTGCTGAACGCCGTGGCCGGAGCGACGTGGGTGTCGGTGCATCATGGCGGTGGTGTGGGGATCGGCAAGAGCATCCACGCCGGCATGGTGATCGTGGCTGATGGCACGGACGAGGCTGCAGCAAGACTGGAGCGCGTGTTGACGAGTGATCCGGGAACAGGCGTGATGCGACACGTCGATGCCGGCTACGAGCGGGCGCGCGATGTCGCCAAGCAGCGGGGGATCCACATCCCCGGCCTCGATGTGTAGGGAGAGAATGTGAACCACGACCTGGAAATCGCTCGAAGCGCCACCCTGCAACCGATTGATCGGGTTGCAGGACAACTGGGGCTGCTGCCCGAAGAGATCGAAGCGCACGGACGCTACAAGGCCAAGGTTCGTCTGGAGTGCCTCGAACGCCTTGCCGAAGCTCCACAAGGCGCCTACATCGATGTTACGGCGATTACCCCGACACCGCTCGGCGAGGGAAAAACCACCACGACCATCGGGCTCACGCAGGCGTTGGGCAAGCTTGGAGAATCAGTGGCCGCTTGTATCCGGCAGCCATCTCAAGGACCGACATTCGGCATCAAGGGCGGAGCGGCGGGCGGGGGGCACGCTCAAGTGATCCCGATGGAGGAGATGAACCTCCACCTTACGGGGGATATTCACGCGATCGGCGCTGCGCACAACTTGATTGCCGCCGCGATCGACGCCCGGATCTACCACGAGGATCGTCTTGACGACAAGGCACTGGAGGCCCGCGGGCTCCATCGCCTGGAGATCGACCCAAGCGCGGTTCTCTGGAATCGTGTCGTGGATGTCAACGACCGCGCGCTTCGCCATGTGGTGGTCGGATTGGGTGGGCGGAGCAACGGCATCCCGCGCGAGAGCGGCTTCGATATTACGGTTGCCTCCGAGTTGATGGCGATCATGGCGCTTGCGGTCGACCTTGGCGACCTGCGGGCACGCATCGGCCGGATGGTCGTTGCATTCAGCCGGAATGGCAACACCGTTACCGCCGAGCAACTCGGAGTCGCCGGCGCGGCGGCGGTGTTGATGCGCGAAACGGTGAAGCCGAACCTACTGCAGACGCTGGAAGGACAGCCCGTGTTCGTTCATGCCGGGCCGTTTGCCAACATCGCTCACGGCAACAGCTCGGTGATCGCCGATCGAATTGCGCTCAAGTTGGTCGACTACGTCGTCACTGAATCCGGTTTCGGTTCGGATATCGGCATGGAGAAATTCTTCCACATCAAGTGTCGCGCCAGCGGACTGATCCCTAATGCCGTGGTTTTGGTGGCCACCGTGAGGGCGCTGAAGATGCATGGGGGCGGACCGAAGGTGGTCGCCGGTCGCCCGCTCGATCCGGCGTATACAGGAGAGAATCTTGCGCTGCTTGATGCGGGCTGCGCGAACCTTGCTGCGCATATTGCTATCGCGAGGAAGTTTGGCGTTCCCGTCGTTGTGGCGATCAATCGATTCCCTGGCGATACCACCGCCGAGCTTGAGCTTGTCGCGAAACGGGGTCTGGAAGCAGGCGCGCTGGCGGCGGTTCCCGCCGATCATTGGATGCGGGGCGGCGAGGGTGCGATCGGCTTGGCCGAGGCCGTACGGCATGGATGTCAGGAGCGCTCGGATTTCCATCTGCTGTATCCAGTGGATGCGTCACTTCGCGAGAAGATCGAGACAATTGCGGTCCAGGTCTACGGAGCCGCGGGTGTCGAGTATGCGTCGCTTGCATCGCGCCAGCTGGACCGCTACGAGGCCAACGGATTCCGTGAGCTGCCGATTTGTATGGCCAAGACGCACCTCTCTTTGTCGCATGAACCGTCGCTAAAAGGAGTTCCGAAAGGATTCACCCTGCCTGTCCGCGAGGTGCGCGTAAGTGCCGGCGCGGGATTTGTCTACCCCCTGTGCGGGGAAATGCGGACGATGCCGGGACTCCCTTCCCAGCCGGCATTCTTGGGGATCGATTTGGATGAAGACGGCAACGTGAACGGCCTTTTCTAGAGACCGCACAACAACACGCAGGCGGCGCGCGAAGCCGCCTGCAAGCGTAGGTGAGACGAACGATGCGACAAGGATTCGGAGATCTCCATTTGCACACGACGGCGTCGGATGGGACGCAGACGGTCCACGAACTTGCGCGCCGGGCCCGCTCCGCGGGGCTGGCGACAATCGCCGTTACCGATCATGACACGATTCCCTCGGAGCTGACGCAGCGAGTCCAGCGGATCAAGGGCATCGATGTGATCACAGGGACCGAGCTCAAGGTGGACTTCGGCGATGTGCGTGGCGAACTGCTTGCGTACTTCGTCGATCCGCAGGCTACCCGGCTCCGGGCGCTGTTTGCCGAGATGCAAGTGAAGCGTGACGAGCGAATGGAGAAGATGGTTGGCCGCTGTTGCGCGCAGCTCGGTGTTTCGATTACGCCCGACGAGGTTCGCGCCACCGCGGGCGGCAGCCTCGGCCGGCCTCATTTGGCCCGACTCCTGGTGGAGCACGGCGTGGCCTCAACCCAGCATGATGCGTTTCACCGATTTCTCGGAACCAAACGGCCGTGCTATGTGTCGATGACCAAACCTTCCTTGGATGAGGTGCTGGCGGCCGTTCGTGAGGCGGGAGGCGTGACATCGTTGGCGCATCCTTGTCTGATGACGGTGGAAGATTGGCCGCGGTTCCTAGAGGAGATTCGCGACGCCGGCGTGGACGGTGTCGAGACGGTGTACGCGTATCGCAGTTTCGGGCGGCCGTTGCCGATTGCGCCGCGGCGAATGGCAATGATCGCCTCCGATCTCGGGTTCTTGGTAACCGGGGGGTCCGATGATCACGGTCCAGGATCGACGAAACAGTCGCTGGGACAAGTCCGTCTCGCGCCCGGGCAGGTCGCCGCGGTGCGCGAACTGGCGGAAAAGAGAGCAGGAACGCCTGCGGCTGCCTGAGTCCCGTGCAAGAGGGGCTGAGATGCTGCATCCGTTCCAACTCGGGTCACCGACCCACAACGGATGACGCACTCTCCTTCCGCCGCCGATTGGGGTGACTGCGAGTCCTGTTGCGTCGATCTTCGAAGTCAACAGGCTTCGACTTCGTTGCCGGGCAGCGAAGGAAGAGCCGAACCTCAACGGGAGTCGTTGGTTGGGGGAGTGCGTCAACAACGTCCTCGAGGAGGGGGATCGAAGCTTGCCTGCGAGACGCAGCTCGGCAGCCCCCCGAAGTTGGCCCTCAGGGCGCAGCTTCCCTGCGCCGAATGCGCCAAGCCTGTCCTGCAATGCTGACTGCTACGCAGTGATGGATGACCGCGGATTGGCAAATGGCCCGTCTTGACCGCATAAACGCTCATCCAGTGCCGTCTGCGAATAGCCAAGAAGCTGTCCGAAGCGCCGGGCGATGGTCCTCCGTGCTTCGCCCTTGTAGGTTCCTTCGGCGACGAGGGCGCGGCGCATCTCCTTCAGTTGAAGGTATTCGGCGAGGACCGCCGGATCCCGGTAGTAGAGGATGACGATGATGTTCTGCAAGGCGTCTTCCGGAAACAGCTCCGTCTGCAGGATCTCATGCTCGACAAAGCACTGTAGCTGCCACTGTTCGACAATCTCGTCCGACCCCTTCTTGATGTCGACGAACATTTCGGGCTTGATCGGCGGACTCAGTGCCAGCGGCTTCGCCCCGGCAGCGACGATCTCCGCGAACGCGAAAATCATTCCCAGAGAGAACGAGCGCTGATCCGTCGTGTCAAGAGTTGAGACCATGTGGTTGGAGCTCCTTTCGTCTTTTGGCAGGCAATCGCCTCTCCCACTCAACATCTAAAGGACATCGGAGATGAGCCGTTCGAAGTTTCCCCAACAGACCTTCTCAATCTGTTTCGCCGTCAGTCCTCCTCTCTCGAGCCGATCAATGATCGCGGTGTAGTCCGCGCAGCTGTCGACTTCACGGGGCGTGCTCTCGACACCGTCGAAGTCACTCCCGAACCCGACACAATCATCCCCTCCTACATCGATTGCATGGCGGATGTGGTTCACAATCCAGTCGATGGAAGGCCGCGGGATTGCCGCAATGGCATCCTTCGCGACCGCCATTGCTTCAGCAAACGCCACGCCCTCGGCGTTGACCTGTTGGAAGAACCGTTGATGGAATTGATCCTGATGATCATAGAAGTCCGGAGAGAGAAAGCCTGATCCCATGTTGATTCCAAGCACGCCACCGCGATTGCTTAGCTGGCGGATCATGGCGTCTGTCAGATTGCGTGGGTTGGGGCAGACGGCTCGGCAGTTGCTGTGGCTGGCGATCAACGGCTGCTTTGTATGGTGCAGGATATCCGCAAATGCCTGATCGGAGGCGTGCGAGACATCGATGACAATGCCGAGGGCTTCACATTGTGTCATCAATTCGCGCCCTGCTTCGGACAACCCCTTTCCGTTTCCGAATACGCTTCCGCAGAAGTCGTTGTCCGACCAGGCAACCGTCAGCACGCGCAAGCCAAGATCGAAGAAGGTGTCGAGTTGGCCCAGGCCCAGGTCGCCGTTGAGGGCGACTGCGCCCTCAAGCCCGATCAGAATGGCGACACGCCCTGCGCGAGCGCATGCCTTGAGATCAGCCGCGGTCAGGACAAGCGCCACGCGGTCGTGGTGCGCCTCAACCAGGCGGTGGACTTGAGCAACCATGTCCAATGCGGCTTCAAGCTCTCGTCCCGGATGCTGCTCAGTAGAGGACCAACAGGCAAAGACTTGAGCGCCAACGCCGCCGATCGCCATGGCCGGCAGGTTCACCTGAAGAGGTTGCGAAGCGGCGAAGTCCGCATCTTCGCCGATGACTCTCAGAATCGTGTCGCAGTGCGCATCAAACACCTTCATTGGGACCTCCTGATGATTTTCCGCACACACAAACGGGCCCGGAGCACGAGCCCCTCCGTCGGCGCCGGATGACGTGCCGCTCTAGGAGCGATTGAGTTCGTGCACCTGGCGGTAGGAAAGCGATTCCCCATAGCGTTTGGACGAGAACGCTTCGATGCCGACCGGCGTGTTCATCGCATCTCTCAAGACGTCATCACACGCCTTCCCGACAAGCAGCATTTCCTGTCCCTGAACGATGTTGGCGCT
Source organism: uncultured Thermotogae bacterium (assembly GCA_964547105.1). Classification (GTDB taxonomy): domain Bacteria; phylum Bipolaricaulota; class Bipolaricaulia; order UBA7950; family UBA9294; genus RXOA01. Next base: position 46,018 of record CAZJLO010000008.1, read on the forward strand.
CATGACCCCCTCAAGCGACTCGGGGTCGATCATCATCAGCAGGTCAGGAAAGACGCAGACAGGCTCGTCATTGCGCCATCCGGCCATCGTCTCGTTCTTGATGGCGATGCGGAACCGGGATCCCGCGTACCGTCCTTGGCCGTTGAGTTCCACGCGAGCGTAGTAATGGCCCTTCGTGTTGTCGCCGTCGATGCCGGTCACCTTCCCCCAGAAGAGAGGGACGCCGTTTAGGAAGTGGCCAAGGGCATCCAGCTTGTCTTCCGATGGGCCGGTCAGCGTGCTGCAGAACTTCCCAAGCTCCATCGCCTGAGAAATCGTCCCGGGCACGACCGTTCGTTTCGCGTCCGATCCGGACAACGGTGAATTGACCGATGCCACCATTCCGTGGCGGCGCGTGACCATGAATCGCCCCAACTGATCAGCGAACAGTCCGCAGTCGTTTTCGACGAACACGAGGTTTCCGTCAAGATCGAGCATGTTCATCGGCGTGAGAGGAAGCTCATGGCCAACCAGGCTTGTCATCTGCATTTCGGGTACAGCCCGCCCGGCTCCGTCGCCATCGATGATCGGAAGACCAAGTCGCGCTCCGGCGGTCAGCATGACGATCGTGTTCCCCCCGCCGAGTTCCGAGGCAAGAAGGTAGTCCACCTTCTTGTCGAGGTACTGCTCCATCGCGTGGATCGCACGCCCGAACTCGAAATCGGTTTCCCACCGTTTCAGGACATCGTGTACGTCAATCGGATCAGCAACAGATCCAAGGTAGCCCCCGCTTACGATGGTCGCGCAGTCCGGAACATCAGCGACATCGACAAGTTCGTAGGAAAGGTCGTTCGCCAGATCGTCCAGAACGACCGGCTCTCCGAAGTCCCACGGGTCGCCGCCGCCGCCGACGCCGTACAGTCCGAGCCCCTTCAACAGCCATCGCATTTCCTGTAGTTCTGTCAATTGCGTCATAGACACTGCCTCCTGTCTTGGTCAACACCCGGAACGGGATTCAAGTTCCGATAGAAGATTGGTACCTCAGACATCGAACAAAGTGGCCGGGCTCCATTTCCACCAACGGCGGGAGCTTCACCTGGCACTCCGGCGCGGCAAGCGTGCAGCGCGGATGGAACGCGCATCCACTTGGAGGGGTCGCCGGATCGGGAACCTCTCCCTCCTGGCTCTGGTCATCAGGGCGCAGCATCTCCTCGTCCGCGGAGACCACGGGAACAGACGCAAGCAGCGTGCGTGTGTACGGATGAAGTGGGTTGTTGAACAGCAGATCCGTTGGACCTGTCTCGTAGAACCGCCCGAGATACATCACGGCGGTGCGATGTCCCAGTGTTCTCATCAGGGCAAGATCGTGCGTCACAAACAGATACGTCAACCCGAGCGCTTGCTGAAGATCCTGGATGAGTTGGACGATTTTCGCCTGAACGGACACGTCGAGCGCCGATGTCGGCTCATCCAGAACCAGGAACCGCGGCTGCACGGCAAGTGCTCGCGCGATGGCGACCCGCTGCCGCTGCCCGCCACTCAGGACCGAGGGGTGTTTGTGAGCATACGAAGGCGGAATCTCCACTTGCTCCAGCAACCGACAGATTTCGGTGTGCCGTTCCTGCCTGTTCTGAACCAGGTTGTGGATCTCGAGAGCATCGGTGATGCTGCTGCCAATGCTACGCCGTGGGTTCAGCGATGCATTGGGATCCTGGAACACAAGCTGCATCTCTTTGCGCAACGGAAGAAGCTGTTTCTCGGACAACCCAGCCAAGTCCTTGTCGTCAAACCAGATTGCGCCGGATGTGGGCTTGTAGAGCCGGACGATGGTCTTCCCCAAGGTCGACTTGCCGCATCCCGACTCGCCCACCAGACCGAAGACCTCTCCCCGGCGGATCTCACAGCAGATGTCCTGCACAGCCTTGACGCGTGTCTTCTTCCGGTTGATGACCCCGGAGACACTCGTGAATTCCTTGCTCAGGTCGTCGATTCTCAGAAGGGTATCCATCGTCATTGTCGTGCCTCGCATGGTGGCGTGTCGGTGTGAAGGAAGCAGCTTGCTTGCCAGTCTCTTTCGAGACAGGCTTCCGCCGGACGTTCGGTGCGGCAGCGGTCTCCGGCATGGGTGCAGCGGGGGTGGAAACGACATCCTTCCGGAGCCGAGAGGTAGTCGGGGATCGTTCCCGGAATCCCGGCGGTGAGTGCCCGGCCCGAAATCGTCGGCACGGAGTCCCTAAGACCCCGAGAGTAGGGGTGCTTGGGCGCCGAGAAGAACCTGCGAGTCGGGGCCGTCTCCGCAATCTGTCCTGCGTACATAATATAGAGTCTGTCTGTCATCTCATGAATGACACCCAAGTTGTGCGAGATGATCAGCACGGACACCCCGGTTTGAGCGATCAGATTGCTCATCAGACCCAGCACCTGTTTCTGAATGGTGACATCGAGCGCCGTACCCGGCTCGTCGGCGATGAGCAATGTGGGCTTGTTCACGAGAGCCATCGCGATGAGCACGCGCTGTCGCATTCCGCCGCTCAATTGGAGTGGATAGCTTCCCAGCATGCGTTCGGGGTTTGGCAGGCGCACCGCGGCGAGAGCGTCCAGCGCGCGCTTCTGGATTTGATGCCGACTGAGGCGTGGGTCGCCGTGCTTCCGGCCGGCATAACGAATCACATCGCGAAGTTGCGAGCCAACCGTAAACACCGGATTCAGCGACGTCATCGGATCCTGCGGGATCATCGAGAGTTCGCGCCCGATTCGATGAAGCAGCTTGCCGTGCTCCAGTTCGATGAGATCCGTCTCCTTGAACAACACTTGGCCTGTGACGAGCGTGCTCGAGGTTGGCCGAATCATCCCCATGATCGTCTTGACCGTGACGGTCTTTCCACAGCCTGTCTCGCCGACCAAGCCGACGCTCTCGCCTTCGCTCACGTGGAGAGAAACATCATCCAGCACTCGAGCGATCCCGCCATAGACGCGGAAAGCTACCGAGAGACTGCAGACATTGAGTGTCATCTTGTCCGGCATCATGTGTGTCCCCATCTAGGAACCTTCCAGCGCGTCCCGTAGCCCGTCTCCGAAGAGGTTGAATCCGAGAATGAGGAAGAACAACGCGAAGCTCGGGAACACGGTCAGCCACCACTTTTCGGGGAGATACTGCGATCCATACGAAATCATCGTGCCCAAACCGGGCTTGGGTGGCTGCACACCAAGCCCAAGGAAGCTCAAACCGGCACCGAACAACATCACAATGCCCACGTCGAGGGATGCTTTGACAATCACCGGAGAAATGCAGTTCGGCAGAATATCTCTCAATAAGATGCGGACACGACTTGCTCCCAGCAGGTAGCTCGCTTGCACGAACTCCTCGTTCTTGACTGAGAGCGCAATCCCATACACCAAGCGGCAATACCACGTCCACCATACGCATGAAACCGCAAGCATCGCCTTGTCGATGCTTGGCGTGAATGCGGCACAGATGGCGAGGGCCATCGCAAGTGCCGGAATGGATAGGAAAACATCCGTAACGCGCATGATGAGCGTTTCGACCCATCCGCCGAGATACCCGGCAAGGAGGCCGAGAAGGACGCCAAGCGGAACGCTGATCACCAGAACGACAACGGCCAGGTACAGCGAAATGCGATAGCCGAAGATGACCCTGCTGAGCACGTCTCTGCCGACTTCATCCGTTCCGAACCAATGGGTGGAAGATGGGGGGAGAAATGAGCTTCTCAGATCGACTCCCCTGGCGGCGCTCTCGGGATACGGGGCGACGAACGGCGCGAAGAGCGCCAGCAACAACACCAGAAGGACCATCCCCGTTCCGACAAGGGAGATCGGATTGCGCCGGAACCGGTACCAGTTTCGACCAAACCTGTCCCGCAAGATCTCGCGTCTCATCAGTTGCTCCCCTGTTCTTCTCTTCGAAGCCTGATTCTTGGATCGAGATAGCCGATGATGAGGTCGACGACGAAGTTGGCGACGAAGAAGACGACGCCGATGACGAGAACGACCCCCATCACGGAGTTGAAGTCCTTGCGTAGGATTGCGCGGACGCCATACTTCGCCAACCCCGGCCATGAAAACACCTGCTCAATCAGGAACGCATTGCCGATGCTTGACGCGAAAGTGAGCCCAAGGACGGTGATGGTTGGAATCAGCGAAGGTTTCAGAGCGTACTTCGACATGATCCGGCGATCGGGAATCCCGAAACCCCGTGCTGCTTCGATGTAGTTGCGTGAGAGGACCTCGCTGGTGCTGGCACGGCCGATTCTGGCGATCTGTCCCAGCCCACCGAGTGCAAGGGCAAATGAGGGAAGGATGAGATGCCACAGAGCATCGCCGAATGCCCGGAAATCTCCGCCGATCAGCGAATCGATGAGCAGAAAGCCGGTCACGCGGGGCGGCGCAGACACCATCATACTCAAGCGGCCGGTGGCTGGAAAAATGGGGATCAAGTACGCCCCAACAAACTGCAGCAACAGGGCAACGACAAATGGGGCGATCGCCACTCCGATGAACGAGAAGATGCGTACGCCGTTATCGAGCCACTTGTCTTTGTACTTTGCGGAAAGGGAGCCCAACGGAATGCCGAGGAATGCGATCCACACAACCGACAGCGCCACCAGCTCGATGGTCGCGGGAAGATAGTGCCGGATGTCATCGGCGACATTGCGGCGGGTCTGGAATGACATCCCGAAATCCCCGTGGAACAACCCGGTGACGTAGACCCAATACTGCGCTGGAAGAGACTTGTCAAGGCCCATCTGATGTTCCAAGGCGGCGATTTGCTCTTGTGTCGCGTACGGCCCAAGCGCCAACCGTGCGGGGTTCCCCGGCAGCACGCGCGAGATCATGAAGATCAGAATCGACAGGCCGAGCAGGACGACAATGGAGTAGCCGAGGCGCCGTGCAAGGAAAAGGAAAATGCCCATGTTGTTGCCTGCCCTTCACACGATCTTCCGTGAACAGCTTCGAGCAGGGGAGAGACTACTTCTCCCCTGCTCGACCCAAACCATCTGCTACTTCTCGAACCAAAGGTCGTGGAAGTAGAATTCGTAGCTCATCACAGGGCGGTACGTGAACCCCTGGACGTAGTCCTGCATCGCGTAGTAGAGGCGTGCCTGGTAGATGAAGATATCGGGGCACTCGTCGACAATGATCTGTTGCGCGGTGTCCAAGAGAGCCTGCCGCTCGGCGGCATCCACGGTGCGTCGCGACTCGCTGATCAGTTCGTCGACTCGGTCATTCTGCAGCCATTCCGTAGACATCCACGTTCCCGCGGCGTCGGAGTGATACATCGAGTAGAGGAAGGTGTCGGGATCCGAGTACATCGGAGCCTGGATGATTGCCATCATGTTCGGCGTCGTCTCCGGCTGGGATGCCAGCTCGGTCATCCGGCCCCACGTTTCCATGTGAATCTCAAGGTTGACGCCGATCTCGGCGAGTGCCGCTTGGAGCGACAACGCCATCCGCCGCCAGGCTTCCGCGCCGATCCCCATCACGATGTGCAACGCCGGCACATTCGGGTAGTACGAGCTCAGCTCCAGTTCTTGGCGGGCTCGGTCCAGATCCTGTGTGTACTGGAAGAGATCCGGATTCTGTCCCGGGATTGCCGAAGGAACGGGACCACGAGACTGAACGCTACCCGGGGATATCTCCGTAATTGCCATTGCGTAGTCAAACGCCCACGCCAGCATCCGCCGGATGTGGATATCATCGGTTGGAGCAACCTGGGTATTGATCTTGAACGTGATCTGCTGCCCGGTATCCGCCGGAGTGACGGTGACGCCGGCGTACGTTGACATGTCCTCGTAGTCCTCGAATGTTCGGAGGTTGTCGGTCATGACAAGCTCGCCGCTACGGAGCATCGTCTTCAGGGTGGCTGTTGCCGGCAGATTGAACATGTGCGCTTCGTCGACCGACTTGTCGCCCTGGGGCCACCCCAGGAAGTAGTCCGCGAAGCGAGCAAAGACGATCTCACGGCCCCGATCCCAAGACTGGAGCGTGTAGGGGCCCGACCCGGCGTCGATGTCGACAGCAGTGTTCAGCCATGCCACACCATAGTCACCGAACTCGCCATAATCACCCGGCTGCGTGTTGGCGGCGATCAGATCCTTGTTTGCGACGCAGAACGCGGGAAGCGTCGCCAGGAAGGGCACGAACGGTTCGTTGAGCGTGAAACTGACGGTATGGTTATCGATGACGGCGATCTCGGCGATAAGGTCCGCCCACATCCACGAATACCCATCCTTGAGCGCCAGCATCCGCTCCATGGAGAAAGCGACGTCTTCCGCGAGCACTTCCGTGCCGTCATGGAACAGAACACCCTGTCGGAGGTAGAAGGTGTACGTGAGTGCATCTGCACTGATGGTCCACGTTTCCGCCAACTTGGGTTGAACGACGCCATCGCCATCCGGGAACACTAGCGGATCGTAGATGTTGATCACGGAAATGGTCTCCGTGTAATCCGTGGCGCGAGCTGGATCGACTGTGCCGACTTCCTGGACGGAACTCAACGTCAGAATGTTGGAACCAAGTGCGGCAATTCCCACCAGCGCCAGCAATCCAGCCAGGAAGTACGTCATCTTGGCGGTTCTATGCATGTATGCCTCCTTGTGTAATACACTACGTGGCAAGAAATCGGTGGAGAGGCCTCGCCGTTGCGCAATCCCTTTTCCCAGGATAGAAGACCATTAGAGCAGTCACTTGTGAGAGGAAGGAGTGCACCTACTGCTTTTAATATACTACGGATGCGCCCGCCTTTACAATAGAACCTACTTGTGTCACGTAATCTGCGATCTTCCCGCGTGCCGCTGTGTTGCACAGGAAAGGTCGTAAGCTCGATACCAACAAGAAAATAGGTTACTCGATGAGTGTTCGACCATCTGACCACAATAGGACGCTGTCACATCGCGTGCACTTCCCGCTCGGTGTTGCGACGAAGTTGTGGGAGAGATCTGCTCGCTCGTTTTTCGGTGCGACGAGAATGCATGGCGCAGAAGATCAGATGGGAACGAAAAAGAGACGTCATGGAGAGGCGGCTGATTTAATATATCAAATGAATCCTGCTACGGTCTCCAACAGAAGGGGAGCGGGGAATGGAGCATACTGCTGAAGGTGCTTGCCGCTCTTTTCGCTTGGAAGAGGGTGACTGTAGGATGCCGTGTGTCATTTCGTCAAGCCAGCGATGGCCCGTCTTGGTGTACGCGAGCGGGGCGGTCCGCCAGAAGATTGCGCATCTTGATCTGCGTAGGGGAATACGATCTCGAGTTCTCGCTTCCTGCGTGGAGTCATCGGGAGTGCTGGCAGCGGAACGGATTCGTTCGGGTCGTTCTCGCGGCGGTCTCCGGCTTGAACGGTTACCTGTCTTGTCGGTCCACTAGACACGCCGGTGACATCCGGCGAGAATCCTCTTAGCGGGGGGATCGGGATGGGATTGCGGAGCGAGTCGGCGCGTGGCTCGCACGGCCGATAGGACGTCATCGAAACGGGAGGAACACGTGGCAAGAGACATCATCGTGGAACCGTCACGTACATTGGCGGAGTACAGGCTTCTGCCGGGACTGACGTGCGAGCAACGCACAGATCCTGATCCTGCAGTCGGTAGCGGCGACGGGATCACGCTCCGAACGCCTGTCGCCTGGACGGGCGAAGGATCGGTTCCGTGGACCCTCAATATTCCGCTGGTCGCGGCGGCGATGCGATCCGTCTCCGGGTACAAGATGGCGGTCGAACTGGCGAAGTGCGGCGGAACCGCGTTCATCCCCTGTTCCCAGCCGATCGGCGATCAAGTGGACGAAATCCGCAAAATCAAAGACCACAAGGCCGGGTTCGTGCGTCCGCTGGCCGTGCCGCCGACGGCGACGATCGATCACGTAGAGCAGCTGAAGGCGGAGACCGGCTATTCGACGTTCCCGGTGACGGATGAACACGGTGCCTTCCTTGGCTTGTTGACGCAACGCGATTACGACCCGGTGGTCCATGCCGATCTTCCCGTTGAGCAACGGATGATTCCTCGAAGCGAACTGGATGTGCTTGTCGGGACGCCCGATCTTGCCACGGCCAATGCGCGGCTGGTGGACGGACATCAATCGGTGTTGCCGATTCTTGACAGCCAGGGGTTGTTGCAGCACCTCGTGTTTCGAAAAGACATTCAGGATCAACTGCACTTCCCTCTTCAAGTTGTCGATGAGCGCAAGCGGTGGATCGCCGCTGCGGCGATCAACACGCATGACTACGAGGACCGGGTTGCCGCTCTTGTCGATGCCGAGGTGGACGTGCTGTGCATCGACGCATCCGACGGACACGCCGAGTACCAGCGGCGAACGCTGGCGTGGCTGGCGTCCCATGCTCCGCAGCTTCCCGTTGTCGCCGGGAATGTCATTACGGCGGAAGGGTTTCGCTACCTGGCCGAGGCTGGCGCGCACGGGGTGAAAGTGGGCATGGGCTCCGGATCGATCTGCATCACCCAAGAGCAAAAGGGGACTGGACGCGGTCTGGCGACGGCGATCATTGATGTCTGCCGGGAACGGGATCTGTTCTGCAAGCAGACGGGGCGCTACTTACCGGTGATCGCCGACGGCGGCGTGGTCAATGCCAAGGACATCGTGATCGCCCTTGCGTTGGGGGCCGACTACGTGATGATGGGGCGCTACTTTGCGCGGATGGATGAATCGCCGACCCAGAAGGTGCAGATCGGCGGCCGGGTGATGAAACCGTACTGGGGGGAGGGGTCGGCCAAGGCGCGACAGTGGCTGGAGAGCCGCTACCAGCAGGCACGGTTTGTCGAAGGGGTCGAAGGGTTCGTGGAGTACGCAGGAAAGCTCGCCGACAACCTTGCGGGGACGCTTGCCAAGATCCAGGCGTCGATGGCCTCCTGCGGTTGTCACTCGATCGAGGAGCTGCACCGAAACGCCCGTGTAGAGCTTGTTTCCGGGCTGTCGATCCGGGAAGGTCGTGTACATGACGTGTATCTTCCCGAGCGGGAAGACCGGTCCACCGGTTGGCCGTACGTCTAGTATCTCACGTGTATCGGTGGTCCTTGAGGGCGGATGTCTTGCCGGCTTTGCTTGATCTTGGGGCGAAGTTGTGCGAGATTGCTCGGTGGTTTGCGGCAGGAAGGGGGCACAATGCGCAAGCACGAGAGTGAGAACGGGCGGAATCTTGATCGGGATTGCGATCCCGGGCACGGGCGCGAGATCTCGCCGCTTGACGGGCGCTACCGGAGCAAGACGGAGCCTCTGCGGGCCTACTTCGGCGAATTCGCGCTGATGGGCGGCCGCTGCGACATCGAGCTTCGCTACTTGCTTGCGCTGGACGAGCTGGGTGTGTTTCCGAAGCTGTCGAACGGCGAACGGAAGCGGATCGAGACCCACATCGGCGGGCTTACCGACGAGCAGTTTGCTCGAATCAAGCAAATTGAGGACCGCGTGCACCATGATGTCAAGGCGTGCGAACTGTTCCTGCGGGAGGGGCTTGAACTTGCCGAACCGAACCGGATTCACTTCGGACTCACCTCGGAAGACGTCAACAACCTTGCCTATGCCACGCTCTTTCGGAGATTCCGGGACGAGATGCAACTCCCCGCGCTCAATCGACTGATCGATCGACTTGCCGAAAAGGTCGATCGCTGGAAGGGGGTGGCGTTTCCGGCGCATACCCACGGACAGGCGGCGTCACCCACGACGGCGGGGAAGGAACTCGCCGTGTTCATGCTCCGCCTTGTGCGGCAGAGGGATCAGCTGATGAAGCTACGGTTCCGCGGCAAGCTTGGCGGGGCGACGGGGACGTATGCAGCGTTTCGGGCCGCCGCTCCGCAGGTGGATTGGCCTGCGTTTGCCGGGGAGTTCGTGGAGTCACTCGGTCTGGAGTTCAACCCCTGCACCACGCAGATCGAGGATCGCGACGGGCTGGCGGAGTCCTTCGGCATCACCTCCCGGATCAACGGAGTCACGCTCGATCTCGACCGGGATGTGTGGGAGTACCTTTCCAGAGGATACTTTGTGACGCGAGCCGCCGAGGGACAGGTCGGATCCTCGACGATGCCGCACAAGATCAATCCGATCCGCT
>CAZJLO010000009.1:0-16434 GCA_964547105.1 uncultured Thermotogae bacterium
TAGATACGGTCCTCGTTGAACCCTTCAAGGCTGCGATTGTCCAATTGGAGTTCATAGCCACCATGAGCTTCGGGTAGCCCAATTCCGAGCGCGTCCCATACCGGCGAGAGTTCGACTCCGATGTTGGAGAAGAAACCCGATGAGTTGCTCGACAACTCATCGAGCACCAGCCACTCCGAGTCATCCACTTCATGCGGATCGCAGACGTGAACGACGACGATTTCCGGGCAGCAGCTGTCCACATTGGCGTCGGGATCGATCACTTCCACATACACCGGATCCCGTCCCAACCACAGCGACATCATCGGACCGCGCACGGAATTGGTCACGTTCACCCTCGCCGTGTGATCGGAACGCTCGATGTAGGCTGTGGCCAGCGAGAAGTCATCCTGGTCATTCGGATCGACGTAGTACGCAACCAGGACGTCACCGACATCCAATGCGTTGAATCCAAGATCGCGCTCGATGTCATTGAAGTCGCATTCGAACACGCCACTGTCCGCCGCGGTTTCCTGCGCGTAGAACATGCAGCGTGTTACACCGGACTCGCTCATCGTGTCGAACGTCGTCACATTGGGGATCGCCTGAGCGTTGAGTGGATTCGGATACTGGATGTAGAAACTCCCGTCGGCGTTCGGCTGACGGCTCCCGTCAGCTCGCAGATCGACTTGGGCTGTAGTAAGGCCGCTGTCATAGGCGTTGAACCAATCGATCGGCCCCGGCCCCACGGTGGCAGGTACGTTTGTGTCGGTGACGCCCCCATACCGCTTCAGCGCTGCAAAGCCGTTCGCACTGCGGCGATTGGGATCCAGCGGATTCCAAGATCCAGGGTTGATGATCACGAAGACAGGCACGAACTCTACATCATCGCAACTCAGATTCTCGTCTGCATCTTCAATACGGATTGTCGCAGCTGCGTTGGAGTCCTTGTAGACAGTCTCATCCCAAGCCATCTGAGACGGAACATCGATGATCTTCGCCATCGTGACGGCAATGTCCGATGCATCGTCCGGGTCGAGGTACAACCCCATCACCGTATCCATGTTCTCGAACCGTCCCAGGATGTAGTCCTGATCGGCAAGCAGGCTGACGCTTGGCGGCACGAATGCCAAACCCGGAGGAACGATGGTCGCCGCATCGATCGCCGAAACAAGCTTGTACCCGATGATCGGATCCCGCTCCGCGCTGACCCACACCCGATCGTCGCCGAATGTGTTGCCGTCGAATTCGGCATAGAGATACCCGCCCCATTCAAAATCGATGGGCCTCACCGAGCCATCGAGGTTCTCTTCATACGGCCCGACGATGTGCGTATTCATCCGAGGATCTCCGTACATGGCCCGCGTGCCGATCTGAAATGCTCGCGAACTGACGAACACACCGGTGCTTGCCCCCGTCTCTTCGAGGAAGTCGTGAAGAAGCGAGCCTGCACTGACGCCGGGCCAGTGACCTTGGTGGGGCATGTATTCGGGCTCACCGACCAAAGCGTCTCCCGAGCCGTTGTCGTCCGTATCGGCGCCGCCGTCATCGACATAGCTCTCCCAGACAAGGCGCGCCCCGGTCTTGACGTCGATGACCTTGACATCGGTCCACACCTTGTCCCGCACGTCACAATCGAGATCTTCGTCAGAGTCGAGCACGACGATCCAGATCGAGTCCCCCTCCTGGACCGACGTAACCGGAGTGGTGCCATTCCGATCGTTCGAGAAATACATCTGGGCATCGGATGCCTGAACAACGAACGACGCCAGCAACGCGAACAGAAGGAACCAAGCCAGTCGTTCTCGAATGCCGCTTTTTCGCCCGCGGAGTCGTCTCTCGTTCCCGTTCATCTCACACATCCTTGTTCATGAGCTTGCCTGCCGGCCGCGTGCGATGTTTGCATCCGCGGCCAATCTTCCTTGCTGTGCTTCCAGGGCCAACGGCGAACGGCCAGAGCCGCCCAAACCAGAACCCCGCTCGCTTCCCAGAGCACGCGGAGGGCGACCTGGGCCCAGTCGTAGAACCCCTTCGCGGAGGGTTCGACCGGCTCCAGACCACAAATGACATACAGCAGCCGGACCGCACCGACGAGATACACGGCGTGCAATAGAATCAGCAGTCCGAGCCCCGCGGCCAACAGGACGGCTCGTCGCCGCCATGGAATCTTCGGAGTGGCAAGAAGCAAGGCGACAAACGGCACAACCCCGAAATAGACATAGAAATCGAACGCCACGAACGGCTGCGAGGTTCCGCTTCCCGCATCGATCCGCTCGAACAGGACCCCCCCCGTTTCAATCCTGACGGCGGTCTCCCGAGGGTGCTCCAAGACGGCAAGGAGTGCTTCCGCCGTTCCCGAAACGGCCCGGTTGTAGCATGGAGCAACCCACAGCCAGACAATACTGGTCACAAGCAGCGCGGCAACCGCCAACGCCGCAAACTTGGCCAATCCGGCCCCGGACCCGGTCACGGGTCGCCCTGGTTGATCCTCTGCCTGAAATGCCTTCCTACGCCCGGCGAGCATGCGCCACCTTCTCCACCCAAATCAGCCACATCATCAACACGCCGACAATCGAGAGCGATTGCAGAACCAGCAAGTGAACCTGTTCTACCCGGTGAGGGAAGAAGACACCCACATAGAACAGAACGACAAGCCGGACGATGTTCATCACATAGATCGCAGCGATCCCGCCGGTCAGCCCCAACAGCTTTGCCCGCCATCCAGCGGGATAGGCAAGGACGGCGGACGCAAACGCAACCGCAAGGAACAGTCCGGTGCAGGCAGCAACAACGGAAATGCTGAACCGATCCGACACAATGGTGCTGTTCACCGTGGTCGCGTCCGTTCCCAGCAGGCGGAGAACCGCGCTCGTCGAGCCGGCGATCGTCTGTTGAAGGCTAGACATCGCTGCTTCATTCCGCATCAACCCAAGCGCCATTGCACTCATTGCTGCAAGAGCCACGAAAAAGAGTCCGAGGCGAATCAGGAGCCGGCGACACGGGCGCACCGCTTTGCCTGCACAAATCTCGATCTTGCCTACGCTCCGATTTCCCGGCATCTCTCCGCCCTCATTTCCTGCTTGGGCTCGGGACCCGATCCCGATCCCGGTTCCGATTCCGCGAATCTCTTCATCTCCGGTTACGATCGCTTGTTTGGCGCGAACATCGGTCCGCCTGATAGGAACGGTGACGCAACAGCATCGCGGCAAACGCCACGAGCATCGCAACCCCCATCCCGATCAGCCCCCACTCGCTGAGCGACGGCGCATCAATGGTCCCCGCGATGAGAGGCAGAAGGTCAGCGGGATCGACGCATTCGCCGACAATGAGCACAGTGGCATCGTCTTCGATCAACGTGGACGGATCGTCTGATGGCTCCTCGCTATCGCGAGCTCCGTCCTGATCGCGATCCCAGTCCGCAAATGCCTGATTGACGATCGCCGTGTCCACCGGTGTTTCCGGATCCACGGTCACCGTGAAGCGCATTGTGACCGCTCCGCCGGCCGCTAGGTGTCCGCTCCAGACAATGAGGCCTTCTTCAGGCGACGATGCCAGCCCGATCGATGATGTCAGGGATCCATCCAACAGCGTTACTTCTGACGGGAGCTGATCCTCGAGACGGATCATCGCACCACTTGTGTGATCTCCTTCACCGATGTTGGAAACGGTGATTTCGTACTCGATTTCCTCGCCTGCCCGCAGACAGCCGTCTCCCGCAACCAGCGCCGCCTTCGCCACCTCGATCACCGGCGCTGCAAAGACGATGACTGTCTCGGGCAACGTATACGTATTGTCATCTTCGTTGTACTCCGGAATGTCATTGTCCGGGTCCGCCGATGCGATCAGGTCGTGCTCGCCGGCGGGAACACCGCCGGTATTCCAGCTGAATTCCACGATGGCGTGCTCGCAGCTTTCAAGGCTGAGCGTTCTTGTGCCGATGAGGGACGCTTCTTCCAGGTTGTCCGCGTACAAAGCCAACTCGAACGGCCCCGTCGCCCCACAGGTGAAGTTGTCCACCGTCACGGTGACGGTCACCGTATCTCCCTGCACCACAACTGTAGGCGTAGCCATCTGAACGGAGAGCTCTCCGCCGGATAGGCCCACGCCGGGCTCAGGGAACCAAAGATCCGGGAGCTTGTCGCAGGCGTCGGCAGCGCTCACGGCACCGCTCGCACTGATTGCAAACAGCAGGAGAAGAGCAAGAGCCAATAACCGGCGCCCTTCTGCATGTGTCTTTCTCCGGGTGCCCATTTCCCCATCTCCTTTGCAGCCACAACAGTCGACAGCGAACGACTCGCGCCGGCGAGCTGGGTATGCTACATAACAAACGGTATCGGGATCGGGGATCCAAACGAAGGACCGCTGCGCGAATCTTCTGTTATCTCAATCACACACAGCCGGCACGATCGACCCTCAATCGCACGTATCCCGTGTCCAGCTACAACGAGACATCGGTCCGCGTCTTTCACATCGTGTCCGGCTGGGGCAACCGCCGAATGCCATGCCAAGCAACAAGGAGCTCGACCCGAGGAGGTGATCGGGTCGAGCGTCGGTCAACGAGTTATCGACAACGCCCGCCGCAACGGAATCCGTGACGGCAAAGCGTGCTATCGATCGTGAGGAACCCCTCCCAGCTCGTCGATCCACCGGCGAGCGGATGATCCCTTGCCACCCGGCACGAGGGCATCGACCTCACGAACGTACGGCTGTATGCCGCATCACAAACCATAGGCGGGACAACAAGCCGACGCGAAGACATTTCTTCGCTCATGCTGTGACGTTGATCACACTGGTGTTGCCCCACGCAGGGATACGCGGACAAGACAGATGTCCGCCATCTCCTGGGTCAGGCCGAGTCTGCCCGGTCGGTCGCCATGTCCGGGGATTCGCCGTCCTCCAGCGGAAGCCGGCGTGCCACGGAATCGATCGGCGAGACCGATGGAATCGATTCACCTGATGCGGAGAGATCCTTGAACCGCCGGGCCGCGGGAAGCAGCATCCGCTCCATCGATCCAACGGCTTCGTTGTATGCCTTCAGCGCTTTCCCCAACGCCTCTCCCGCTCCGCGGAACCGGTTGAGAAACGTCATCAGCCGGCCATACAATTCCTTGCCCTGTGCGGCGATTTCCTGCGCGTTGTCGGCAATCTGTACCTGCTGCCAGCCGAACGCCGCTGTACGGAGCAGTGCCAACAGCGTGATCGGAGACGCAATGAGAATCTTTTGCCGCGCCGCGTATTCCAGCAATTCGGGATCCTGCTCAAACGCCGCCGACAAAGCCGCTTCGCTGGGCACAAACATAACCAGCATAGATGCCGAACGATCGAACTGCGCCCAGTAGGCCTTCCGCGTCAGCTCCTGAATCCGTTGCCGCATCGCCTTCGCGTGAGCGACAAGTTTCCTTTTTGCCTCTTCGCCGCCGGAGGCTTCCGAGGCCGCAAGGAAAGACGTCATCGGCGTTTTCGCGTCAACTGGGAGCACCCCGTGATTGGGAAGGTGGATCAGCATGTCAGGCCGACCCTCATCCGTAGCCGCCTGCTCCTCGAAATCGATGTGGTTGGCCATTCCGGCGAGCTCGACCACGCGGCGGAGCTGAAGCTCTCCCCATCGGCCTCGCGCCGAAGATGATTTCATCGCCTGCCGAAGCTCGACGGTCTCGGTGCGCAATGCCGTTTGTGCCGACCCGAGATCGGCCAGCATCCGCTCCAGGCTACGATAGGCTCCCTCACGCCGTTGCTCGAGCGTCCGAACCTGCCCGTCCATCGCCTCCAATCCTTTGCTGAGCGGTTCGACAAGGCGATGGATCTGTTCCTTCTGCATTCCCCAATCACTGCGCACCTGTTCTAGAACACCGGCGAGCTGCTCGCGCGATCGATTCATCAGTTGTTCCGAGTTGGCGAGGAGCACGTCCCCCGCCGCTGCGCGAAATGATTCGTTCAACCGCTTCTCGGCGTCGTCGATCCACTGTGACTTTTCCCTCTCCGATTGCAGCTCTCCCCGCAATCGTTCAAGACGAACACCAAGCTTCCACCGTGCCCAAACGGCTCCCAAGAGGATCCCGACGACCAAACCAGTTGCGAGAAACACCCACTCCACTCGGGCCTCCTTCCAGCACCCCTAAAGATCGGGCGGAGTGCATCGATCGTTACAGAAGAGCAAACTGCTCGGCTTCGTCAGCAACGCCTCGGTAGTATGCCCCCCGATGCCCCTCAACCCGTAACAGCACGTAATCTTCATCGACCACCCCACCAGGCCACTGCTCTTGCCACTCCACGTGCCACAGGTTCTGCTTCCGCTCCGGAGATGTGACCACGGCCACCATCCCGTACACGGAGGCATAGTCGAATTCCGCCTGATGAATGAACAGCAGCGTAACCCGAGGATCTCTCCGAATATGGGTGATTTTTCTCGACTTTGCCGACGCCGGGAACCAGAACACGTTCTCCTCTCGGGCGGCGAGGTACATCGGTCGCGCGACGGAAAATCCTTCGGCATCATGCGTCACCAGCAGCGGATACGGCGCAGCATCGATCATTCGGTACAGCCGTTGCTTCACGAATATCCCCCCTGATGCTTCAGAAGCGATCCTCCCGAACATGATAACAGTCCGCAGTCGGCAACCCGAACCGATTCCGGATCGCCTCAATGAATGGGAGGCGTACCGTTAGCACAGGAAGCGCATACCCCACCAGGATCGACTCCAGCGCCCCAACGTGTCCTCTTCCCGACAACTCGAGTCGTCCTACTTCATCCAAGATCACGACCGGCTGCAACATTGCCGCGCGCTTGAGGACGATTCCCGCTTGCTGAAGAGCTTCCTCGCGAAGATAGAATCTCCCGACCCGTTGCCCCGGCGGCTCCTCCGAGGCAAGTGAAATCCGCTCACCGGAACCGATGACTTCCAGATCATACCCGACCGTTCGGCGTCCGGTTCGATCTTGAATGCGAACGGCAACAATCCCGTCCACGCCGATTCCACGACGTCGAAGCGCCTCGGCCAGCCCGCGGACGGCGGATGTCTTTCCGGCACCGATTTCGCCGGTGACAAGAATGGCTGCATCACGAGCCTTTCCGGCAAACCGGACGCCCGACACGGGAAGATCTTTCCGATTGAGTTCCGGTTCAGGGACGCCAAGCCGGGATGCTTCCGATCTGTTTGGAGGAGGGTCCCCGGCTGCAGATCCTTGTGGGAACTGCAGCCGATCCAGGACAGCCATCAGCAGTTGCTCGGACATCCGATGGGCGGATACCTCCTAGGCCTCCATTGCGTTGAGAACGCCGGCTCTCTCGTTGAACGCATCAATCTGGGCGTCGATCGGTCCCACCATGGCATGAATGCGGTCCCAGTACTCGGGATAGTCATACCACTGCGCGTCGAGCTCTTCGACGTTGTGTCCCAGCTGCTCGATCCACGTGTAGTACTTGAGATTATGGATCCGCTTCCGATCCGTATACCGCAGTTCCAAACAATGATCCACGCCAGCTCCAAGCATGTAGCGGTTGTGGTCGACGGCAGCGCGGGTGCGGTCATACGCCCCCTGCTCACGTTCCAGCTCGCGCAACCTGGTCTGATACAGCTCCATCGAATCGGTCAAGACGGTCAGCACGACATCCCGTCCGGTAAGCTCGTAGTACTTGGCAAACTTGATCGCGCCGAGCAGATTCGCCACGCTCGAAATTCCAAGCAGATCAAGCTGGTCGACGATCGATGACGAGACGCCGCTATCAACAAGGAATTCATGTCCGGCAGGCTCGTTGAACAATCGAATCAGATTCATCGACGCATCGTCGTCGATGCCGATCACCATGTCCGTGTTTCGAACATTGTGAATCCACGGCACGTGCTTGTCGCCGATGCCTTCAATTCGGTGTCCACCGAATCCGTTGTCAAGAAGCGTCGGACACTGCAATGCTTCCGCAACCACGAGCTGGCTCGTGGGATAGCGCTCCTTCAGGTAGTCGCCACATCCCATCGTCCCCGACGAACCCGACGTCAGCACAACGCCGGCGTATTGCCCGTCGCGAAGCTCGGCTTGCAGCACTTCTTCCATCGCATGGCCGGTTACATCATAATGCCACAGATGGTTGCCCGGTTCGTCGAACTGGTTGAAGATCATCACGTTGTCACGCGTCGCTTCCAGCTCGAGACACTTCTGGAAGATCTCCCACACGTTCGACTCACATCCCGGCGTGGCGATCACTTCTCCGGCTACGTTGCTCAGCCAGTCAAAGCGCTCGCGCGACATCCCCTCGGGAAGAATGGCGATCGATTCACACGCAAGCAGGTTGGCATCGTACGCCCCTCCGCGGCAGTAGTTGCCGGTGGACGGCCACACCGCCTTGTGAAAGGTCGGATCGAATTGCCCCGTAACCAAACGCGGCACAAGGCAGCCGAAGGTGGCACCCACCTTGTGGGCACCCGTCGGGAACCACTTCCCGACAAGCCCGATGATGCGCGCGTTCGTCCCCGTCAGCTCCGGGGGGAACTCAATGTAGTTCACACCGCCATACCCGCCGCCCTGCGGCGTTGGCTCGTTCTTCCATGTAATGCGAAACAGGTTCAAAGGGTGCAGATCCCACAGCCCGATTTCGGCAAGCCGTTTCTTGACCGCAACCGGAATCCGTGATGGATCTTTCATTTGCGCAAACGTGGGAACGATGATCCCGCGCTCCCTTGCTCGTGACACTGTTCGTTTCAGTTGTTCTTCATGTACCGTCAGATCAATCATGCGTCCTCCAGATCTCCCGCATCTCGACTCTGTGCTCTTGTTGCGGGTGTCCGGCAATGCTATCATACAGCTTGACAGGATGGCAACCAGAGAACGTCGCATGCAACCACAAGAGTTTGAGAAAGTTCGTCCCAGAAAGGTCTCTGCTATCGTCGCCGAACAGATCGTCGAGGCGATTACACGCGGGGATTACTCGGTCGGATCGAAGCTCCCACCTGAGTTCGATCTTGCCGAACGAATGGGTGTGAGCCGCCCTTCCGTGAGGGAGGCTCTTTCGGCACTTCAGGCCGTCGGGGTGGTCGAATCCCGTCCCGGCAGCGGCAACTACGTGCTCCGGCGCCCTCCGCTCACCGACGAGGATGCTGCTCCGCACCTGATCGAAAGCGAAGACGGCTGTCTTGAGGTCATGGAGGCGCGGGCGACGCTCGAACCTCCGATTGCGTACCTTGTCGCACAGAAGGCCGATCAAGCGACCATCCGAATGCTCGACGCCACCATTGACAACATCCGCGCCAAAGTGCGAGAGAATCGCTTCAACGCCTATTTGGACGCTGACAAGGCATTCCACATCGCGTTGGTCGAGGCGACGGGAAACCAGCTACTTCAAGACGCCCTTGCGCCGCTCCTCGCTTCGATCGATCAGAAGCTGTACCGCGAGTACACCCATCATTACTACTTGAAGAACGTCTCCGATATCGAGCTGGTTGCAGAACTCCATGCCGACATTGTAGGCGCAATCCGTGCCGGGAATCCCGATCTGGCATTCGGACGGATGAACAGGCATTGGACACGGATGCTCGAGATCTGGGAAGCATGAAGAAGGGAACGACCGACGAATCAATCGGAGATGAAATTCCTGAGGTGATGTATGAACGAAGAGAAGAAACTGGTGGTCGTCGCTTTGGGCGGAAACGCAATCCTTCAGCCCGGACAACGCGGAACCTTCGAAGAGCAGATGGAGAATGTGCGCGTTACCTGCAGCCAACTTGCGCAGATGGTCCTGTCCGGACAGTACAAGGTGGTCATCACGCACGGCAATGGCCCCCAGGTCGGCAACATCCTTCTGCAAAATGAGACAGCACGCGACGTCGCAGCGCCGATGCCGCTGTTCGTGTGCGGAGCCGAGAGCCAGGGGCTGATCGGTCTGATGATTCAGCAGACGCTCCACAACCTTCTCGTCGCTGAAGGACGCGGCGACATCCCCGTGGCCACGGTGGTGACTCAAGTTGTCGTCGATCGTTCCGATCCGGCGTTCGAGAACCCGACCAAGCCGGTCGGGCCGTTCTACAGCGAAGACGAGGCAAGGAAGCTCGAGACTGAGAAAGGCTACAACGTCCGTGAGGACGCCGGCCGAGGGTGGCGGCGCGTGGTTCCATCACCCGATCCGATTGCTATCTTCGAGAAAGAGGCGATCCGTCAACTGGTGGCCGCTCGCTCGCTTGTCATCGCCTCCGGCGGCGGTGGAATTCCGGTCGTCCAAGAAGGCGGGACGCTCCATGGTGTGGACGCGGTCATCGACAAGGACTTGGCTGGCCAGCGGCTTGCAGTGGATGTCGGTGCGAAAATCTTCATGGTTCTCACGGATGTCGAGCAGGCCGTGCTCCACTACAAGACGCCCCAGGCAAAGCCACTGTCGCATGTGACGCTGGAAGAGATCAGGGGCTACCACGCTGAAGGTCATTTCGCCAAGGGTTCGATGGAACCCAAGATCCGTGCCGCAATTCGTTTTGTGGAAGGGGGCGGAGAGCGGGCCATCATTACATCCCTAGATCGAGCGGTCGATGCATTGGAGGGTCGTGCGGGAACGACCATCACGCAAGACTAGTTTTCTTCGTACATAGAGACGATCCGCCAAGGAGGAGAGAGAATGTCCAACACAACGCTTCGAGGAAGAGATTTCTTCACATGGCTCGATTTCACCCGAGATGAGATTGAAGCGATGCTCGACACGGCCCATGATCTGAAGCGGAAGTTCATCCGACGTGAGCCGCATCGAGTGCTCGATGGTCAAACGCTGCATATGTTGTTCTACAATTCGTCGCTCCGGACGCGTAATTCCTTCGAAGCCGGAATGACCCAGCTCGGCGGGCACGCTCACTTTCTCCAGCCCGGAGCAGTCTACACCCCGGCACTGAAAGGTGAGGAAGTCGCCTACTCCACCGAGAGAATCAGCGATGTCGCCCGTGTTCTGGCCGAGATGGGTGACGCCATCGCGATTCGAATCTACGGCAAACCGACGGGATGGCTGTATGGCAAGGGCGATCTGATCATCCGAGAGTTCGCCAAGTGGTCCAAGGTTCCCGTCATCAACATGGAAGACGACATGTACCACCCTTGCCAGGCTCTGGCTGACGTCATGACGATGCAGGAGAAGCTCGGTCACAATCTCCAGGGTAAGAAGTTCGTCATGAGTTGGGCGTATTCCGGTTCTGTTGCCAAGCCCCTCGCCGTTCCCCAGAGCGCGATCATTTCCGCGGCGATGATGGGAATGGACGTGACGCTTGCCCACCCCGAAGGTCTCGACCTCGATCCGAAGGTTCTTCAGGCGACGGAAGGTCTGGCAAGAAAGAACGGCGGAGCGTTCAAGATCTCTCATGACATGGACGAGTCCTTCAAGGATGCGCATGTCGTGTACCCGAAGGCTTGGACGGTTCAGCCAACCGATGGCTCCGGGATCATGGACGAAGCAAAGGCGAAGGCCGTGTTCGAAGCGAACAAGCATTGGATCTGCACCCAGGAGAAGATGGCGCTTACGAACGATGCCTATTACATGCATTGCCTGCCCGCAGATCGCGACATGGAAGTCACCGAAGATGTCATCGATGGACCCAACTCCATCATCATCGAAGAGGCGGCGAATCGTCTGCACGCGCAGAAAGGAATGATGGCGCTGCTGATGGCATAGCGACGCTGACCAAGGAGGGGAGGAAGCATGAGCTGGTTCGATCTTGCCGGACGCGACTTGATCAGCGAACTGGATTGGACTCGCGAGGAGTATGACATCGCGATGAAGGTCAGCGATCAACTGAAGGGATTGACCTACAGTGGGAAGGCACATCCCTACCTGGAGTACAAGACGTTTGCCATGCTGTTCTTCGCCGGTTCGACACGAACGCGAATGTCGTTCGAGACCGCGATGACCCAGCTCGGCGGCCACTCGCAGTTCCTTAATCCGTCCACGATGAGGATGTCGCTCGAGGACAAGCCCGGCGCTGGCGAGACGGTCAAGGACACGGCCAAGGCGATGGCCCGTTTCTGCGACGGGATCGGGATCCGCCTACTCGATGATTCGGTGGACTACTACGGTCACGGAGACCTCGTCATGAAGAAGTTCGCCGAACATGCCGAGGTCCCGATCATCAATATGGCATCGGACATCAACCACCCATGCCAGTCGCTGACGGACATCTACACGATGCACGAGAAGCTGGGCAGCGTGGCCGGCAAGAAGATCGTCGTGATGTGGGCCTACACTCCGTGGGTTCGCGGACGCTGCTCGGTCCAGGGAACAGCCCTCATTTCCGCGATGTACGGGATGGACGTCGTCGTCGCCAATCCCCCGGAATACGACTTCGATTCGACCATCCTCGGCCAATGCCGCGATCTTGCCTCGAAGTCGGGAGGCTCATTCGAAGTTGCGCATGATCTCGACAAGGCACTTGAGGGTGCCACGGTCGTGTTCCCTCGCAACTGGTTCACCGATCGCCGCTATGACATCGGCAAGGAAGAAGAGCTCAAGATCGCTCAGAACTACGTCGACTGGCGCTACACGGCCGACCGGCAGAAGAAACTCTGCAATCCTGGGCACCTCCTGCAGTGCATGCCGGTGGATCGGGGCAACGAAGCGGATCCGGAGGTTTGCGACAATGACCTCTCCTGGATCTATGATCAGGCAGAGAATCGCCTCCACACACAGAAGGCAATCCTCGCACTGACCATGGGAGGACGCCTCTAACAGTGAGCGATCGTTCACGGCATGACGCCCTGAGATGGATCGGAAAGCCCCTTCCAAGGCCTGATGCGGAAGACAAGGTTACGGGGAGGGCAAGATACGTTGATGACCTTGCTCTTTCCGGCATGCTTCATGGCTATGTCATCCGCAGCACCTACCCTCATGCGCGGATCCGTGAGCTCGACCTTGAATCCGTAGACGCCGATCCAAATGTCGTATGCACCGTCACCGCCGACGATATTCCCGGCGACAATGTTGTCCCGGTGATCTTCGATGATCAGCCGGCACTTGCTCGTGATGGAATCGTCCGCTATGTCGGCGAGCCGATCGCGTTGGTAGTGGCCGTCTCAAGGCGAGCAGCCCAACGCGCCGCCGCGAAGGCCCGCGTCGACTATGAACCGCTCCCCGCAGTCGCTGACCCGGTTGCCGCGCTGGAACCGGACGCGCCTGCCGTTGCAGTCCGCGAAGCGACCCAGACGCCCCCCAATGTGTTTACGGAACTCCACATCGACAAGGGCAATACGGATCAGGCCTTCTCAGACGCTGACATCGTCGTGGAGGGTGAGTACCGAACCGGCTACCAGGAGCACGCCTACCTCGAGCCACAGGGAGCCATTGCCGTCCCCGAGGAATTGGGGGCCGTGGCGATCTATGGATCGATGCAATGCCCGTTCTACGTTCAGAAGTCCGTGGCACGGGTCCTCGGTTTACCCTACGCTCGCGTTCGGATTGTCCAGACAACCACCGGTGGGGCGTTTGGCGGCAAAGAAGATGTTCCTTCGCTCATCTGCTGTCTGGCCGCGCTGATGGCGTTCAAGTCGGGACGCCCGGCAAAGCTCGTTCTCGATCGGGCCGAGGATATTCTCACAACCAGCAAACGGCATCCATCGATTGTCCGCTACCGGACGGCGGCGCAGCAAGATGGGAGGCTGCTTGCCGTAGATGTCGACTACATCTTTGATTCCGGCGCCTACCAAACCTTATCTCCCGCCGTTCTCTGGCGCGGTCTACTTAGCGCATGCGGTCCGTACAGAATCCCCAACGTTCGTATTCGCGGGCGCTCGGTCGCAACGAATACGGTCCCTTGCGGCGCGTTCCGCGGATTCGGCTCGCCACAGCTCAATCTTGCGCATGAATCACAGATCGATCGCGTCGCCCGTCAATCGGGGATCGATCGCCTCCAAATTCGCAAGATCAATGCACTTCGCCCGGGCGATGAAACCGCCTCCGGGCAGATCCTTACGGAAAGCGTCGGGATCGGCGAAACACTCTCACGTGTCGGCGAACTTGTCAATCCGGATGGAGCAGCCAAAGCCGGAAACCACGCTGGCAGCACGATGTCATCGAAGCTGTCTACGTCGAGTTGGACGACGCCATCCGCGCCGAACCGGCGTCGCGGCATCGGCATCTGCTCCGTGATGTACGGCGTCGGCCTTGGAGGCCGGTCACCGTTTCTCGACAAGGCCGGTGCGTACGTCAAACTCGAAGCGGACGGCTCGGTCAGTGTTGCCGTAGGAACCGTCGAAATGGGGCAGGGCTTGCTTGCCGCGCTGATCCAAACGGCGTCCGAGTCTCTTGATATTCCCCGCAACCTGATCACAGTCCTTCCCGTTGATAGCTCGCGTGTGCCCGACAGCGGCCCGACGGTAGCGTCACGGGGCACGATCATGAGCGCTCTCGCCATTCAGGACGCTGCCTCCAAGCTGCGAACCCGTATCGAAGATGTCGCCGAACAGATGCATGTCCCACGCGATGAGATTGCTGCTCGGCTCCCCGAAATCGCGGCGCAGTTCTGGCTGGGCAACATCGACCCGGCGACCGAGGGGTGGACGCAAACCCAGCCGGTGACATGGGATGATGCAACCGGCCGAGGCGACGCCTACGCAGTGTACGCGTTCGCGACGCACGTTGCGGAAGTCGAGATCGATGTATCCACCGGCGAAGTGTCTATCGAGCGGTTTATCGCCGTTCATGATTCGGGAACCGTCCTCAATCTGCAGATGGCTACAGGTCAGGTCGAGGGTGGGATCGCTCAAGGAATCGGTCTCGCCGTCATGGAGGAGATTCCTCGAATCGGCGGAAAGCTGATCGTAAACGGGTTCACCACCTACCGCATCCCGACGATCCGAGATGTTGCTCCTGACACGCAGGTGGATTTCGTCGAGACCTATTGGCCGTCGGGACCATTCGGAGCCAAGGGTCTGGGCGAAGTTCCGCTAATGGCGTCTCACGGGGCGGTCGCCCGTGCGATCGCGGATGCCCTGGGTGATTCCGAGCCGAAGACGCTTAGCTACCCACTTTCGCCTGAACGGATCAAGACAATCTTGACGCAAACTCGATCATCACAGTAACCCCGAAAAAGGCAGGCCGCGAGCGCGTATGCCCTCGCGGCCGTTCTCAGTTTCCTGTCAATCTCTTCCACATACATCATTCGGCAGGAAGAAATCGCGATCTCTCGCACATTCCCCCGTGCCTAGATTTGCACCAAGGCAAGAAGGGGCATGAAGTTGACGTCTCCGGTCATCAGACTCCCGACGGAATCTACCCCGAGCATCCCGACAAGCGTCACGAAGAAGTTGACGATCCCTTCAGCTGGCGAACTGACAATCACCGGCATCAGAGAATCCGCAAGCGGCATCCCGAGCGAGGCTTCCAGCCCCGCGAAGTACGCGGCATTCGCGGCGAAGAACGCATCGAACGCTGCCTGAAGCGCCAATGGATCCTGTTCGCGAGCGGCGACAATCCCCCCTGCGAGAAGCATGCCGAATTCCGGCAGCGACAGGCTGCCAAGGTACGTCTCGAGCACGATGTACGGTTCGCCAATCGGATCGGCGCCGGATATCCACTGGATCAGGAACGGCGTCGCATCGGCCGGCTCCCATTCCAGGATGACCGTTCCGAATTCGGCAAGCGAGCCGCCGGCAAAGTCGAAAGCCGTTCCCGTACTCGGGGACACCAACGGAAGGAATCCACCGATTTCGACCTTGTTGAATACGGTCACTTCCCGATCGAATTCAATGTGCATCCCCGTCACAGGGGTGTCCAGCGTGCTGTGCACCAGAGCGACCGCTTTTTCCCCCGCCGGGTACAACTCCAAGTTGACCGCTTGAGCCACTGCACAAAGACCGATCGATAGCACGATTGCCACCACACCAAGGATTTTCATCCGTCTCCGCATCAGGACCTCCTCACTCCACTCCTGGGAATAGATGCCATTCTAGCGTTCATTCGCCGAACCGGCAATATCGTTCGACTCGTTCGCACTGGGCTCCGAGATCCGATCCTCTCTGTGCGCGATGATTTGACGCGCGTGAACCAGATCTGCCCGGGTGGTCACCTTGATGTTGGTTTCCTCTCCCTCGACAACGGCAACGGGCCGCCCCGAAGCGAGCAGCAATCCCGCATCATCCGTTGCCGTCTCGCCGCCGGAAGACGCTGCCAGCAGGTGGGAACGGATGAATCCTTGCGGCGTTTGCATGCGTAGGAGTCGATCGCGGGGGACATCTCCCGACACGAGCATGCCTGCTTCGTCCTGATAACGAATCGTGTCCACAACAGCGAGCCCCGGTACCGCCGCTCCGTGAACCTCCACCGCATCGATAACTCGATCGATCAGCTGAAGAGATGGAAACGGACGGGCGGCATCGTGCACCAGAACAATCTCTCCCCGCGCCGCTCTGACTCCGGCAAGCGATGAATCCTGCCTTCGCGGTCCCCCGTCCACAAACAGGACTCTCTTCCGGACTGCTTCCGCTGCGATCTTTTCTAGAGCAAGC
>CAZJLO010000009.1:16444-17787 GCA_964547105.1 uncultured Thermotogae bacterium
CCTCACCGACGACCAGGTCGAAGGCCACCCGTGTCATTTCGTGCGGGTCACCGATCCCACGGGGACGCGCACGCTGTTCGGCATCGACCAGCAGACCTATGCGGTGCGCTCCGCCGGCTGGCAGACGACGACCAATTCGTTGACACGACAGCTGCCCTCGAACGCGCACAGCGACCATGCGAGTAGCGATCGGCCCGCCAGCTTCACGTGAATCTTGTTGATGCCGGCAGCCATCCGCCGCCCTTGGCCGGCCGCGAGAAGAACCGCGCTAACGTTGCTCGCCATGTTCTCGCACGCAGCTAGGGCGATGGCTCGCCCGATTCGGAATCGGAGCCGTTCTCCACGCCCGACTCCGTCAGCTGACGGATCGCGCCTTCGTCCGGACTGACAGCGTAGATCTCCCACGAGCCCGATCGTGTCGAGTTGAAGAGAATCTCTCCGCTGGTGCTCCAAGATGGGTTGTAATCCTCGCCGGAATGGGTCGTCATCCGCGTCTGCTCACCGGTCTCGATATTCACGACATACAGATCGATGTTGTCGTTTCGCTCGGACGTGAACACAAGCCGCGCCCCATCCGGCGACCAACTCGGCGCCCAATTCACCGCACCATCTGATGTGATCTGCCGTTCGGTGCCGGATGCGATGTCCATCAGGAACAGTTCGAATCCATCTTCCACAGGAGACGCGTAGGCAATCTGCGTTCCGTCCGGCGATGCCGCCGGCTCCCATCGCTGATACGCCGGACCGTCTCCTCCAGTCAGGAGCGAGCATCCCGCCACCCCGAACACAAGCAGAACGCCGGCCGCCGCCAGAGTTCTCCTTGACCGCCGACCGCTACCTGCCGTTCTTGTTCCCATCGCACACCTTCCCCCGTTGTCCCAATTCCGACGCATCGCGTTCGCCCTACGGAGATCTTCCTGGACAGAACGAACCGCGTGCTGTCACCACCGTGTTGAGCAAACACGATGGATGTCGTCCAATCGCCAGCCCCGAATTATAGCGACCTCTTGACCCCCCAACAAGATTCTGCTATTCTATACGGCAATATCGGCTGTTTGGGGTACTCAGGGATGGGGGGTTACACTGGCAGTATGCTGGACAGTTCGTGAGGTTCTCAACTGGACGCGGAGCTATTTCGAGGGAGCGGGGATCGTCCAGCCAAGGCTGGAAGCAGAGATCTTGCTCGCGCATACCCTTGATGTGGAACGGCTCCAGCTCTACCTTTCCCCCGACAAACCGCTGAGTCCGGCCGAGCGCGAGCGGTTTCGGGAAATCGTCAAGAAACGCCATCACGGTGTTCCCGTACAGCAGCTCACCGGGGAGATCATGTTCTTCGGCCTCTC
>CAZJLO010000009.1:17797-54201 GCA_964547105.1 uncultured Thermotogae bacterium
GCAACAATTGACCGGTGAGGTCATGTTTCTCGGTCTTCCGTTCCGGGTACGGCCAACCGCACTGATCCCGCGTCCTGAGACGGAAGAACTTGTCGAGTTGGCGCTGGATGTCGTTCCTCGTGATCGTCCCTCAACGGCGCTTGATCTCGGAACCGGCTCCGGCGTTATCGCCATCTGCCTTGCCAAGTACGCTCCGCTGTCCGATGTCGTGGCAACGGACATCAGCACCGACGCGCTGATCCTGGCAAAGGAGAATGCATCCCGACTCCATGTGACGGACCGAATCCAGTTTATCGAGAGTGACTGGTTCGCGTGCATCGATGGTACATTTGACGTGATCGTCTCCAATCCGCCATATATCGACACGGAAGATCTGCCCGACCTGCAGCGTGAGGTTCGGGATCACGAGCCACACGTTGCGTTGGACGGCGGGGAGTCGGGGCTTGCATCCATCCGAAACCTCGCACAGGGGGTGCGCGAACACATGGTGTCCGGCGGAAGATTGCTGCTGGAGATCGGTGGCGCACAGGGGGAAGCTGTCGCTGCATCGCTCGACGGTATCGGCCTTGAAGTCGAACAGGTACGCCGAGATCTCGCTGGGAAAGAGAGGTTCGTGATCGCCCGATGTCCGTGATTGTTCAGGTGTCCGAACTGCATTTTCTGAGTGAAGATGGACTCAAGGTGCTCGATGACATCCATCTTCGCGTCGATCGAGGCGAGTTGCTGTTCATCACAGGTCCGGCTGCAGCGGGTAAATCCGTATTGATGGGCCTTCTCGCCGCACATGTCGCCCCTCAGCGCGGTCAGATCCTTGTCCACGGAAGGAATATCGCTCGAATGAGCCGCAAGAAGGCGTACGAACTGCGCCAGCGAATAGGCTATCTGCCACGCGGATTCACTCCTCTGAATCGAACGCCAATGGAGAACCTGATGTTCAAGCTGCGGGCTCTTGGCTACGTTCGGGAAGCGGCGGAGGAAAGGGCACTGATCGCCCTTGAGCAGGTCGGCTTGTCTTCGAGGCTTTCCTCCCTTCCGGAGTCGCTCGAACCTCCGGATTGGGTCAGGGTCGGATTGGCCCTTCTTCTGTGCACCGACCCGGTTCTCCTGCTTCTCGATGAGCCGTTTGCCAAGCTCGATTCGGAAGGAACTGCGGAGGTTTGCGGGCTGCTGAACAAGCTTCGCGAAAGAGACCTCACGACGGTCCTGGCAACACGAGAGATCCCTCCCATGCTTGAACATACGTTCCGTGTGGTTCGCCTTGCGGATGGAAGGATCGTGTCTTCATGAGCACATTCCCGTACATTTGTCGAGAACTGATGCACGCCGTCCGCGGCAAGGTCGTCTCGATTTTCATCCTCGTGTTTGCGTCGATCTTTGTCACGCTATTCGTTTTCTCGGCGTTCTTTCTTCTTGCGCCCGCATCCGACGATTCTCAGCCGCTTGATTGGACGCCGGGAACGGTCATCGTCCACCTCATTCCAACCGCAACTACCGACGAAGCCCAATCCGTCTATGCCGCCGTTCGATCTATCAGCGGAGTCACCCAGGCCAACTACCTGTTCGGGGAGGAGCTCGATCCACCGCAGACCACTGGCGTGTTTCTCGTTCGCGTGGACGGCGAGTCGTTCAGCAGCGCGCACGAGGCCATCTCCCGCTTGACGGCGGTCGCTGAGGTTGAAACCGTCGCTCAGCCGGAAGGCAAACTCAAAGCGACAGTCCCGTTGACAGCACGCGCCGTCCTGCTGGCACTGCTGGTCCTCGGCATCATCGGCACGCTCGTTGCCGCACGGTTCGCCTACCGGCATCTGCTTGGAGCGTTCTCAAACGAACTGCAGCTCCTGCGGCTGGCCGGCACCCCCGATGCAACGGTACTCATTCCAGTGTTCCTCATCGGGATTCTCGAAGCGCTGGCCGCGCTGGTGCTGGTCGTCCTTATTGTGTCGCTGCTCCGTGTTGCCGCCTTGTCTTCTCCTGATGGAGCCCTGGCAACATCCACGCTGCTTGCGAATGGAGGCCGCGTTCTCGCCGTCCTTCTCTTGAACATTCCGCTTGGAATCGTCGTCGGATCCCTCGCCGGCGCGGTGGGAGTCAGTCTCGTATTCTCAACTCGGGTTGAAGCGCCCTAATGTCCTGCCGTCGCGGGGGTACGTAGGGAGCAGATTCCCAAGCTCACCCTAACCTGAGCCCGGATCTTGCTCGGCAGCCTCACCCTCGCCGGAACCAATCCGCTTCAAGCCGCGTTTGGAGCTGACGTGGGCCAGTCCAAGGCGGACGATGCACATGATCCCGACAGCCACGAACAAGAACTCAACCGCCTTGAAGATCAAGCTGTAGGCGACGGCGCCCTGCTTGCCGATTCCCACTAGGGTGAAAATGCCGATCATTGCCGCCTCGCTCGTTCCCAACCCACCAGGCGTAATCCACAGCAGAAAAGATAGCATCAGGCTGAACACGTACAGGATCCACAGCTGTCCTGCCGTGAAGATCAGATGTGCTGAGAAGTAGAAGAAGATGAGCGGCCGTACGAACACCATGAACGTCACAACGAGTTGAATCAGGAATGCGAGCACTGTGCCCCGCCAATGGTACGTGAACGCGTTGGCGATTTCGTTTTCGGTCTCCGATACCTTGTTCGCGGCGCGCTCCAATCCGCTCTTCCATCGAGGAAACGGGTGGGCAAGCCAGCGAATTGCCCGACTGACCCACTTGAAATTCCAGGCGAAGTTCACCAATCCGATCAACAGCCAAAACGTGATGAACGCCATCCCGGCGAAGACACTGCGGCGGCTGCTTGCATCGATCTCCGGGTGAAGAGCAACCGAGAACGTGCCAATGATCAAGAAGACGAGGACGGCAATCCCGCCAAGGAAGCGCTCAACGACAATCGTTGCAATGACTCGCGGCCCGGTCGCTGACGTGCGCTTCATCGCCATGATCGCCCGAACCGGTTCCCCGCCGAAGTAGAGTGTCGGCGTGAGATACGAGACAGCGTACCCGCCAAGACGAGACGCAATAACAGTCGACAGCGGGAGATCTACGCCGTAGATGCGAAGGATCACCCACCAACCCAGCACGTAGGCGATCATCGACACGACAACGTTGGCGATTACGGCAAGAATCCCAGCCACGCCAAGCGCGGACACTTGGGCGAGAATGCCCCCGATGCCGACCCAATAGAGGACGCCACCGAGGAGCCCCAGTCCGACAATCACGGAGACCGTGTATGTTACAGTCTTCCTCATCTTCGCCCGGTTTCCCATGTCCACCGAAGTCTACCGTGTCTCCATCACATCACTCAAGCACGGATGTCCCCACCGATCGCTCCAAGCATCCGGCAGCCAGTTGATCCACCGAAGAAACAAGCTAGGCTGCCCGAATCATCTCCGCGGCAAGCCGAAGCGCCGCCTCGGCCGTAGCTTGCTTGTTCTCGATTCGACTTCCGTTCCATCGGTAGCTGCGGACGAAAACATCCCCGCCGATCGCAACGCCGATGTAGACGAGCCCGACCGGCTTCTCCTCCGAGCCTCCACCGGGCCCGGCAATCCCCGTGGTCGCCACCCCCACCTCCGTGGTCAAGCCATGGAGCACCCGGCACCCCGCCGCCATCTCCGATGCCACCGCTTCGCTCACAGCGCCATGGTCGGAGATCGTCCGGTCAGCGACCCCAAGAAGATGGATTTTCGCCTCGTTGCTGTAGGCAATGACACCGCCGGCGAAGTACACAGATGATCCGGGAACATCGGTGATCGAACTGCCGACAAGTCCCCCTGTACAAGACTCTCCGACCGCAATCCTCCACGAGCGGTCGGCAAGCAGCCTGCCAAGTTCCCTGCTCCAATGCTCGATTCTGTTGTCAGCCATCTGCCTCTCCTGGAAGCACAAGGACTTCCTTGCCTTCCGCTTGACTTCTCTTTCCCGTCGGACAACCTTCGATCAGCGGACACACGCCACACGCCGGATGTCTCGGGTGGCACATCTCTCGTCCCAGCGTGATCAGCAACAGGTGAAGCTTCCTCATCAAAACAGGATCCGCCGTGATTCGATCATTCAGAGCATCATGAGGGTCTCGCTGCTCGGGATCGATCCATCTCAGACGTTTCGTAACACGGGCAATGTGGGTGTCGACAGGGAAGTAGGGCTTGCCAAACGAGAACAACAGCACGATCCCCGCCGTTTTCTTCCCCACGCCTGGAAGCTTCATCAGCCACTCAAGCGCCGTGGCTGTCGTCATCTCTGCCAGGAACCCAAGATCGAACGCGCTTGGATCCCCCCCGGAAGCGTGAATCCGCGTCAGCGCTGCTTGGATATGCATCGCCTTCTGCCGGTGCAGGCCGCCTGTTCGGATCACTGCCGCCAGTTCATCCGGCTGCGCCGTCCTGACCGCCTCCCAATCCGAGTAGCTCGCGCGGAGCGCCGCGTAGGCACGGTCGCGATTCCGATCATTGGTGTTCTGGGACAAGATCGTCGCGACAAGCGTCTCCACCGGATCCGATGCATCGAGTCCCGGCGTTCCGAATGCCTCTTCCAGCCGATCGGCCACTTCCCCGATTTCCAGCAGACTGTTCACGCCGGAAGGGTAGGCGAAGAACTTCGCTCGATCCACCTTGCTCGCTCCCCGTCGAGTCGAAACGCCGGCGGCGGCGAACTACAATCGTAGCAGGAGGCGATTCACATGATTCTTGCAGAAGACACCCATCGTTCTCTACTTGCACGCATGATGGATGGAGAAGACTTCATGGAGCAGCTCAGTTCTCTTCCGCTGGATCCGGACGCGGCCGTTCTTGCCTCCGGCGTGGGCATGCTGCGGCATGTGACCATCGGGTACTGGACCGGCGACCGCTACCAAGAGACCGTCCTCGCTGAGCCGATGGAACTTGTCAGCACCCAGGGAAACATCGGGCACGATGGCGCCAAGCGCGTCATTCACTGTCATGTAGCCTTGGCAAAAAGAGATGGATCGGTTATTGGAGGGCATCTTCTGGCGGCGACGGTTCACAATACCGTCGAACTCCACGTCATGCCGCTTCCCGGCGTTTCCATGGTCCGTCGGCGCGAACCAAACGGTCTTATGGCACTGTATCCGGAGTGTCTGTGAATCGCTGCGCCGTGTGCAATCCGCGCAAGCACTCCTCTCCGGTCATCGACGAGCGGCATTCTCGCTGAACTTCGACAAGCTCTATCAATTCGTCTTCGGTCGCAACGAGAAATCGTCCCGTCTCGCGCACGGCAAGACAGCCCGGCGGCACGTCGCCGACGCGGATTCCAGTCAGCGCGGTTCGATACACCTTGACGCGATCGCCATCAATGAACGAGTACGCGCCCGGCCAAGGGTTCATCCCCCGCACATGGTTGTGCACATCCCGTGCCGCTCGCTTCCACTCGATTCTGCCGAGGTCGCGCGTCACCTTCGGGGCGTACGAAACACCGTCTTCGGGTTGTCGGCGGGGAGTCAGTATTCCGGTATCGAGTCCCGCCAGGGTCTTCAGAATGCTCTCCGCTCCAAGCTCGGCCAGACGATCATGAAGCTCGCCTGTCGTCTCATCCACTCCGATCGGCGTTTCCGCCTGAAGCAAGATGTCGCCGGTATCCATCCCGTCTTCGATGTAGAATGTGGTAATCCCCGTTGTGACCTCGCCACGTACAATCGCCCAATGGATCGGCGCCGCACCTCGGTACTTCGGCAACAACGATGCATGGATATTGATCGTCCCTCTTGGCGGAATGCCGTAGACGGCACGGCGCAGTAATTGGCCGTAAGCCGCAACGACGAACACGTCGGCTGCCGCCTCTCTCAACTCGTCGATTGCGTCGTTCGTCGTCTCCGGCTGGACAATCGGCAGCCCAAACGATCGTGCTGCTTGCTTCACCGCCGGCTCGCGAACGGCGAGTCCGCGGCCGGCCGGTCGATCGGGTTGCGTCACAACAAGGGACACGTTGTGCACGTCAATCAAGGCCCTCAGAGCAGGAATTGCGAACGCGGCGCTCCCGAAGAACACGACGTTCAAGCTTCCGCCCTCTCCTGACGGCGAAGTTCTTTGAGCAGGCTGGATCGTCGAGCCGGACTCAGGTAATCGATGAACAGGACTCCGTCCAGATGATCCATTTCGTGCTGAATCGCCCGTGCCAGAAGTCCTTCTCCTTCGACTTCCACGGATCGTCCGTCAAGATCGAGGCCCCGCACTCGAACCCAGCGCTTCCGGGCAACCGGACCTGAGATGCCAGGCAGACTGAGACATGCTTCATCGATCTCTTCCGCATCCTCCGATTCTTCGACGATCTCGGGGTTGATCAACACCTGAAACCGCTCGTCCACGTCAAGAATGAAGATCCTCTTGGAGATGCCAACCTGAGGAGCGGCAATGCCTACCCCGTTGGCACGCAACATCTCCTCAACCATCTTGGCACACTCGTCCTTCACGCGCCGGTCGATCGCATCGACTTCCTCTGCCGGACGCCGCAATACATCATCCCCATACGTTCGAATACTCACGTTCCCATCCTTGTTTTCCGTCTGCCGCGATTATAAAGTTCCTGTTGCCATGAGACAAGATAATGGCGATTCCATGAAACTTCTCCGCAAGGTCCTCTTGCTGGAGCGACGTCTTGGCTACACGGACAAGGCCGTGATTCACGGGCTTGAAGCATTGGTTCGCCAGCTCGACCCGCAACGCGCAGAACTCGTCGCCGGATACGCCGATGCAGCCCATTTCGATCGTCAGCAGGCGATTGATCGGCTCATCGAGTCGCTCGATCAGGTGCGGTCGATCGAATCCGAGGCGGACGCCGCCACGGATCCGCAGCATTCGCCTCCCTTGAATCAAACAGGATGTTCCTCTCTCCCTGATTCGCTTGACATCCGTCTCGATGACCTTGTCGCACAAGCGCCCGGCGTCGGCAGTAAACGCAGCGCATTGCTTGCCCGCCTCGGAATCACGACGATCGAGGATCTTCTCCTGTATCTTCCGCGGCGCCTTGAGGACCGAACCCGGTTCGAAACCATCGGCCGGCTTCAACCAAGAGACGAAGTGTGTGTCCGAGCCGAGGTGCTGCAGATTGACCGATTCCGTACCGGACGTCGGTCCGAAGCGATCAAGGCCTCGCTCGGCGACGGGACCGGCTTCCTCTACGGGGTTTGGTTCAATCAGCCATGGGTCGCGCAACAACTCAAGCCCGGTGAGACGATTGACCTGTACGGCAAAGTTGAACGTCACTACGGAGAACTTCAGTTGCAGTCACCGGTCTGGGAGCCAGCAGGCGAAAAACAGGAGACGGGACGAATCGTCCCCATCTATCCGCTGACGGATGGACTCACCGCCAAGCAACTCCGTTCGATCGTCCAGCGAAGCCTGGATCAGTACGGCCCGCTTCTTACCGATGTCGTTCCCGAAGAGATCCGCGTTCGTCACGGACTTCTCGGCCGCTCCGAAGCGGTTCTTGCTTTGCACCGCCCCAATTCTCCGGAGTCGTTCGAAACCGCCCGCCAAAGCCTCGCATTCGAGGAACTCCTGCTTCTCCAGGCCGCTCTCCGGGCAACGCCGAGAGAACACAAAGGCACTCCGCACGCAAGCGGCAATCAGCTCGCGACATCCTTCCTTGCGTCGCTTCCGTTCACGCTGACTCCGGGACAACGCGCCGCCATCGAGGACATCGCCCGCGATCTACGGAGCAACCAACGTATGCTGCGCCTCCTTCAAGGCGACGTCGGAGCCGGCAAGACACTTGTGGCCGTAACCGCTTCCCTGTACGCAATCGAGGCCGGCTATCAGGTCGCGTTCATGGCCCCAACAGAGGTCCTTGCCGAACAGCACTTCCGCACGATCGGGGACCTCCTGGAACAGCTTCCGGTCCGCATTGAGCTGCTTGTCGGAGGCCGCACCAATCGGGATCCCCACGCCCGTCTTGCTGACGGATCGATCGACTTGGTGATTGGGACGCACGCTCTGATCCAAGAGGTGGTGCAGTTTGCGAAGCTGGGACTGGTCGTCATTGACGAGCAGCACCGATTCGGGGTTGTTCAGCGGTCGGCAATCGAGGAGAAAGGGGAACTCGTGGACCTGCTGGTGATGAGCGCCACCCCGATCCCCCGGACGATTGCTCTGACTTTGTATGGCGAGTTCGACCAATCGCTGATTCCGGAGATGCCATGCGGGCCCAAGAACACACGAACTATGTGGGTCGGTCAATCCCACCGCGACGAGGTCTATGCAAAAATCGGCGCCTTGCTTCGCGACAACGTTCAAGGGTTCGTCATCGTTCCGTTGATTGAAGAATCGGAGAAGATCGACTTGAAAGCCGCCGTCAGCGTCACGGAGGAGCTGACACAGCGCTTCGCGTTCGCTGACGTGCGTCTCATTCACGGCCGGATGTCGGCTGAAGACAGGAACGAAGCCATGGATCAGTTTCGTTCCGGCATCTGCCAACTCCTTGTCGCCACTACGGTGATCGAGGTGGGAATCGATGTTCCGGCCGCTTCGTTCATGGTGATCGAGCACGCTGAGCGTTTCGGGCTGTCTCAGCTCCATCAGCTTCGGGGACGGATTGGTCGAGCGGGGCAGGATGCGGTCTGCTACGCCATCGCCAACACCACCACAGACGAAGCCCAGCAGCGACTCCACGCATTCTCCACCCATCTCGACGGGTTCGCGCTTGCCGAGCAGGATGTGCAGATTCGCGGCCCCGGCGACTTGTTGGGAACAAAGCAACACGGATTCCTGAGCCGGCTGCGTGCGGCTGATCTGCTGCAGGATCGAGCGCTTCTTGACATTGCTCGCGAGGAGACATCGGACCTCAAGAAGTGGCCGTCTCTTGTGGAAGCCGCCGAACGAAGGTTCGCAGAGACGATTCGTTGGCTCCGGATCTAGTGCAACCCTCGGCGTAGCCGGTGGTTGTCGCTCCCCACAGACCTTCGAATCAAGCCGGAGAAGCACTCTTGTGGATCATGGTTCCAAGCCGCCACACATCAGCTCCACCCAGCAATTGGAGCGAAGACGGCTCGGTGCCGTTAAACACGAGAATCGGAATACCGTGTTCTCGACAGAGTTCGACCGCCACCACATCCATCACTTGATATCGTGCGGCGATGAAGGCATCGTAGGTCAGTTCTTTCAGCGGTTCACCCGGTCTGGAGCTGCCGTTTGGATCGGTTTCGTACACGCCGGCCACATTCGATGCCTTCGCAAGCAGATCAGCTCCAATCGATGCGGCCCGAATGGCTGCGGCGGTATCCGTAGAAACAAACGGATTGCCCGTTCCTCCGGCAAAAATGACGATCTTTCCCTGCGAGAGGATGGACTGGGCGGCAATCGGATCGACGGCAGCAATTCCGTCCACAGGAACTGCGGATTGAATGACCACAGCTCGTCCGGCGGCTTCAAGGTAGGCCTGAAGCGCCAATGCATTGAGAACCGTGGCCAGCATGCCCATTCGGTCAGCCCGGACCCTTGGCAACCACGGACTTCGCGCCCCGCGAAGGATATTCCCTCCGCCAATGACAACCGCCACCTCGGTGTCGCTTTGAGCACCCGAGATGGCGGCCAGTTCTCCGGCAACCCGTTCCAGCGCGAGAGGTGAGAAGGGCGCTCCATCTTCCTTCAACATCTCGCCGCTTAGCTTGACGAGGATGCGACGGGGTACGCCCATTTGATCACTCTCCGATGGCGAACCGGGCGAAACGGCGAATCATGATGTTCTCGCCGGTCTTCGTGCGCAGCACGGCCAGCAGCTCTTCCACAGTCTCCGATGGGTCTTTCACGAATGGCTGCTTGAGAAGACACACGTCGGTGTAGAACTTGACGATGCGTCCTTCAATCGCCTTTTCGATGATCGCATCCGGCTTGCCTTGTGCGCGGAGTTGCGCCCGATAGATATCCTTCTCGTCTTCAAGATCAGCCTGTGGGACATCTTCCGGCGCCACGTATCGAGGGGATACAGCGGCGATGTGCATGGCAACATCGTTGGCGAATGCGATGAAGTCCGAGCTCTTTGCGGCGAAATCAGTGTTCGCCGCAACATCCAACAGCACACCCACCTTGCCGCTGTGATGGACATAGGCAAAGACTCCGCCTTCGTTGGCTTCACGCCCCTTGTGTCCGATCAGCTCAAGCCCTTCTTCGCGGAGGATCTTCTTGGCCTTCTCAAGGTCGCCGTCAGCCGTTTGCAGGGCGCGCTTGCAGTCCATCATCCCAACCCCAGTTTGGGCTCTGAGCGTCTTGACATCTTCGCTACGAATGGTCATGTTGTTGCCGCCTTTGGCTCTGCTCTACTCGTCCTTTTTGTCTTCGGATTCCGCTTCCGCTTCGTCTTCGTCCTTGTCATCGGCTGAAGCTAGCGATTCCGGCTTCGGCTCAGCCTCCGCTTCGGAGTCTTGTTCCGGTTCGGGCTCGGCTTCGGCTTCCGGCTCAACCTCGGGCTCGGGTTTGGCTTCCGGTTCGGGTTTCACATCTTCGCCCACCGCCGCATCGACTTCCTTGTTCTCATCAGTCGCCGCAGCTTCCTCAACCGTCTGTTCTTTCTCGGAGTCAGCAGCCACGTCATCGGCGGCCGGAACTTGCTCAGACGTCGGCTCAATTTCGGACTTCGGGGCTTCAGCTTCCGGAGCGACCGCCGCCTTCTGCGGCGCATCCTGCCGTCCTTCGCGCCCCTCAATCACGGCATCGGCAATACGCGACGTGATGAGCTTCGTCGCTTTGATCGCATCATCATTCCCGGGAATCGGGAAGTCGATCGGATCCGGGTCACAGTTCGTGTCGACAATGGCGATCACCGGAATTCCCAATAGGTTCGCCTCGTGCACCGGATTCGCCTCGACATCCGGATCGATGACGTACATCAGGTCCGGAACGCGCTGCATGTTTCTCAGTCCGTCCAGGTTGCGCACAAGTTTCGCCAGTTCGCGACGAAGCTTGCTGGCTTCCTTGTTGGGGATATGCTCGATCGTCCCATCCTCAATCATCCGCTCAAGCTCTTTCATCCGATCGATGCTGTGCTTGATGGTGGCGAAATTGGTCAGCGTTCCGCCCAGCCACCGGCGGTTGACATAGTGCGCGCCACAGCGTTGTGCTTCTTCAAGAATCGTCGTCTGGACCTGCTTCTTCGTTCCGATAAACAGAATTTCCTTGCCTGCGGTGGCATTATCGCGAACGTAGTAATAGGCCTTTCTGAACAGCGTGACCGTCTGCTCAAGATCGATAATGTGGATCCCCTTGCGCTCTGTAAAGATGTAGCGCGACATCTTGGGGTTCCATTTTCGCGTCCGGTGACCGAAGTGCACTCCGGTCTCCAAGAGCTCCTTCATTGTAAGAACGTCCACATCATCCTCCCCTTGTTGGCGTGTATGGGTTGCCCGCTTGATAGTCTGCGTAGTATAGCCAACGACAATACGCCGTTCAATCGCCCACTACATGGGGCGTTGCCGATTGCTCCGGGGAGCTCGCGTTCTGTCGTGTGTCCAACGTATAATCGCAGTGTGAGGCTTATCCTATGACGCAACCGAACGTAGCGCAAGCTAGGGGCTCAGGGCTCCGCGAACTTCCACGGAACATCGAAGCCGAGCAAATCGTCCTCGGCTCCGCTCTTCTTGAGGCAGAAACAGCTGTTCCTGTTTTGATTGAGGCTCTGAAGCCGGAGCACTTCTATCACCGGGCACATCGTGTCTTCTTCCGCGCGATTCGCGAGATGTTCGATCGTGGAGATCCGATCGATGTCGTCACGATGGCGAACCATCTTGAGGAGCAGGATCAGATCGATGCCGTCGGCGGGCGGATGTACCTCAATGAACTGCTTGATCGCGTCACCACTACGGCAAGCCTCGAATACTACTCTGGCATCGTGAGGAAGAAGGCAGTCTTCCGCTCGCTGATCGAAGCCGGCGGCGTGATCACCGAATTGGGCTACAACGAAGCTTTGGAGACCGATGAGGTGCTCGACAAGGCTGAATCGATTGTATTCGGAGTGTCCGCCGCGAAAGGCGAAGGAGCTTCGTACCATCACGTGCGCGACTTCCTCTATGACCATATCGCGGCACTGGAAGAGCTGCATCGCGATCCCAATCGCCACACCGTCACCGGATTCTCGACCGGATTCCCGAAGCTGGACGAGATGACATCGGGAATCCAGCGGTCTGATCTTATCGTCCTCGCCGGGCGCCCGGGAACGGGAAAGACCAGCTTCGCTCTTGCGCTTGCCCGTCATGTCGCGATCCGCGAGTCCGCCACCGTTGCGGTGTTCTCTCTTGAGATGTCCAAGGAGCAGCTTCTTGAACGGCTGCTGTGCGGAGAAGGCAAAGTCAGCCTGCATCGCCTTCGCGGCGGCTACGTGCCGAGCGCGAAGTGGCGGGATCTCGCCATGGCCGCGAGCAAGCTGCAGCAAGCCAACGTCCTCATCGACGAAACCCCAGGAATTTCCATCTTCGAAATCCGCGCCAAGGCAAGGAGAATGCATGCCGCACATGGACTGGACATGGTCATCGTCGACTACCTTCAGCTCGTCGAAGGATCGATACGGACAGATGTCCGGGAACAGGAGATCGCCCATATCTCCCGGTCGCTGAAAAAGCTCGCCCGTGAATTGAACATTCCGGTAATCGCCGTCTCGCAGCTGAATCGCGCCGTCGAGAGGCGGGAGTCGAAGCGACCTCAACTTGCCGATTTGCGCGAGAGCGGCGCCATCGAGCAAGATGCCGACATCGTCGCATTCATCTACCGCAAGGACTACTACGATCAACCGGGCGACGAGAGCACGATCGCAGCGCAGGGCGCCTCAGCCGACAGCGAACTGATCATCGCCAAACAGAGAAATGGCCCTCTGGGAACTGTCCCCATCACATTTCACCGCGCCTATGCCAGTTTCTACCCGCAGGCATGGGATTCATCGAGAAAGGGCGATCCTTCGACACCCTAACCGCCGAATCGATCACTTGGTCCCGGTGTGAGCGCAACGTATAATCCGCACGAATTGCCGGGGTGTCCGAATCCCCGCTGCATCCCAAGTTGACTCAGGAGGAGCAATGACCTACCCCAAGGACTACCGCTACACGAAAGACCATGAGTGGATCCATATTGAGGGCAACAAAGCCAAGATCGGGATCACGGATCACGCGCAGGCTAAGCTGGGCGATATCGTGTTTGTCGAACTGCCGACTATGGGAACTGAACTCGCTGCCGGAGACGCGCTTGGGACTGTCGAGAGCGTCAAGGCCGTGGGAGATGTCTTCGCCCCGATTGACGGAGTCGTCGTCGAGGTCAATTCCGATCTTGAGGCCACGCCGGATGAGATCAACAAGGATCCTCACGGCGCCGGATGGATTGCCGTGATTGAGTTCACCGATCCCGGGCAGCTTGACGGGTTGATGGATGCTGCCGCCTATGAGGATCTCTGCAATCAGTAGGAGCACGCCACATGCGCTACATTCCGACAAGCGATGCCGATCGCAAACGGATGCTGTCGGCTATCGGCATGTCCACCCTTGATGAACTCTTCGCCGATATCCCACAGGAAATCCTTGCGCGAAACAAGCCGCTCGGCCTGAAGCCTCTTTCAGAACGAGAAGTCGCTTCCGAATTCTCGCGACTTGCCGGCAAGAATGCTTCGACACGATCGTTCTCGTCCTTCCAAGGGGGAGGAATCTACGATCACTACATCCCAGCCATCGTTCCGTACATCCTGTCCCGGAGCGAATTCGCCACGGCCTACACGCCGTATCAACCGGAAATCAGTCAGGGAACCCTGACATCAATGTTCGAGTTCCAAACGATGATCTGCGAACTCACCGGGATGGAGATTGCCAACGCCTCTTTGTATGACGGCGCGACAGCACTCGCTGAGGCAGCGCTGATGGCAGATCGCATCCGTCGCCGCAAGCGCATTGCCGTGTCAACCGCCTTGTTCGCCAGCGCAATGCGTGTTCTTCGGACGTACGCATGGGCGGCGGATATCGAATTGGTCGAGCTTCCGCTTGCGGCAGACGGCCGCACCTCGTTCGATCATCTACCGGAAACGCTATCGGCGCTTATTGTCCAGTCCCCCAATGCACTGGGGGTGATCGAGGATCTTCGGGGCGTAAAGAAGATGCTTGGAGATGCGCTTCTTGTTGTGTCGGCGAATCCACTCTCGCTGGCGGTCCTCGAAACGCCGGCAGCCATCGGCGCCGACATTGTCGTCGGCGAAGGTCAGCCGCTCGGCCTTGCTGCTTCGTACGGAGGCCCGCTGCTGGGCCTGTTCGCAACGCAACAGCAATACATACGCCAGACACCCGGAAGGATCGCCGGTCAAACGCTGGATATCGATGGCCGTGTCGGATACACAATGACTGCCCAGACGCGGGAACAGCACATTCGTCGACAGCGGGCGACGTCGAATATCTGTACCAATTCAGCGCTCTGCGCTCTTGCAGCCACCATCTATGTCGCCAGCCTGGGAGCGGTCGGCCTTGCCCAATTGGCCTCGCTCAATGCGCGACGCGCTCATGATCTGTGTCAGAGATTAGAGCAGATCCCCGGAGTCTCCCGCCTGTTCTCTGCGCCGTTCTTCAACGAATTCACCGTGGGCGTGTCAGGCGATCCATCCCAGATTCGCCTCGCACTCCAGCAGCGAGGCTTCCTGATCGACAACCCGGAGGAGCTTCGCTTGATCGGTGTCGACGGCGCCGTTCGTGTCGCCGTCACGGAAAAGCGAACGGATGAGGAACTGGAGCAATTCGTGCGTGCGTTCGAGGAGGCTCAAGCCTGATGGCCACCATTTTCGATCTTCCATCTCTGT
Source organism: uncultured Thermotogae bacterium (assembly GCA_964547105.1). Classification (GTDB taxonomy): domain Bacteria; phylum Bipolaricaulota; class Bipolaricaulia; order UBA7950; family UBA9294; genus RXOA01. The sequence continues at coordinate 32,552 of CAZJLO010000009.1, forward strand.
GCCCTGTTGATCAACATCCTGATCAGGACAGCGGTATCCCCGATCTGGATCCCGGCCTTGCCCGAAGCCAAGCTCCGCGGATCCCCACTCTTGCCGAGCCGCAGATTGCCAGGCACTACACTCGGCTTTCGCGAATGAACTACGGTGTCGATGATGGGCTTTATCCTTTGGGAAGCTGCACGATGAAATACAACCCGAAGCTGCACGAGCAACTTGCGGGAATGGCGGAATTCGCATCCATCCACCCGGGAACCCCACCCGATCTCGCACAAGGGACACTCGCCGCGCTCCACCGCATGTCCGAGCTGCTCGCGGGAGTCGCAGGCATGTCGGCGGTCACGCTGCAACCTTCCGCCGGCGCGCATGGCGAGCTCACCGGAATGTTTCTCATCAAGCGATTCTTCGACGCTCAAGGAGAGAGCGGTCGCGACACGATCATCCTGACCGACTCGGCACACGGGACCAATCCCGCATCGGCTGCCCTCGCCGGATTCAAGGTCTCCGAGCTGAAGTCGCTTCCCGACGGCACCGTCGATCTCGATGCGCTGTCGGCAGCCCTTGATGATCATACAGCGGGGATCATGCTAACGGTTCCCAATACGTTGGGACTGTTCGAGCCGCTCATCGAAGAGATCACGGCACGAGTTCACAACGCTGGCGGTCTCTGCTACTTCGACGGCGCCAATCTGAATTCGTACATCGGTCGCGCACGACCGGGGGATATGGGAGCCGACATTTTTCATTTCAACCTTCATAAGACGCTCTCGACACCTCACGGCGGCGGTGGACCGGGATCCGGTCCCGTAGCGGTCACCGAGCGCCTTGCGCCATTCCTTCCCGTTCCCCGCATCCGGCGTGACGGCGAGCGGTACGCTCTGGATTGGAACGCCGATCAATCGATCGGAAGCGTCCACCCCTATTTCGGCAATGTCGGCGTCATTCTGAAGGCCCTCGCCTATCTCCTACGCCTCGGCGACCTCGGGTTGGCCGAAGTCAGCGCTCATGCATGTCTTCACGCCAACTACCTTCAGCAGCGGCTGAAGGGCACGTACACGCTTCCTCATGATCGACTCTGCAAGCATGAGTTCGTCCTCTCCGGCGAAGGTCTTGCCGAAGGCGTGTCGACAACCGATATCGGCAAACGGCTCATTGACTTCGGGTTCCACCCACCGACCGTGTACTTCCCATTGATCGTCCACGAAGCGTTGATGATCGAGCCAACGGAGACTGAGACCAAGGCATCTCTGGATGCGTTCGCCGATGCGATGCTGGCAATCGCCGATGAAGCTCGAAATCACCCGGAACGGCTCCACGATGCGCCGGCCTCCACGCCGGTCCGCCGACTTGATCAGACACGGGCGGCTCGTGAACCGATTCTGCGTTACGATTTCGGAGATTAGGACTGCACCAACGTCAGGGTCAGCCAGGCCGGCAGCTGGAAAAGGGAGGCGGAACCGCATCCTTCGCTGAAGCGTCCATCGACATCTGCCGGCCTGCTAAGCGATGAGCTGCTCGAGTCTTTTTCCTACCCGCAAGTACGTCGCTTCCGCAGCATCCGCCTGATCCGCTTCCACAAGGATCCGAACCCGCGGCTGCGTACCGGACGGGCGCACCAACAGCCGTCCGGCATCTCCCAGCCGCGCCGCTTCTTCTTCGATGATGGTTCGGACAGCGCATCGAGCGACAAATGCATGAGGGTTGGCCACCGTAAGGTTGCCCTTGATCTGAGGATGCCGCTCAATACGAGCTGCAAGACACCCCAACGATTCGCCAAGATCGTGCGCGATCTCCAGCATCTTGACCGCAGTCAGAATCCCATCGCCGGTCAGCGAGTGATCCCTGAAGATGATGTGCCCGGATTGCTCTCCGCCGATCTTCGCTCCCAGTCGTCGCATCTCCCATGCAACGTTGCGATCCCCGACATCGGTACGCAGAAGGCGCACGCCGCACTTTTCCAACGTTCTTGCCAAGCCCTGATTGGTCATCACGGTTGCGACGACGACCTTCGGCAACAGCCGTCTCCTGTCCGCGTAGTAGCATGCGGCGATCCCGAGGATCGTGTCGCCATCGATGATCGTTCCATCCTCAGCCACCAGGAGAACACGGTCCCCGTCGCCATCGAAAGCGATTCCCAGATCGGCCCCGTGTTCGGCCACGGCCGCCTGCAACGGGCCAAGATCCGAGGTGCCACAGGCCTGGTTGATCCTCTCCCCGATGGGTTCGGTATGGAGCTCGATCACCGTCGCGTTGAGATGACGAAAGACACGCGGCGCAATGGCGCTTGTCGCCCCATAGGCGCAATCGACCACGATGGATGCCCCGCCAAGATCAATCTCATCAATCTCAATGCTCCCGGCGAGAAACGCCGCATATCGCTCGGCTGCGGCATCGACCTGGGAGATTCTCCCGATCGCGCCGCTCCGCCGAGGTTCACCCGCCATCGCTCGCTCGATCTCCTCTTCCACATCCAGAGGCAGCTTCATTCCGTCGCCCGAAAACAGCTTGATGCCGTTGTCCTCGGGTGGATTGTGGGACGCGGAGACCACCGCACCATGGTCGGCGATCTCGTCCTTGATCAGGAAGGAAATGGCCGGAGTCGGTACCACGCCGGCAAGCAGAACATCTAGGCCGCATGATGCAAACCCAACGGCAAGCGCCTTCTCAAGAAGCGGCCCGCTCACGCGCGTATCGCGACCGATCACAACCTTGTTTGCCGGATGCGGGATCGTCGCCGCCGCTGCCTGGCCAAGACGCACAACCAACTCCGGCGTAAGGTCCACGTTGGCCACGCCGCGAACTCCATCCGTTCCGAACAGTCTTGTCAAACGATCCTCCATCCGCCCTGGATCAGGAACAGCGGCGCCGTCAGAAACGACGGGTAGAGGAATTCGAGCCCCGCGCCGAACATCCATCCGCTGTCGCCACCGTATCGCTGATTGAGCCCGGCGCCGAAGCACAGATCTGCATCGCCTCTAGTACCGTTGAAGGTGGGGTTCTGGAACAGCGCGACTGCAAACGCCAAATGGGTCGTCCCCGTGCCTCCATCTGCTCCAACCGGCAGCAACACGGCGCCCTGCAAGATGGCCGCTCCCGATCGGGAGATCATCAGCGAGATTTGCGTCCAGCCGATCTTGCCGGAGATTCCAACTTCGACTCCCAGAAGCACCGGCGTACGAGATGGAGAGACAGAGAGACTTATTCCCACTTCGTTGATAACGGAGCCGGCCGTCAACGCCAGGCTTGCTACGGCAAGAAGAACCAGAGACATGCCCAATCCCACGATGATCTGCTTCATGGCATGCAGTGTAACCGTCTCGCCACGTCCGGGCGAACAGTTACTGCCCTACGCGACGCACAACGTCTCCGATCTCAATGTCGAACCCAGACAGAAACTGCGCATATGAAGCCAGATCGCGTACGTCATAGATGATAATTTCGCCTTTGACATCAAGCTCGTCAAACGCAAGCACATCTCCAGTGGTTGGATCGGTGACCAGATTGGAGACTTCGAGGACTTCAAAAACGTCTCCCACGCCTACACCGCGGGTTACGCCAACGTTGATCGCGATCTTGCCACCGGGAAGAAGCTGAGCGACACGGCCTTGCAGCAATCCCGGTTCGGGAAACCCTCGCGAGAGAGAAAACGCGTTTGCTTCGGCTCTGGAGGCAGTGGCGGCAATTCGATCGCCAACCCCATCCGCCGCCGTCTTGATCGACTCGGTCAATCCGGCGCTCAAGTCGTTCAGTCCACGACTGAGCACGCTCCCCATCAACGTACTGCGAAACGCCTCCGTTCCAACCGTCACTTCTTCAGAGATAGAGAGCGAGAACCCGTTTGACTGAACGACGAACCAAGCTTCATCAAGGATCGATCCGTCTCGGCGAAGCCGAACGCTGTAGACACCCGGAATGACGGATTCGCCCGCCAGTCCGCGCTGATCCCATTCCCATTCTCCGCACTCCCCTGCCCCAATGTATTCCGACCCTCGCCAGCTGACAAACTCGCCGATCGATGACACGATCTCGACATCCATCCAGCCTCCTGGGCCGGAATTCGAGTATCCGACGCGCACCGGCTGTCCCCAAGAGTACTCCTCGCGATCGGTGCGCAGCCCGCCCCCGCAAATTTCGTTTGCCGGGCGGAGCCAGTCTAGAAGCCAGCCGAGATCGATTGACAATCCCGTGTCACCTTCCTCTTGCTGCCAACTCTCGACGGAAGCAACAAGCGCCTGGTCTTCCACTGCATATACATGCGCCTCGATTCCAACTTCCACGGAAGCGCTGCTCAGACTGAGCACGCCAAGGCTGAAAGCTCTCTGGGCGAGGGAGAATTGCCGAACGTCACCGAGCACAAGAAGATCCGCGCCCAGAATGGAAGACGCCGCCACCAGCCCAGGAAAGGACAGCGTATCAAGTTGCCTCTCCTGCAACACCTGGCGCATTTCCTCGGGTCGTAGCACGCGGAATCCGATCTCCTCAAGCCGAGAAGCCACCGATGCTGCCACCCCATCACTGACGTTGACAAACCCCGATCCGCTTGAATCCTGGAACGGAGCGACAGCAATGCGAAGATCCCGGAGCAACGCCTCATTGGGTCCGAGCTGAACAAGCAGCGTAGCGACTTCTAGATTGTTCGTCTCGCGCGTCTCGTCAATCCGATCGAATGGTTCATCCGCCACGACCGTCAGCGTGTGAATCCCTACGCTGGCGACCCACTCCGTTTCGACCCAGAGACCGTCATCGGCTCCCAGACCACTGGGGACGATCATCGATGTCAGATGTTCCCCATTGACGGAGGCCGAAACATGGAACGGGAACGATGTGGCGTCTTCGCCCACGTTGATCACATAAGCGGATACAAGCACGACATCTCCGGAAACGGGATGCGCCGGTTCGATGTTGATATCGCCGATCACCAGATCGGGCGAAGCCACGGCGGAAAAGGATGCTCCAAGCGTCATCAACACAACGATCAGCTGCATCCATCGATGCGGCAATGCATGCCTCCTCTCCGTATCCCTATCCACAGATTCCAGTAGATATACACGTGATATGGGGCGAAGTTTCGCTGTCAGGAGTTTCTAGAGATCACTCCAATTCGATCCACTTGCGACGGTCACCTCCAGCGGAACCCGTAGCACCATCACCGACTCCATCTCATGGCGGATCGTCTCCGTGACGCGATCGACATCGGCACTCGCAGCCTCAAACACAAGTTCATCGTGAATCTGAAGGAGCATCGCGGCGGGTAGATCGGCCTCCTCAGCAAGGGTGTCCAGACGAAGCATCGCCAGTTTGATCAGATCCGCGGCGCTTCCTTGGATCGGCGTGTTGATCGCGTTCCGGCGATCGTAGTTGCGTACGGCAACGTTGCGCGATTCGAGATTGGGAAGAGGCCGTCGGCGCCCCAGGATCGTCTCCGCGTACCCGGTTCGGATCGCTCGCTCCACAAGTTCGCCCATGAATTCTTTGGCCCGCGGATAGGCGACGTAGAAGCGATCGATGAATTTCTTCGCTTCACTATTGGACGTTCCAAGCTGCCTCGCCAGACCAAACGGGCTAATCCCGTAGATAATCCCGAAGTTGATCCGCTTGGCCGCGGATCGCAGTTTGTCCGTGACCCGTCCCGGCGCCATTCCGAAGACGTGGGCCGCCGTCAGGCGATGGAGATCTTGCCCGGAAGCGAACGCATCGATCAGCCTCTCGTCCTCCGACAAGTGCGCAAGAAGACGCAGTTCGATCTGCGAGTAGTCGGCCGCGATGAGTTTGAATCCTGGTTCGGCGACAAATGCGCGCCGGATCCGTTCGCCCACGGGCGTCCTGACCGGGATATTCTGCAGATTCGGATCGGACGACGACAGCCGCCCCGTCGCAGTGGATGTCTGGTGAAACGACGTGTGGACCCGTCCTGTCTCGGGGTTGACGCAGAGCGGGAGCTTCTCGATGTAGGTCGTCAGAAGCTTCCGCAACTCCCGGTACTCCATCAGCTTCCCGGGCAACGGATGCTGTATAGCCAGCTCGGCGAGTACCTGAGCACTCGTCGAGGGGCCGGTCTTGGTTCGCTCGAGAACCGGAAGTCCCAATTCATCGAACAACACTTCGGCCACCTGCTTCGTCGAGCCTGGGTTGAACGGGTGCCCGGCAATCTCCGCCAGGTCGGCTTCGATGATTTCCAGTTCGTCCCGCAACGCCTTACGTTGCCGATCAAGTTCTCCGGCATCGACGCGAATACCACGCAATTCCATTCGCGCAAGCACGCGAATCAACGGCAATTCTACATCGTGAAACAGTGAAGAAAGGCCGATCGCTTCGAGACGCTCCAGCAATCGGGGCCTGAGCCGGCTCACGATGTCCGCATCCTCGCAAGCGTACATCGCCGCTTGCTCCACGGGCACGGCGGCGAATTCTCCATCCTTTCCCGCCACATCGGCGAACTCCACCATTCGGTAGTCCAGCACGTCAAGGGCAATGCGACTCAGATTGTGCTGCCGTTGCTCGGGTCGCGTGAGGTGAGATGCGATCATCGCGTCAAACCCGACCGGCGGCATCTCGATCCCCGCGCGATGGAGCACCATCAAGTCGTATTTCAGATTCTGCCCGATCACCTCAATTTCCGGTCTGTCCAACGCCTTCTGGAGCTCGGAAAGGACTATCGCAGCGGGCAGCTGCTCCGGTGCCTCCAACCCTCCGTGCCCCACGGGGATGTATGCCGCCGTGCATGGTCGCCAGGAGACGGAGACGCCGACGATCTCCGCTCTCATCGCATCGCGACTCGTTGTCTCCAAGTCCACGGACAGCACCTTCGATAGGGCTGCCTCGCGGAACGTCTCCTCAAGCTGCTCGCCGCTGAGCACCGTGCGGTAGTCGATTTCTTCCCGCTGCACCTCGATCGTCTGTTCGGGTACTTCCTGCTTCAATCCCAGTTCGTCGATTACGCTGCGGAACTCCAGCCGGTCGAGAAGACGGACCAGCCCCGCGCCATCGACGCCTGTCGGGCGACACTGTTCAAGTTCCAACGGGCCGTAGACATTTCGATCAAGCGTCACGAGGCGCCGGGCAAGCTCCAGTGTTTCCCGGTGCTCCTCCAGCGCCGTCCGGGTTCGCACATTGCGAACCTCGCTGGATCTTCTCAGCAGATCATCGAGCGATCCGAACTGCTCCAGCAGCTTCGTTGCGGTCTTCTCACCGATGCCGGGTACGCCGGGGATGTTGTCCGAACTGTCGCCGACAAGCGAAAGCCAGTCCACGATCCTCTCGGGAAGCACCCCGTAGCGATCCTTCACGGATTGGGGATCGCACTCTTCGAATGCCTCTCTGCCTCGTCCGACAGGGCGAAGCAATCGGATATCCTGATCGACAAGTTGCGCAAGGTCCTTGTCGGAGGAGACGATCAAGCATTGCATCCCGCGAGCCGCAGCGCGGGAGACCATCGTCGCCAGAAGATCATCGGCTTCGATGCCCTCACATTCCCAAATCGGAACTCCCAGCACATCGAGGAGCTGATGAATGATCGGTAGCTGCGTAGCGAGGTCCTCGGGCATCGGTGATCGCGTCGCTTTGTAGGCATCGTAGAGTTCGTGCCGGAAGGTCTTTCCTCCGGCATCGAATGCCACGGACACATGACTCGATGGATAGGCCCGAAACGCCTTGGAGAGGAACTTCCAGAAACCGAATACGCCGTTGACCGGAACTCGATCGTGCGTCCGCAACTCGCGAATCGCGAAGTAGGCGCGATAGGCCATCGCGTGACCGTCGACCACCAACAGACGCGACTCAATCCCGGTTTCCGGCCATCCGAACAGATCCTCATAGCTCACAGGCATCGTTCCGCACCCCCCCTCGGAGTAGATCGTCATCGCGAAGGAAGCACAATGCCAGCGCCAATCCGTCGGCCATGTCATCGGGGCGGGGGAGCTCCCGCAACTGGAGTTGCTGCTGAACCATCGCCTGCACCTGGGCCTTGTTCGCGCGCCCGTACCCGGTGATCCTCTTCTTCACTTGGAGCGGCGTGTATCCGCGAATCGGGAGCCCGCAAATCGCCGTGAGCAACGCGCCTCGAGTTTCCGCTGTCATCATCGCCGTCTTGCTGTTGGTCGCGAAGAACACCTCTTCGATCGCCACACCACCCGGCTGATACGTCTTGACCAACTCGCGGACTTCGTCGTGCAACATCTTTAGCCGCTCAGAGCGAAGCATCTCCTTGCCCGTCGTCAAGACGCCTCCGGCAAGAACGTGAACTTTCCTGCCTTCGCGAACGACGACGCCGTACCCGGTCGTCGCCAACCCCGGGTCAAGTCCCAATGCAACGACGCTCCGGGTCATCGCAGAAGATCTCCCAATCGCCGCGGTCGATCCTCCGCTCGCTCCTCGCATCGATGGTCGGGATCGTCGTTCAGGTTCGCACCGCACCCCGGACAGAGCCCGCGGCAGTCTTCGCGACAGAGAACGTTCTGGCTGACCCCCGCGATGGCGACCGCCATTACGTCGGGGTAGAGGTCGACGACCTGCTCCTGATCGCCTATTGCCGCATTCATCTCAAGGTTCGCTGCAATCTCTCGCTCCATCGGCTCAAGGCACCGTCGGCATGGGATGGAGATCCGGGCATGGATCTCGGCACGAATGAACACCGAACCCAGCCGAACCACCGCCGCCCCCAGCACTCGCAACGGCGTGACGAACTGAAGGCTCTGTTCGGGGTCGCTTGCCGCGTCCGCCGCAAGCTCCAACACGAACTGCTGCGGCACTTCCGGCGACTCAATCATCGAACGTACATCTAGAAGCAACTCAGCGGAACCGCCACGCGACATCGGCCGTCCTCCTTCCTTCCTTTACGTCGTGGACACGGATGATGTCCGCGCCACGTGCGATTGCTACGGCATTCGCAGCAATCGTCCCTTCGAGACGGTCTTCCTCTGGCTGATCAAGGAGTCTGCCGAGGAACGATTTCCGCGACACGCCGACAAGAATCGGGGCTTCCAGATCACGAAGCTCCGACAGTCTCTTGATGAGAGACACGTTGTGCTCCAACGTCTTCCCGAATCCTATTCCCGGATCTACAATCAGCTTCCGCCGCGAAATCCCGGCCTCCACGGCGGCATGACAGCGTGCCGCAAGAAACGCATGCACATCCTTTGCGACATCCTCATACGTGGGAGACACCTGCATCGTCCGCGGCATTCCTTGCATGTGCATGAGGATGACGTACGCGCCGCTCTTGGCACAAACAGCCGCCATTTGCGGATCGACACGCATCGCGCTCACGTCGTTGACGATCACGGCACCGGCACGTAACGCTTCCTGCGCGACGCACGCGCGCATGGTGTCAACCGAAATCGGACACTGCATCGACCGACTAATCCGCTCGATCACGGGCAGAACCCGTCCCATCTCCTGTTCGGGACTGATCCGCTTCGCTCCCGGTCGTGTCGACTCGCCGCCAATGTCGAGGATGTCGGCGCCTTCGGCAACCATCAGCTTGGCACGCTGAAGTGCGTTCTCCGGGTCCAGCCAATGACCTCCGTCGAAGAACGAATCCGGCGTGACGTTCAGGATCCCCATGACGAGCACCCGGTCACGCGATTCCATCCATCGGTCCAGGTTCAGCATGTCGAGGCAGTATACCATAGAGCTGCAAGGCAACCGCAGTTTGACCGCATCTGTCTTGCCCCGTACAATTCGTCGTCTTAAGTGAGAAGAAGAGGTGATGATCATCGCCAAGGTACTCCTTACGGAAGTCGTTGAGTCACTTGGGTATGTCGGACAGGTTGTCGAAGTTGCGGATGGCTATGCAAGGAACTATTTGTTCCCGAAGCGGCTGGCCGTCATCCCGACCGAACACAACATCGAACGCTACGCCCGGCAGCGAGCCGAGCATGAAGCTTTGCTTCAAGAACGCGAAGAGCAAGCCATCGCATTGCGCGATCTGCTGGCCGATCGCACGTTTGTCTTCACGCGGAAGGCGCACGATGACAACAAGCTGTACGGCTCTGTTCGTGCAGAAGATATCGCGGCCAAGATCGTAGAAGAGACAGGCCGCACCGTAGAGGTCTCGAGAATCCGCTCCGAGCAGCCGATCGACACGCTTGGACCCCACGCGGTCACAATCAATCTCTACAAGGATATCTCCGTCGAGTTGCGCGTTCGCGTGGATGAGGAGGGAGTCAAGGAGGAGTAGTCCGAGATGCTGCGCAGGCAGATGGTGCTCCGGGTGCTGGCATGCCTGCTGATTGGAGCGTTCTCAGCTGTCGCCGCGTATGGTCAGGATCTGTTTGTCAACGACTCCGCAGTGAATCTGAGCAGCCCGCCTCTGGATACTGAGGCGGGTGTTTTCTTACCGCTTGTCGAAGCAGCGGCAGCTGTCGGAGCAACACCTCTCGGCAGGGCAACTGGAACATCGGCGTGTTTGCTCACCGCAACGGGCCTTATCGAGATCGCTCCCGAAGCGCTACGGATGCTCGACGGCATCGCTTACGTTCGGCCACGAGCTCTCTCGGAGGCGGTTGGCGGCGAAATCCACATGGTTGCCGGATCCGCTTTTATCGAAGTTGCCGCTCCGGAGCTGCGCTTGATCGAGCAAGGCAACCACGGCGACGAACTTCTGCTTCGCTTCTCGTCCTACGCGCCAATCGCTGTCGACTGGTTGGACGATGTGACGATCCGATTGCGGATTTCTCTGTGCACAATGTCCAGCGCTTTCGAGACGCGTGTGCCGGCGGCAAATCACGTCGTCTCGGCACGCGCCGTTCCGACCTCGTCATCGAGCATCGATGTGCTGGTTCGCCTCACTGAATCCCTGCCTGTTGCGATCGAATCACAACAGGCGTTCGACCTATTCTCCGTCCGGCTCCGGTTCGGGGAATCACAACTCCGACAGGCAAGCCTCCCCCTCGACGAAGCCGCAACTCTGTATGCGTGGCATATCCCATGCGGCGAGGAAACGGCGGTGATCACGGGAGTATGGATTCGCGAGTGGCGCAGCACGTGCCAACTTGTCGTAAGTAGTACCTCCCCCGTGTCGACCGGGACGGATGCGGCCGGACCTGACGCCGACTGGATTCTCTCCGCTTCCGCCACGCCGATCGACCCGACTTACGGGCTCCCGGCGGGGTTTGCATTGATCGACGGTTCGATCATCCCCTCGGCGTGCGGGACAACCGGGGCTGTCTGTATCGACTTGTTCGGAAGGCTGGATATCGCAGATCTCTCTCCGGTAGCCACGCTCTCATCCCGTGAGGTTTCGGTGACGGCAACAGCGACAAACCGTCCTGTGGCGACCGATGAACTGGTTATCCTCCAGCCCGGCTACACAGGCGCTCTTTCAGAATCTTCCGAGATGCTTCACGTTGTCACCATCCGAAACGGGTACGTTACGTCCGCGGTTGATTCACGCTATCCGCAGCATGACCCATCCCTTGTGACGGCAGTCGCCTCCGGCTCAGCGCGAGACCTTCTGTCGTCTCTCCATGTCGGCGCACCTGTCTGTGTAGCAGCCTCCGTGCCGAACGCGAGAACATTCCAGAGCGTTGCCGGAGGCGGGACCCTGTTGCTTGACGAAGGCGTTCCTGTTCCCGACAGTGGCGATGATCCGAACGAAAGCTGGGCGTGGGCGACAGTGATCGCGGACGACTGGACAGGTGGATTAGGCGTCCTCGCCGTCCACATCCCCCGAAATTGCCGATCAATCAGCGGACTGGTTTCAACTCTGTCTCGACTGCCGTTCCAGCTTCGCAGTGCCGTCCTATTCGAAGACGGATCGCTTGTCGTCCGAAGCCACGAGCAAGATTTCAACCTTGTCGAGCCCACACCAGGCGAGATACGCCTCACCGTGATCCCAAGGACTCCATGAGGCGACTGACCAGAGATGTGCTGCTAATGGCGGCGGCAACAGCCGTCTCACGGGTCTTTGGGCTTTTCCGCGACGCGACGATCGCAAGCCAATTCGGGGCATCGGCTGCATACGATGCGTTCGTTGTCGCCTTCTTCGTTCCTCACATGTTGCGTCAACTGCTAGCGGAAGGAGCACTGTCCGCATCGCTGGTGCCGCTCTATACGGAAGCCCGATTGCAGCAGCAGGACGAGAACGGGTTCATTTCCTCGGTTCTATCCTGGTTGCTCGTCCTGTTCCCCGTTATTGTCCTTGCCGGTGTGTTCCTCGCCCCCTACTACATCCCGTTCCTTGCGAGCGGATTCGATCCAGGGACACTGCGAATTGCCGTTCGCATGACGCAAATGCTATTCCCGTTCATCGCCTTTGTCGGCATTGCTTCAGTGTTCTCGGCGTTGCTGCATGCCCACCATCGGTTCGCCATAGCCTCCCTCGCGCCGGTCGTCTTCAACATGGGAATGATTCTCGGAGCGGTGCTCCTGTGGCGTTGGTTCCCGTCCCAGCCGGTTTACGGCCTTGCTCTCGGGGGCCTCTTGGGAGCCGTCGGGCAGCTCCTGGTGGAGCTGCCTGCCGCGCGCCATACGGGGTACACGTTCCGGCTGCGGTTTTGGCCGCTTCATCCCCAAGTCCATCGACTGATGCGCCTCATGTTGCCGGCGGCGGCAGCCTTGCTCGTCGCTCAACTGAACATGCTTGTGGACAATAAGCTTGCCTCCTATTTGGCGGCGGGGAGCATTTCGTCTCTGCAGTACGCGATGCGCCTGTTCCAGCTCCCTCTCGGTGTAGTCGCCGTTAGTGTGGCGAGCGCCCTGTTCCCACGCCTATCCGCCGCTCGAACGCTTGGGGATGATTCACGGTTTGGATCGCTTTTCCGCAACGGCTTCAGCACAAGTTCGGCTCTGCTTCTTCCCGCCACGGCCGGGTTGGTGATGCTCGCTCCGCCGATTATCCGGCTGTTGTTCGAGCACGGCGCATTTCTTGCTTCGGACACCGCTCAAACGGCATCCGTACTGCGCCTGTATGCCGCGGGAATCCTTCCGTACGGCTGGGTGTACTTGTTAACGCGAACCTGCTACGCAAAGCAGCAGTCGGCCCTTCCGCTGATTGCCTCCACAGCTGCCGTCGCCGTCAACATCGCTCTTGATCTTCTGCTTGTCAGTCCGCTTGGCGTACAAGGATTGGCATTAGCGACCGCGCTTGCCGGTTGGACGCAGGCAGGTATTCTCGCTTTCTTCGTCCGCAGCTCGTTTCGTCCGCTCCGTCGCATTGCCGGAGACTCCATACGGATCGTGACCGCAACTGCGGTGATGGGCGCGGCCCTGTTCGCCTTCGGGTCCATCCGACTCCCGATGCCCGGAGATGCCGCCGTTCTCGTCAGCATCTTCATCGGAGCTGCCGTCTATGTTTTCGCCGCCTTCATGCTTGGGTTGTTCAAGCTGTTGGGTGCTCCAGAATCCGATCGCCACTCATAGTGGAAGTGAGATCCCCACGTACACTCGAGGTTGTCATGGGTTCAGCCGAACTGCCCTTTCGCTTCCTCCGACATCCGCTCCGGAGTCCACGGAGGGTCCCACACAAGGACGATCTCGACGCAATCTTCCCGTCCGGCCACCACGCGAACCGCCTGTTCCGCCTCGCCCACGATCATTCCGGCCAGAGGACAGCGTGGCGTCGTCAGCGTCATCTCGACCGTAATGTGTCCCTCGCTGCTTCGGACATCGTAGATCAATCCAAGGTCAACGATATTGATCCCCATTTCGGGGTCGACGACAGTCTCAAGCGCAGATAGGACAGTCTCTCTGGACACAGCCATTGCTGCCTCCTCGCTAGTCGATCAGCTTCTCGCGTGACCCGGAGCTTCTTATCGGCCTTCCGATCGAGCATCTATCCAGTCAAGGATGAAACGGCGAGCCCATCGATCGATCTCAAGAAGCGGCGCCACACCTGTCGTGATCGGCGGAAACTGCTGTTCCGGGCGCAAACCACGCCACTTCTCGACGACAAGCTCCAGGCCGTGACTGATGTCCGGAAACGCGATTGCCCCCGTGAGAAACTGCTGCACGAGGACTTCGTCGGCCGCATTGACCGCAGCAAGTGCGCTCCCGCCGAGTTCCGCCGCCTTGAGCACAGAAACATAGGCCGGGTACCTCGCTTCATCAACCGGATGGAGCCGCAGTGTGTCAAGTTCCTCCATCGGCAGCCGGTTCAGCCCCGAATCCACTCGGTGAGGATACGTTAGGGCATATTGGATCGGCAATCTCATGTCCGCGCTGGCCATCTCGGCGATCCAGGATCCATCCACATACTCCACCATCGCGTGCATCGTGGACGAGGGATGAAGCAAGACGTCGATTTGATCGTAGGGAAGATTGAAAAGGTGATGGGCTTCGACCACTTCGAATCCCTTGTTCACCATCGTCGCCGAATCGATGGTGATCCGCCGTCCCATATTCCAGTTGGGATGTGCAAGCGCCTGTTCCGGGGTCACGGTTGCTAGCCCTTCAAGTGGAAGCTCTCGGAGCGATCCGCCCGAAGCGGTCAGAACAATTCGCCTGACTTCATCTGAAGTGCCGGCCCGCATGCATTGCCACACAGCGTTGTGCTCGCTGTCCACCGGAAGCAGCCGGTCCGTTTCTCCCCGGAGTTCGGTCCGGACCCAATCTCCGCCGATGACAAGGCTCTCCTTGTTGGCCAGGGCAACGCGGTGTCCACTACGCAATGCCTGGAGCGTCGGCGAGAGCCCGATGGCCCCCACCAACGCATTAAGAACCACATCAATGTCATCGCGCTCAACAATCCGTTGCAGACCGCGTTCTCCGAACACAACCTCGCAATCAGGGACTTCGCCTGCAATCAGGTCCGCCGTGGCTTCGTCCGCTACGGAGACCACACGAGGCCGAAAGGCATGGATCTGCGCTAGAAGCCGGTCCGAGTTGCGTCCTGCTGCCAATGCAACAATCTCGACATCGTGGCCCGCATCACGAAGCCGCACAACGACATCGAGCGTTTGCCTGCCGATCGAGCCGGTGGAGCCAAGAACGGCAAGCCGCATTCCTTCGCAATCCATCACGCGGCCGGCTCGGGGAGAATCTCGGCATACAACGCCTCGATCTCATTTCCCGTGAGGACTTCTCTCTGCAGGAGTTCTTCAGCGATTCGATCAAGCACGCTCCGGTGCTTCTGCAGAAGCTCCTTGGCTCGATTGTACGACCCGACGAGCAGCGCTCGGATTTCGCTGTCCACGAGTGCCGCCAGTTCCTCGGAATGCTCGTCGCTGCGAACGATTTCTTCCCCGAGAAACACATCCATGCGTTCGCGGGCAAGGCTGATCGGACCGAGCTTCTCGCTCATGCCGTACTCAACCACCATCCGCTTTGCCCATTGCGTCGCGTTGCGGATGTCTTCATAGGCTCCTGTGGAGAGCTCGCCGAAAACGACCTCTTCGGCAGCTCTTCCCCCCAACGTGGTCACGAGAACATTCTCATACTCGCTCTTGGTCCGAATGTACTTCTCGAATCGTTCAGCCCACTGAGTTGCTCCAAGCGACCCGTGTGTTCGGGGGATGATCGAGATCTTGTGGACCGGCATTTCCTTCTCGAGAAGCCTCATCAGCAAGGCATGCCCACATTCATGGTATGCAACGCGCCTGCGTTCATCCTCGCTGAGAACCATCTTCTTGCGTTTCAGTCCGAGCTCGATCCGATCTGCCGCTTCTTCGAAGTCTTCCGTCTCGACCTGTTCTTTGTCCCGCCGTGCCGCAAGAAGCGCAGCTTCGTTGCACAGATTACGCAGATCGGCTCCGACGAACCCTCTGGTGCGCTGTGCAAGCAGATCGAGATTCAAGTCCTCGGCCACTTTCTTGTTCCGAATGTGGACCTCAAGGATCTCACGCCGTTCCTTGACCGCTGGCGCGGGAATGGCGATACGGCGGTCAAACCGGCCTGGCCGCAGGAGAGCCGGATCAAGAACATCCGGTCGATTGGTTGCCGCTAAGACAATAACACCCTTGTTGGTCTCGAAGCCATCCATCTCGGAGAGAAGCTGGTTCAGGGTCTGCTCGCGCTCATCATGACCTCCGCCGAGACCGGCGCCGCGCTTGCGCCCCACAGCATCGATTTCATCGATGAAGATGATGCAGGGAGAACTTGCTTTCGCCTTCTGGAACATGTCTCGAACGCGCGATGCTCCGACCCCAACAAACATCTCGACGAAGTCCGACCCGCTAATCGAGAAGAACGGTACATGCGCCTCTCCGGCAATTGCTTTGGCAAGGAGCGTCTTTCCGGTTCCGGGGGATCCAACAAGCAGAATTCCCTTGGGGATCTCGGCCCCCAATCGCGAGAAACGCTTGGGATCTTTGAGATACTCGACGACTTCCTCGACTTCCTCTTTGACTTCATCGATTCCTGCCACTTCGTTGAACGTAACCTGATCGCCGTCGGTGCGCACAAGCCGCGCCTTGGATTGCCCGAACGTCGCCGCCCCGGCCCCCTGTGTTCTCCGCATGAAGTACACAAGAAGGGCGACAACCAGGAGAATCGGAACCAGCATCATCAGCGCCGACGGCAGCCAGCTTTCCTGCGCCGGTGCCTCAAAACGCACCGAAACCGGGATACCGGCGGTGCTTGTGCTTTGCTCCAGCCAAGAAACGTACGAAGACTCATCCAGCGGAAGCTGAACTTGGGCCTGCGTTCCGTCGATGAACGTAATCACGCCCAAGCTGTCGCCAATGACGACTTCGCTGACCTGACCGTCTTCGACCAAGGCACGAAACTGTGTGTAGTCGATCTCATCGAGAGCATTGGACGCGCCGAACCAAGACTGAAGAGCGATCAATGCAATGATGACAACGAATGCAATCAGTGCGATGTTCCGCAGATTCTTGTTTCGCACATCCCTTTGTTTGTCTGCCTGCATGCTTTCACCATTCCGTCATCATGATCAAGAATCGCCACCACAAATGCATTGTCCGATTGTATCGCCGCACGTTTGCCCCATCCAGCGGACTCGCGTGTATCCAACGGACAAGTCGCCTTGTCGCCCTACACTCGGGGTCCTCCTCAAAGGCAATGTGAGCTAATCGCGAAACAGCCGTCTCCAAATCCTCAAGCGTTCGAATGTCCGTTCTTCTCCACGGACAAGCCGTCCCAAATTGCCGCGATGGGTGAAGAGCACGAAGCAGAACAAGACAGATGCCAGACCTATCAGCATTGGGTGATACGAAAGCCTCGTCCATGCATCAAGAGTCCCCATGCTCAACGGTACGCTCATCGCCGCGATCACCGACCCCAGCGACACCTTGCCGAAGAGCGAGACCAGTAGCAGGAAGACACAAAGTGCTATCCCCGTGGGGACGGGAGCAATCCCAACAAGCATACCCGCACCGGTTGCGATGCCCTTCCCGCCTCGGAATCCAACGTAGATCGGAAACACATGCCCGAACACTGCAGCAAGTCCACAGACCATCGCGATGACCTGCGGAGCGACGCCTCCCACTTCCATCGGGATCAGCGGCACGACGAGCGTCGCAATGACGCCTTTGGCGAAATCCACCAACAACACGGAGACACCGGCGCGCCATCCAAGAACGCGCCACGTGTTGGTGGCGCCCGCGTTGTGGCTCCCGTGTTCGCGAATGTCGATTGAACGCGTCAATCGACCGACGATCACGGCAGTGGGAAACGCACCCGTGAGATACGCGATGATCGCAAGAACGGCAAAGCCCATGCTACGTGCTCTCCCTGCTTGCGGTTTCGATTGCGTCGTCGATCACGGCGCCGTCGACCACAGCAACGACAATGCCCCCGCTTCCCGAGTGCACGGAGAGCGCGGCAGCAGCTTCGGAGATGTACACCGGAGCGCTGGTGAGCTGCCGTTCGATCGTATCTCTGTACTGCTCGGCAAGACCGGCCGCGCCTGCATGGGCCAAGGCGAAGATAGGCCGGCACATGGTTCCAGCCCAGCGCAGCGCATTCTCGAGAACGACGGTCTCCCGTTTCTTGCGTCGAAGAATCACCCCACCCAGAGACATCTTTCCTTTTCTCACGGTGAGGATAGGCGTCACCTTGAGTCGCTCGAGCAATCTGCCGACACGCGGTGAGAGTCTCCCGCCACGAACAAATGACAGAACCGATGGTACGTAGACTTGCAGGCGAATGCGTCCGGCCACGTCACGCCCCACTTGCGCACAGGCCGCAGCGGGCAGCCCCTCCTCTACGGCCCGTTGAATGGCAAGCAGCACCAATCCCTCCCCTGCGGAGGCTGTCCCCGTATCCACGACATGGATCGGGATGCCGCTCTCGCATTCGACATGAGCCGCCGCCCACTTCGCATTTTGCACCGTACCCGAGACTCGCTGCGAGAGATGCACGGAAATAACCGAACGACAACCCCTCGCGAGGTGCTGGTAAACCTCGAGGAACTGCGCCGGAGACGGCTGTGAAGTTGTCGCCGGAGCCGTTCCTGGATTGCCCTCCAGCGCATCGAGCAGAAGAGACGCCGTGACATCGACGCCGTCAAGCATCTGTTCACCGTTGTGCGTGACGTTCATCGCGACCGGCAGCACATGATGATCCACAAGCCATTTCGTCGGCAGATCGCAGACCGTGTCCGTCGTGATCCCGATCCGTACAGCATCCTCGTCAGCAACGTCCTCACCGACTTGCACAAGCATGTCTTCCACTTTCGAGGATACGAGACTGGTCTCCTTTTTCCTCAGCATCTCAAAGACGTACGCCGGCATGTTCGTGTGAACGTGGACGTGAAGCTCATTCTTGCCGGAGGCGATGACCACAGAGTTCCCGAGACCGCTCAAGGCGTCCTTGATCTCGGAGCCCAAGCTCCGGCATCCATCCGCTTGATCCCGCACGTGCACGACAGCCTCACAGCAGTACCGCTGCCACATAGGTCGCCATGCCTGCACCACGTTCTCTGAGGATGGTTGCTGAAATCCCGCGACATCCGATTCGAGTTCTGCAATCGAGTCGATCGTCTCTTCTGGGTGCTTCCGGAGGGCATCGAGCCACCCTTCGAGGAAGTGAACGAATCCAAGTGCACCAGCATCGACAACCCCTGCGCGTTTCAAGACGCTGAGCTTTCCAGTGGTGGCGGCCAGGGATCGCCGCGCTGTGGCGATCCCTTCTTCGAACAGCTTGACCATATCCGTGATTCTTGAGGATTGTGCTACGAACGCATCCCCCACATCCTGCATGACTGTGAGGATGGTGCCTTCGCGAGGATCCTCGAGTGCTCTTCTTGCTTCAGAGGCGGCGTGCCGCAACGCGTTTCCCATGTGCGCCGCCGATACCCGTAGCTTCCCTCGTGTGGCCTCGCTGAATCCCCGCAGATACTGAGCCATGATCACGCCGGAATTCCCTCGAGCACCCCTGAGCGCGGCATCGGCCAACCGAGAGCTGACATCGGCGATCGCCCCGTGTGCACTGCTGACACCGCGGATGACTGCGTGCATCGTTTGGGCAAGGTTCTTTCCCGTGTCTCCGTCAGGGACAGGGAACACATTGATGCGATCGAGATAATCGGCGTGTCGAATGACGCGCCTGGCTCCCGCAATCGCCACCAGCCGGAGCTCGTCGCCCGTTAGATACCCACGACTCACTGCTTCATTGGACGGCACAGTGTTTGTGATGATATCGACTTGGCTCCAACAACGCCACTAGGGAACGATCTCCACCGGCACATACACCATCCGCTCGTCTCCGAGCGCAAGCCAGAAGTCGTATCGCCCGGGAGGCAGGTCCCCCACATCGACGGCGACCTTCTCAGAGTCACCCTCGAAGCTCAGTCGGAATGAGTAGCCCACGCGATAGGATCGTTCATCTTCTCCACCCCCCGCACCTTCAGCTTCAGCGAGGTCATCGATCCCTTCCAGCACGCGCACCCAAGGAAGTCCGTCGGCCGCCGCAAAGGCAACTTCGAACTCGATTCCGGGCCTCGATTCCACAACGGTCGGTGCCAGTTCAAGGAACTCCGCATACCCCTCGAG
This sequence comes from uncultured Thermotogae bacterium, assembly GCA_964547105.1. Lineage (GTDB taxonomy): Bacteria > Bipolaricaulota > Bipolaricaulia > UBA7950 > UBA9294 > RXOA01. Next base: position 52,438 of record CAZJLO010000009.1, read on the forward strand.
CAATCCCGAATTGAGAGTTGCCGCCGTCGCCCACAGATCAAGCCCGCCGGCATCTTCTCCGTACGTTTCTACGCCGAGGTTCGTCTGCCAGTTCTCCGCTACATCCGCGCCCAGCGGATCAATCCGCTCCATCGATGCACTCGTCGCCGCATCGCCGGCAATCCACAAGCCTTGGTAGCGCGGATCATCGTTCGCCGTATCGACAACGGTCCCCTCGGCGTTGACGAGCCGCATCACGGCGCCATCGTCCGGAAGCTCCATCGCGAATGGTTCGACCAAGTCATAGATCAGATCGGCTAGAAGATTCGCAACCGTCTCATCCGTGCGGCGTTCCAGCAAGTAGAATCCATCCACTCTGGATAGCCGCTCGCCGGTCACCAACCACGAGACGTCGTCTTCATCCCTCTTCGCAACCACGATGCGACTCGCCGCCTCCATTTGCCCTGTAGCGCACGCAGGCACTGCTGCCGATCTGATTTCACCTCGCAACGGGATGGACACCCAGCCGACCAAATGCTCGTCAACTTCAGGTTCATGTTGCGCCGGACGCCACTGAAGTGTCCAGCCCGTAAGATCTACGGGAGTTGACCCCAGATTCCGCAGCTCGATCCACTCATGCTCCGGATTGGAGGGTGTACCCGCCCATGCGATCTCGGAGATGATGACTCGTCCATCGCATGTCTCCGGTTCGATGCCACCCCCCCCTCCCTCAGGGTCATTAGGTTCGGCAACATAGATCGTCACAACTGCCACATTCGACACCATGCCCGCATCATCTTTGACGGAATACGAGAATCGATCCACGCCGGCAAAGCCGGGATTTGGAGCGTAGAGGATGGCTCCGCCTTCTGCGCTTTCTACCGCCCCGTTCATCGGTGATTGAACGATCTCCACGGATTCGGGAACCAGCAAGCCATCGGCATCGAGATCGTTCCCGAGAATCCCGATCGAGATCTGATTCCCATCCGACGTAGCTTGATCGTCTTGTGCCACGGGGGGCAGGCCCCGCGGCTCTCCGGCAGCCACAAGGATCTGCACAACAGCCACGTTCGATGATTTCCCGTCGTTGTCGTCAACCACGTAAGTGAACGTGTCAATTCCCGAGAAAGCTATATCGGGCGTGTAATGCACGTTTCCGCCGCCCAGGAGCTCCACCTGCCCGCCCTGCGGCAGGGACATCAGCCGTAGAGTCGACGGAATCACCGCGCCATCCAGATCCGAATCGTTTGCCACCAGATCCAGCACAAGCGTGTTACCGGTCTCCACAACGCCCATGTCATCTTCGGCAATCGGCGGAGGCCCGTTTACAAGGATGATCACCAGAGCCTCGTCGGTATCTCCGTCGGCATCGCTGAGTTCGTAGACAAAGCTGTCTTCACCCGAGAATGCAAACGGCGGGACGTAGGTGAATGATCCATCTGAATGCAAATCCAGCGTTCCGTTGAGAGCATAGCTCACTAGGGTCACGCGTGCCCCCCCGTCGGGGATTGCGTCGTTGTCCAGAACGCCCAATGGAGCGACGGAAAGCGTCTCTCCCGACAAAAGCTCGTACTGGTCATCAATCGCATCAACGGGATCGTCCACACCACCGACATTGATCGTGACCAGCGCATCGTCCGTGTCGCCGTCACCGTCGGACAGTTCGTAGACAAAGCTGTCTTGGCCGCTGTAGTTCGGGTCCGGCGTGTACGTGAACGATCCGTTCCCGTTCAGGTTCAACGTCCCGTTCGTCACGTCTTCGATCAGCGTCACGCTCGCTCCGCC
>CAZJLO010000010.1:0-6122 GCA_964547105.1 uncultured Thermotogae bacterium
CACGGGTTCGAACTGCGTTTTCTGGATTGCAGAGGGTTCCTCAGAGTTCATCAATTAATCCGATTGTTTGTTTATGTTTTTTGCGCGCGGCTCAGGCCGCGCGCTTGCTTCCAACGAAGGATTGAATCAAACGAGATGAAGTTATCCCGTATTCTGTGCATCGTAACCTTGTGCGTTTCGTCAGCCTGGGCGGCAGGAGAGGAGCGTGCCCCCGCGTCCCACCATCGTTCTGGGGTTCTGAGTCCTAGCGTCTCCGATTCAGTCCCGCAATTGCCAGGATGCCTCAAGGGCCAGCTCGGCCGAGGATTGGCGCAACCGGAGCGGGACGCGACATTAAATTAGCCTACAATCTACACATGAGAACCGATGGGCTGCCGCTGCACACGGAGCGTCTTATTGTTCGCCGGTTCGAGGATCGTGACATCCCCGACGTTGTTGACTACTCCCAGCATGACGAGAACGACCGTTTCCGCGAGCGGAACGTTGGTTGGGAACTCACAGAGGAAGGTGTACGTAGCTACTGGACGCCGATGGCTGCGATGAGTGTTGTGGATGCGACGAGCTGGCTTGCCCTTGTGATCGAGGTGAAGGCGCTTGGCCGCGTTGTCGGCAACACCGGATTCAACACCAAGAAGATCGGCGAGCACGCGCAGGCGATGATCGGCTGTATCCTCGGACAGGCATTCGAGGGGAACGGCTACGCCACCGAGGCGGTCACCGCTCTACTCGACTATTTGTTCTTTGCTGAGAAACTCCACCGTGTCTTCGCGTCGACATCTCCCGAGAACGCCAAATCCTGGCGTCTGATGGAACGGCTCGGGATGAGACGGGAAGCCCACTTCCGCAGGAATTGCTTTGTGGATGACACGTGGGGCGACGAGTACATCTACGCCGTTCTCGAAGAGGAGTGGCGAACAAGACGCAGGTGAACGGGCGGCCACATCCCTGTTTCCGGTTGCTGCTGTCCGTCAGGTTGATGTTCTTGGCCGTGCGGCGGTACCGTTGAACCCAATCCCGAGCGTGAATCGAAAGGAGCGTTCGATGAAGCGGATCGCATCCGTCTTCTGTGTCATCGTGGCCGTTGCAGCTGCAGCCTCATGTCAGGACAACGCTCCGGCGCTGTCGTTCATTCAGGGTGGAGGCTATGGCAGTGCCGGTACCTTCCAGATCGTTGTCGGCGATGTGGACGGTGATGGCGATCTGGACGCGGTGTTTGCCAACATGAGCGGCGGCTGCGAGCTGTGGACGAACGGCGGCGACGGACGGTTCACGAACGCCTACCAATCGCTGGGGTTCGCCGGGCATGGCATCGGCATCGGCGATCTCGACAACGATGGTGACCTGGATCTATTGATCACCCGTGCCAGCGGTGCGCAGGAAAGTTCCGTCTACTTCAATGACGGAACGGGGAGGTTTTCTCTCGCCGGAGAGTTGGACGACCGAACGCGAGCCGGCAACCTCGTCTCGCTGTTCGACCTGGAAGGAGACGGAGATCTCGATGCGGGCATCTACTATGCCGACCGCTACAACATCGTGTACCTCAACAACGGCGCAGGGCGGTTCGAGCCCCAGGCGGCGCGGATCCCGGGGATGGCGTTCTGGGGTGATGTCGACCAGGACGGCGATGTGGATGCGGTGGTCGAGCGACACGGCGGCGGGTACGCGACGTGGCTCAATGCGGGCGGCGAAGGTCCGTTCGAGCAGGGACGCCAGATCGCCGTGCCGACGCCATTTCTCCCTGGAAGTGCCGAGCTTGCCGACCTTGACGCCGACGGCGATCTCGATCTGGTGGCCGCAAGCGGAAGTTCTTCGATTGAGACACCGATCACCGTGTTGTTGAACGATGGTGCCGGCGTGTTTGCCTACGCCCCGGACGATCGATTTCTGGTCACCGCCGGCCGGCTATCTGTCGGAGATTTCAATGGTGACGGTGCGCCCGACGTGCTGGTTCGCTGTCTGAGCCAGCCTGACAGGATCGGTCTCAACGATGGCCACGGCGGATTCATCGATTCCGGTGTCCGTTTCGGCGCCGATGGGCTGGACGGGATTGCGGGCGTTGGCGATCTTGACGGCGACGGCGATGTGGACGTGTTCACCGCACAGTACGACCCGCCCGGGCCGAACGAGGTGTGGTTCAATTCAGCGGAGTAGCCGGAATCTCGTTTGGCGACAGCCGTGTTCGTCGATCCTGTTGGTTGTACGGGAACCCTGAATCGCCTCCCGTGCAGCTGCGCTTGAATTGCCCCGAACGACCGAAACTGGGTGGATGCCCCCGATTTCCGTATAGTGGGATCAAAGCAGGAAGGGAGGCCGGTATCGTGCAACGTGCTTCGATTCACTTCGGAAAGCTTCTTGTGGTTGCTGTGCTGGGTGCGGCGTTGCTGCCGCTGGTGACGGGATGCGATCTGATCGACAAGATCTTGGATGCGATCTCGCCCGGAGGTGGAACGACCGGTTCGCCTCAGGCGGCGATGACGGCGGTGATTGATGATGATCTTGTCGACATGGGATTGAATCCGGATCTGCGGCCTCCGCTGTTGTACCAGTTCAGCTGTGCTGGCTCGCTCAATGAGGATGGGATTTCCATCTTCGATCCGATGGCGGGGATGCATGACAAGGCTTGGGATTACGGCGACGGCACCACGCGCGGTTTCGAGTGGAGCGACACCAACCCGCAGCACATCTACCGCCGGGAAGGGATATACATTGCCAGTCTCACCTTGCGGGATGCCGCCAGCGGCGCCACGGACACGGTTCAGCAGACGATCACGATCGGTCCGGGATGGCTGGAGATCGTCAGTCTCGCCACGGCAGATCGTCCCGATGGCCAGGTGGACGTGACCGTGGTCGTGCGCAATCAGAGCCAGCAGGATCTTCGGGTGTTCACCGTAGACCTGCTGGTGGACGGCGTTCCTTGGCCCTCCAATCTTGGCGTGACTCTAGGCCCAGGAATGAATCCGGATCGTCTCGCTCCCGGCGCGATCTACACCCTGCGAGGCGCGGTCGGCAGTTGGACCGGCACGCTGACGGTTCACTCCTCGTTTTGCACGCCGTGGGTAGCCGGTCCATAGAGCGCCCCCTGCGGCTCCGGGAATCGGGCGGAACCGGAAGCATCCCAAAGCGGAACTGAGCATTGTTCTCGCTCCGCGTGCGCGGATGTGGAATTGGCTTATTGGCTTCCGGGATACGGACAATCATCGGCACCGGAGCAAGCACAAGGAGCGAGATGGCCGAGAACGCCCCGAGATCGCAGTCATCGATCACCTGGTTCTACTACGATAACTTCGAAGCGGCAGCTGTCTTCTACAGTGACACGCTCGGGTTGGAGCCGGTTCTTGACCAAACGTGGGCGCGGGTGTTTCGCATTGCACGGGATGCGTTTGTCGGGCTCGTCAACGCGCGTGCCGGCAAGGGAACCTGCCGTCCGCAGCAGACCAATGCCGTGTTGTTGACGTTTGTGGTTGACGATCTGAGTGGCTGGCACGACAAGCTCGTTGCAGCAGGCGTTTCGCTCGACAGCGACATCGTGACGATGAAGGATCTGGCGATTCGGACGTTCTTTCTGACCGACCCGGGCGGGTACCGGTTGGAGTTCCAGGAGTTCCTCAACCCGTCAGCGCGAAAGACGTTCCACGAACCCACGGACGGCATGTCTGCAGCTCCCAACGGCTGAATCATCACGGCGAGCTGCCCGCTGAAGCGGTTGATGGATCTGTGCAAAGATTTACCGTATCCTTTTTTCCATCATACGATAAAAAAACGTGCTGAGTGTGAGGAGTTGGCCTGGCTAGCGTGGCGGCGGGCGCCGGAATAGACGAGCCGGAAGCCTCTCTTCTGTACAATGATCGTTGAATCAAGTGAGCGTGTCCGCGACTTGTGGCGGGCGAAGGCAAAGGAGAGCGAACCGATGGGCGATGAGGCGAAGAAACCCGAAGGCAACGGCGACGAGAGGTCGACAAAGAAACGGAAGCTCCTGGGAATCGAGCCTGTAGAGACGCGGCACGAGATGACCGTCAACGATCGCAGACTCGGCTATACCGCTCGATCCGGTGCAATTGCGCTGAAGGACGAGTTCGATGAAACCGAGGCCGAACTCTTCTTCACCGCGTACGACCTTGATCTCGAAGATGCTGCAAATCGGTCTGATCGCCCACTGACGTTCGTGTTCAACGGCGGGCCGGGATCCTCTTCGGTTTGGCTGCACATGGGTGCGTTGGGACCGAAGCGGGTTCGGATGGAGAAGGAAGGCTGGATGCCGTCCCCTCCGTATCGCTACGAAGACAATCGGCAAACCTGGCTCGACCAAACCGACCTGGTGTTCATCGATCCTGTAGGAACCGGATTCAGCCGTGCGGCGAACGAGGAGTTGGACAAGAAGTTCTGGAGTTTTCAAGGAGATATCGAATCCGTCGGAGAGTTCATCCGCCTGTATCTCACACGGTACAAGCGATGGACATCCCCGTTATTCCTGGCCGGGGAAAGCTACGGAACGACGCGAGCTGCAGCGCTGGCCGGGCACTTGGTCGAACGCGGGATCACGTTCAACGGTATCGTCCTGATCTCGACCGTCCTGGATCTTGGTTCGATCCGTTTTGCGGAGGCGAACGATCTTCCGTTCCAGTTGTTTGTTCCCACTTACGCGGCGACGGCCTGGTTCCACGGGAAACTCGATCGCTCCCTGCAAGATCTTTCGCTTCCCGATCTGATGGCCGAGGTCAAGGCGTGGTCGGAGAGCGAGCTGACCGTGGCGCTGATGAGAGGCGATCGACTTGACGAGAGCGAACGGCGTGACATCGCCGGGAGACTGGCTCGTTACACGGGGCTTGATCAGGACTACATCCTTGGAACCAATCTTCGGATCGAGATCCATCGCTTCTGCAAGGCGCTGCTGCGCGAAGAGAAGCGAAGCGTCGGCCGGTTGGACTCCCGATTCAAGGGCGTAGAAGCACTGGCAATCAACGAGCGGCCGGAATTCGACCCATCAATGCAGGCGATCACGCCGCCGTACACGGCGGCACTCAATCAGTATGTCCGGTCCGAGTTGGGGATCGAAACCGACCTCGTGTACGAGACGCTGAGCTTGAGCGTGAACGAGAAATGGGCGTGGGAAAATGGTATGCTTCCCGCCACCGGTGAGGCGCTTCGCGGAGCGATGGCCAAGAATCCGTACATGCGGGTCCTTGTGGGGCAAGGCTACTACGATCTGGCCACGCCGCATTTCGCAACGGAATACATGATCACCCACATGAACGTCGATCCCGAATTGCGTGGCAATGTGGAGATGAAGCACTACAAGGCCGGGCACATGTTTTACTTGGATGAGGCGTCATTGGCGGAATTCAAGCGAGACGTCGACACGTTTATCGCAAACTCGATCTAGGACAAGGAGATGAGGGTCGGATCCGTTTTCTTCGGGCGTCTGGATGAATGCGCATGAAGATGGATCGAGCTTCCGTGGGATATGCAACTGAGGATCCATCAGATCATTGCCGGGCTGGATGACGCGGAGGCGGACATCCTTCGCAGAGTTGCGCGGAGGCTTGGTTGCCGGGAACAGGAATTGGACCGCCTCAAGGTTGTTCGTCGATCGCTTGATGCTCGCGGCCACGACAGAGTCCCCCGGTATGTGTTGACCGTGGAGGTCGACTACACGGGCAACTCGGCCCTTTCGCTTGCCGCGGGGAGAATCGAAGCGGCGAAGCCGGAACCCTCCAGCCGCCCCGCGATCCGAGCACGATCAGACGCAAGATCCCGCCAGCGCCCGGTGGTGGTCGGCGCAGGTCCCGCCGGTTTGATGGCGACGCTGACGTTGGCCGAAGCGGGGCTTGAGCCTGTTCTGATCGAACGCGGGTCGCCGGTCGAGACGCGTGGGCGTGATGTCGAAGCGTTCTGGCGGCAAGGGCTCCTGAACCAGGAGAGCAACGTTCTCTACGGAGAAGGAGGCGCGGGACTGTTCTCCGACGGCAAACTGACGTCCCGTATCAAGGATCGCGCCAGCATCCGCCACTTCCTTGAAGTTCTCGTTGATTGCGGGGCTCCGCCCGAGATCCTGGTCGATGCCGAACCCCATCTTGGCAGTGATATCCTGACCGAGATCATTCCTGCACTTCGCGATCGCATCC
>CAZJLO010000010.1:6132-53853 GCA_964547105.1 uncultured Thermotogae bacterium
AGTCCGTTTCGGCGCGAGGCTCGAATCGCTTCACGTCGAGGACGGATTCCTCCGCGGACTCACCGTTTCCGGCCAGCAGCTGACGGCCGACGCTTGCTTCCTCGCCACCGGACACAGCGCGCGGGACGTCTATGAGATGCTCGTTGCGGCGGGTGCTTCGCTGCAGCCCAAGGCGTTTGCGCTTGGCGTGCGGGTCGAGATTCCGCAGGACCGGATCAATACGGCACAGTACGGTCGTTCTGCCGATCACCCGCGGCTTGGAAGTGCGTCGTTTCGACTGACGCGCAAGGCAGCCCACCGGGCCCGAAGCTGCTATAGCTTCTGCATGTGTCCCGGAGGCGTTGTGATTGCCTGTGCATCGTCAGATCGCATGCTGACGACTAATGGTATGAGCTTCTCGGGGCGCGCCAAGCCATTCGGGAATGCTGCATTTCTCGTGCCGATCCGTCCGGAAGACTTCAGCGGCGGAGATGGGGATCAGGCATTGGCGGGAGTTGCTTTTCAGCGGCGGTGGGAGCGGGCGGCATTTGACGCGGGCGGCGGCGACTTCGGCGTTCCGGCACAGAGATTAACGGCGTTTCTCGAAGGCGGATCCCCCGAGGAGATCCCCGAAGCACGCTCCTGCAGTCGCGCTGTATCCGCGGAGCTGCGGGATGTGTTGCCGGAATTCGTTGCCGACACGCTTCATGCGGCGATTCCCAGGATGCTGCTCGAGCTTCGAGGCGTGAGGCCGGAACAGGTCCTTCTCTACGCCGCCGAGACCCGCAGCTCGTCGCCGGTGAGAGTCTTGCGTCGCGCAGAAGACGGCCAGTCGATCGACATTGCCGGGTTGTACCCGATCGGAGAGGGATCCGGATACGCCGGGGGGATTGTCAGCTCGGCGGTGGATGGCCTACGTGCCGCCCTGGCACTGACGCAATCCTGACGTCGACCACACGGCGGCCGACTGGCCGTTTCGGCGGATTGGATCGAGCGAATGCCGAAGTGCGATGACAAGACGGATGGCGGGCGGTCGCGGTTGTCCTTGCGTTGAGGCCGCACGGCATCGATCCTTCCGGCAAGACGTTCGTGTGTGCGTTGGCGGAAGCGGAGACATCTCTTGCTTGCTGCTCCAGCGCGGGTTCCGGGGGAGGGATACGGGCAGTGGGGGATGATTGGTCCGGGGGAAGAAGACATGCTGATGTTGTCTGTCCACTTTGCGGGACGCACTACCCAGTCGGTACGTTGAGCTGTCCCGATTGCCCCGATGTCCTGCTCCGGTCCTGCTATGATGTATCGACGTTTCACGTTGCCGACGCGCCGGGGATTTTCCGGTTCGGACATTGGCTCCCGTGCAGGGATAGCGTGGAATGCACGGTTGGGCCGACGTGCTACCCGAGTGACGGCTTGGCGCGACGACTTGGACTGAAACGGCTGTTTATCGGGTTCAATGGGTACGCCCCCGAGGTCGGAGCGGCAAATCCGACCGGAAGTTTCAAGGACTTCGAAGCGTTGCCGACACTTCTTCTCTTGAGAGAGTTGGGCGAGGAGTGCGTGGTGCTCGCCTCGGCGGGGAACACGGCTCGTGCATTCGCCTATGCGGCAACGCTGCTCGATTTTCCGGTGATTCTCGTTGTCCCTGAGGCGATGAAACACCTGTTGTGGCTTCCGATTGAACCATCACCCTGCGTGCGGCTCGTCGTGGTTGCAGACAGCAAGGACTACGCGCATGCGATTGGCCTATCAGAACGGATTGCCGAGCATCTGGGGTTCCCAGTGGAGGGGGGCGCCCGCAATGTGGCCCGGCGAGATGGAATGGGAACCTCGCTCCTCCAATTTGCCGCCTGTTATCATGCGATTCCCGATCACTACGTGCAGGCCATCGGCAGCGGAACTGGCGCGATAGCCGCCTGGGAGGCCTCGCAGCGGTTGATGTCGGCTGGAGTAGGGACGCATCTTCCCAAGCTCCATCTTGCTCAAAACGCGCCGTTTGCCCCGATCCACGACGCATGGAGCACCGGCAGTCCGATCCGTGTCCCCCAGGGCGGTGAGGATCTTGCTCGTCAGCGAGACCTCATTTCCCAGGTTGAGGCGGAGGTTCTTGCCAATCGGACGCCTCCCTATGCGGTGCGCGGCGGTGTCCACGACGCGCTCGTCAGCTCCAATGGGAGCACCTATTCGGTGACCAATGCCGAGCTTCGCGCCGCCCGCGTGTTGTTCGAACGTTCGGAACGCCTTCCGATAGGACCGGCTGCTGCCGTTGCTGTCGCCGCGCTGGCGCAAGCCGTGGAGACGGGACGGATCGCCGGCAACGACCGTGTGTTGCTGAATATCACCGGCAATGGGAACCGACTGGTTCGCCGGGACCATACGCTCCATGAAATCCCCGTCACTCATCGGGTTGTCGGGGAAGTGCTGCCGGGCTCGGAGATCGATTCGTTGGCGATTTCAACGGCCGGAGGAACGCAGCTGGGACATCAAGCCGTCGCTGGCAGGTGATCGCTGTCACGATCTTGAGCAACGACTGCCGTCCTCCCACGACGACTTCCCGATACAGTGATTGGGACGACGATCTTCGTGCCGGGAGGAGCTTATCGATGCGACGGGTATTGTGGCTGCTGGTGAGTCTTGCGCTATGTCTCGCCGGGTGCTCGTCTGTTGACCAACCGCCGACAGCGATGCTTGAAGCAACGTCGTGGGAAGGATTCGCTCCACTTGAAGTCACCTTCTCCGCACGCAAATCAATCGACGATGATGGCATCGCCTGCGTGGAGTGGGATTTCGGAGAGGGCGATCGCCTTGTTTCCGAAGATCTCACGATGACCTACGTCTATGCATTCCCCGGTGTCTATCCGGTGCGCGTCGTCGTCATCGACACCCAAGGTGCGACGGACGACGCTCTGGGAACCGTGATCATCGCCAATCGTGAGCCGATCGCCAATTTTCGCATGACCAATGATGCTCCGGTCACTGGCGAAACGGTGTGGTTCGATGCGTCCGCCTCACATGATCCGGACGGAGATCCGCTCACCTATCGGTGGAGTTTCGCAGGCGGCGCTGCCGTCGGTGAAGATGTCTCGCACCGGTTCGTTCGCATCGGCCTGACAGTGGTCACGCTGACCGTCGAAGACGGGCGTGGCGGATGCGCCAGCACGTCCCACGAGCTGAATGTTCTTGATCCCAGCGCCGTCATCGGCGGCGGCTGCGGGCGCTGATCACGCTGCACCCACCCACTCTCTGACGGTTGCTTTCCCTTGGCTCCGATTCGTGTAAACTTGTGCCTCGGAAGATTCTGAGTTCTCGGCATGAAAGGACTCCATGGGACAGGGAAAGATCTTTGGGATTGCCGTGGGAATCACCCTCCTTGTTGCGATCCTCGCTTCGCTGAAGTGGGATGCGACGGCTTCGCCGCCGATTGCAGAAGTCACCGCGATGAAGCAAGAGAACACGGCCGGATCGTTGACCGTACAACTCAGCGCCGCCCAATCATTTGACGCGGAAGGAAACGTGGTGGTGTACCAATGGGTTTTCGGGGACGGAACCACCGGTTCGGGTGAATCGGTGGTGCACACCTATCCTTCTCCGGGGACGTATCTGATGACGCTCTTTGTCGCCGACGATCAAGGCGAGACCGCTCGAATTACCGAGCAGATCATGATACCGATCGAAGCCCAGACAGTATCGCCGACGCCGACCTCTGCGCACCCCGCGTCAGCCCGAATGGATAGGACGGCTGGGCTGTCGATAGGAAGCTCGGTGGGGCAGCTGGCGCCGGAATTCGCGCTCGAATCGCTGGACGGAGAGCGATTCGTTCTGTCGGAAGCCCGAGGATTTGTCGTCGTGCTCGACTTCTGGTCAAGCGGGTGCGGTGCGTGCCAGGCGACGATGCCCAGGCTTGTTGGCGTGCAGCAGCAACTTCCGGCGGGAAACATCCTGTTCGTCGGGATCTCACTCGACCGCGACGCGTCATCGGCGGCGCGCTACATCGCTCGGTACGGATTTCAGGGGATCACGCTGTGGCAATCGGTTTCGGCGAGCCGATCGGTGATGACTCGCTACGGCGTGAGTTCGGTTCCGACCACATTCGTGATCGATCCTTCGGGGGTCGTTCGATTCCGCGGATATCGATCCGAACTTGATGCCGAGATTGTGCAGAGTATCGTCCGGATGGCAAACGGCTAGGCGGATCAGAAGTGGGAAGGAGGTTCTCCGACCATGCAACGTGTCCTTTCCGTCTTGGTGTGCGTGCTTCTCGCGGGAGCGAGTGCTGTGTCGGCGGCCGGGATCAGGCCCGAAGCTTCGTTTGTCCGTGACGTAGTTGCGAGGGAGGATCTGCTTTCCGTCCGCTTCGATGCGTCCGCTTCCGTCGGGGGGAGTGGAGAGATCGCATCGATTCAGTGGGTTTTCGGAGACGGTTACTCCGGATCAGGTTCGACTGTAACTCACACGTACCGGCAGAGCGGCTGGTATGTCGTAACCTTGGTGGTCGCCAACGAGCACGGATCTCGTGATACCTTGGAAGCGCTCATCAATCTTGCCGAACCGACAGGGGTCTATCCGATCGGTTTCGAAGTCGGTCAAGCGGCGCCGCAATTCTCGCTTGCCGACGGAGACGGGAACCTTGTCTCCCTGACCGATTTCTACGGGAAGGTCATCCTTCTTGATTTCTGGGCCAGCTACTGCGCTCCGTGTTTGATCGGCTTGCCTCGTCTCTACGAAATGGAACGAACATACGGCGATCGCGGCCTCGTTCTTGTCCCGGTCTCCGTCGACCGCACGGAGGCGAGGATGGTGGATGCTCTGACCGATATGGGAGTTCTGGATTCGCTCCACTTGTGGGGGTCGAGAACGGCCTCTCAAGAAGTCAAAGCGTTGTTCAATGTCCGCGGCATCCCGCACACGTTCTTGATTGACCGAAACGGCGTCATCCGGTTCTCGGGAGACCCCGACGAACTGACCGAAGCGATGATCCTGCGGCTGCTTTGACCACACTGGTCGCTTGCCCTCTGGACTGAAGCGATGATCATGGAGCGGAGAGCTCCCGCGCACCCGCCGGTTGATCGCCGCAAGGCATTTCGAAGCCGGAGATCACTCGGCTTACCACTCCTGGAACGGTTGATCCTCGTTCCGTTGCCGCTTATCCTACTCACAACGAGGAGGGAGAATGGATCTTCGTGTTCTACTTGGCCTGTTGGCAGTGGTGGTGCTTGCGGTGGCGTTGCTTGCACCGACAAATAACGTGGGGCCGGAGCCGGATGCGGTTGTCGAGACGGAGGTGTCTTCCGAGGGGAGTATCTCGGCGGAGCTTCTTGCGCGCATTGATGAGATCGAGCCGCCCGGGCTTAGCGACGCGAGGAATACCCCGAAGCCGGAGCCGTACCAAGTCCCGTGTCCATTCGCCGGCGGGCCGATCGACCCGGTGGGCGCTGTCGATGGCAACTCCATCTCGTATGATCTGTTCTCCGACACGTACGTGCGGCTTGTCGAGCAATATCTTGCTGCGCTTGGAGTTCCGGCGGACGCTGTGGGAGCCACGCTTGCCGGGGCCCAAGGTGCCGAGCTTCAGATGGGGCTTGTACGAAACGCGTTCGAGGTCTTGGTTCAAGATGCGCTATTCCGGGCCGAGCTTGATGCTCGCGGGGTCGTCATCACCGAAGAGACGGTAGATGAAGTGTTCGAGCGACAGTACACCAGCTTTCTCGATCGATCTCAGATCACGGAGTCTCAGCTCGAAGCGTACGCCCGATCACAGGGGACCAGCCTTGAGGAATTCCGCGCCATGTACCGCGAGCGGGCCGCGCTCGATCTCGAATTCAAGGCGTTGGTGCGCGCGGTGACCGAGCATGTCGTCACCGAGGACGAAATGCGGCTGTACTACAATCTGCACCCCAATGAGTTCGTCACGCCTCCAGAGATCCGTCTTTCACAGATCCTCGTTCCGAGCGACGACCTTGCGCGAAACCTGTTGGTCCAGTTGTCGGAAGGAGCATCGTTTGCAGAGTTGGCAAGCCAGTATTCGGCAGATGCGTCAGCTGCCGACGGCGGGGACATGGGGTGGATCCGCGCCGGCGATTATGTTGCCGATGTGGAGGAAGCCGCGTTCGATCTTCCTGTAGGCCAATTGAGCGACGTGGTCGAATCGACGGTCGGCTATCACATTCTGCTCGTCCGGGATCGCCACGAAGCGGAGCAGCTTTCATTTGAGGATGCGCGCACGGTGTACGGCGATGTGATGCTCGAAGCGATGAGCGCCGATATCTTCTCCGCCTGGTATGAGGAAGCTCGTGCCGGTGCCAGCATTGTGGCATTCGAGCCGATCACCGATGCTTACTTGTCCTGGCAAGTCGATCTCGATCGGAGCATCGCGGTGATTACGGCTGCAATCGGTGAGGGGGAGACGGTCGATCCGTACGCGCCGTACTTCCTGGGACGACTCTACGAGCAGAAGATCGCTTCGCTGAACGGACAGCTTGCTGCGGTGCAGGCGGCCGGTCCGCTTGCGGGTGAAACATTGGACCTCGTCACGCAGATCATGATCGAGATCGAAACGAGCCGCGCCAAGGCGATTAGCGCTTACCGTGACGCGATGAATGCGGTCGGAGAGGATGCGACGATCGAGTTGCGGATCGCGGAACTGGAGGGACGTTCGGAACCAAACGAGAATCTTGGCTGACAAAGAAGTAACAAGACATGAAGCCAAGACCGCGGACGGCTTTGCGGCGGTGTTCTCCCAGGGCAACCGGCAACGGTGCATGATGGTGGTGCCTGGTTGCCGGGTGCATATCGATCTCGATCTGATTCCTGAACATCGGGGAATGAGTGGGAAGTGAGCTGAGCGGACCGGTGTCTGGAACTCGGGCACTGCATGTGCCCGCAGTTCAAGGGAACGTGTTCCGTTCACAAGCCCACCTGTGGCCTTTGGTAACGACGCCGGCGCGAACTATGCTCGTCATGCAACCGCGTTATACATGCCTCCTTGAGCCAGGGAGGGAGACGACACACCCAACACGTCTCCCTCCCGCCCTCCATTCCAGAGCATGCGATGGGTTGCGGGGGAGGTCAGCCCCAGGCACAAGGCCGCTTGACCGGGTCCGAGGATCAGACAGCCGATGATTCAACCGGAAACAAGCCCCCGCGCCGCGGTGTGACGACATGTCCGATTTCGCCGGAGATCCGCCTTGCGGGCGACGACCGTCCCCGAGCAGTCGGCTGCCGGTTGGGTTCTCTCTCACCGCTTGGGTCAGTCGTCTTGTCGCCAGCGCCTCAGCACGTCCCCATCATTGCATACGGCACACGGGATCGGCTCGAGCTCGAGCGACTGGATGGCTTCCGCCGACGAATCCTCAGCTTCTGTCGATGCTGCGCCGATCACGTCGGCCGGCGCGGAAGAGAATGCGAACAGATCCACGCGGAAGCCGAAGTAGACGCTGGCTTCCCCGAATTGGATGTTCTCCAGCGGCGATGTCCAGTTCATCTCAGCAAAAACGGAGAACGGAATCCCGCGTTCGCTCAAAGAAAGCTCCACTCCGCCGACGGCGAGGAGGAAGCCCTGTGTGCTTCCAAGCGATGGGATCGTAATTGCCTCCGCTCCTACCGCGGCATAGGGGAAGAGAATGTCCAGGACGGGAACCCGCAGTTTCACTTGGCCGTAGTACAGGAGGGGCGAAGAGCTATCTCCGAGCGACTCCAACGAATCCCAGAGGATTCCTCCATCGATGGCGACGTAATCGAATGTTCCGTTGACGGTGATGAACGTTGCTGCGACATCCGTCTCTGCCTCAGTATGTAGTTTCACGCCGACGCCGATCTGCCCTCCCAGCGTTGCCGAAGCCCAAGCGGTGATGAATAGAAGCGCAAGAGCCAACTTCCTGATCCCTGCCAGATCCAGATCACGCATGCTACCTCCAATTCGATCGAAGGAATGCACCGAGCCGCGGCGTTGCCGCCGGCACCGGTCGCATCCCCCCTGATTTCCTCGCTGCTATAGCGAGTATCGGCTGAGGGTTGCAGTCTTGTGCATGGCAGAAGGCTTTTTGCGGGGTGACACGTGTCGCGATGGCAAGGGTCGAGGGGGGACGAGAACGGATGGAGAGAGCTCTACGCTACGGATGGTTGATCAGGAAGAGTCTCATCGGTCGGCCTTGGATGAGGGGGCCGGAGCGAAAGCGCTGCAGAAAGAGTGAGGTGTGATTGTGAACACGACGAGCAGTCTATGGATCCTTGGAATCGTTCTGGGTGTAGCCGTGATCGCGTGGGGCGTTGTCGGAACGCAACCCACCGCGCCGATCGATGATGTGGCGGCGGTGGCAACGGAAACGGAGGTTGCCAGCGTAGAAGGCACGGATGTCAATGCCGGGACATTGGGCGAGGATTGCATTGTCATCGCCACGCCTCTCAAGCACCTTGAGCTGTTGGACCCCATCTACTCTGAGAAAGCGGTCTTTGTCGACGATCGGATCATGATCGCTTTTCACGTGCCGCTGACCGAGGAAGGGATCGCGATGAGCGAGCTTGCATTCCAACTCGAGAACCGGTGTGATGATGTTATTGCCGTTGTCTGGGACCGCTGCTCGATCCAGCTTCCCGGTGCGGACACCGTCAACATCATGCACGAAGAAATGGCGTACGACGATCGGATGGACCTGACGCCGCCGACGTCGATCGCGCCGGGAGGGCTCCTACTCGACACGGCCGTTCCCGTCTCGGAAGTCTGCTATTCGGACGAAGGCTGGTATGTCACCAACAACATCCTCGATAACGGACCGTTCCTGTTCGTGCTTGCCCTCGAGGTTGCGGATCCTTGCTGCCCCGAGCGGCAGATCGAGTACTACACGTTCCGATTCGTCATCCGCTAGCTTCGAAGGCTGCAGCGACCAACGCTTTCCTTTTCGGCAGCGCGGCGCAATATGGATGTGGGTGATGTCTCCGCATTCGGGGAAGATTCCCTCGGATGCGGAGACATCCCTATCGAAGGGGTTTCGATTCCCTCCCACTCGGCTGTCCGCAATTCCCGCCGAACTCGGAGAGACGATTCCCGGGACTTGATGTTGCAGCGAACGGCTGCCCGCTGTACGGTCACGCGTTATGGAACTGTTTAAGTGTGACAAGCCACTCATCGGGATGATCCATCTGCTTCCATTGCCGGGTTCGCCGGCGTCGGAGACCGGTGGATTGGCGCTGACCATCAACCGAGCGCTGCGCGATCTGGAAGCGCTCGAAGCGGGTGGAGCCGATGCGGCGATCGTCGAGAACTTCGGCGACGCGCCGTTCACGAAGCTGGCTCCAACGGAAACCGTGGCCGACATGGCGATCCTTGTGAACGAGATCGTCAAGAAAGCGAAGATTCCCATTGGTGTCAACGTCCTTCGCAACGACGGTCTTGCCGCGATTGCGATCGCTGCGGCGGCAAAGGCGGCGTTCGTGCGCGTCAACGTGTTTTGCGGCGTAGCGTTTACCGATCAGGGAATGATCGAAGGAAACGCGAGGGCACTTCACGAGTTGCGCAAGCGGCTTCGTTCCAGCGTCAGGATCTTCGCCGATGTCCAAGTGAAGCATGCCGCCCACCTGACGACAATTGAAGAAGCAGCACTCGACGCTGACAGGAACCGGCCTGACGGGCTGATCGTGACCGGAATCGGAACCGGCAAGCGGACCCCGCCGGAGCGACTGCAGGCGGTGAAGCAGATCACCGAGTTGCCGGTGCTGGTCGGAAGCGGTGTGCGGCTGGACAACCTTGCCATGTATCGCGACGCGGATGGGTTTGTCGTTGGAAGCTCAATGCACGAATTGGGGCTCGTTTCCAACCCGGTCGATGAACAACGGGTTCGCGCAATGAGCGACGGGATCAAAGGCCTGCGGGGATCGTAGCGATGCATGTGGTTGCGCTTGGGGATCTGAATCTCGATGTTCTTGTCGAGCTGCCACTTGATTCTGGGGTGGATGCGGGTCGATCGATCGGTGCGCTTCCGGCGGGAGGCGGTGAACTGCGGGGATGGATCGAGGTTGTCCCCGGCGGAGCAGCGGCGACGTTTGCCCGCGTTGCGGCAGCGGAAGGCGCCGAGGTGATCTTGGTTGCGTGCGTTGGCGACGATCCTGCCGGACAGATCCTGCGCGGGGAATTGGAGCGCGACGGCGTACGGCTGCTCGGTCGCTGTGGTCGCGGTCGCACCGGAGTTGTGATCAGCGTGGGCACCGCGGACAGCGCATCCAATATGCACACGATGATCTGCGATCGGGGCGCCAACGATGACCTGGCGCCGGAGATCGTCGATCTGCTGGATGTCGGCCAGGTCGATCATCTACACGTTTCAGGGTACGCCCTACTTGGTTCGGCACAGCTCGAGGTGGCGCATGCCGTCATGCGCGCATGTTCCGAACATCACCCGGCGATCCCGGTTTCGGTCGATCCACCGCCGGCGAAGCTGATTGAGCAAGTTGGACGGGAATGGTTCCTCCGTGAGCTTGATCGCGTGCAGATGGTCTTTCCCAATGAGGAGGAGGCGTTGCTGTTGACGGCGTCGGCTGATGTGCAGAGCGCCGTGGATGCGTTGGCGTCTCGGTTTCAGATGGGCGCCGTGACGCTGGGGGACCGGGGGGCGGTCGTGTGGGACGAACGCCAAGTGTCTCGCATTGCAATCGCTCCCGTGGCAAGCGTCAACACAACGGGGGCCGGTGATGCATTTGCGGCCGGATTTGTCATCGCCGTTCATCAGGGGGTGTCGGCCGCCGAAGTCGGCCGCCGTGCGGCGGAATGCGCCGGCCGATGGTTGGAGCGGCGTAGTCAAGCGCGGAATAGGGAGAGGCCATGAAGTCGCATCGACAGGAATTGTGGTTCGAATTGCCGTCGCGAAGGGGCTTTGTCAATATGACGGATCAGATCGAATCAGCGGTCGAGGAGAGCGGCATTCGCGAAGGACTGTGCCTGGTCAACGCGATGCACATCACAGCCAGCGTCTTCGTCAACGATGATGAAGCCGGTTTGCTCGCCGACTACGAACGATGGCTCGAGCAGCTGGCACCACACGCGCCGATTGCTGCGTACGATCACAATCTGACTGGTGAAGACAACGGAGATGCCCACTTGAAGAGGCAGATCATGGGGCGGGAAGTGGTGATTGCCGTGTCCGGCGGCACCCTTGATCTTGGCCCGTGGGAGCAGATCTTCTACGGCGAGTTCGACGGTCGTCGGCGCAAACGCGTTCTTGTGAAGATCATCGGGGAATAGCTCGACGGGAACGTAGCTTGCGCTCGATCGAGATATGCGATTCCTCCGCGGCGCAACGAATGAACTGCCTGGACGTTGATCACCCTTTTTGGTGGGAACACGTCGCAACCCCCTAGAAACGGATAGTTCCTGTTCATGAACGGCTGACGACATGGCTTGGCGGCCGGCGATTGACCGTCTACCATGAAGGCGTTTTCGTGCTGATGACGAGCCGCTGACCAGCGATGGGTGATAACCGGGATCGGATGAGGGGGACAGATGCAGTACATCGTGAAGCGTGTCGGCCGGGTGGTTTCCTTTGCCCAAACGCGCATGACAACCGCTAGCTGGAGGGCGATGCGCGAAGTGGGCGAAGAGGATGCCGACATTGCGCAGCAGCTGGCTCAGCTGGCAACGGGACTGCTGAACGAGCGGTTCGTCAATGAGTATCCCACGGTCGAAGAGATCCAGGATCTTGTCGAAGAGATCCTCATCGAAGCGGGCTACGTCCGCACTGCCAAGGCGTACATTCTCTATCGAAAGCAACACGCCGACCTGCGGCAGATGCGCGGGTTGTTGACGGAGATCCCTTTGGTGGAGAACTATCTCAACGATCTCGACTGGCGCGTTCGCGAGAACAGCAACATGACGTTTTCCTTACAAGGGCTGAACACGCACATCACGGATCGCGTGATTTCCAAGTACTGGCTGAACAAGATCTACCGATCCGATATCCGCGAAGCGCATGAACGCGGCGACTTCCACATTCATGACTTGGGAACGTTGGGTGCGTACTGCGTGGGATGGGATCTTGGAGCTCTGTTGACCCACGGGTTCCGTGGCGTGCGCGGGAAGATCGCCGCCGGTCCTCCGAAGCATTTCCGTGTCGCGTTGCTCCAGGTGGTGAATTTCCTCTACACCCTGCAAGGAGAGTCCGCCGGCGCGCAAGCGTTCTCCAGCGTCGACACGTACCTTGCGCCGTTCATTCGCGCCGACGGGCTGACGTACGAAGAAATCAAACAGAACATGCAGGAATTCATCTACAACATGAATGTTCCGACACGGGTCGGATTCCAGACGCCGTTTACGAACATCACGTTGGATCTTGTCGTCCCCGAATATCTCCGCCAGGAGCCGGTCATCGTTGCCGGCAAGCATCAACCGTCGGTCTATGGCGACTATCAGCGGGAGATGAACCAGTTCAATCGAGCGTTCGCTGAAGTGATGGCCGAAGGGGATCTTGGAGGAAGACCGTTCACATTTCCGATTCCCACCTACAACATCACCCGTGACTTCGACTGGGATAATCCTGAACTGGAGCCGGTCTGGGAGATGACCGCCAAGTACGGCATCCCCTACTTCTCCAATTTCGTGGGCAGCGACATGAAGCCGGAGGACGCTCGCAGCATGTGCTGCCGGCTGCGGATTGACAATCGCGAACTTCGAAAGCGGGGCGGCGGCCTGTTTGGGGCGCATCCGCTGACGGGATCGATCGGCGTGGTGACGATCAACCTGCCGCGGATCGGCTACCTCGCCCACAGCGAGCAAGAGTTCTTCGAGCGGCTGGGGACGCTGATGGATTTGGCTCGAGATTCGCTTTCCGTGAAGAGGAAGAGCTTGGAAGGGCTTACGGATCGCGGCCTTTATCCCTACTCTCGCTTCTACCTCGAGCAAGTTCACAGAGGCTCCGGAGCGTACTGGACGAACCACTTCTCGACGATCGGATTGATCGGGATGAATGAAGCCTTGTTGAACCTGAATGGATTGACGACCGCAGATGAAGCGGGGAGCGAGTTTGCAGTCGGCGTCCTCGACTTCATGCGCGAGCGGCTGGCCACCTACCAACAAGAGACGGATCAGATCTTCAATCTGGAGGCCACCCCGGCCGAGGGAACCAGCTACCGGCTGGCGAAGAAGGACCAGGAGAGGTATCCGGATATCCGAATCCACAACCTCGAAACGTCGCACTCGGAAACGCCGTACTACACCAATTCATCTCAGATTCCTCCCGGGGCGGAGCTCGACCTGTTCGACGCGCTTAGACGGCAGGATCCGCTCCAGTCGAGGTACACGGGGGGGACCGTGTTTCACATCTTCCTCGGCGAACGGCTTCCCGACACGGCGGCAGTCAAGCAACTTGTGCGCAGGATCGCCGAGCAGTTCCGATTGCCGTACTACTCCATTACTCCGACATTCTCCGTGTGCCGAGATCACGGCTACCTTGTCGGTGAACATGCGGTCTGTCCGAAGTGCGGCGAGCGGGCCGAGGTGTACTCGCGCGTCGTTGGCTATCTTCGGCCGGTTGAGCAATGGAACGACGGGAAGCAAGCGGAATTTGCCGACCGGAAAGTGTTCCACGCCGCGCCGGTCGCGCAGTAGAACGGGTTGGTGCAGGGGATTGATCCATGATGCGGATCCGCCGCGTAGAAGGCGTTTCTTTGATCGACTGTCCCGGAGCGATCGCCTCTGTGGTGTTTATGCAGGGTTGCTCGTTCCGTTGCCCGTACTGCCACAATCCCGAGCTTGTCTTGGCGGAGCTTGATGACGGGAAGGGCCTTGTCGAGAAACGGGTTCTGGCTCAACTGTCTGCGCGGCGCGACTTCGTCGACGCAGTGGTTCTCACTGGAGGCGAACCGACGATTCACGCCGGTCTGTTCGATTTCGCGGCGAAGGTGAAAGCCCTTGGGCTTGCGGTCAAGCTGGACTCCAACGGCTCTT
Source organism: uncultured Thermotogae bacterium (assembly GCA_964547105.1). Classification (GTDB taxonomy): domain Bacteria; phylum Bipolaricaulota; class Bipolaricaulia; order UBA7950; family UBA9294; genus RXOA01. The sequence continues at coordinate 20,033 of CAZJLO010000010.1, forward strand.
GCCCGGAGATGCTGTTGCGGATGGCGGAGAGCAAGCTTGTCGATTACTTCGCATTGGATGTCAAGGCGCCGCGGCGGCGCTACTCGGAATTCGCCGGCGTAGCCGTTGACGAAGCAGCGATCGACGCATCGATCCGAATCGTTCGCGAAAGCGAAGCTTCGTGCGAATTCCGGACCACCGTTGCCCCGGGAATCGAACTTGAAGACTTGGAGGATATCGCCGACTGGCTTGGGCCGGCGCCGGCGTGGTACTTGCAGCCGTTTGTCGTTCCTTCAGGGAAACGGTTGCTCGATCGAGCGTGGGAAAAGCGCTCGGCGCTGTCCGTGGATGCGCTTCGCGAGGCTTGGCCGCGCTGGGAAGCGCGCTTCCCGCGTGGAGGCGTACGCGGCTGACCCTATTCCGATCCGAAGAATCCGACCAAGCGACGGACCGAGTGCATCGTATCCGCCGCCATTTCCCGCGCACGCTCGGCTCCACGGGCAAGGATCGCATCCAAGTCGCCTGAGCCTTCCAGATCGGCTCGCCGCTGCTGGATCGGGCGGAGAACGGCCATCAGGGCCTCGAATGTGGTTTCCTTCAGAGCTGAGTACATCAGTGTCCCCGCCTCGAATTGAGCCCGCAGGTCACTCGCAGCATCAGCGCCGCCGGCGAGTTCGAGGATTTCGAACAGATTGGAGACGCCGGGAGACATCGCCGCGCCAGCGGTCAGTCCGGTGTCGGTCACTGCAGAGCGCACCTTCTTGCGGATCGAGGACTCGGCTTCCATGACCCCGATGTAGTGCATTTCGCCGGCGCTCTTGCTCATCTTGCGTCCGGGGTCAGCGAGCGACATGATCCGTGCTCCTCTTCCGACCAGTGGCTGCGGTTCGGGGAAGAACTCCCCGTAGCGAGCGTTGAAACGGCGTGCAATTCGGCGAGACAGCTCGAGGTGTTGTACCTGATCTTCCCCGACGGGAACACCGCCGGCTCGATAGACAAGGATGTCCGCGGCCTGCAGCACGGGATACGTGAACAGCCCGGCGCTGATAAAGTCACGGTTCTCGGACTTGTCCTTGAATTGGGTCATCCGCGCGAGATCGCCGTACGAGGTGACGCAACCGAGAATCCACGCGAGTTCGGTATGCGCGGGAACGGCGGACTGAACGAACAGGATTGTCTTCTCAGGATCGATTCCGCACGCCAGCAAATCGAACGCCATGTTGCGGGATGCCTGGCGAAGTCTATCGGCCTCGATCTCGATGGTGATTGCATGGTAGTCGACGATGCAGATGATGCATTGATTCGCCTGTTGGAGTTCCACCCAATGGCGAACCGCGCCGAAGTAGTTGCCGATGTGAAGCGTTCCCGTCGGCTGAATGCCGGAGAAGATCAAATTGGTTCGGGCCATCATCTCTCCCTTGTAGACAAGGTTGCGTGAGGCCCAGTATAAGCAGCCGGAAGCCGCTCCCGCAATGGAACGCGCCTTGATCGTCCTTGTGCTGGTTGCGTACCATTGCTTCAGGGTGCTTGATGGCGGACGAACTAGCAGTCGTCGTTCTGGCGGCGGGAAAGGGAACGCGTATGAAGTCGCGCGTTCCGAAGCTCCTACACTCTGTTTGCGGTGCCACGATTTTCGAGTGGGTTCTTCAGGCGGCACAGGGGCTCGATCCGGCGCAGGTGATCGTTGTCGTGGACGATCCTCATGGCGCCATCTCTGACGCAGCCTCCGCTGCGGGAGCCGAGATTGCCGTCCAGCGTCACCCGTCGGGAACCGGCCATGCGCTCCTGCAAACCAAGAATCTCGCCCGTTCCGCTTGGATGCTCGTTGTCCCTGGAGACCTCCCTCTGCTCGAGCGGGAAACGCTGGTGCCGCTTGTGGAGCCTTGCCTTCACGGGAAGGGGAGCAAGCTGCCGGATCTTACGGTGGTGACGATGCAGCCAGATGAGCCAAGGGCGTACGGGCGCATCGTCCGCGGCGTCGATGGCGCGGTGAGCCGCATCGTTGAAGCGGGTGACGCCTCTGCTGACGAGCTAGCGATCCGCGAAGTCAATAGCGGCGTTTACCTCTTGCGCAACGGAGCGTTCCTCTGGCGAGAACTGGAGACTCTGGCCGCCGATAATGCTCAGCGCGAATACTACATCACCGATCTTGTCGCGGGCTACCAACAAAGCGGGCGGACGACGGGGGTGTTTGCTTCAGACGATTCGACTCCGTTTCTTGGCATCAATTCGCGAGTGGACCTTGCCCGGGCCTGCGGGGCCATGTACCGGCGGACGGCGAATCGCTGGATGGAGGCGGGCGTCACGATCCAGTCACCGGAAACGACGTACATCGAACCCGGCGTTGCTCTGGAACCCGATGTGACGATTCTTGCCGGGACGCATCTTCTTGGAGTGACGTGCGTCGGAGCGGGAAGCATCATCGGCCCCGATGTTTGGGCGTCGGGTGCCCGGATTGAAGCAGACTGCGAAATCCGCTACTCGGTGGTGGAGGAAGCGACGATCCGCTCAGGAAGCCGGATCGGTCCATATGCCCATTTGCGTCCGGGGACGGATGTCGGGCCCGGTGTGAAGATCGGCAATTTCGTCGAAGTGAAGGCGTCGCGAATCCGTGAGAATGCCAAGGTTGGCCACCTCGCGTATCTTGGCGACACCGAGGTTGGAAAACGCGTAAACATCGGTGCGGGAACCATCACCTGCAATTACGACGGCAAGAGCAAACACCGGACGGTCATCGAGGATGACGCGTTCATCGGCAGCAATGTGTCGCTGATTGCGCCGGTGACTATTGGCAGAGGCTCGCTCGTTGCCGGAGGATCGGCGATCACCGACGACGTTCCCGAAGACGCCCGCGCCTTCGGGCGGGCTCGTCAGGTCGTCAAGCCTGGAAGACCTGATCACGGGGAGGAACAGACGTCATGATCGGACGCGAACTCAAGTTGATCTGTGGCAACGCGAATCCGGCGCTGTCGCGTGAAGTCTCCGAAGCGCTGGGTGTGGATCTGTGCCGCGTCGATATTGGGCGGTTCAAGGACGGAGAAATCCGAGCGCAGATCTTGGAGACGGTCCGTGGCGCGGACGTGTTTGTCATTCAGCCGACGTGTCCTCCGGTCAATGAGAATCTAATGGAGCTTCTCGTACTGATCGATGCTCTTGAGCGGGCGTCGGCGCGCAGCGTGATTCCCGTGATCCCGTACTACGGGTATGCACGCCAGGATCGAAAGCACATGGCGCGGGTTCCGATCACGGCTCGTTTGGTGGCCAACTTAATCGAAACCGCCGGTGCCGACCGGGTCCTAACGATGGATCTTCATGCCGGGCAGGTGCAAGGGTTCTTCAATATCCCCGTCGACAATCTGCGGGGGGATCCGATCTTCTCGGAGTACTTCATCGAGGCCGGCTACTCACGGGACAAATCGGTGATCGTGTCTCCCGATGCCGGCGGAACCGTTCGCGCACGGATGCTTGCCGAGAGCCTGAATCTTCCGCTCGCAATCCTCGAAAAGCGTCGCAGTCAAGACGGCGGAACGGTCAAGGTGATGAACGTCATCGGGGATGTGGAAGGCCGCCATGCCGTCCTTTATGACGACATCCTTGCTTCGGGATCGACCATCGTACGTGCGGCTCGATTGCTGCTCGAACGTGGCGTCACCGAAGTGACCGCGTTCTGCACCCATGGCGTGTTTGCGGGCGATGCGGTGAAGCTGTTGTCGGAAGCACCCTTGAAACGCGTCGTGGTAACCAATACCATCGTTCATGAGCAAGCGGAGAAGAGTGATATCGTCGACTATATCCCCGTAGGTGAGCACCTAGCCAAGACGATACGGCGGATCTTCGAGCAGAAATCAGTGAGTCACCTTTTCCCTCATTCCTAAACGTCGGTGAGGAGACAAGTATGGCAACACTTAGTGTGGATGTGAGAATCCCCGGTCATCCAGGGGCGATACGTACAGCGGGTCAAGTCCCGGCGGTTGTCTACGGTCCGAGCATTGAGAGCACGCCGCTGGCGATCGATCGTCGGGCGCTGTTGGCGTTGTTCTCCAAGATCACGCGCAGCTCCCGGATTGACATGACCGTTCATGATCAAGGTGAAGAAAAGACGATGAACGTCTTCGTCAAAGCGATCGACATGGACCCGGTGACGGATGAGCCGATTCACGTGGATTTCTACTGTCCCGAAACGGGACATCCGCTGAAGCTGCACGTCCCGATTAAGTACACCGGCGATCCGATCGGTGTCAAGAACGGTGGTGTGCTAAATGTCTCGTTCAGCGAGGTCCGAGTGATCGGGCTGCCCGAGAGCATTCCGGAATTGATCACGATCGATGTGACCGACCTCGAAATGCATCAAGCGATTCACGTCTCGGACATCGATTTCGGCGAAGCCGAACCGATGCTTCCACCGGAGCGTGTCCTTGCTGCAGTCCTTGCCCCGCGCGGTTTTGGCGCCGGCGATGAGGAAGAAGAACTCGAGGGCGAAGAGATCGAAGAAGGCGAAGCGACCGAAGAGGCTTCTTCGGAATCGGTCGCCGAAGGGGCGTGATTGCGAGCCGTTATCGGGCTTGGGAACCCCGGCGAGGAGTACGCGCTCTCTCGTCATAACGTCGGATTCAACGTCATTGACCTGTATCGTGACGTCTTCAAGGGGCCGTCCAAAGGGCGGCTCCGTTGTTCTTCCCTGATCTATGAAGACAGAGATCTTCTTCTTGTGAAGCCTCTGTCGTACATGAATGCCAGTGGGGATGCCGTGCGGGCCATCGTCGACAAGTACAAGCTCGATACAAAGGATTTGCTTGTCGTTTACGACGAGTTGGATCTTCCCCTCGGACGAATGCGGATCGTTCCCGGGGGGGGCGCCGGTTCGCACAAAGGGATTCGGTCCGTGATCGACCGGCTGGGTACGGAGGATGTTCCCCGGATGAAGATCGGGATCGGAAACGGACATGACCGGGAAGACACGGTGCAGTTCGTGCTTGCGCCGATTTCGCAGCCGGAATGGCAGGTACTCGTAGGGGTGATGCGTCGGGCGGTGCAAGCGGTGGATGCGTTTCGCGATCATACGCTCGACTGGGTCATGACTCGATTCAATGGAGTGGCGCCGGATTGCCGGCTGCGGCCTGCCTCCGATGCGGGAGGGGGGGCGGGCGACGAATCCGCTCTTGGTTGCTAGGGACTTCTCGGCAGCTATACTCGTAACATAGCTGTGCCGAAGAGGTTGGCGTTTGTGCCGTACAGGAGATGCAGGAAGATAAGCCGTGTGATCGGGGCTTCCCCGACCCGACGGTGGAGGAGCGAGCGATGTACGACCGATTCTCGCGCGAATCGAAAGAAGTGATCGTTGTCGCGCAAGAGGAAGCCGAGGAGTGGCGCCATAGCTTTGTTGGGACCGAGCACCTGCTGCTTGCTTTTCTCAAGCTTAAGGGGAGCGATGTCTATCGATTCCTTACGTCAAACGGCGTGACCTACGCCAAGGTCGCCGCGTTGCTCGAAGCAGAGAAAGGACGGGGCGATGTCAAGCTGTCGTCCGATGATCTTGAACCGACGCCGAGGCTGAAGCGCGTGATGAAGATCAGTTTCGAAGAAGCGCGCCGCGCGAGCCTGAACACCATTCGTCCCGAGCATCTGCTGATGGGGATGCTGCGCGACGGCGAAGGCACCGGGGCAGCCGTATTGCTTCATCTTGGTGTCGATCTTGCCAAGACGAGAGCCTATTTCCTCCCATCGACCGGGATCGGCATGGCGGTCCGCCCGGCGAAGCGGGCTCAGAAGGTTGCGGATTTCAGCGAGTTCGGCCGCAACCTTGTCGAGGAGGCTCAGGCCGGACATCTCGATCCAGTGATCGGGCGCGATGACGAGATGGAGCGGATCATCCAGACGCTCACCCGCCGCAAGAAGAACAACCCCGTCTTGATCGGAGAATCAGGTGTCGGCAAGACTGCGATCGTCGAAGGCCTTGCCCAACGGATGGCCACAGGTGATGTGCCCGCCATTCTTCGCGAGAAGGAAATTCTCGAACTGGACATGGCTTCGGTGGTTGCCGGCACCAAGTACCGTGGCGAATTTGAGCAGCGGCTCAAGGCGTTGATCAACCAAGTCGTCGAATCCGACAATGTCATTCTGTTCATTGATGAACTGCAAACCGTAGTCGGCGCCGGCGGCGCCGAAGGGGCGATCGACGCCTCATCCATCCTGAAACCGCCGTTGTCCTCGGGAGCGATTCAATGCATCGGAACGGCAACGCTGGACGAGTATCGCAAGTCGATCGAGAAGGATCCGGCCCTGAAACGGCGATTCAAGACGATTCTCGTCGACGAACCCAACGTCGACGAGACCGTTCGTATCCTAAAAGGGTTGCGTGTGCACTACGAAAAGCACCATGGCGTAAGGATCACGGATGATGCTCTGCAACAGGCGGCCCGGCTTTCCGATCGCTACGTGACCGATCAGTTTCTTCCCGACAAGGCGATCGACCTGATCGATGAAACGGCGGCTCGGGTCAAGCTTCAGTACACACGAACCCCCGACGAAGTCCGGGAGTTGATCGTGGAGATCGATGATCTGGAAGAACAAGAGCGCGACGCGGTCGCCGCACAAGACTACGAGAACGCGGCTCGCCTTCGCGATCGCAAGAAAGAGCTGATCGGCGAGATCGAAGAGCAGACCAACACGACCTATACCGTCGGCGACTTGAAGGCAACAGGGAAAGACATCGCTCAGGTCGTCTCGATGTGGACCGGCGTTCCGATCGGCCACATGCAAGAGGAAGAGACAGCCCGCCTTGTGGACATGGAAGAGAAGATCCACGAGCGGATGGTTGGGCAGGACGAAGGAGTGCGTGCCGTCGCGCGGGCGATTCGCCGTGCTTACGCGGGTGTGAAGAATCCGCGCCGGCCTGTCGGTGTGTTTATGTTCCTCGGACCGACAGGTGTCGGGAAGACCGAGCTCTCGAAGACCCTGGCCGAGTTCCTGTTCGGCGATGAAGACGCAATGATCCGCGTAGATATGTCCGAGTACATGGAGAGATTCGCCGTCTCCCGATTGACGGGAGCCCCTCCTGGCTACGTTGGCTACGAAGAAGCGGGCGAACTCACCGAGAAGGTAAGGCGGCGGCCGTATTCGGTCATCCTGTTCGACGAGATCGAGAAGGCTCACCGAGATGTATTCAACATCTTGCTTCAGGTGATGGAGGATGGGCTACTCACCGATGCACAGGGGCGCCGGGTCGATTTCCGCAATACGGTCATGATCATGACGTCCAACGCCGGGAGCGAAATGATCACCGATCGCGGAACGCTTGGATTCAGCGACAACGCCATCGACTCGCAGGAGTCCTACCAGGACATGAAAAATCGTGTGATGACGGAAGTTCGCAAGGTGTTCCGTCCCGAGTTCCTCAACCGGCTGGATGACACGATCGTGTTTCACCAGTTGACGCAAAGCGAGGTCGAACACATCGCGGAGTTGATGCTTGCCCAGCTATGTGATCGGCTCATGGAGGAACATCGCATCACGCTGAAACTGAACAAGCCGGCGCGGAAGCTTCTAATCGCCAGCGGCTACGACCCGAAATACGGAGCGCGGCCGATGCGGCGGACGATCGAACGGCTGATCGAGAACCCCATTTCGGAACTGATTCTGGAACGTTCCTTTGCCCCCGGGGCGACGATCTCCGCAACGGCGAAGAACGGCGAAATCATCTTTGGAGTGAGCGAAACCGAGACATAACGTGGCCTACTGCTGTGAGACCTGCGGCTATCGTTCCGTGAAGTGGCTCGGGCACTGCCCGAGCTGCGGCGAATGGGATTCGTTCAGCGAAGATGCGATTGACGGAACCTCGACTTCGTCATCTTCGTGGCTGGGCGAGCCATTGCAGCGGCTTCCCGAGATTGGCGCGGAGAACATCTCTCGGTTCACCAGCGGATCGGCGGAACTCGATCGCCTGCTGGGCGGGGGATTGGTTCCGGGTGCCGTTGTCTTGTTCGGGGGTGAGCCGGGAATCGGCAAATCCACGTTGCTTCTGCAAGTTGCACGTGCCGTTTCCGCTCAGTCGGATGTGCTGTATGTATCCGGCGAAGAGTCCGCGGCGCAGATCAAATTGCGCGCATCCCGGCTTGGCGTGGATAGTGACAGAGTGTATGTGCTGTCCGAACAGAACCTACACCGCGTGGCCGAAGCGGTGGAGAGTGTCGCGCCGCGCCTGCTGATCGTCGACTCGATTCAGACAATGCGCGCCGAAGGCGTACCCGGAGAAGCAGGCAATGTTCGCCAACTCCGAGAAGTCAGCGCCGAGCTGGCCCGGCTGACCAAACGTGGCAACTTGAGTACGTTCCTTGTCGGCCACGTCACCAAGGATGGAGGCTTCGCCGGGCCGAAGGTTGTCGAGCATCTCGTGGATGTGGCACTCTACCTGGAAGGCACGCGCGGGGAAGACGTGCGTGCGTTGCGATCGGTCAAGAACCGATTCGGAGCCACGAACGATGTTGCGTTGTACCAGATGACCGCGGCCGGCCTCAAAGAGATTGCCGATCCATCCCGCTTTTTTCTTGAACAGCACAGTGCTGAAGATCGAACCGGGGTTGCCGTGGTTCCGGTGCTTGAGGGCTCGCGAGCGGTTCTCATGGAAGTACAGGCGCTCGTTGCTCCCACCGGAGGGTACGGGGTTCCGCAACGTCGATGCACAGGGCTTGATGTGAACCGAGTGCTGCTGTTGCTTGCGGTTGCCGAACGCCAGCTTGGCGTGCAGTTGGGCGGCGCGGATGTCTACCTCAGCGTAGCCGGCGGTCTTGAGGCAAGAGAGCGTGGCGTCGATCTGTCGATTGTCGCCGCGATCATGTCCAGCTTACGAAACCGACCGATCGATCCGAGAACGGCCGTGATCGGTGAGATCGGGCTTTCCGGTGAATTGCGCGGGGTTCGCCGACTCAAAGAGAGGCTCCTTGAAGTGGAGAAGCTTGGCTATGTCACGGTCGTTGTTCCCGAACGTCCGGCGCCTCCGAAACGGCTTGACCTCCACGTGGCCACGGCGACGAACATCAGCGATGCAATGCAGCTTCTTGGGTTGGTGTGACCGGCGGGAAAGAAGGAGTGGTGATGAACGACGAAACGACGAAATGGGCGAGGTTGGAGCAAGCGGCGGAGGTTCTCGGCGATCGGGTCGAAGGCGTGCCCGAAGTCGCGATCACCCTTGGTTCGGGGCTTTCCAGCTCACTTCGTCTTGGGCAGGCAAGTGACGAAGACCGATTTGAGGACAGTGGAACAGTGATTCCCTGGCGGGAGATTCCGGGATTTCCCCTTCCAACCGTGGAAGGTCACGCCGGAGATCTATGGGTCGGCCACCTGTCGGGGAAGCTGACGCTCGTTCAGCGCGGCAGGACCCACTTCTACGAGGGCTACGACATGGAGGCCGTAACCTTTGCCACGAGGTTGTTCGCACTGATCGGTATCCCGACGTTGATTGCCACCAATGCTTCCGGCGCGATCAACCCGGCGCTGGACGCCGGCGATCTCGTGTTGCTGCGTGATCACATCAACATGCTTGGCGTGAACCCGCTTCGCGGATCGAACTTCGACCGCCTTGGACCCCGGTTCCCCGATATGTCTCGAGCGTATACCCCCGAACTGAGGCAGCTTGCCCGGCGGGTGGCCGAGGCCGAAGGGATTCATCTCAAGGAAGGTGTCTATGTCGCCACGCTCGGTCCGTCGTACGAAACACCGGCGGAGATCCGCGCTTTCCAAGCGATGGGAGCTGACTTGGTGGGGATGTCGACCGTTCCTGAGGTGATTGTCGCCGCTCATGCCGGGATGCGTGTTCTTGGCATCTCCCTCGCCACCAACCTTGCCGCCGGCGTCAATCCCGATGCCACCCTCTCGCACAAGGAAGTCATCGAGACGACCGAGCGCAAAGGCAAGGAAATGAGCCGCTTGCTCATGGGGGTCATCGAGCGGTTGTAGCGTTCTGAAGACCCATTGTATTGTCCTAGAGCGTCTGTATAATCTCGCCGCCATGCAGCGGCCCGGTCAAATGGAGGGGCCAACGCGAAGCAACAGACTCTAGGAGGTTTGGGCAATGGCAATGTCTCCAACGTTAAATCCATTTGAGATTTCCCAGCGGCAGTTGGATATGGCGGCCGGAAAACTCAATTTGGATCCCCAGGTTCATGCGTTTCTACGAGAACCCATGAGAACGCTTGAGGTTCGCTTCCCTGTTCGCATGGACGACGGAACCGTCAGGACCTTCACCGGATTTCGGGTTCAGTACAACGACGCTCGCGGTCCGACCAAGGGAGGACTGCGATTCCATCCCGAAGAAACGATCGATACCGTCAAAGCGCTTGCCGCTTGGATGACGTGGAAAACGGCCGTCGTCGACATCCCCTATGGAGGGGGCAAGGGGGGCGTCATTTGCAACCCCAAGGAACTCTCTATTGGAGAAACCGAACGCGTAGCGCGGGGCTATATCCGTGCCGTCGGACGGTTTATCGGACCGGAGATTGACGTTCCGGCACCGGATGTCTACACGACGCCGCAGATCATGGCGTGGATGATGGATGAATACTCGATGATCGTCGGCCACAACGCGCCCGGCGTGATCACCGGCAAACCGATTCCGCTTGGCGGGTCTCTCGGACGAGGCGACGCAACGGCGCGCGGCGCCGTCTACTGCGTTCTCGAGGCGGCGAAGCTTCTTGGGATCGACCTTTCCAAAGCGACCGTTGCCATCCAGGGGTACGGAAACGCCGGATACTACGCAGCCAAGCTGATGCAGGAACTGGCGGGCAGCAAAGTCGTCGCGATCACTGATTCGCGCGGCGGCGTGTATGCCGGGAACGGCATCGACCCGGAAGCGGCGTTTCAGCACAAGAAGCAGCAAGGATCCGTGGCCGGCTTTGTCGGCGACCGTCAGCTCAGCAATGAAGAGATTCTCGAGCTGGACGTGGATATCTTGATTCCGGCGGCAATCGAAAACGTGATCACCGAAGCGAATGCGGACCGGATCAAGGCGAAGATCATCGCCGAGGCGGCTAACGGCCCCACGACTCCGGAAGCGGACGCGATCCTCTACGCCAACGGCAAGTACCTGATTCCGGACTTCCTGTGTAACGCCGGCGGCGTGACCGTTTCGTACTTCGAGTGGGTCCAGAACATCGGCGGGTACTACTGGTCGATCGACGAAGTCTACGACCGGCTCAAGGCCAAGATGGTCAAAGCGTTCCACGAGACGCACGATATGGCGCAGAAGCACAAGATCGACAACCGCATTGGAGCGTACATGGTCTCGGTGCAGCGTGTTGCCGAAGCGATGCGGCTCCGCGGTTGGGTGTAGATCCGGGGTTTATCTATCGGGGTGGGGAGGTTCCTCCTCCCCACCTTAGCTATGGGAGCAAGAGCATTGTGATGGCCGGCAGCCCGATTGGAGCAAGACACAAAGATGATCCCGAATCCAAGATCCATTTCCTTGCTCAAACATTTCACTCGCTGGACAAGGACTGCGTTGCCGAACTGGCTCAACTGTCGCTACGCGTCAGTTTCGAGGAAGGCGAGCTGATCGCGCAAGAGGGATCGTATGCGTCCGGGGTCTACATCGTGGATTCGGGGCTGGTGAGCATTGGCAAGTATTCCAGTCGGGGATGGGAGAAGCGTTGCCTTCGCTTCTTGGCTCCGGGAGAGATTTTCGGCCTGGAGGCGGTGTTGCTCGAACGGGAGCCGGTCAACGTTCAATTCTGCAAGGCGATTGTCGGCTCGACGTTGATCTTCTTTGAACACTCGAACTTTCTCGCGTTCGTCAAGCGGCATCCTCAAATCTTGATGGACCTTTCACGGTGGCTGGCGCGGGAAGTCATCATGCTTGAATTCAAGCTGACGCGTGAAGCAACGGAAGCGACCGACCGAAACCTTGCCCTGTTCTTGATCGCGCTGGCGCACAAGTACGGCAGCGTAACCCCGGAGGATGAAGGATTGGAGGTCAATCTGCCGCTGTCGAGGCAGACGATGGCCGAGCTTCTGGGGTTGTCGGTGGAAACGCTCATGCGCACCTTGAAGCGGTTCCGAGAATTGGGTCTGATCACCACGTCGAAGAACTCATTTCGCGTTCTCAATCTAGACGGGCTGGAGGAACGCGCGCGTGTCACGAGCTTCTACCTTTCGATCGTCGAGGAGACCCTCTAGCAATCGCTCGTTTGGAGCGACTCGATTTGGCCTGCCGGCTTGTTCGCAGGAGTCGGGGGGATTCTCCCGGACACATCTTGGATGGAACTCGTAGCGAGCCGCTTCCGGTACTGACAGGGACGGTACCTATGCCGCTACCTGCTTGCCGACCGGACAACGGCTCGGCCTAACCGGGCTCAGGAGTCAAGAACGAGACCCGAGCGAGCTTGTCAGCGGCGACGAGAAGACCTTCGGCGGGATCGCAGTTTGCGGACTCCGGCTGCGCCAGGGCCTTGACGGCAACCAGATCGGGGTCGGAGAGAAGCCGTGCGATCCTTGTTGCGGATACGGCGAGGATCGAGGAAAGCGCTCGAGCGGTGACTTCCTTCGGAAGACGAATGACTCGTTGCTGATCGTCCTCAGGCGTGCCGCACATCTGCGCAAGCTGAAGCAAGCAGCCGGCAAGGCGCCGTTTGACTTGGGCCGCGTCACGGGATGACGGTCCCGGCAGTCGATCCAGTTCCCGCAGTCGAAGGAACCTCGCGGCGACATAGGCAAGCAAGGCGTCGCCTAGAGCAGGATCTTCGGACAATGCTTGATGCAGGGCATCCCGCTCGACGAAGGCAACTTCGACCTCGGTCAGTGCGCGCCCCGAGGTTCGGTGGACCTCAACCGGCGGCGAAACGAGAACCTCGATTCCGAATAGATCATCAGGACCGAGAAGATCAGGCTCAGCCATCTCGGACCGCGTCGCGGAAGCGGGTCCGGGAAAGTCGACGATCACGCCGGAAAGCAGCATCCCCGCTCCGGCGGCATAGCTCCCGACATGATAGACTAGTTCTCCCGGTTGATAGCGGATGGCAAGAGGATGACGCTTGCTCCACCGCAGCCGCGTTTCCGCCACATCGTTTTGCGCCCGTATGTTCATGTAGCCCCTGTCTCCTCGGGGTCATCCATCAATGCAAATCGCACGAGGCAGTTTCCTTTCGAAACTGCACGAGGCAGTTTCCCGTCGAAACTGCATTGCGGTTCTGCCCACGCACATCTCCCCGGATATCAATATCAGACGATACGCCGGTTCTGAACGATTGGCCATGCTGGACGACCGATTTGCGACCGGCTTCCGCCGTGGTTGTTGGGGGGGTGACGTCAGGTGAAAGGACCTCCTACTGCGGCAGGAAAGATGTCAAATGACAGTCCAAGATACCGTCTTTGGCAGGTGTCGGCAACCGAAAACGGCCGGAGGAGCTTGCCAGGAGGCGGTGTGCCGAACGCTTCGAGGCACCTTCCCGGCTTTAAGAACCAAGCTTGGAACCTGCTTGATCTCCTACAAGGCCCGCGATGCATCGGATACTCTGCGGGCGATCGGAGGTGACCGCCATATGGCGATTCAGGATACACACAAGATGGTTGCCGACAAGCGCGTCGAGACGAGCATCAATCCCTATGAGATGATGCTTCAACAGCTCGATCTTGTCGAAAAGTACACGCAGATCGAACCCGGAGTGTGGGCCGTGCTCCGCAAGCCGGAGAGGGCGCTGGAAGTCAGCGTCCCGATTACGCGTGACGATGGCAAAGTCGAGGTGTTTGACGGATACCGAGTGCAGTACAACAGCGCTCGCGGTCCGTGCAAGGGTGGCATTCGCTACCATGTCGGTGTGACGATGGACGAAGTGAAGGCGCTTGCCGGGTGGATGACCTGGAAGTGCGCCGTAGCGGATGTTCCCTATGGTGGTGGCAAAGGCGGCATCGCCTGTGACCCGAGCCAGTTGTCACGAGGAGAACTGGAACGGCTCACCCGGCGCTACACGACGCGTATTTTCCCCCTGATTGGGCCGCAGCGCGATATTCCGGCTCCCGATGTCAATACGAACTCGCAAGTGATGGATTGGATCGCCGACACGGCGGGGCTGCTGGCAGGACACGCTATTCCCGCCATCGTTACCGGAAAGTCGCTCGAATGCGGTGGTGCACGCGGTCGCACGGCAGCAACCGGACGTGGCGTGACATTCATTACGCTTGGCGTGCTGCAGCGGATGGGAATCGACATCACATCGGCGCGAATCGCCGTTCAGGGATTCGGAAATGTGGGATCGATCGCGGCCAGGCTTCTTGCTGAAGCGGGGGCACGGATCGTCGCCGTCAGCGATGTCTCCGGAGCGTATTTCCGGCCTGAGGGCTTCAACGTGCCCGAACTCATCGAGTACGTAGCGACATCGCCCGGCCGCCTGCTTGCCGGATACGACACGGCAGGCATGGAAGAAATCACCAACGACGAACTGCTCACGCTGGATGTGGATGTCCTCGTCCCCGCGGCGCTGGAAGCGCAGATTACGGCTGCCAATGCCGGGGATGTCAAGGCGCGCGTCATCGTCGAAGGCGCGAACGGGCCGACGACGCCCGAGGCCGACTACATTCTTGGAGAGAAAGGCGTCTCCGTTGTGCCGGATATCCTCGCCAATGCCGGCGGCGTGGTCTGCTCGTACTTCGAGTGGGTTCAGAACATCCAGTGCTTCGCCTGGGAAGAGGACGAAACCAACCAGCGGCTTGGCAGAATCATGCACCGAGCACTGGGCGAAGTATGGACCATGTCCAAAGAGCGAGATATCTCGTTGCGGCTTGCCGCGTTCGTTCTTGGCGTGGAGCGAGTGGCCCAATCGGTTCGGATGCGTGGGTTGTTCCCGTAGGGGCTCGGGGCCAAGCGACCGAAGCCGGTCGGATACCCACATGAAAACGGGAATCCCAAGCGCATTCCTACCTCCTGAAATCAGGGGAATCGCCGTAGTAACCGATGCGCTGAGTGAGTGTGCTCGGCGCATCGGCTGTGGCGATGATGACTTTCTCGATCGGTTGTCGCGGGGAGATCACGCTTCCCACAGTCAGCTCCGCTACGCAACGGCGAAACGTCTTGCGGAGCATCTTGGGCGGCTTGGCGGGGGGATGTGCGGGGTGTTTGTCTATGGGAGCACGATGACGGATCAAGCAGTTGCCTGTTCGGACATTGACCTTCTTGTGGTCCTTGAGCACAAGTCCGATCAGGCAGTGGCGCTGATCGGCAGGATCGATCTTGCACTAAGTGCGGGATTTCGATCGGTTCTGCCGGCGTGCCGAACGCCGGACTCCCTGCTGGATGTCCACCTGCTGGACGTAGATGAAGTTCAAACCCGTCGCGGATACGGCGCCGTCCTGAACTCCGTTCAGGCGAACCCGGTTTGTCTGTGGCGGACCACTCCTAGAGTCAGAGAGGGGCTCCGTGAGAATCGGAGCCCCTCCGACATCCGGTTGCCGCAGACACAAGCCGATCATCTTCTCTCTCGCTAGTCCGCGTTAACGTACAACTGTGTCATCTTGCTCGGATCTTCAACATCGAACTGGACGAGGCTCAGAACATTGAGGTGGGTCTGGCTGCCGGGATTGACACAGATTGTCCCGCCAAGTTGGTCTTTGTAGCTTCCGATGACGGCGGACTCGTGGCAATGACCACACAGCACTAGGTACGGCTGCGTTCGCTCGATAAACCGGCGGATCTCGGAGCTTCCGACATGTTCGTTGCGGCGCAGGCGATCCACCGAGCCAAGGGGGCCGGCGAGATCAAGCTGTGTGCCGTAGGGTGGGCTGTGGAACAGGTGAATGGTTCTTGCCGGGTCGTATGAAATCGCTCTTGTCCGGTCGGCCGAGCTTGTGGCGGCGTGTTGCATGAACGCGTCGAATCGCGTGAGATCATCGGCGATGGTTGTCCGGGTTCCGCTTTCGGCGGGCGCAACGGAATGAAAGCCGGACTCGAACACATCGGCACAAGGATCCATTCCCGCAGGCCGAAGTTGTAGTCCATTGTCGTATTTCACCCAATCCATCAGCAATCCGGCACCGGGCGGCACATACGGATATCCGCATACATAAAGCATCGAAACATCATCGGGGAAGAATCTCTTCATCTGCCGGGTTTCCCGGAGTTCGACCAAGCGATCGTTGATCAGGTGGAAGTTGGGCATGCGCCGGTCGAACGCGAGCAACACATCTTCGTTGGCGCGCCGGTCATCGTTGCCCATGATGACATAGATGTCCGTGTGGCGATGGTCGACAAGAAACGAGTCGAACAGCGGGATAAAATCGTGCTGAAAGAAACTGCGCTGAAGGGCTACTCCATCGCTGCTTTCTTCAGGCGTGCTTTCCAGAGTGGCGGAAGGCGCCAAGTCGCCCGAGATGAACAACGATGTCGCTTTCCATGTGGAGGCGACACGCAGAAGGAGTTCGTAGACACGGATGTTGCCATGGATGTCGGTGACAGCAATTGCCTGCATCATGTCGATCATCAGGGTATCCGCGATTGGATCGCTGTCAACCCGACGGCGGTTTGAGGAAAGAAACCGCGGCCGAT
This sequence comes from uncultured Thermotogae bacterium, assembly GCA_964547105.1. Lineage (GTDB taxonomy): Bacteria > Bipolaricaulota > Bipolaricaulia > UBA7950 > UBA9294 > RXOA01. The sequence goes on from CAZJLO010000010.1 coordinate 36,534, forward strand.
CGAGGAGATAGATCAGAGAGATGCTACGGAGGTTTCGATGGGACATGTGACAGCGAACGTGTATCAGACCGTGATCAGTCAATTTGAACACGCCGCCGACAAGATGGGCCTGGATCCGGATGTTCGGAAGATCCTCGCCCATCCGACGAATGAGATCATCGTCCACTTCCCGGTGAAGATGGATGACGGCAAAGTGGAAATGCTCACGGGATACCGCGTTCAGCACAACGACGCCCGCGGGCCGTTCAAAGGCGGATTGCGGTTCCATCCGGCGGTGGAGATCAACGAGGTCCGGGCACTGGCGACATGGATGACATGGAAGGCGGCGATTGCCGACATTCCGTTTGGAGGGGCGAAGGGTGGGATCCAGTGTGATCCGCACAACTACTCCAAGGGCGAACTCGAGCGGATCTCGCGTCGATTCGCGTTCGCCCTCGGCAGCAACATCGGGCCCGAATACGATATTCCCGCACCGGATGTCAACACCAATGCGCAGATCATGGCGTGGATCCTTGACACGTACCTTTCCACGCTCCCGCCGCAAGAACGGTTCCGTTCGGTGCACGTGGTGACGGGGAAGCCGGTCGAGGCTGGAGGCAGTGTCGGCCGGGACAAAGCCACGGGACAGGGAATCGTGTTCGTGGTCGAGGAGTGGGCGAAGACCTGCGGTGTCGACCTGGCTCGGGTTTCCTACATCGTCCAAGGATTCGGGAACGTTGGATCGTGGGCGGCAAGACTTCTTGCGCCGCTCGGATCGCGCTTGACGGCGGTCGAGGACCACACCGGGGCGATTCACAACCCCGAAGGGATCGACGCCGAGACATTGACCCGGTACGTTGCCGAGCATGGCGGCGTCCAAGGGTATCCCGAGGCGGCGTCGGTGTCTCATCAAACATTCCTCGCCACCCAAGCTGATATCTTCATCCCCGCGGCGCTGGAGCATCAGATCACCGCGGAAACGGCACCGCTTCTCCAGGTCCGGTTGGTTGCCGAAGGAGCGAACGGTCCCACCGATCTGGACGGAGATCGAATTCTCGCTCAGCGCGGGATCGATCTTCTTCCCGATGTTCTCTGCAACGCCGGCGGCGTTGTTGTCAGCTACTTCGAATGGCTTCAGAACAAGCGCAGCGAATTCTGGGAGCTTGATGAGGTCGATGCGAAGCTGCGGCGCCGGATGGGTTCGGCGTACCGTGCCGTGCTTGATGCGGCAGCCGAGTTTGACGTCGATTGGCGCACGGCGGCCTACGTGGTTGCTCTGCGCCGGCTGGAGAACGTCTACACCCAGCGTGGGATTTTCCCCTAGAATCGGAATCCGGACTTGCGCAGCGCTCGAACTCGCTGGTCCCGGCGGCTTCCTTCGTGCCGCGCGAGGTCCGGCGAGCCGACGGCGTAGCGGGCAAGAGGAAGGGAAGAAAGGACAACCGATGCTCAACAACTCCGCATTGCCCCGGATGCATACCGCCGAACACCTCCTCTCGGCGGTGATGACCGCAAGATTCGGCTGCCCGCCGCCGATTGAGACCCATCTCGGCGAGCGCAAGTCGAAGTGCGACTACCACGTGCCTCATCCGGTGGACGACGGTGAAATGGAAGCCGTCGAGTCGGAGATCAATCGGATCATCGCCTCCGATCGATGCGTTACGTGCCGCGAACTCTCTCGCGAAGACGCGAAGCATACGTTCGATCTGACACGCGTTCCGGGAGATCTGGACACGATTCGCATCGTAGCGATCGAGGGGATCGACGAGACGCCTTGCATCGGACAGCATGTCGAACGCACCTCGCAGCTCGGGCTGTTCTCGATTCGAAGCCACGATATGCGTTCGTCAGAGATCGTCCGCATTCGTTTCGGGTTGGAGGCGGCTTCGGCGGATTCCGTATAGCGGGACGCTCTTCCGATCTTCAAGCGTGGTGCAGGCACTGCTGCGCCCGGATTCTGCGCATCAGGGAGCTAGATCGATCACATCGATCTGCATGGTGGCAAGATCGACGATCGCCGCCGTTGCCCGCCCGGTAAGCCAGCCGCACGCTTCGCCGGGGTTCAAGATTGACGGACTCCGTGTCGAAGCCGGCCTCCCTTCGGCGAATACGTTCGAGGCTGAGGCGCTTCGGCGTACATCGATGCGATGCGTGTGTCCGTACACGATGAGGTCGAATTGCCCGCTCTCGGCGAGCGGATCAATCGAACGCGGCTGATGCATCAGCACAATATTCCGACCGCCGAGGCTGAATGTGTGGTACTCACCGAAGAATGTGCCGACATCCAGTCTGGCGAACCGCTCCGTCAAGTAAAGGCGATCTCCGTCATTGTTGCCGAACACGGCGATCAGAGGGCAGGCAAGGAGGGAGAATGCTTCGGCGACAATCGGCGACACCAAATCACCCGCATGCAACACAGTTTCAGCGCCGACCTCGCTGAAGCGAGAAACCGCCGCTGCGATCATCGGCAGCCGATCGTGCGTGTCGGAAAGGACTCCGATTCTCATTCCGGAACCTCCGCGCGCTGTCTGGGACCGAAGAGCGCCGTGCCGATCCGAACCGATGTCGCGCCCTCGTCGATTGCGATCGGATAGGAATCGCTCATTCCCATGGACAGGATCTCGATGGGTGCGTCGGGAGCCGCGGCGCGAAGAGACACGAACTCCTCGCGGGCAACGCGGAACCAGGGACGGATTTCCTCCGGAGACGAGGTCACCGGCCCCATCGTCATCAGGCCGCATATCCGGACGTGATTCAGTGCCAGCAACTCGCGGGCAAGCGGCTCGACATCCCCGGGGAGCACGCCGGATTTTCCCGGTTCGGCGGCGCTGTTGAGCTCGATCAAGATGTCCTGCGTTTTGCCGAGTTCCCGGCTGCGTTTGTCCAACTCCGCAGCAAGGCGAATCGAATCCACTGTCTCGATCAGATCGAACAGTTCGACAGCGCGCTTCGCCTTGTTCCTCTGTAGGTGACCGATCATGTGCCAGCGAACGCCGGGGCGATCGCCGATTTGCCGGCGCATGTGCTCGGCCTCCTGCATGTAGTTCTCACCGATGATGCGGACACCGGCAGCAAGTACCTGTTCGACCTCGTCAGCCGACCGCATCTTGGCCGCCGCCACAAGGGTCACGGATTCCGGAAGGAGACTGAGAATCCGGCGAACATTGGTCGTGATATCGTGTGGCTGTCTGTTACCCATCATCGGCACCTCTCACCTAGCGACTTCTGTCGACCGACGAACCCCCCGGATCCGGATGGATTTCGCCGATCAGATCTTCCCAAATGCGATATTGGTCCGCTAACCGGCCGGCCGCCTCCGTGTGGGCGCGGCCGAGTTCTGCGATCGCTTGGCCATCGCCCGCCTCCGTGGCCTCGGTGATCTCACGCTCCAGGCGTTTCATCTTATCCTCCAAGGCTTCGATTTGGATCTCCGACTCACGAATTCGTTCCTCACGACGGCGCAATTGATAGCGATCCCGCTTTGGCGCCCCCCCGCTCCCCGCGGCTCCTTTTGCGGGAGGGAGCGAGGGACCGGTACGACGTGCGCCGGGGCGATCCGGAAGCGATCCTTGTCCACCCGCGTCCTCATCGGCAGCGGATATCCAGCGCCGCTCGCAGTAGGTTCGGTAGCCGTAGGCGTATTCCACGAGGTCCGTCCCTTCGATGACCCACAACCGGGTGGCGATTGCCTCGAGAAGCGTTCGATCGTGCGAGACGAGCACCACGGTCCCTTCGTAGTCGGCGAGCGCCTCTTGAAGAAGCTCCTGGCTGGCAAGGTCGAGATGGTTGGTCGGTTCGTCGAGCAGAATCAGGTTCCCTTCGATCAACGAGAGCTGCGCCAGCGCGAGACGACTTCGCTCGCCACCGGATAGCGAAGCAAGGGATTTGTATACGTCATCTCCGGAGAACAGGAATTTCCCGAGATACGCCCGGGCTTCCCCAACGGTCATCGATGTCCAATTGAGAACCGCATCGAGCACGCTGCCGCCGGTGTGGAGACCTTCCTGGGTCTGGCTGAACACGGCTGCATGGACGTTGTGGCCGAGGCGAATCCGTCCGTCGAGGAGAGGAACGATTCCGGCGATCGACCGAAGGAGCGTCGTCTTTCCGCATCCGTTGGGCCCTACGATGGCCACGCGATCGCAGCGCTCCAGTCGGAGCGGAGGCGCGGCGAACAACGGCTTGTCATACCCGACTTGCAGCGCAGTCGTCTCCAGCACGGTGCGCCCGCTCGGCTCTCCGATGGGGATCGTCAGCGCCATCCGCTTTGTGGTGCGCGGCCTTTCAATCCGCTCGGCCTCGATCCGTTCGAGTTTTCGCTCTCGATCCTTGGCTTGGCGATGCTTCTGGCCGGCATGATGTCGGCGAACGAACTCCTTCATCTTCTCGATCTCGTCTTGCTGATCGCGGAAATCCTTCATCTGTTGCTGCCGGAATGCGTCTCGGAGAATCCGCGATTCCTTGTAGCCGGTGCGATACTGCGTTACCTCGCCGAAAGCGATCTCCCAGGTGCGGTTCCCGACCTTCTCCAACAGATGTCGATCATGCGAAACGAGGACGACGGCGCCATCGAATCCGAGCAACGACTCCTCCAGCCAGTCCAGCGCCGCGAAATCCAAGTGGTTCGTTGGCTCGTCGAGCATCAGCAGGTCGGGCGCCTCCAACAACGCACGGGCCAACGCAGCACGGGCCGACTCGCCGCCGGAAAGTTGCTCGATCGGCCGGGAAAAGGCGTTCTGCGGGAAACCGACGCCGGCCAAAACCGCGCGGATCCGCGCGTCGACCTCGTAGCCGCCACGGTCGCGGAACTCGTGGAGGAGATGGTCGTAGCGGGCTTCCGCTTCCTGCCCTCCGCCCGCGGCGAGGTCGTGTTCCAGATGCCGGAGAGTCCTCTCGATCGTTCGAAGCTCGGCAAAAGGGATATCCATCGCTTCGACCAACGTCTCCGCTCCGTGGAGTCGCGCAGTTTGGTGCAGGTAGCCGACGCGCGTGCCGGACCCGGTTCGCACCTTCCCGCTGCCCGGGCGTAGTTCGCCGGCGAGAATGGCGAGAAGGGTGGACTTTCCGGTGCCATTGTCGCCGATGAGAGCAATCCTGTCTCCATGGGCAATCTGCGCCGAAAAGGGGGCGAACAACTCTTGAGCGCCGAAGCTATGGGCAAGCGAATCGATCTGCACGATGGTCATGATTGGCAAGATGGTACGCGATGACCGGGTAGGACTTCAGGAGACCATCTGGGACGGCGGGGGATCGATGTGATAGCATGCGAAGATGGGTTTCTCCAGCCCGGCGGGTTCGGGTTCTTCGCACGTCGAGCAAGTCGTTCCGTGGTCGGGCAATGCGCTCTTTCCGAGGTGAGCGGGATGAAGGAAGCTCTTCTGTACGATCGGCTGTCTGACGGCCGCGTTCGCTGCGCTCTCTGCGAGCATCGATGCGTGATTGCCGATGGCGCTCGGGGGCGATGCGCCGTGCGCGAGAACCGTCAAGGGACCCTTGTTAGCCTTGTCTACGGGCGCGTGGTTGCGCAGAGCGTCGATCCGATCGAAAAGAAGCCGCTGTTCCACTTCTTGCCCGGGACGCGGAGCTACTCGATTGCCACGGTTGGCTGCAATTTCACGTGTCACTTCTGTCAGAACCACGACATCTCCCAGTGGCCGAGAAACCGCGGCATCGACCTTGGATCGGCCGCTTTCCGGGACGCGATCGGCGAAGAAGCAACGCCGGCAGGGATCGTTGAGGCCGCGATCGAGACAGGTTGCGAGTCGATCGCGTACACCTACACCGAGCCGACGATCTACCTGGAATTCGTGCTCGACGTCGCCCGTGCGGCCCGCGCAGCCGGATTGCGAAACGTTCTCGTGTCCAACGGGTTCATGACCCGCGCAGCAATTGACCTGGCCGCCCCGTGGATCGACGGGATCAACATCGACCTGAAGAGCGTGTCCAACGACTTTTATCGCCATGTGGTCGGCGGGGATGTTCGCCCGGTGCTCCATGCAATCGAGCAATTCTGCAATGAGAACATTTGGGTCGAAGTGACAACGCTGCTCATCCCCGGTCTCAACGACACCGGCGAACAACTGCGATGGACGGCGGAGGCGATTGCCGGGATCTCGCCGAGTATCCCATGGCATGTCTCACGGTTCTTCCCCGCATACCGAATGCACCATCTTCAATCGACGCCCCGAGCAACGTTGGAGCGGGCGCTTGCGGTCGGCCGTGACGTGGGACTGAAGTACGTGTATGTGGGCAACCTCCCCGGCGGCTGCGAAAATACCCACTGCCCTCAGTGCGGAACGCTGCTTCTGAGACGAAATGGATTTGTTCTTGAAGCGAGCATGTTGATGGATGGAGCCTGCCCCGAGTGTGGGACCGCCCTCGACGGAGTCTGGTTTGCCGCGAGGAAGATCGGCAACGTGGATACCTGATCGGGCGACAAAACCCCCATTTCACGCTTGGCCGCGTGTGCGTCAATTGCTGCGAGACAAGGTTTGCGGGCCCCACATGATGGGATCGATTCGGGCCGTCCTAGGCTTCGCCCGCTGTGATGACGATCTCTCTTGCCTCGTTCTCCAACACGCGGATTCGAACGATGATGTTGCTTTGCTCGACGAGTCCGGCAATGTTGTCCGGCCATTCCACCGCCGCCACGCCGCTCTCTGGAGGCAGGTAGGCATCCAGCCCTACTTCCGCGAGCGCGTCAAGCGATGTCACGCGGTAGGCATCAATGTGGTGAAGGACTTTTCCCGAGAGCCCGGTGTAGCTTCGCGCCAGCAGATAGCTTGGCGAGCAGACGACATCGGTGATCAGGAGCGACCGAGCCAGCCCTTTGACCAACGTCGTCTTCCCCGCGCCGAGCGGCCCGATGATTGAAACGAGAAACCCGCTGCGGATGTGCGCTCCGAGTTCGACGCCGACCTCTTCCATCTCCGAAGCATCGTGGGCGATCACCGTCTTGTTCATCGGCTTCGGAGCGATGCGCCGAGCTCCGCCAACCTGGCTTCGATCCGCCCGACAATGGCTGCCGTCTCATCGTCGGTCAGGGTTCCGTCGGCGCTGCGCAGCGCTATCTCATAGGTTAGGCTCTTGCTTCCGGCGGCAACCTGCTCGCCCTCGTACAAGTCGTAGAGGATCGCGCTTTCCACAACAGGCTCGACAACAATGGCTCTGCGGATATCGGCTTCGCGGACGGCGGACGGCACGATCAGAGAGAGATCGCGCAGCGAACGCGGAAACCGGGGAAGCGCCCGGAAAGACCGCTCGGAAAGAGGCGAGGTGGCTTCGTACAACGCCGCGAGATCCAACTCAAATGCAAGGACATTGGCTTCGCCGGGGAGGTCCTTGCGCAGATCGGGGGCCAGCTCTCCGAACACGCCGACCGGCACCGGCTGTTGCTTGGGGTCGTCGGCTCCGGCAAGAACGAGTCCCCCGCTCCGTCCGGGGTGAAGAAACGGGATCGTCGAGTCGGTCTGTGTTTCCACATCCACGCCGAGGGCGCGGAGAACCTGAAGAAGAACGCCCTTCTCAAGCAGCAGATCCACCTGGGGTTTCCCGATCAATTCGCCGTCTCGGCGGCCGAACAATGCTCCGGCGAGTGAATCCCGTTCGCCCCGGCCTGCCGAAAACACATGCCCCACTTCGAAGATCATCCCTCCGCTGACTTGGTGCTTGAGGTTGGTGTCGACGATTTGGAGCATCCCCGGCAAAAGGCTCCCTCGCATCCGAGATTGGTCGGCTTGCATCGGATTGCGTATCTGCACGAGATCATCGCTCTCAAGTCCCATTCTCTTTCTCCAGGTTGGTTTGTCAAACCCATCCTGGACCACTTCTTCGAAACCCTGCCCGGCAAAGAGTTCGCGGATGCGATCTTTGAACTGCTCTCGCGGATCTTTCTTGCCGACGCGGAGGACGCTCATCGGTGGAGTGGCCGGAATCCGTTCGAATCCGTAGATCCGGCCGACTTCCTCGATCAGGTCGATCTCCCGTTTCAGATCGCGGCGGAATGGCGGCACGATAACCTCGATCGCGGCATCCGCTGCCGGCCCGCTACGCTGACACGACATGCCGAGCCGCTCAAGGATGCCGGTCGTCTGTTCCGCTTCGATTTCAATTCCCAACACCTGTGCGATTCGAGCGGGGCGCAAGGTGAGTTTTTCCGGAGCCTCCGGCACGGGGTATGCATCGACGACACCGGGATGAACCGTGCATCCGATGAGCTTCTGAATCAGGTGCGCTGCACGGATCGATGCCAACCCAACCCCATCGGCGTCGATTCCGCGTTCGTACCGCTGCGATGCCTCGCTGCGCAGTCCTAGCGCTCGCGACGACCGTCGAACCGCGTTGGGATCGAATGTCGCTGCTTCAAGAAGCACCCGTCGGGTCTCGTTGCGGATCTCGCTTCGCTCGCCGCCCATGACACCGGCGACAGCAAGGTTTCCTGTGCCATCGGTGATCATCAGCACGGCCTCGCCGAGTACGCGATCGGCGCCGTCAAGTGTTCGGAACACCTCGCCGTCCCGGGCTCGGCGCACTTCGATGTCGCCGCTCAACAAATCCGCATCGAACGCATGAAGCGGCTTGCCAAGCTCGTGCATAACGTAATTGGTCACGTCCACCACATTGGACAGGGGCCTCATTCCCGCTTTGGCGAGACGGTGTTGGAGCCAGAGGGGGGACTCGGCGATCCGCAGGCCGCTCATCAGGCGAGCCGAGTAGCGTGGTGAGTCTACCGGATCGGCGATTCGAACCGACACTTCATCGCTCGCCGGAGTTCCCGTCTCGGTCAAGGCTGTTTCCAACGGCCGCAGCGATCGGTGATAGATGGCCGCGACTTCGCGAGCGATGCCGACCATTCCCGCACAATCCGGTCGATTGGACGTGACCTTGATGTCAAGGATGATGTCGTCGTATTCAAGCAGGTCGTTGATGTCGGTTCCTGCGGTGTAGCCGGCGGAATCCGGCAAGATCCAGATTCCAGGAGAAGCGTCCTCCAGTCCCAGTTCGGCCTTGGAGCAAATCATCCCCTGCGAGGCAATGCCGCGAAGCTTGCGCTTGCCGATCTTGAATCCACCGGGAAGGACGGCGCCGACCTTCGCGGCGATGACCGTTTGGTCGGCGGCAACATTGGCAGCGCCGCAAACGATCTGCAGCGTCTCATCACCGACATCCACCTGGCATACGGACATGTGGTCGGAATCAGGGTGCGGCTCACAGGCGATCGTTCGGCCGATCACGGTATTCGAGATCGATCCAGTGGACGATATCTCCTCGACCTCAAGGCCGGCAAGCGTCAACCGTTCTGCAAGATCGGCAGCCACCTGCTCGAGGCCGCTCGCCTTGCCCTCGCCGCCGGGCGTCGGGACAAGATCGAGATCAAGATCAACGTATTCCTGAAGCCAGCGAAACGGGACTTTCATCTGTCACCTCGCTAGAAGAGAACGCTCCGCTATGGAGAAACACCAACGTATAGAACGCCCTGTCCCTTTCCGATGACGGGAGCGGCATATCCGATCTTCAAGGCCGCTGGAAGCAACCCACCGAGCGCGGAAAGGTCGATCAGGGCCTCCACGCCCGCTTCGATACTGGGTGGAGTTGTACCGAATCCCCCTTCGCTTGTCCAACTGGATCCCGCAGCGATGAACACCCGAGCCCGCACCCGATCGACCATCGCCAAACCCAACAGATCGTAGGGGGAACCGGCCATCAACGGGAGCTCGACCGCCAGTCGCACGACCGCCTTTTGGGTCCCCGCGGATGTTGCCGGGGACCACGTACCGTCGATCATCTCGCCGAAGCTGTGGAGTTCGTCAAGTTCGAACCACAACGACGGGGGTAGTTCCCCGACGGCGAAGCCAAGCGATGCAGCGGTCAGGAACCGAACCTGCGGTCCGATGACCGATCCTTGTTCCGCCACCACCGACAGGCGTGCCGCCGGGCGAGGGGCAGGCGAATCGATGTTCGGTACCAGATCGAGAGTGACCATCGATGCATGGCTTCGTGCCACGGACGGCAAGAGACCGGCCGACAGGCGGACCACCGACAGCGGGCCGTCGGATGTGACGAAGCGGTCGAATCCGAGAGAAACGGCGTAGGTCGGAATCCATGTTCTCGCCACGCCGCCGAGCGTCATCGCCGTGTATCCGAGGTAGCGATAGTCGGCCGAAGCCTGGAGGTCGTTCTCCATCAGGCCGGCCCGCAGTTCGATCGTATGGCTGCGTCCGATCCGAGCCGATGCAGCTGCGGTATCGCCCGACCACGAGATAGCGAATCGATCGAGAAAACTGATCGCAATGCCGTTGGATGTAACCGCCGGCCGCACCAGATAGGCGTCGAGCGGATAGGCGTTCTCTCCGGTGCTTGTCACCAGCCGTACCGGATCGTGGTTGTTCAGGCGATTGGTATCCGGCAGGAAGTGATCGGGATCGATCGTCGCCCGCCGCACAGGGGAATGCGTGACGAAGGTCAGCGTATCCGTCAAGCCTCTGCCGTCCCAGATTTGCTCCACATGCTCGCCCGAAGCAAGGATCACGTCCACAACGACCGGCTGACTGGCTCCGCCATCGCGGACAACTTCGACGGCGGTGGTGTAGCTGTAGCCGCCGTCTTCAAGAGTTCGTTGCTCGTCGCCGATCCGAACTGCGTAGTCGACCGATGTCGGTTCGCGAAGCCAAGCATCGAACAAGACGGCGACATCGATATCAGGATCGGGACCGCTTTCTTCCTCGACAAGCTCCTGAAAGTCGTCCACGGAGATGGCGGCGAATCCGTACCGCACCCAGGCGGCGGCAAGCGCCCGGTCGAAGGCTTCGGGCCCGATCGCCGAAGCGATCGCTCGGGCGACGAGATAGCCCTTGTCGTAGAGACGCACAGCGGTCTCATTGTCATATTCCACATCCGAGAACGGCTTCACGATGGCTTCGTCAAACCCTTGAGCGTGGGCAAGCACGTACGGCAACTCAATCTGGTGTTCGCGAAGGTTGTAGAAGCCGAGCTGTGATGCGACGAAACCCTGAGCGATTCCTTCGGTTCCCGGCTGGAACAGGTTGCCGCCGTCGGAGCCGTAGCGATCTTCGAAATAGCCGATGGACAGGTACTGCGCCAGCGCTTCCGAGAGCCAGTTCTCTGCATTGAGATCGACACCGATCCCAATCCCCCACCACTGATGAGCAATCTCATGGGCGAGCACGAATTCGGTCAGACGGTCCAGAATCCCGACCATGGTGACGTTGCGATGAGTGAAGAAGAGGCTTGACAGCCAGACGATCCCGTCCGCGGCGATCGACGTACCGCTGGTGTCGGGATTCTCGATGATCGTCAGGCGCGAACGTGGATACGAGCCGTACAAGGATTCGTATGCGGCCACGATATCGGCAGCCTGCGTGGCCAGGATGCGCGCCGTATCTTGGTGTCCCACGCGGTAGTAGACGTCGATCGGGAACTTTGCGTGAGAAAGCGTGTAGCGGAGATGATCGCGGCTGGCGGACACCGCAAGGGCTCTCACCGAGTGATCGTTGGTGACGGTGTACGTCGCCGTCACCTCCGATTCATCGTCGATTCGTTCGACGTGATCGGCGCCGAACATCACGGTCACGTCGGCCTCGACATGGATGGTGGCGGCAAGATCGAGTGCCGGCAATTGGATCGGAAGCGATGTCGATGGATCGAGTGTGGGCGTCGTCGGTTGCCCTCCGGTTGAAGGAATTCCAGCCGGAATGGAGAATGGGAGCGGAAACCAGCCGAATCGCCAAGTCAGAACGCGATCGTTGATCGTCTGATCCACCGCGTTCATGCGCGGCACTTCGGTCACGAAATCGATGCTGACCGTGATCTCGTCCATCGCGGAGGCGCCTCCGCGTTGGGACGGGTCTCCTTCGGTAGGATCTCCGGTTGGGCCAGCCCCCCACGTCACAACGAGCAGCGTGTCTTCAAGCGAGTAGGTTTGCCAGGCTTCGGGGAGCGCCATCAGGTAGAACGATGCTTCGATCTCGCCTTCGTGGCCGCGGACTTTCACCGACGAAATCGTGGTCGACGCCGGTTCGAAGCCCGATTCATAGCGGTGGTCAACAGACACGTCCGACAGAGCCGGATTTGGCTCCCGATCCAGATTGGCCATCAGCAAGAATGTGGCCTCGCCCCGGCCTTCATCTGCTCGTAGTCGATCATACTCTGCTGTTCCGCTGATCGTTCGGCCGTCAAGATCAAGTGTCGCCTCGAGCCTGACCGCGACCGGGAGCAACTCGGTTTGTGCATCAGCGTTCCATTGGCCGCCTGCCGCCATCCCGCCGGCGCACACCAACGCAACGATCCACAACAACGGGCATCGGGTTCTGATCCGGGTCCGGGTCATCGTTCCTCCGATTGAGCGAAGCTCTGCTAGCTGGAATGTTGCCGGGGATGTTCGTGGGATGAGGAGGGCGTCACCGAAACGCGAATCGATTTGATCTCCTTTTCGGTCGCCGCCTCCACGGTAAGGTGCACCGAGTCCAATGCGACCTCGTCGCCTCGAACCGGCATCGCGCCAAGACAATGAAGGATCAGCCCGCCGACGGTCACCCCTTGATCCTCCGGGAGTTCCAAATCCATGGTGCGGTTCAGATCATGCACCGGCGTGTCGCCATCGACTACGGCCTCGGTGGGAGAGATTCGCTTGACCAGTGCCGCGGGCTGATCGTATTCATCCTCGATCTCTCCGACAATCTCTTCAAGAATGTCTTCCATGGTGACGATTCCCGCCATTCCGCCGTATTCATCGAGGACGATCGCCATATGGACCCGCTGTCGTTGAAACTCGCGCAACAGCAAGTTGATCGGTCGCGTGACCGGCGCATAGTACACCTGGTGGAGCAGCGCCTTCAGATCGGTCTGCGACTCGTCGACGTCGCCGAGCAAGTCCTTGGCATACAGGATGCCGACGACGTTGTCGGGAACGCCTTCGTAGACCGGAAACCGGGAATAGCCGTTCTGAGCGGCCAACCGCCGCGCTTCCATCGGGGATGTCTCCAGCTCGAGTGCTTGAACATCGGTTCGCGGCACCATCAGCTGCTCGGCGGTCATGTCGTCGAAATCAAGAATCCGCCGGATCATCTCGCCATCCTGCGCGTCGAGCAGTCCGCTCTCTTCGCCGGCATCGATCAGCGTTTCGATCTGCTCGTCGCTGACTTGCACGCTCTCCTTCTTGGAGAGATCTTCTCCCAAGAGACGCAGGATGCCGCTTGCCAGGGCGCGGAAGAATCGAATGAATGGACGCAGCACCCGTGCCAGCGCATAGATTTGATTGATGCTCGCCAGCGTGAATCGCTCCGGGTTGTGCTTGGCGAAGTTCTTCGGCGTGATCTCGGCGAACACAAGCAATGAAATCGTCATCACACCGGTGGCGATCAACCCGGTGGCATAGTCGGGCAATCGCGGCATCGCGGTGATCACAATCAGCGTCATCAACGAACTGCCGGCAACATTGACGAGGTTGTTCAGAAGCAGAAGAGCCGTAATCAGGCTGTTCGGCTCTTCCATCAAGTGGGTTAGCGCTGCTCGCTTCTTGTCGTGAGTGTTGATCAAGTAGCGCAATCTTCCCCGCGTCAACGACGTAATCGCTGTCTCAGCGCTGGAGAAGTATGCGGAGCAGGCAATCAGGAACAGCAGTAAAGGTATTTCTGCGCCTATCGGCACGTTTCGGGCTCACCTCGAACGACAATTATAGGAACACCTGTTGGGGATGCAAGCCTGCCCCGGTTCGATTGCCAGGTTACGCCGGTTGGGGCTACAATCTGGCCGACAGCCGCTAGGAGGTTGATCCTTGGATATCAAAACGCTTCGGGAGCTGATTCATATCCTGAACGACGAGAAACTGACGGAGATCACGGTGACCGATGGCAATGAGCGAATCACCGTCAAGCGGGAACCGGCGGCGATGGGTTCGCCGCACGGAGCTCCAGCGCTTGCAGCCTCTCCGGAGCGCGCTGCGAACGACGAGAAGCTCTTCGAGTTGACCGCGCCTCTTGTCGGGACCTTCTACCGCAAACAAGCTCCGGGCGGCCCACTGCTTGTCGAGATCGGAGACCACGTTCGGGCGGGGGCGACGCTGTGCATCATCGAGGCGATGAAAGTCATGAATGAGATTTCCGCCGAACGGTCGGGGATCCTGCGTGCCGTTCTCACACAGGACGGCGCTCCGGTCGAATTCGGCCAACCGCTGTTTCAGTTTGAAGCCGACGGTGAGTCGATCTCTCGCGCATCCGAGGCCGGAGAGCCGGCCGCCGAACAGACATCACCGGCATCGGCTCTGTGATGTTCCATCGTGTTCTTGTCGCCAATCGGGGTGAAATCGCGCTTCGAATCATCGAGGCGTGCCGCGAATTGTCGATGGAAGCAATCGCCGTCTATTCGGAGGCCGATCGGGAGATGCCGTATTTGCGGCTGGCCGATCAGTCGATCTGTATCGGTCCGGCCAATGCGGCACGAAGCTACGCCAACGAAGCGGCGATCCTGAGCGCTGCAGAGTTGACCGGGGCGGAGGCGATTCACCCCGGGTACGGATTCCTTTCCGAGAACCCGGAATTCGTCGAGCTGTGCGAACAGCACGGGTTGGTGTTTGTCGGGCCGTCACAGCACACGATGAAACTTCTTGGCGACAAGTCCGCGGCGCGGACAGCCGTGGGTGCCGCCGGGGTCCCGGTTCTCCCCGGAGGTTTGCTCGACGAGGAGGGGGAATCCCCCGAGGACATGGCCGATCGGATTGGCTATCCTGTTCTGGTCAAGGCGGTTTTCGGCGGCGGCGGACGGGGGATGCGCTGGGTGGACAACCGCTCCGATCTGTTGTCGGCAATTGCGGTCGCTCAAGCCGAAGCGAAGGCGGCGACGGGAAGCGACCGGCTGTATATGGAGAAGGCCGTTCGCGATCCCCGTCACATCGAAGTGCAGATTCTTGCCGATCAGCAAGGGACGATTGTTCACCTCGGTGAACGGGATTGCTCCGTGCAGCGGCGTCATCAAAAGCTGATTGAAGAATCGCCGGCACCGCGCCTGTCCGAAGAGACGCGATGTGCGCTGCACGAAGCGGCGCTATCGGCGTCTCATGCCGCAGGCTACACCAATGCGGGCACCGTGGAATTCATCCTCAGCGAGGACGAGAGCTTCTACTTCATCGAGATGAACGCGCGCATCCAAGTCGAGCACCCGGTGAGCGAAGCGGTCACCGGAATCCAGTTGATCAAGGAACAACTGCGCGTCGCCACCGGCGAGCCGCTGGGCTACGATCAATCGGCGATTCATGTCCGAGGCCACGCGATCGAGTGCCGGATCAACGCCGAAGATCCCCAATGCGGCTTCATGCCGTCAAGCGGGACGGTCATCGTGGACGAGCTGCCAGGAGGCCCCGGTGTTCGCGTGGACAGTCATCTCTATTCGGGGCTTCAGATGACGCCGCACTACGACTCGCTGTTGGCCAAGATTGTGACGCATGGACGGGATCGCGAAGAGGCAAGAATTCGTATGTATACTGCACTGCAGCGGTTCCGAGTCCGCGGCGTATCCACAACGTGCGCGGTGGCGCAGAGGATCATCTCCGATGCCGAATTCCGCGACGCAAGAATCACGACATCGTTCCTTGCGAAGCGCTTTGCCTAGAAGTACCGTAGCCGTATCCGACCCCCGGAAGAAGGAGCGATCGTGTTCGATGCATTGACCGAGCGGCTGACGGCCGTGTTCTCCCAGCTGAAAGGGAAAGGCAAGCTCTCCGAGGCCGATGTCAACGCTGGGCTGCGCGAGATCCGGCTCGCTTTGCTGGAAGCCGACGTTCACTACAAAGTCGTCAAGGACCTGGTTTCCGGCGTGCGCGAGAAGGCCGTGGGCGAAAATGTCATCGGCAGCCTAACGCCGGGGCAGCAGATGGTGAAAATCGTCCGGGACGAGCTGCGGAACCTGATGGGACAATCCCGTGCCGCACTTGACCTTTCTCATCACCCGGCGGTGATCCTGTTCGTGGGTCTTCAGGGTTCGGGGAAGACGACCAGTGCCGCCAAGTTGGCCCTCACCTTACGCAAAGACGGGCGCAAGCCGCTTCTTGTTGCCGCGGACATTGTCCGCCCGGCGGCGATCGACCAGCTGCAGACGTTGGGTAAGGCACTCGATCTCCCTGTGTTCACGATTCGCGATCGCGATGTCGGACCGCCGCAAATCGCCGAAGCGGGATTGGCGGAAGCAAGAGAGAGACTGTGTGATGTGGTGATCATCGACACGGCGGGCCGGCTTCAGATCGATGAGCAGATGATGAGCGAGCTCGAGCAGATCAAGGCGTTGGTTCCGCCGGATGAGATCTTGTTGGTTGCCGACGCAATGACGGGCCAAGAGGCGGTGAACGTCGCTCGGTCGTTTGACGAGCGGGTCGGGCTGACGGGGGTGGTTCTCACCAAACTGGACGGCGATGCTCGCGGCGGCGCGGCGTTGTCGATCCGCGCCGTGACCGGATGTCCGATCAAATTCGTCGGACTTGGTGAAAAAGTCACGCCGCTGGAGCCGTTTCATCCCGACCGAATGGCCGACCGGATTCTCGGAATGGGGGACGTTCTCACCCTGATTGAGCAGGCCGAACAGCATCTCGACCGCGAGAAATCGGAAGCATTCGCCAAACGGATCCGCGACAACCGGTTCACGTTGCAGGATTTCTTGGATCAGATGGAAGAAATGCGCAAGCTCGGACCGATCGGACAGATCCTCGAAAAACTCCCCGGAGGGGCAAAGCTGAAGCTGAAGGGCGATGCAGCCGCTTCTGCCGGCCTTGACGAACGAGATCTCGACCGAACGCTGGCCATCCTGCGGGCGATGACCCTGGAAGAACGTCTCGCCCCCTCTATAATTGGTGGAAGTCGCAAGAAACGCATTGCTCGCGGCAGCGGGACGCAGGTGCGAGACGTCAATCGGGTTCTCGCCCGCTACGACGAGGCCAAGCGAGCACTGAAGTTGATGGGGAAGCGCCGGACAAAAGGGCGTTCCCCTCTGGATTTGGCCGGCCTTGGGATCTAGGTTCCCAAAGGGTGTTCGCCGACGCAAACAACCCGCAGGAGCCGGCACAACCGAACGAAGCAAGAGAAGGATAAAGGTGACATGATGGCAGCGAAGATCCGGTTGAAGAAGATTGGGCGAAAAGGGCAACCGGCCTACCGAGTCGTCGTTCTTGACGGACGCAAGCCGCGGGACGCGAAAGTAGTGGCCGACCTTGGAAGTTACGACCCGAAGACCGCTCCGGCGACGTTCGAAGTCGACGGCGACGCGGCATTGAAGTGGATGATGGAAGGCGCCAAACCGACCAAGGCGGCGCGGGACATCCTGTCTAAGGCGGGCGTGATGG
>CAZJLO010000011.1:0-9664 GCA_964547105.1 uncultured Thermotogae bacterium
AGCATCAGCTCGGCAACCGCCTCCCAATCTCCATTGCGGATGGGAACCATGTACTCCGCCAGAGAATACGTGAGCATCGAGACTTCCAGATGCATCGACTCCCCCATCTTCGCCGGAGCCATCGCGCAGAGCGTCCGATAGCACAGCGCCGCCCCCTTCGCGCTGCAAGCGACGATCCCGACGCGTTTGGCCATGTTGCCCTTCGAGCCATCCGGCGACGCTCGCGGAGACATTCGCGAGTCCGGATCTAGAACCAGCCCTTGCGCTTGAAAAACAGCAGCATCCCTCCACCGATCGCGAGCATGATTCCCAGTGCGCCGAAGTAACCGTAGTGCCACTGAAGCTCCGGCATGAACACGAAGTTCATTCCATAGAGCCCGGCAACGAATGACAACGGAATGAAGATCGTGGCGATGATCGTCAATACCTTCATCACTTCATTCATCCGGTTGCTGATCGTAGACAGGTAGACATCCATCAATCCCGACACCATGTCGCGGAACGTTTCGACGGTGTCGATGATCTGGATCGTGTGATCGTAGACGTCCCGCAGATATGGGAGTGTCGTCGGCTGCAGGAGGGGGCTGGCATCCCGTTGGAGCGTTCCCAACACCTCCCGCAGCGGCCACACGGACTTGCGCATGAACAGCAGCTCGCGCTTAAGGTGGCGGATTGCATCGAGATCCTCACGGCGAGGATCTTCGGTCATCTCCTCACTGAGCGATTCAATGCGGTCACCGAGGATTTCGAGGATCGAGAAGTAGTGATCGACAATTGCATCGACAAGCACATAGGCAAGGTAGTCGGCGCCCGCCTTGCGAATCCGTCCGCGACTTGCTTGTAGGCGCTCGCGAACCGGATCGAACACGTCGCCTTCCCGCTCCTGGAACGAGACAACCCACGTCGATCCAACGGCGATGGAGACTTGTTCATCGATAACCTGCTGTGCCTGTTCGTCCCAGCGGAGCATGCGGAGAACGATGAACAGATGATTTTCGTAGTCGTCGGCCTTGGGGCGCTGTCCGGTGTGGGCGATGTCCTCGACAGCGAGGGGATGGAGGGCAAATCGGTTTCCAATCGCCTGGATCAGGTCGACATCGTGGACCCCGTCGACGTTGATCCACGCCGCGATCCCCGGATCGAGCTCCCGGCAACACTCATCAATCGATGCCTCCTCCTTGCGAACGAGGTCATCTTCGTTGTAGGTGAACATCGAGATCGTGACCGGGGCTTCCGTGGGCGTTCCGATGTAGATTGGCGTCCCCGGGATTTCACCGGTTTTTGGGGAACTCTTGTGGACGAATCGGGCCATGTCCCACCTCGAACGCACTGTAGCAAACTCTCCCCCACCAGGCAATTCCACCCATCCCTCCAAAGCAGCGCGGAGCACCGCGAACAGCGCTCTCCCGGTCGCCTGTGTCGTCGATCAGAATGAGAGAGCTGCTCTGTAGCGGCTCACGGGAGAGCCCGGATAGCGTAGGTGATTGCTTCTCGATTGAGATTCGTGTGGCACACCAGCTCCTGCGAAGCAAGGGCTGTGTCCTCCCGGTAGTATTTGGTGCCACCAGATGCAGATCTGTTAGAGGCTAGCGCCATTTTCGAGGTGGAGAGCCGTGGCATGGGCATCAAAGACTTCCTACTCCGAGGGGATGCCTGGAATCGGCATCCTCCCTCCATCTGCAGCTCAATTAACTGCCTGAGGCCGGAAAAGGGCTTGCCTACTCCGGCTTCCCCGAATCCGGGGGTGAGACTACACTGAGAGAAGCTCAGGGCTTTCGAGGTGCCTGTTTTCTCCTGCTTCTTCTTGACGTCTTTCGCCTTCTTGGCGTCCTTCTAGCTGTTCTTCTTGTCCCTATCCTTCTTCGGGGCTGGCTTCCGTGTGGAAGGCTCCGATCGCCCACCGTGCGCCGGGCGGTTCTGCAGTATCATGATTCACCGTGATTCCGCAGTCCGTCCTGTGGGATAGCTTGGGGGAGGCAGCTTATGGGAACTGTGGGCGTGGTCATCCTTCTTGGCGTGTTGCTGATCGTGTCCCTTGGGGGCCTCTTGTGGCTCCTCTTCAGAAGAAAAGCGGGCTCCAAGATCTCAATCCATTCAAGCATCCAGCACATGCGATCCATCGGTCATCTCTCTGTGTTCAAGGTGATCACGAAAGAGATCGTCACGCAGATGGATCACACATGGGGGGAGTTCGGGACGAAATACCTGAGCTGGGTCCTGTCCGGCAAGAAGATGGCAATGATCTTTGAGTTCGAGATTGACTTCCGATATGACCTCCGCCGATCGGAGTTCCGCATCGAGGCGACCTCAGAAGGCGGTTTCGCCATCATGATGCCGCCATGCTTCCACGAAGCGCACATCCGCGACATTCGCTTCTACGACGAGCAAAAATCCCGCTTCCTTCCCTGGCTGTTGCCCGACCTTGTCTCCGGCTTCGTTGGCGGACGATTCACGGAGGCCGACAAGAACGGGCTTGTTGAGGCGGCCAAACACCACGCCGAAGAGCAGGCCGTTATGTTGATCGAGAGCCTCCAATCGGAGGTTCAGAATTCGGCCAAGGCAACGCTGACATCCATCAGCAAAGCGCTGGGTGCGGACAATGTCACGTTTGAATTTGCCTCCCAGGATCATCCCAGCGTTCGTGTCGACATGGCCGATGAATTGCAGGACTGAATGCCGCCGGCCCAACGATTCACGTTGGCGGTCGCCGCCCCGGTCATGCGTCACTCCCGATATCGGTGTTCGGCCACAGATTGTGCGGGTTGCGAGTCCGTACCGCTCTGCGAATTCAGCCTGTCATTGCCAGGGCTGGCGGCCACGACATCATCCGGCGCTTCGGCGGCGAGCCTGCCTCCCCCAACCGCTTGACCATGGATGGAGCGGTGCCACTGGATCTTCCCCACAACGTCCGCGCAGCTGGGTTCTCTGCGTCACGTCACGA
This sequence comes from uncultured Thermotogae bacterium, assembly GCA_964547105.1. GTDB lineage: Bacteria > Bipolaricaulota > Bipolaricaulia > UBA7950 > UBA9294 > RXOA01. Next base: position 2,942 of record CAZJLO010000011.1, read on the forward strand.
GCCTGCGAAGCCAATGCGTAGTTCGCCTGGGCGCGCCTTGATCGACCGGATCCACCGAAACCCCGGATCCGGCTCCGCTCGATCATGACCGCCATTTGCTGTCGCTTCACTTGCCCTTCATCCCGCAGGCCTTCCACCCGCCGCTGTCCGCTTGCGGAATCAGAGATCGCTTCTCGCCGCCAGGCGCTTGTCGAGCAGTGCGACCAGCGCGTCGCGGCTGTAATCGTGAACAGGGTTGTCGTTTTCATCGAGCAACTTGTCGACGAGCGCACACATCACGCGGTCGCCCTCCCATTTCGTGCCCACCAGATACCGTAGCCTTGGACAATCGGAGAACAGCGCATGATAGACAGCTACGGCAACGATCTCGGGCGAAGACGGCTTCCTGTGGGTCTCCGACTCGCCCGCTTCGGAAGGCTCCGGCGGCTCCGTCGTCAGCGCCCGGATAAGCTGCTCTGCCTCGTCGACAAACGGTGGTTTGGCCCGCCGGATCCGTTCAAGCGTCCCTGGCAGACACGCGGCGCCGATGCCGGAAGCGATGCCGCCGGGCTGGACGATCGACACAGAGACTCCGTAAGGCCGTAATTCGTGATGAAGCGTCTCGCTATACGATTCCAACGCATGTTTCGTCATGGTGTACGGCCCAAAGTACGGCTTGGACAGCATCCCCCCCTGCGACCCGATATTCACCACCCTCCCGCCCGAGGCCACCAGCAGGGGCAAGAACGCGTTTGTCATCCGGTGCGGACCGAACACGTTCACATCGAAGATGTGGGACAGGTCGGCATCACTCCATGTGCTGAGCATCCCCAGTTCGCCAATTCCCGCGTTGTTCACCAGACCGTACAGGCCCAGCCCACGTTCGACGACTTGCTCGACGGCGCTGTGGATCTGATCTGTGTCGGTCACGTCGACAAGCAATGGGACGACACCCTCGATTTCCGCCAGCACATGCGCCTGCGCCTGCTTGCGCACCGTCCCGTACACCACGTGGCCCCGCGCGGCAAGGTGCCGCGTGATGCAGTTTCCGATGCCGCCGCCTGCGCCCGTGACCAATACCGGCTTTCCGTCCGACCGTTCCATCGCTCCTCCCATCTTGATCATCACACCAACAGGTTCCCGTTTCTTCGAGGTATCTCGGTGGCGAACCGCGTGCAAATCCGTTCCGCCGAATCCCCGACTTGTCTGTGGCCGTCTCACGGCGCTCAGGTTCAAACGCCCGTCGGTGCGCCGACTGCACCGACCCACGAGCGCAGCGTGTCCGTGGAGACAAGGCAACATGAGAGGCAGTCCGACTATCATCTCGCCACGATTTCTCGATCAACAGCCGCGTTCCGTGCGGCGGACCTTGCTCGGTGAGGGATCAGGGATGATCTGCGGACCCAGGCGTCGCGCCCCAGCAACCGCTCCATCTCCTTGATCCGCTTCTCGTAGGTGGCCAATGTCTTATCTTTGCCAAATACGGCCGGACCATTCTCGAGGAGCTCCCGCTTCCAGCGGGCTACCATTACTGGGGGCAGATCGTGGGCTCGGGCGATCTCCACAGCATCTCGATCCCCCTTCAGCGCCTCGAGTACCACCTCAAACTGGAATCGCGGCGAATAGCGCTTTCCTTTGCTGCCCAACACAATCGCCTCTTCCTCTCCCGAGGCGATCCTACCATTTCAGCCTCTCAGACTTAGCACCCCAGGTGGTAGAGCCTTTCAACCGCACCTCCAGGCCCATCCTCTTTGCATCGTGAGGATCTCCATCCCTGAAGATGCGCCCACGAAAACACGATAGCAGTATGTCCCCTATGACTGGCGCCTCACGAGCAAACTGCCGAAAACCGCTCAGCCAGTAGCTCAGACGACAGCTTCTCACGAGTTGAGATCTTCGCCCGCGCTCTCAGATCTGCGTATTGCTGATCGCAAAGCACCACGCGTCCTGTCGATCCAGAACGTGCGCTAGCATGTCGAGTTTCACGGTAGTGTTTGCAGGTTGAGGGTTGGGGGAAGAAAAAAGAGGGTCACCAGAGCAGAATCTCCGGGTAGCTCTGAAACAACCTGGGAGGAATGTCGATGAGCCTCGAAGACAACGTACAGCGTACACGATTGCGTGTTCTGCAACGAGCCAAGGAACTGCGGAATGTTAGCGCTGCCTGCCGAGAGGCAGGGATCTCACGGACGCTGTTCTACCGTTGGAAGAAGCGATTCACCTGCTACGGGATCGATGGGCTACATCCGCGCCGAACTGCTAAACGTCCGGGAAGACGCATCCAGCTGAACTCTACGAAAGACCGGAAGATCGTGGCGAAGACACTGGAATGGCGTTCCTCAGAGACCTTGGCCGTGAGATGCATGGACGAGCGCGTTCGTGGAGCGACTGTAGGGGACTATCCTTCATGAGCACTGAAGAATCGTATTCCATTGACGCTACTTCCGGCGGCGGCACCAGCTCCAATCCTCGCTTGCCTCCTTGATCGAGCTCTACAACAACAAGAGACCTCACCAAGGTTACCGAACCTAGGGGCGCACCTTCGAACTGAACTCGCATCATCGCTTCTTTCTCGACCGAACCCTCACAGGACCATCCACCGGGGAGGCTCTGCGTGAGCGACGCATCATCCGCCAGGATTCGGAATCAGCACCACTTCGAACGGGATGTACGAGTTTCCGCTGTTGCGGATCCTCTCGGGAAAGGGCTCGGTGAACCGCAGATTCGATTCTGTCTCCCCGATCACGAACAGATGACCGAGGAGTCTCGAATCATCCGGATCGAACGACAGGCCGGTTCTCCCGTAGTAGGCCGCGCCATCTTCGTCCGTGCCCAGCTCTCGTTCGAGAAACTCGGACAATGCCGGCTGGTTAGGAAGAACGTACACCAGGTCGCCCACCGAGAAGTCTTCGCGATCGAAGGCACCCTCTGTCAGCGACAGCTGCTCCGAGTAGCGAAACCCCAGCACACCCACTTTCCCGGGTCCGGGGATGACGCAGATGTCGAACGGGATGTACGAATTCGATCTGTTGCGGATCTCCTCGGGAAAGGGCTCCGTGAATCGCAAGCTCGGTTCGATCTCGCCAATCACGAATACATGACCGAGGAGTTTCGGATCGTCCGGATCGAACGACAGACCAGTCCTCCCATAGTACGCAGCGCCGTCGTCGTCCGTGCCCAGCTCTCGCTCCAGAAACTCGTACAGCGTCGGCTGATCGGGCGGGACATACACCAGGTCGCCTACAGCGAGATCTCCGGGCGAGAATCCACTCGCAGTCATCGACAATCGATCCATATACCGGAACTGAAGAACCCCCGTGCCGACGTCGATACAAAGATCGCTCAAGGCAGCGGCTCCCGCACTCACGTCCTCCGCCCCGGTGACGCCGATCCCCAAACATCCCACGAGCATAAGCACCGCACAGTATCCCTGCAGCATGTGCATGACATCCTCCCGTTGCTGCCAAGTCTGTGCAAGACTACCTCGTTTCTCATCAGGTGTCGAATGTCGCGCCCCGGATGAGCCGCATCTGCCAGCGTCCCATCCCATAGGGTGAGGTCATTCCGTCTTGATCCACAGCAGGTGCCCGGTGACGCCGGCGGCGACCGCCGCCAGCAGGAGCCTCTCCCACCACATGCCAACAATGAGCGTTGCCGACAGACCGATGACGATCCACAACAAGGCAAGCGTGACTGTCTTGTGGCGCCGCGTCATACTGCGCCGCTCGACGTATCGGCGAAGGTACCCACCGAATAAGGGATTGCCGAGCAGCCACGTGTGAAGTCCTCGCGAGCTGCGGGAGTAGAAGAACACGGCCAACAGAAGAAACGGGGTCGTCGGCAGCAGCGGGATGAACACCCCGACGAGCCCCAGCACGGTCGCAATCGTGCCGGCCACGACGAGCAGTAGCCTGGCAGATCGCCTCATCTCACATCCAAATCGCCGTCGATCCCGGGGAAGCGGCCCCTCGGCCATCGCCCGCGCTTCGTCCCGATCCCGGTCCCGATCTCGCCAAGTCAGCCACGGCCCAATCCAAGTCCTCGTTCCACGCCTTCACCATAGGCTGCGTCCGCGCGACGGAAATGCTCGACCATCTTCTTCTGAATCTCGTCCGGCACCTTCTTCAGGCTTCGGACGATGTTCTCGACGAGCCGTTGCCGTTCGGCAGGCGGCATCAGCCGATACAGGTTCCCGGGCTGGATGTAGTCATCATCGACACCCCGCTTCTGCTCGTAGAGGCTGGCGTCACCGGAGGTCTTGAGCGGCGGCTCACGGTAAGCGGGATCAGCCTGCGGACCGCCAAAGCTGTTCGGTTCGTAATTCGGGGACCCGCCACCGTTGTCATCGAACCGCATCCGGCCGTCCCGCTGGTAGTTGCTCACATGCGCAGCGTGGGGGCAATTGATCGGCAATCGTTCGAAATTTGCGCCAAGGCGATACCGGTGCGCGTCCGCATAGGCGAACAACCGTGCTTGGAGCATCTTGCACGGCGAGAGTGAGATACCGGGGGGAACATTAGCCGGAGAGAACGCCGCTTGCTCGACGTCGGCGAAGTAGTTCCCCGGGTTTCGATTGAGTTCGAGCACCCCGACCTCGTTCAACGGATAATCGGCGTGAGGCCAGACCTTGGTCAGGTCGAACGGGTTCCAGCGATACGTCTCCGCCTCTGCTTCAGGCATGATCTGCACATAGAGCGTCCACCTAGGGAACGCGCCGCTTGCGATTGCATCGAACAACTGGTGGGTGTGGTAGTCCGGGTCGATTCCCGCCAGCCGGTCGGCTTCCGCCTGCATCAGACAATCGATTCCCTGTTGCGTCTTGAAGTGGAACTTGACCCAGAATCGCTCGTCGTTCGCGTTGATCAAGCTGTAGGTGTGGCTGCCGTAGCCGTTCATGGTTGGAATTGCGGCGGGAATGCCGCGATCCGAGAACAGAATTGTCACCTGATGGAGAGATTCGGGGACCTGTGACCAGAAATCCCACTGCGGCGTGTCCGCCTTGACGTTAGTTCGGGGGTCGCGCTTCTGGGTGTGGATGAAGTCGGGAAATTTGATGGCGTCTCGAATGAAAAACACCGGCGTGTTGTTGCCGACCATGTCCCAGTTGCCTTCTTCGGTATAGAACTTGAGGGCAAAACCGCGGACATCGCGGACCGTGTCCGCTGAGCCCTTCTCTCCGGCCACCGTTGAGAACCGTCCGGCCACCTCGGTTTGCTTGCCGACACGGGAGAAGATCCGTGCTTTCGTGTAATCCGTGATATCGTGGGTGACGGTGAAGGTCCCAAACGCACCGGCCGCCTTGGCGTGCACGACCCGCTCGGGGATTCGTTCCCGGTTGAAGTGAGCCAACTTACTCAGCAAATGATGATCCTGCAGCAACGTCGGCCCGCGCTCTCCCGCAGTCAACGATGTCTGATTGTCTTCGATTGGGATTCCGGCCTCACTGGTTAGCTTGTTCGACTCCGCCATTGCCTCCTCCTTCCCTGCGATCTGCCACACACATGCTTGTGCGGTTGTCTTCTCCGCTACCTGATCCGTAGATCATTCCAGCGGCTTTGCCGACCACGGCAGTGCCGCAACACCGTCGCCGTGCTTCTCGCGACACTCGATGATCTCTAGAATAGCAGAATGGAGGCAACTGAAAGCGATGCAACTCCAACCCCGCTGTCGGCTTCAAGCACGCCTCGTGAGGCATGGATCCTCACCCGATACGCACGAAAACCGATTATGGGAGGTCATCTCGTGAAACACATGGTGATGCTGGCGATTCTGGTTATCTGCGCCGCCTCGGCGAGCGTGAGCGCAGTTCAGGGGACCGGCCTCGGATTCGAAATTGGCGCCGGGGTGGCCGGCAGCCTATCGTACTTCGAACTGGGATTGATCCTGCCCAAGATCAACGACACGGTGTTCGTCGACATCAAGCTGCGATGGATGAGCTCGATCACTTGGGTCACCTTCGTCAATATGGAGACCTCCGAGACGGTGTCGTTCCATCCGGTCGTCATCGGAGCAGTCGTCAGTGTCGGGACCGTCAGCCCGCTTGTCAACGATGAGCTTCGGGTCTACGGAGGAAGTGACTTTCTTCTCGGCTATTCGTTCACTCCCTACGATAGCGCCATCTATGGCGTCGGCAATCTGATCCCCCCCAACCTCACGTTCGGCGTCTGGGGCCACTTCGGATTTGACTACTTCCTCTCCGAAACATCGTCGATCTACGTTCAGTCCGGCGGGGGATTCAAGACCCTCCTTTTGGTTGAAGACAAGCTCGATCCCTACGCCATTGCCAGCAGTTGGATCGGTAGCGGGTTCAACATTCAGATGGGATCGAGGTTCCAGTGGTAGCGACCACGAAGGCAGCGTAACGCCCCCGGACTACGCTGATGCCGTGATCGATGCGCGGCTCATCGCGATCGCTCGCGGATGGGTGAGCATCAGGAGACGCCGAAGCTTGGGCTAAATCGTCGCGAACAGGTTGTTCAGCGCTTCGGCAAGCGAAGGATGAGCGAATGCGGCATCGCGCAATGTGGTGTAGGGAAGCTTCCCGATCATCGCCATTTGCAGAACCGCCATGATCTCCCCCCCCTCGATGCCGAGGATCGAGGCGACAAGCCTTGCATCCTCGATATCCCGGTCGGAGGTCACTCCGGCCTCCGGAAGGAGGAGAGCGAGGACCCGGTCCGGCCCCAGGGCCCGAACCGCGAGAAAGGCGACCGTCGCCGAGTCGAGGCCGCCGGAAAGCCCCAGGAC
>CAZJLO010000011.1:9674-52192 GCA_964547105.1 uncultured Thermotogae bacterium
CCTCCAGGCAGTTGTCGTGATCAAGATGAACATGCCTCAGCGTCAACAAGCACCTTCATCACACCTCTCGTCTCATCCATTTCCAGCGCTCGCGCCACGTAGGACATCGGCATCCTGGCGACGCGGACCCGCCTGCCGGTTCGCGCCGCCTCCTTCTCCGTCAGCCCGATCCCTCCCAGCTGCGGGTCGATGAACACCGTGTAGGGAACGAGACGATTGGCGGTGGTCGCGTCGCCACCTTCGAGGAGGTTGATTCGGGAGATCCGGTAGTCGTCGTAGGAGATGTGCGTGAACGCAGGCCCACCCTTGACATCGCCCAGTGCGTAGATCCCGGGGACGGCGGTTTGGAGCCGGCTATCGGTGGGGATGAAGCCACGATCATCAAGCTCGATCCCAGCGGCATCCAAGTTCAGATCCTCGACATTGGGAACTCTCCCCACCGCCATCAGCAGATGGCTTCCCCGCAGAACCTCGTCGCCCTGAGAGCCCCTCACATGTACTTCGATGTCACCATCTTCTCGCTTGGAGACACGAACCGCCTCTGTATCTGGCAGGATGTGAATCCCATCCTCGACGAGAATCTTCTCAACCTCTTCCGCTACATCCTTGTCTTCGTGAGCGAGAAGCTGCGCGCCGCGTTGGACGATCGTCACGTCACTCCCGAACCGGCGGAACATCTGCCCGAACTCCACACCGATGTACCCACCGCCGAGGATCAGAAGGTGCGATGGCACGACATCGAGGTCCATCACGGAGGTCGAGTCAAGGAACGGAACATCGTCGAGCCCTTCGAGATCCGGGACGCGGGGCCTCAATCCAGTGTTGATGAAGACCTTGTCGGCACGAATCTCCCGAGTCGTCCCTGCCTCCGCAAGGATCTCGATGCGATCCGAGGCGAGAAACCGTCCTGTACCCCGCAACAGCGTCAGCCCGTCTGTTTCCTTGAGCCGTCGAAGGCTTCCCGCGCGGAAGCTCATGACCATGTTCGTCTTCCGTTGCCGCACCGCCGTGATGTCCGCCCGCGTTTCTCCAGTCCACACCCCGAAATCCCCGGATCTGCGCGCCAGATACGCCACCCGCGCGCTGGCGATCATCGTCTTCGTCGGTGTGCAGCCCTCATTGACGCAGGTTCCTCCGACATGATTCCGTTCGATCAGTGCCACCTGCCACCCGGCATTCGCCAAGGCAAGGGCTAACGGACTAGCGGCCTGTCCTGCTCCGATGATCGCTGCATCGTAGTGTTTGTCTGTAGCCACGGGTTCCATCCCTCACGCGCTGGTCACCACTGTCGCCGGGTGAGTGGTCCGGGATCGCTCCGAAAGACACCATACACTGGAGTGCGGTTCCGAGAGAACTGATTGCTGCTCCACCACGCCATGCCCCAGTTGGAGTAGACTCGCCTCAGTCCGTCGGGAGGTGCGTGTGCATTTTGGGATTCTTGCCGCCATCTTGTTCGGAATCAGTGCCCCGTTGTCGAAGATTCTCCTCGACGGCGTCGATCCGATCATCCTTGCCGGCTTGCTCTACCTCGGAGCAGGCGCCTCGCTGGGTCTCCTGCTGCTTGCCGGAAGAGCGGTCGGGACAGGCGATCGGGAAGCGCGCTTGGAGAAGCATGATGTGCCGTGGCTTGTCGGCGCGGTGATCTCCGGCGGCGTGATCGGGCCGATCCTCCTCCTTCTCGGGCTGCAACGAACGGCGGCCGCAACAACGTCGCTACTCCTCAACTTCGAGGTCGTCGCCACCGGTCTTGTCGCGTTTGGTTTGTTTCGCGAATCGGTTGGTCGCAGCACATGGGCGGCGATCGCTGCCGTGGCAGGGGGAGGCGTACTCCTCACCCTTGATCCGGGAGCCGGTTGGGGCGTCTCCGCAGGGGCGCTCCTCGTGCTGGGAGCGTGCGTAGCGTGGGGGTTCGACAACAACTTCACCGCACGTATCTCGCTCAAGGATCCAAAAAGAATCGTCGCCATCAAAGGCCTCGCCGCGGGTGGATTCTCCTTCCTGCTCGGGATCGCACTCGGGCGCCCCCTCCCCCCGTTGAGCCAGGCCCTGTATGCGCTTGCCCTCGGCACCGTGAGCTATGGAGCGAGCATCGCCCTGTTCGTTCGATCGCTTCGCCGGGTGGGTGCGGCGCGAACCGGCGCACTGTTCGGCATGGCCCCGTTTGTCGGCGTCGCCCTGTCACTCGTCATCTTTCGAGAGCTACCGCAATGGACCTTCTTCGCCGCGCTGCCGCTGATGTTTCTTGCTGCGTTCCTGCTGGCCGGAGAGAAACACGCACACACGCATGCGCACGAGGGCCTGACCCACATCCACCGCCATCTACACGACGACGACCATCACGAACACGCTCATCCCGATGGTAATAGCGCGGGTGACGGACACGCCCACGAACACACCCATCAGGATCTGACCCACGCGCATCCGCACAAGCCCGACCCTCACCACCGTCACGAACACGACGACAGGATGGATTCGTAGCTGCTCCCGGGCCGCCAGGCTTCGTAGTGCAGCGGCCCAATCCTTCTCCCGCCTACGGCGCAACCAGCTCCACCCGCACACGGTGGCTGCTGTCGTCGTTGAGGCCGATCCACAGGTCGTAGATCCCCGGAGCAAGATCGGTTGAGGAAACCGGGAAAGCATAGCCTTGTCGCTCGGCGTCGTAGACAAATCCGTAGAACGCCACAACTGCCGGCGCCGTTTCGTCGGTCGGGTCCTGCACATCGGTGATGCTCAGATGTACCCTTCCCTCCGTCCTCTCCGCACCGAACGCATCGCGTAGCGTGAAGAAGATCCCGATCTCCTCACCAACCACGAATCGCCCGCCGAGTGGCATCGAGCCAACGACCATTCGGTCGGATAGCGGAAGCGGCTGCTCGATGGGCAACCAGTCTGCGGGCCAGTCGGCAGGATCGCCCAACGGCCCCATCTGATAGACAACGCAGTAGGTGGTCGTCTTGCTTGACGACAATCCGAGTGCATCGGCCGCGTGCACGGTGAACTCGTGGCATCCCGGTTCGAACGTATCGAGCCGCCCGTCCGATGTTGCCGTTGTCTCGACACGGGCCTCCACCGCTGTGGTTTGTACATCGAAAGACGGCGAGACGATCTGGCCGATTCTTACAGGATCTCTGTGCCGGGGGAAGGCAATCTCGATCCGAGGCGAGGTCGTGTATTCCACCGTCAGATCGAACGCGCACGTCGCGGTGTTGCCGGCGGCATCGGTCGCAGTGAGGGTCACCGGGGTCGTTCCGAGCGGGAAGATGCTCCCAAATGGTGTTGACGCAGTGATTGTAGGCGTCATTCCTGAACTGTCGGTGACAATTGGTGCGGGCCACGTCCCCGTCGCGCCGAGCACACCCCACTCATTGTCGAGGACGATGTCGCCGGGGCAGGTCACAAACGCCGGAGAGATCGTGTCACTCCAGGTAATGGTCACGGTGGCGGTTTCGGTGACCGTTCCCCCACTCGTCCCATCATTGGTGCCGTGGAGCGTCACGGTGTATGGAACCGGCCCAAGGTAGGGGGGAACAAGCGTCAACTTGTGAGTAAGTACGATCGTGAAGTTCGGCTCGAGGCGGCTTGCGTGGACTCCGAGCGGGATCACGATGTCATCGGAGGGGTTTCCCGGCGTGCCGTTGTCCTCGGTCAACGTCAGATTGAGCAGCGCCGCCTTGCCGACGTTGGTGAACACATAACAGAATGTAAGCTCCGTGCCCGCCTCAGCGCTGAGCGATGTGGTCGATGATGGACAGACCCCGATGCCCTTCGTTAGATCGATCGATGCATTGACCGGGTTCGCGACAACCGTTGCCGAATCAGAGACGCTCAGCGCGCCTCCGCTTTCACCTTCATTAACCGCAGACAATGTAGCGGAGTAATCGAATGTTCCCGGCTGCTCGACCACATGCTCGTAGAGGACCGACGCCGTCATGAACGGAAGGAGCTGGGCCGCGATGCCACCAAGCGGAACGGAGAAATCGTCCGACGGATCGCCCGGCGTGCCGTTGTCTTCGATCAGCTGCAGGTTCGTCGCCGGAGCGGTCCCCGTGTTCCTGATCGTATAGCAGAATAGGACGCTCGTCCGCGCGTCCACGGTGACCGATTCGCCGGCCGTGGCACACGATCCACTGCCCGTCGTCACTTTCTTGTCCAAGGTCAGCACGGCGTCGGCCAGTACCGGCGCCACGCAAAGCACCATGAGAAGTGCTGCAAGTCCAGCCATCACCAACATTCTTGGACAGATTGTGCAAATTCGCATGTCTGAAGCTCCCTTTGGCCGGGCGCATCCGTGATATTCGACCGCCCGTGTCTTGGCCGCAACCGATTGATTCTAGCACAATCCATCATAGACCGCTGGTCGACACCTGCCGAGAGAAGCTCCTCTGCGCTCGCCACGCTCGTCTATGAACGAGGTCCGTTCCACTCCCACCAAGCTCCGTTGCATAATCTGCGAATCGCGACCGTACCACAGTGGATCTCACCGGCATGCTCGTGGAACGGTTTCCAGACATCGACGAACACCACATGCATTCCCAACGCCTCGAGCGGCTGCCGGATTGCCTGCGCAATCGGGTCGCCCGCGGCCAGCTTCGGTCCAAGCGGATCGGGAACGATGGCGTGGTCGTTGCAGATTAGACTATTCACACTGTTTGGAATGACCGCCCGCCCTTTGTGGAACAACACCGGCAGGTCGATGAAGTCATCGTTGGCTAGCCCGAGGCCGACGGAGAGCCCGGTCCGAATCTCCTTGAGCCGTCTGGAGATCTCGCGGTTTTCTTCGGATCGTCCGTGCTTGTCAAGCAGTTCCTGCACTGTCGCCTCGTCCTTGTGCCCCGCAAACACGATCGCCGTAGCGTGCCCGTCCCGCGCGCATGATTCCAGGATCCGCCGAGCAAGGGACGGGCTGGGAATGAGAACACGGAATCCTTTCCGATCGGGTGCGGGAACGAAGTTCACCACTTCATCGACATGGCCGATTAGGAGCCAGGATGTATCGACGACAAGCGGCGGCACCTGCACCCATTGCGCTTCGAGAAATGCAAGCACATCGGGATGCATCCCAAGCTCATGCTGTTGTCCAACCAGGATCCGCCCGAATGGGAACCGCGTTCCGTCCTGTGTCGTGACTGGCGGCGACACCTGCAGATTTCCGTACCAGTCGATCCATTGCGTTTCGGCGCGAGGGACTCCCGCCTTGATGATCTCCGCCCCCCGTTCGCGGAACACCTGCTCCGCACGATCATCCAGTAGACCACATCGCATCTCCCGGTAGTGCTTGCGCAGCCCTGTCAGAATGGCCATGCGTTGCCCGGCCGGAGTGGTGATACCGCCGATCTTGACGGCATCCTGTATCCAAACGTCGGCCGGATCAGCCGGATCGACGCAGAGTTTCGTCAGCGTCGCCTCCGCTGCGATCACGGATTCCTCGATCTCCATCACTGCGTTGGCTGTTCTATCGTTCTCGACCATGACGACTTCTTCTACGCGGTCGAGCGCTGAGGCGAGCATGAACGGTGCGGTTCGGAATCTCACCGTGTCGACCGCCGTGCATGCTCCGTTCGCTCCCAGCAGCGAGATTGTGATCCCAAACCGTCCGCTCCATGCCGGGTTCTCTGATGATGGCCCGTGGGGCAGTTCGATTGGGGCTGCCAGAAGCTGGAAGGTGTTCTGCTTGGAGGCGTCAAGGGTCCACGTTCCGCGTACGCCGAGCGATGTCCAGTCACTGTCGGATCGAAGAAGCAGCTGAACCTTGTTCCGTGCGGGTCGATCAACCTGGACGACTAAGTGCGATCCTGGTTTGGAATGCGTCAGTCGAACCACGACGCGGCCCGCCGCGCCCGGAATCGCGTCGACGCGATCAAGCAGCAAGCGACCATGGCTCTTCGCTGATGCGTCGCCGATCAGCGGGTATGCGACGGCATAGGCTGTTGGCGCGGAAGATAAGACTCGATCGACCTCACCATCATGATCGTAGTCGGCGCAAAGAGTCAATGGCCTCCGCCCCGCGACTCGCGATTGGCGCCTCACCCCAGAGCGCACGGCGCTTGCGCCTCGTCCGGCAGTCGACGTTGTCCGGCCCGTCGGAGCAAGTTGGCTCGCGCGCCTGGTCACATCGTCCCATCCGTAGCGGGGAGCGGAGACGTATTGATAGAGAAGTGGCCAGTCTCCAATACGGTGGAAGTAGTAGTCCCAGAAGCCCGCACAATCCGCCTCCCGAATCCACTTGCGCCTGCGCAGCGACCCGACGGCTTCCAGGTAGTTCACGTACTGGTCCAGCTTCTCGTGAAGCTCCTGCTCGTCGTGAGTGAGAAGGGTCGGAGTATGGGGGTTCTCAGCGTCCACGAGCTTCTTCAGTAGCGTTTCCAGTTCGGAGCCCTGGTGCTCGATGATCCCTTGCATGCGGCTAAGCTTCGGATGGAGAATGAAGTCGCGCCGCATCTCGAAGTCCTTCTGCAGGCGCTCCTTCTGCTTGGTCTGCCTGTATTTCCGGTATCCGAAGATGCCTGTTGCCACCAGAGCGAGGCAGCCGAGCATCTCGCTGATCTTCCAGATTGCATCCAGAGATATCCGCATCCTGCGCTTCCCATCCTTGCTTGTCTCCAGCGAGGAGTATACATAGTCCATGTCATCGTGAGAATTGCTTGCTGTTCCTTGATCGTCGCAATCGATCGCAATACCTCGGATTCGCGGCGGAGAGCCACGCTTTCCAGGCCTGGCAGATTTGAACCCCGTGTCTCAAGACCGACTCGCGAAGCTGTTCACAACATCCCGGCGGGTGGCTTCCCAGATCCAATCGGACGAGTACCTCACCTCGTCGATGCCTTGGGACAAGCGCGAGGAGAGAGCCGGATATCCGATTGTCGCGTTTTGACCGGTAGCTCCCCTGGCGGTACACTGACACCAATGAGAGGGGAGCTCGGATCCACCGGGCTGAGAGGGCCGAATCTTCGGCCGACCCTGGAACCTGAACCGGATAATGCCGGCGTAGGAACTGGCACGCATACCGCACCGACCGACGACGGGTCTTCTCGCACCCCCCTCTAGAAGGTTTGGAGGGATGTCTCATGCGAAATTTGATGGTGACCGCACTCCTGCTCGTCGTGATCTGCCTTGCCTCGTACGGGCAGGACGATCGCCCACCGTTTGTCGTGTACACGTATGACAGCTTCGCTTCGTGGGGCCCGGCAAGCGCGATCGAGCAGGCGTTCGAGGCGATGTATCCGGCCGATGTTCGGTTCGTCGCGGTTGCCGACTCTCGTTCCATGCTGACACGACTCCGTCAAGAACGGGAAGCGGGGCGCCAGGGCGCGGATGTGTTTATCGGAATCGAGGCCGCCGATCTGGCTCGGACACGCGAACTCGACCTGTTCCTTCCCCTCCAGCCGGAGGACGTGCCCAACCTCTCAGTCGTTCCGCAATCCCTGCTTCTCGACCCGAGCGGCTCGCTGATCCCCTACGAACACGGCTACATCACGTTCGTCTACGACAGTGAGCAAGTCGACACCACGACCTTGGCGAGAACGTTCGAGGAACTGCTCGATCCCCGCTATCGGAATCAGATCATTCTCGAGGACCCGCGCATGTCATCTCCGGGTCTGTCGTTTCTGCTGTGGACGATCGACCGGTTCGGCGATCCCGGCTATCTTGACTACTGGCGGCAACTCGCTCCAAATGTGCTGACTGTGACCGGAGGATGGGGAGAAGCATACGACCTGTTCCTTGCCGGCGAAGCGCCGATTGTGCTGAGTTTCTCAACGGACACGGCATATTCTGTGATCGATCACGGAAGCGCGCGTCACAAGGTGATGCTGCTCGACAACCAGGGCTACCGGAACGTGTATTTCATGGGAGTCGTGCAGGGAACGGAACACTTCGACTGGGCGACCGCGTTCCTCGACCTGGTCCTGTCGCCGGAGATTCAGTCGCTGATCCCCACCACCGAGTGGATGTTCCCCGCCAACCCCGAGGCACTCCTGCCGGTATCGTTCTACCAATACGCTGTCACACCGCCGCAACCGGTGATGATCGCGCCAGGTGAGGTCCTTGCCCATCTCGATCGATGGCTGCGCGAATGGGCGTTGGTGATCCTCGGAGGGTGAACGTCAACCGGGCAAGACGCGTTCTCTTGATGTCGCTGCCCCTTCTGTTCCTGGCGATCGCGTTCTACTACCCCTTGCTGCGTTTGTTTCGCGAAGGCGTGACCGAGAACGGGCGATTCACGCTGCGCTTCTTGGCCGATGTGTTCAGCGATCCCTACTTCCGTCGCATCATCTTGTTCACGGCCAAGCAGGCGCTTTGGAGCACGCTGCTGTCAATCGCCATCGGCCTGCCCTGGGCCTACCTGTTCACGAAGTATCGCTTTCCGTTCAAGTCGACGTTACGCTCGCTGACGATCGTTCCGTTCGTGCTTCCTTCGATCACCGTAGTCGTCGGCTTCATCCTCTTCTTCGGAAACAACGGCTACCTCAATCGGGCGTTGGTGTCAATTCTTGGACTCGAATCAGCCCCGCTTCGAATCTTGTTCTCGCTGCCGGGGATTGTGCTCGCGCACGCGTTCTACAACGCCCCGCTGGTGGCACGGATGGTCCATGCTCAGTGGGAGCAAATCGATCCGGCGTACGAAGAAAGCGCCCGCTCCCTCGGAGCGGGACGCGTTCGGCGTTTCCTTGGGGTAACGCTGCCGATGCTGGTGCCCGGCTTGATGACCAGTTCGATGCTGGTGTTCATCTTCAGCTTCCTGAGTTTCCCGATCGTCCTTGCCCTGGGAGGGGCGCAGTTCACCACACTCGAAGTGGAGATCTACACCCAGTTCATCGTCCTCTACCAGCAGCCGACAGGAGCCGCCTTGGCAATCGTCGAGATCCTGATCTCGCTGCTGTTCACCTACGCTTACATCCTGCTCGAAGGGCGATTCTCACGACCGGTCGGGGGCGCGGGTCGGCGAACGACGGTTCCCCTGTTTCGCTCGTGGAGCTGGGGTAAGGGCCTGCTGTGGCTGTTCCTTGCGGCATGTGCCGTGCTGTATATCGGCCCGGTGGGAAGCATCCTCCTTGATTCGTTCACCCGCGAGTGGGCGGGGCGCACGCTGTTCACGCTGCAGTGGTATGCCGGAATCTTCCAGCCGGAATACAACGCGCTGATCGGGGCTGCCCCGCTGCGATCGGTGCTGAACAGCCTGCAGACGGCAGGAGCAGCAATGGCGGTCGCGCTTGCCGTTGGTGTCCCGATCGCGTTTGTCATCTCCCGCAGCCGTTTCCGCGGACGGAGGCTATTCGACACGTTGGTGATGGCCCCCCTTGGCGTATCATCGGTGGCGCTTGGCGCAGCGCTCCTGGCCGCGTTTCTCCGCCCACCGCTGCAGCTCGGCAATGGATGGACAGCGATCGTCCTCGCGCACTCCATTCTTGCGTATCCATTCGTCATTCGCGCCGTCGTCCCCATCCTCGAAGGGCTGGACCGCGGGCCGGTGGAAGCAGCACGAAGTCTTGGCGCAACCGGCTGGCATGCGTTCTTCGACATCGAGCTTCCGCTGATTCGCCGAGGGTTGTTGGTCGGCGCGGTGCTCGCGTTCGCCATCTCGCTTGGGGAGATGAGCGCGACGATCATGCTTGCCAGCCCGGAATGGAAGACGATGCCGCTGGTCGTGAACGATCTCCGTGCAGCAAGGTCGTTTGGCGGCGCGAGCGCGATGAGTTGCTTGCTGATGGCGGCCACGGCTGCTGCATTTGTCGTGATCGAGCGGTTTGGGGAACGCATGTTCGGAGGGACGAAATGGTCGAAGTCAGCCTAGTCGATGTCACGAAGCGGTTCGACAGGACGCTCGCCGTCGACAACGTTTCGCTCATCGCCGAGTCGGAACGCTTCCTGACCCTGCTTGGCCCGTCAGGATGCGGCAAGACCACCATTCTCCGGATGATCGGCGGATTCGAGAGACCCGATCGCGGCGAGATTCGGTTGGATGGAGCGGATGTTGTCTTGATCCCTCCCGAACGGCGCAACGCGGGCATGGTGTTCCAACGCTATGCACTGTTCCCGCACATGAATGTGCGCCAGAATGTCGCCTATGGGCTACGCTACCGCCGCACAGAGAATCCGCGGCGCCGCGTCGCCGACATGATGGCGTTGACCGGGCTCACCGGGCTGGAGAAGAGGCGGCCGGACCACCTCTCCGCAGGCCAGCAGCAACGGGTGGCTCTTGCCCGCGCCCTGGCGCCCGAACCGAAGATTCTACTGCTTGACGAGCCACTGTCGGCGCTGGATGCCAAGCTCCGCGATACACTGCGGTTCGAAATTCGGCGCATCCAACAAGCACTGTCGCTGACGACAATCTACGTCACCCATGATCAAAGCGAAGCACTCGCCGCATCGGATCGGATCGCGGTGATGAGCATGGGGCGCGTTGAACAAGTGGGCTCCCCGAAAGACATCTACCTCCATCCGCAGACTCCGTTCGCCGCCTCGTTCGTCGGTCACACCAATCGTTTTGAGGCAGTCGTCACCTCCGTCGACACCGATAATCCTGACGCTGCGGTGTCCGTTGCGTCGCAAGATCATCACTTCGTGGCGCACCCGCAAGGAGACCGCCCCCCTCACTCGGGAGAGCCTGTTGTCTTGTTCGTCAAAATCGAAGCTGTCGTTCTCGACGACACGCGAGAGAACCGGATGCCCGTGACCCTCATCGGCATGGAGTATCAGGGAGAGACCACGGTGGTTCGGTTGCGATCTACTCTCGGGACCCACTCTGCACGGATCCCGAGCGAGGAAGCATCTTCTCTTCGCCTCGGTGAGAAGGTTCTCGCAAGCTTCGCTCCTGAGGACACACTTCTCTTCCCGCAGAATTGGGATCCCGAGTAGACTATCCGAAGCGAAGCAGTCCGATGCACAGGATTTCGACGGGTGAGAATGAGCAACTATGTGATACGCACCTACGAGCCAAGCCTCAACACCGACCACGTCAAGATCGGGGTTGAAGCTTCCCGTCACTGGATCTGGCCGTATGCACACGATGCAGAGTCTCTTGGGGAATTGCACGCCGCACCCGGTTTCGATCCTGATCTTTGGCTGTATGCCGTATGCGACGGTGATGTCATCGGTTTCGCGGGGTCCAGGATTGACCCGGCGTCAGCACAGGAAGCCGCGACCATCTTCTTCCCGCGGGTGATGCCAGCGCACGAAGCGTCCGCCGAGTTGTTGATGGAGAACATTCTAGATGTCCTGCGGGACAAGGGCGTGTCTCGGGTCACAGGCCGCGTGTCCACGATGTGCCCGCACGACATTCGGCTCGCCGAGAGCGCAGGTTTTGCCATCCGCGATTGGGGCTACAAGAAGTACTACTCCTATGAGACGAAACAAGGTCGCCTCACCGGATCCGTCCCTTCCGCCACGCGAATCGACCCCAAGAGAGAGATGGAAGTGTGCTCCGCACTCGCCGCCCATTGGTACAAACGCTCCATCGAGTGGTGCCGCGAGCATCTCCAAGCACGGCACGAAGCGGGGATCATCACGCATCTCGGGGTGCGAAGAAACGACAGACTGATCGCCTCGTGCCTGGTCGCCTCCAATGAGATCCGGCCTTCCACTGCCGCCATCTACTACATCTACGCGCCGGACGAACGGTCGCTCAAGACTCTCGCGACCGCTGCCGTCAATGCTTGCGTGGATGACGGCGTCGACAACCTGATCGCCGACTTGATTCACGAACACGGCGTGTTTGAGCCGATGTACCAAGACCTCGGCTTTGCCAAGGCCGCGGAGTGGGCTCGCTGCGAGAAGATTATGACGGGCACAACGCGGAGCTCCCGTGACGATATCCGACGTCCCCCGTTGTGTCGTCGAGACTATTCTCGGATCTCGTCGAACGTGAACGAGTCGCCGTGACCTGGATAGACGCGACGGATCTGCAGCTTCTTCGCACGATCGAAGCTCTTCCGGAGCACATCCGTGTCGTAGAACAGCGTCGCAATCGATGGTTTCTTTCGGTTCTCAAGGAAGTCGCCGCTGAAAAAATCGCCTGCGTCGGCGAGCACCGCAATCGAGCCGGCGGAGTGGCCGGGCACATGAAGCACTGTGGCGTCGAAGCCGTACTCCGTGAGGCGATCGCCGTCTTCCAGGAACACATCCGGCATGAAGCGATCACGCTTACGCGGTCCGAACAACGATGCAATCGGCTTCAGCAATCGCCTTCCCCGAGACAGCGGCTCACGACTAAGAAACAGGTTGCCTCTTTGAACTGCCGCAGCTTCGGCACGATGCATGGCGATCGGCACGTCATAGACTCCGCGAAGATACGCAGCGCTCCCGCAGTGATCGGAATCCCCGTGTGTGATCACGATCAGCTTCAGATCGACGGGACGGCATCGCTCTTCCCGTAAGGCTTCCAGTAGTTTGGGCCGGTTCAGCGCAAAACCAGTGTCGATCAGGATGAATCCACCATCAACGTGCACAAGATAGGCGTTAACCCAGCGAAAAGTGAGGGTTCGTATTCGATCAGCCGCCATCCGATCCCTCTTCCCCGCTACACAGTGCCTCGGCCGCGCTGCAGTTCAGTGTCCTTTCCGCCGTTGCCCAACCGCGTCGGGCAGTCATCAACCCGAATCGCATGAAGTCGAAGTGAGCTGGTCGATGGGCATCGGTTCCGATGCTCAGCTTGCATCCCGCGTCGATCGCCCGTCGTACAAGCTGCGCATTCAGATCCAACCGGATCGGGTTGGCGTTGATCTCAAGGGCGGTGTTTGCCGCTGCCGCTCGCTGAAACACCGCGTCCCAATCCGCCTCGTAACCCGGCCTCTCGCCGATCTTCCTTCCCGTGGGATGGGCGAGGATGTCGACATGCTCGTGCTCGACGGCACGAATGAGCCTCTCGGTCATGGCGTCCTTGGACAGCCTGAAGCGGGAATGGATCGCGCCAATCACCACGTCAAGCCGTGCAAGCAATTGATCGGGCACGTCGAGCGTCCCGTCTTCCTGCACGTTCACCTCAATGCCGGAGAGGATGCGAAACGATTTGAGCTTCTCGTTGAGTGCTGCAATCTCATCGAGCTGACCTCGAAGCTCATCGAGTGTCATCCCGCCAATCACTTCCGCGAACTTCCTGTGATCGGTGATCGCAACGTATGACAGACCGCGACTCCTCGCCGCCCCGACCATCTCTTTGAGGCTTGCCTTCCCATCCGATCGATCGGTGTGGACGTGCAGATCGCCGCAGATGTCAGCGAGCTCGACAAGCTGGGGCAGTGTTCCCTCTTCCGCCCGCTGAATCTCGCCTTGATCCTCGCGCAACTCCGGTGGGATCATCTGGAGGTTCAGATTCTCGTACACCTCCGATTCTTCGGCTCCCGCGACCGCACACCCCGATTCGTCAAACAGACCGTACTCGTTGAGCTTCCAGCCCCGTGCTATCGCCCGCTTGCGTAGCGCGACGTTGTGAGCCTTCGATCCGGTGAAGTACTGAAGGGCCGCGCCAAATGACTCGGAGGGAACAATGCGGAGATCCACTTGAAGCCCGCCTTCAAGGCGGATGGAAGACTTCTTCTCCCCGCGGGCGAACACCTCCACCACATCAGGAAGCTCCGTAAACGCGCGTGCTGCGGCATTCGGATCCGCCGCCGCGGCCAGTAGGTCGAGGTCACCGACTGTCTCCCGGCCGCGCCGTAGCGATCCGGCCGCTTCAATCCGGTCGTACAGGCCGGTCGCCTTCAGCGCGGCAATGAGGCTGTCGGCTACGCCGCGCACATCTCCAAGAAGCACCCTCCCTTCGAGTTGGCGCGCCTCTCCGAGCCCGCGGAGGATTTTCCCTTCGGTCTTCGCGCCCAACCCCCTTACCGCCCCGATTGATCCCGCGCGCGCAGCGCGCTCTAAATCGTTCAGATTGCAGACACCCAGTTCATCGTAGAGGAGCTTCGCCGTCTTCGGGCCGATCCCCTCCACTTGCGTCAGTGCCTGCAAGTCGATCGGCAGCTTCGCCCGCAGCTTCTCAAGCGCTGCAATCCGTCCGGTGGTGACGAACTCCCTGATCTTCCTGGCGATCGCATCCCCCACGCCGGGAAGTTCCCCCTGCTTGCCGTGTTCCACCAACGACTCGATCGGCTCGGTAAGGAACGCAATGACCTCGGCAGCGCGTCGGTACGCGCGCGGTTTGAAGGCAACGCCATCCAGATCGAGGCGATCGGCCATTTCGTTCAGAGCCGCCGCCACAAGGACGTTCTTCATCGCATCCACCTCCGCTCCATCTTGCGCCGTAGGAGCGCTCTCGCCGCGACATCGGGGCCGCAAACTTGATGGGAACTCAGAACAGACATCATGGCTGTCGTCCCACGGCAAGAAAGCGCTCGACAATGGCCACGATCATCCCATCATCCTGCGGAGGTTGGCGCAGCGCGCTGGCGATCTCTTCAGAATGCCAGTCGAAGAAGATTCTCTGCAACTGCAGCAGTGTCCTTGCGGTGTGAACCGGCGTCTCGGGATGGGATTGCAGTCCCCATATGTTTTCGTCCCCAAAACGAATGACGTGAACGTCGCAACCCGTAGAGCTTCCCAGCACATGCCACGGTGCTGGCGGATCGACCACTTCGTCGCTGTGCCACGCAAAGGCGTGCCACACCGCCGGGATTTCGGCAAAGACAGGGTCGCTTGCCGCTTCGACTTCGTCCATGAGGATCTCAATCCACCCGATCTCCGGTGCATCAGCATGCTGCACGTGCTCCGGGCCGGAAAGCGCATAGACGAGCAGCTGATGTCCGAAACAGCTTCCGAGGATTGCAAGCTCCATCTCGGCAGCTTCTCGCACCAAGTTCGCTTCCGCATCGATCCACTCGCTGGGTTCGACCACCGAAGCCGTAGAACCGGTGATGATCACATGGGTGTACAACTCAAGGGACACATCTGCTTCCAGCGTGGGCATATGCACTCTGTCAGTCGGGACATCCCCGAGAACCACGGCCCATTGCCTCTCCGGCCGATAGATCGGTCGTTCTAAGGAGTTGTCGAGAATCAGAACGCGGAGTGAGGCTGGCGGGACAACCTCTCCAGGCACGTTGACGACAGCCGCGACGACAAGCGCCGCCAACCCGATCCCTACGGCAACCAAGCATCCCGCGTTTGCTGCCCGCACCTTTCATCCTCTCTGGAGCTGTAGCGAGATGATCCGCCGACGCCCCTGAGCCGAAACACACGGCTCCGATTCATGCGCCTCGCTTGATGGTGGGCACTAGACTTCCCGCTCAAGACTCTCCTGGATCCACTCGTCGACAAGCCACTCGAGCGTTGACAGCGGCATCGGCCCATGCCGCAGGATCGCATCGTGAAATGCCTTGATGTCGAATGCTTCACCAAGCGCCTCCATTGCCCGCTGGCGGAGCTCGATGATCGTCAGGTATCCCATCCCATAGCCGCAGGCCTGTCCGGGATACGCGTCATAGCGGATCATCTCCGATGTTCGAACGGCCCGACCGGTCTCCTGTTCCAGGTATGCCGCCGCTTCTTCCCAACTCCACCCAAACGCATTGATTCCCGTGTCAACGACCAGTCGCACCAATCGCGTCAGCATCAGCCGCATCTGACACAGTTGCCCCAGCGGATCGTCCTCGTACACTCCCATCTCCGCCGCCAGCTGCTCGGCGTACAACGCCCACCCTTCGGTATACGCTTCGAACAGCGGATGCCGTGTGTAGACGTTGCTCATCAGGTCCCGCCGGAAATCCGGAAGCTCAAGATCGCGTGCGATGCCGAGCTGCAGGTGATGCCCGGGGATGCTCTCGTGGTGCATCAATACCGGCTCATCGTACGCCGTGTACGAAACGATGCTCACCAGGCTCGTCACAACTTGTCCTGGGCCGGACCTATCGATCGGTGGTTCGATGTAGTAGGCCGGTGCGCCCTGCGGATCCACCGTAATCACCAAACCCGACTCCGGAAGAATGTGGAAGTACTCGTCCAACAGGCCATTCACCTCCGCAATGCAGCGGACGTACTCCCGAAGGAGTTCGGCACCCTCAAGGCCCGGCAGGTTCGCGGCAACGATGAAGTCTTCGAGTTCCGCCATCGTCAGCGACCTCGGCCAACCCAACACATCGGACGCAAACGCCTTCATCCGATCCTGTAACTCCCGGACGGCGGCCTCGCCCGCATCGCGGATCTCCTCCGCAGTAACTGGTTTGGTGACGTAATGCGAAAGCAGCCCCGTGTAATACAACGCTCCGTCCTGACAGTCGCCCACTCCAACCGCTGTCGCGCGGTCGAGCAACGATGCCACGTGGCTTCGGTAGCTGCGGAAGGCGGGGACAAGGTTCGTCTCAATGGCGATGCGGACGGCCGAGAGGACCTCAGCTTGCTCCGCGTCCGTTGTGCCGACCAGTTCGTTAAGCCGTTCGGCAAACGTTGTGAACACGGAGAGCGATTCCGGATCACATCCTCCTGCCGCCTCCGGCGGAACCGTCATGTCCAACTCCATCAAGGTCATGTCGAGGCAATAGCGGGGCGGGATCACCCCGTCCGCCTCTCTGGAACGGTACACAGCAAGCAGCTGTTCCATCCATTCGTCGATCGCTTCGATCCGCCGGACATACGCCCACGCGTCCTCAAGATCATCGATCGGAAGGCTGTCCAGAAGCTCCAGAGCCAGGTTGTGAACTCCGTAGCTCGACATGCCGATCACGTAGTCCCAGTACGGGTATTTCGTCTGCCAGGCAATGTCTTCGAGGAGCCATTCGTAGGCGTCAAAATGGATGCGATACTCGATTGGCAGTTCTTGCCTTGGGTAGGCATCCCGGAGAGTCTCCAGGATCTCGGACGCCAGCGCCGCCCGCTCCACGAGCATGTCGGGGTTGATCTGCGTCCACGTCGCCAGATCGTCAAGATCGTATTCGTCCGCGAGCCGGTTGCCCCACACGGTATCCGGATCGCTATGCATCAGCTCCCGGTACGATGCGTCGAGGAACTCTTCAAGTGAGTGCGTGAGATGGTCATCCGAATCGGAAGCTGTCGCGGTCGCCGTCAACCATGTTCCCATACCGACCAGCCCTGCGGTGACCACCGTAACCATCATGGCAAGAGTCGCTATACGCTTGCTCATCGCACCTCCGAATGAGGCGGCCTGACCGCCTCGTGGCTTCTTCTTCCTCCTGGCCATTGGATCGGCTTCCTGCGAGATCATCCCCTATCACGGATCGAACCGGATCTCGGGCAGCACAGCAGGAACCTCTGCACCGGTAACCATGTAGTACGTGGTCAGCAGGTAATCTGCAAGTTCGCCGAAGCTGTTTGCAGTCGCGTACATCGGCGCCGCGGTGGCTTCACCGAGCTACATCGATCGCTCGGAACCGCCGGGTATGCGAAGGAAGGCAATACGTCGGAACGCACGCAACGGACTACGGATCGAAACAAGTGGGTTGGATGGGCATATCCAGACAGAACAGGATCTTCTTCCCGGACGCGACCGATGTGTTCCATCGGATCGTCTTCCGTCGAGCTCTTCCGCAATGTGACGATCACAGGCCAGATCAAGGCCGTATCCCGCGCCGGGCGGCCACGCTTGCGCCAACGCCTGTCTGCCCAGCCCCCCCCATTCCCGATCATCGAGTCGAACGACACAATCGTCGTCCGCTGCAACGAACGGCTTAAGAACAGTCGTTATCCGAGGCCCCCGGAAGGTGACCATGGTACAACGCTCGTTATCGATTCACGAGACTCCGAGCTTCTGCGAACCTAATGGTGACCGCAATCGGATTGACAATCGCAATCCCAGTGGATTTCAGCATATCCTGAAGGAGCGGGGCGAATTCAGCCAGTTCCGTACAGCCCAGGACGATACCGTCGACGCATCCGGCCATGCTGCGACCTATCTCTTCAAGTCATCGGAGCGTTTCTTCCCTTCGACGCGGTATTTCGGATGCTGCGATTCCCACGGACTCCTCAGCGTCTATCAATCGTCCCCACTTCGCTTGTGATGACACCGAACCTCCGAAAGATGTTGTGAGCATATTGCAGGCCGCTCCGCCCTACTCCCACAACAGGAGATACAACATGACTTGACAAGAACTCCAGTCCAGGATCAGTGAAGCAATCCAGGATGTGAACATTAGCTCCAGCATCCTCTGCATCGAGAGCATTCTCAAGAACGCAAGCCTCAACACCCTCAGTGAGTGACCGGGATGCCTGCAATTCGGTCAATGATCCCCCAAACAATTCCGTACCAGGACTCGCATGCTTCCGATATCGGTCTACGGCAAGGTCTTCCCACCACTTCGGCAACCTCACGGCAATGAGCACATTGACTCTAACGTTCATGACAAGACCTCATCATCATACGGCACATCATTTTTCCCACGGCGCACATGTAACGCATCGCATGGATCGATCTCCCTGGCGTTCAAATTCAAGCGTCCTATCTGCCCTCACCAATACAGCCACTCAGTGGAAGATAAAGCAGACAAGCTACGCTCTTCCCCCTGCCGGGGCTTCCATTTCAGACTGACTTTGGGATCGACCGTCGGACTAGCGAGAAATTCGAAGGGTGCCTCCAGCAAGAACCCGCTCCACTTCCTCGCGAGTAGTCAGGCAGATATCTCCTGGGTGCGTTTGCTTGATCGCAGAGATGCCAACCCCGTATCGAACACCTGTCGCCACGCCTGATGACAAGTAGCCATAGAGAAAGCCACCAGCAAACGAGTCACCAGCGCCTACCCGGTCAACTACTTCGATCTCGAATTCTGGGGCTCGATGCACAACGCCGGATTGCCTCTCATAAGCAATGGCTGTCCAGCGGTTCTTCCAGACACTGGGTGTTTGCCGAAGTGTAATGGCAACGACAGCAAGATCAAATTGTCCTGCAAGCTCTCGCGCAACGTCCTCGTATGAGTCCCCTACGATGCCGAACACCCGCTGTGTGTCTTCTTCGGTAGTAATCAAAATGTCCGATTCTCTCACAAGCCGAGTCATGACACCGCGCGCTTCCTCTTCAGACCACAGCCGCCCTCGGTAATTCAAGTCGATTGAGACCTTGAGTCCCATCTTCCTTGCCGCCAATACGGCTTCAAGCGTCACTTCCGCCGCAGACGGAGACAGTGCTGGTGTAATTCCAGATGTGTGAAAGATCTTGGCCCCGTCGAGAACATGCTCCCAGTCAACTTCCCCTGGTTCGATCATCGCAATTGCTGATCGAGCGCGATCATACACAACGGAATTGGCTCTTGGCGCAGCGCCGAATTCGACGTAGTACGTACCCACTCGATCCGAATCCGTCCACACAATTTCAGATGTATCAACACCATGCTCGCGAATCCGATTCTCCAACAGGCGCCCCAACGGGTTCCGAGTTAGCCGAGTCACATACCGGGCCTTCATGCCAAGGCAAGAAGCAGCTACGGCAGCATTCATCTCCGATCCCCCTACGTAGACCCGGAGATTTCTTGCCTGCTCCAACCGCTCGTGAAACTGCGGTGAGAACCTCAACATGGTTTCGCCAAATGTCACGATGTCCCAGCTCATGATCGTCTATCTCCTCCACTCTCCGGCCCCTTGTATCCTGTCACACTCGCCCACAACCCATCCAGATCCAATTCCCTGAGAGCTCCCTCACCGGGAACACCCGATTCCGCATCCCATCCATGCAATCCGTGATACTCACGGATCATTCCTTCAAGTTTTTCGATCGGAAGCGTGTATTCCCTGCCATAGCGATCCTTGAATGGTTCATGAAGGATGCGCCACGGTGCTTGCTCTGACGAGGCACGGGTCCAGCCAAAGCGAAGGTTCAGAAGTCTTTCCAGTGTCACAATCCGTCGCCCACAGCGAAGCAAATCATCCTCGTTCACCTCCAGCCCCATTAGAGCGGAGAAGAGCGCAGCCATTCTCTCCGGTGACATCCCATACGATGCGGTTGTTGTGAACGCGCATAACCCCAATGCATCAGAGACAGCAAACACGTCTTCGTGCCACCGCACAATCTCCGCACGCTTCTCCGTGATGTCAGCGCGCGCATATTTCGGATCTCCCGTGATCCGTCCGATGAGATCTCGTCCTTCCGGTGTATGCCCCCGCTCGCCGATGCACTGGCTGTGAAGATGATCCGGTCCTCTGGGGTTGACAGCGAACGCCAACGCATACCCCATGGTGCATCGAGTTTCCACGCGGCTCTGCTCCAATCCTCGTGTCTGGATTGCCCACTTCCAAGTCTCTCCTCCAATGCGATCAGCCGCCTCTCGAACTCCGCCGGCAACAAGATCGCCAATGCCTTCACGGGAGGCAATCATCTCTGGAAGTTTCACGATGGCTTCCTGACTTCCGAAACTCAGATCGAAGTCCACTTCATATTCACTGGGAAGCAGCCCCTTCTCGTGGGTTTCCATCAGCCACTGAATTGCGCCCCCCACTGAGATTGTGTCCAACCCAAGATCGTTGCATAGCTCATTCGCACGCTGAACGGCCCCAATCCACGGAACACCCGTTCCGGTACCTAAAGCGGACACTGTCTCGTACTCGGGCCCCCCAGAGTGACAGCCCGCGAAGGGACCCTCGGCGATGTGGACATGCCGATGGCACCCGTACAAGCATGACGCGCAGCCCACCCTCGCAGACAGCTTGCCAGATTCGTTCCAGTGCTCACTGGTCAGTTCTTCGATTGGATCGAGGTATCCCTCTCGGAAGTTGTAGGAAGGGAGCGTCCCTACCTCATTCTTGATGCTGATTCCTGCAGCAGTCCCGTAGTCATAGTAGCTTCTCGCCATCGTATCCGCATAGAGAGCACTCCGGGCATCGCGAACCACATCTTGAAACCTTGAGCAGTCCGAACAAGCCCGCGTCGCCTTTGGGCGCGCCAGGACGATTGCCTTCAGCTTCTTCTCCCCCATCAACATCCCGACTCCACCACGGCCGGCAGCGTTGTAGTACGACGTCATGATCGACGCGTAGCCAACCAAGTTCTCTCCCGCAGGGCCAATGCAGGTCACATTCACATCTCGCCCGTGAGTGTCTTCCAGCGTGTGATTTGTCTGTCGTACAGGCAGCCCCCAAAGGCGATCCGCCGACCGCAATTCAGTCAGCTCACTGTCTATGAACAGATAGACCGGCTCGTCAGCTACCCCTTCTACTACAATGTGGTCAATCCCATTGAGTTTGGCGAATGTGGAGAACTGCCCTCCAACGTTTGTCTTGAAGTACTGTCGCGTCACAGGACTCACACACGTAATGGTTGCACGTCCCGACATCGGTGCAGTTGTACCGGCAAGTGTTCCGGTGGAGAAGATGAGAGGCGCTCCAGGATCATCGGCTACCCCATCTGTAATCCGATCCCACAACAAACGAGCGGCAATTCCCCGACCACCGAAAAATCGTTCGGTCCATTCACGTGGCACGGGCTCCTTCGTGATCCTGCCCTTTGCAAGATCCACACACAATACGGTTTCTCTGTCTCCATCACTTGCGCGACTCATTCGTCTGCCTCCACTTCGACAAACGTGATCGCTTGCGGCAGTCGACAGACCTGGATGCACTGGGGATCGCCTCCACACAAATCACAGATTCGGGGCACTTTCCCATCGGCGGAGAAGTGCACACCACCATGCGGACATGCCTTCTCACAAGCCC
The DNA here is from genome assembly GCA_964547105.1 of uncultured Thermotogae bacterium. GTDB lineage: Bacteria > Bipolaricaulota > Bipolaricaulia > UBA7950 > UBA9294 > RXOA01. Next base: position 31,254 of record CAZJLO010000011.1, read on the forward strand.
GGCAACCGATGCAGACTTCTTCCGCGACAGCAATCGCACCCGTTTTCTCGTTCACGCTCAATGCATCAACTGGACAGGCTTGAACGCAGAATCTCGTATCACACTGAATGCAGACCATCGGCGTGAAGTCAGCAACCTCTTCATCGCGACGAATCTCGATACATCCCAGATGAAGTCCAAACTCTTTCTGATGTTCGAACCCACACGCCAAAACACAACTCTCACATCCCGTGCATTGCCCCGCATCGATCTTCAGTCTTCTCACGACGGATCCTTTCCGGCTTGTGCTCCTGTTTGGATGTCTCGCATGAGTTCTTCGGTCGGTCGAAACGGCTGATCGAGACCGATCCGCCGGCACGTGAACACATCCTCCGCTCCTCTTGCGCCAATCACTTGTCGCACGGAACCGTGGCATGGTCTACCCAAGACCCCAACAACTATCCCCATCTTCAACTCTCGCGTCAGTAGCCCCAAACCGGTATCCGGTTCCAGGAGGTACAGGTGATCCGGAAACACGGAGATCAGGTTCCCATCCATCCACCCAGCCATCACCTCGTTCTTGTTCACGAGCTTCATTGAGTGCCCAGCGAACTCGCCAACTCCCTCGAGGACGACCTCTGAGAAGAAAAATCCTCCTTCGATCTGCTCCCTTACAGATGAGACACGACCTACAAGATGAATATCGGCGCCAAGTGTCTCTGCCGCTATTTCAATACCCGAGATTGACGAATCACGTGTATGCTTGAGTTGCTCTCCAAGCTTGATAGCCTCCGAACACGTCCCAGGCACCGCCGCATCACGCAGTTGCTTCCCGGACATCGGGTAGTGGCAATTGGCGACACGTCCACCACAGCGCGTGACAATGAACCTCCCCACTTCGTCAGGCAGGCGAAGATCTCCGTTCGCGACAATCAGAGTCGCTCCGGTCTCGTCGGAAAGCGTCATCGGTGTGAGAGAGATACCGTGAGCTGCGAAGTTGCTCATTTGGGTTTCCGGAGCAGCTCTTCCGATTCCGTCAGCATCAACGATCGGTATGCCCATTCTGGCTGCACACGAGAGCACAGCGATCGTGTTTCCCCCGCCCAGTTCAAACGGGACAAGGTAGTCAACCGACCTGCCCAAGTAGCGCTCCATCGCTCGGACAGCCTCCTCTAGCTCATACCTTGTCTCCCACCGGGCAATCACGTCGGCCCAGGATGCTTTCATCTCCATGTGCCCCATGAATCCGCCACTTACAATCAGCGCATCGGCATCAACGTCCGTGAGGCTCACCATGCTGTAGGTCCGTCCGCGTTTGAGATCTGCTTCGATTTGGGCCTCTCCGCGTCGCGGGTCCCCGCCCCCGCCTGTTCCCAGCACCCGTACGCCGAGAAGAAGGTGTGCAAGATCTCTCCGACTCAGGACCCGGGGGGGCTTTGCGTTCAACATCAGGCTCCCACCGCCTCAGCAGTTGGACCACCCAACGCACGTGAGATCTCAGATGCAGCATGTCGCAACTCGTCAACGATTGGCGCTTTGCTCTGAAATTGGCTGGTCAGTCCCGTCACGCTGATCGCAGCGCAGATCGCTCCAGAAACATCGAAAATTGGGGCAGCCATACAATAGATCCCAACTTCGTTTTCTTCGTTGTCAACTGCAAATCCCTTCTCACGAATGGCCGCCAATTCTCTCTTCAGTTGCCCCACATCTCGGATGGTCGTTGCTGTTCTCCGCAGGAAGCCAAGCTTGGGTAGGAGGTCATTGCTGATCGCAGGGTCTTCGAATGCCAAGAAGAGCTTCCCCAAGGACGTACAATAGAGTGGTGCCCTCGAACCTATTCTTGAGATAATCGGCAAGCTCCGCTGGCTCTCAATCTTGTCCAGATACAGCACTTGATCTACATCTCGAATCGCCAAGTGCGCCGTCAGCGAGAACGTGTTCGAAATGGAAAGAAGATGCGGACGTGCGACATCGCGAATGCTTAGATTCGTCAAGATTGCCCCAGATAGCTCTAGTGTTCGAAACCCTGCGACATAGCCTCGCATCTGAGGATCATTCTGGATGTAGCGACGATCAACCAGAACCTTGATGTACCGGTAGATCGTGCTCCGATCAAGCTTCGTGAGTTCCATCAGCACATGAATCGAAACCGGTTCTTGCGCTTCAATAATGAACTCCAGGAGAGCAAGCCCTCGATCGACTGTCTTCATCCACGACTCCTTCTCACGGCGCCCGTTCAGCAACCAACGTCCCTATACTTCCCGATACACTCAATCAGCTTCTCGGCTCGCTCCAAAACCGATTTATGGCTACCTGTCCGGAGCGACTCGCAATCGATAAGCGACGTTCCAAGCGCCACTGCTGCCGCTCCTGCTTCAAGGAACGACGACGCATTGTCAAGGTTGATTCCTCCAGTCGGAACGATCTCCAGTTGAGGAAGGGGGGCACGAATCGATGAGACATAGGCCGGCCCCAGCACGGCCGCAGGGAACACCTTTACCGCATCGGCCCCCATTCCCCATGCCCTGTACGCCTCGGTAGGTGTAAACGTTCCCGGAATCACAGCGACACCCGCTTCTTGAGCCAACCGCACAACTCCCGAATCGAGGATTGGAGATACGAGGAATTGTGCTCCAGCCGCAATTGCCTGTTTGGCCATGTCCTCAGTCAGGACCGTGCCCGCCCCAACAGATACGCCTGGCAGCTTCGTCGTCAGCTCGTGGATGCCCTCTAGAGCACCCGGTGTGGTCATCGTTACTTCAAATATGCCAATCCCTAGCTCTCCCAAGGCTCCAGCCAATCCCAGAAGGTTTTTCGCTCCGTCACTGCGTGCGACCGCAATGACACGCTCGGCTCGAATACGGTCCAAAACCCGTTGCCGCCTGCTCATCTCTCGCTCCCAGTCCCATCCAGTCCATCAACCAATGACGTAATCCCGTTCACCAGCACATCGATCTGCTCATGCGTTGCCTGAGGCCCCATATTCCCGATCCGGAAAGCCTTCCCCGCAAAGGAGCCCATTCCCTTGGCAATGAGAATTCGATGCTCCCTTTTCAGGCGCTCGACGACTTCATTGGCTGAACATTCGGGCTGGCCTTGCATGGCAACAACGGTCGGAGATGCGCTTGCCTCGTCGAATACGGGTGCGAAGCCCAGAGTACTAAGCCGCTCGCGGATATGCCCTGCCATTGCACGATGTCGCTCGAAGCGCTTCTGTAAGCCCTCTTCAAAGATCGCCTCGACTCCTCGTCTCAGGCCACGGACGGCAGGCACGGCCATCGTAATCGGATAGGGATGCCAGTCACTCCACTGCTCCGCAAACTCCTTCCATACATGCAGATTCAGATACCACCCGCGCGATTTCGTTTGGTCGATCACGGCCCACGCGCGTTCACTCATCGCGACAAGTCCCAACCCTGGAGGCCCCTCAAGACACTTCTGGGATGCTCCGACACAGAGATCGACTCCCCAGTCGTCCATCGCCAGTTCAATCCCTCCAATCGACGAAATCGCATCCACCATGAAGAGCACATCGTGCTTCCGACAGACTTCTGCAAGCTCTCGTACAGGATTCAACAACCCACTTGACGATTCGCTATGGACTACAGCAACCAGCCTCACGTTTTTCGCCGCCCCAAGCGCTTCATCAAGGTCCGTCGCCTGCAATGGCACGAAGATGGGTGACTTCTTGACAAGCACATTCGCGCTATGGCTGTTCGCGATCGCCTCAAGACGTTCTCCGAACCACCCGTTCGACAAGATCATCACGCGATCATCGGTCCCCAAACAGCTGCTAATCACTGCTTCAAGAGCTGCGCTTCCTGATCCCGGAATCAGGAACACATCTCCAGAAGTCTGGAAGATCGCTCGAAGACGGTCTACAGTTTCGTTGTAGAACGACGTCCACTCGGTGCCGTAGTGAGGAACCATCGGCCGTGCCATCTCCTCCAGCACTTCGGGTGATAGTTGGATCGGCCCAGGGATCATAAGTTGATATCCATCCATCCCCTTACTATAGGTCATTCGCAAATTCCTCCAGTTTAAGCTGCCGGAGCGTAGCGTCCTCAGGGACCCCCGTTTCCGGCTTCCAGCCATGCAATTCGTAGTACTCTCGAACCATGGCACTCATGCGTTCGACATCAAGAATCGGCATGGCTACCTGCAGCTCCTCCTGTCGTTCATTCATCAAGCGCCAAGGAGCATATTCCGTTGGTGTTTCCTTCCAGCCCAGCCTGAGGTTGATCAAGCGCTCCAGCGTCACGATCCGACGCCCGGCCATCATGATCTCCTCGGCATTCATCGGGATTCCGGTGTGTGCTTCGAATAGCGAAGCACAACGCTCAGGCGTTCCGCCATACGCAGCTGTCGTGATGAATGCACATAGGCCCAATGCGTCAGACACAGCGTAAATATCCTCGTGATATCGAACGATCTCTGCTCGTTTCTCCGTGATGTCAGGGCGAGCATACTTCACGTCTCCAGTGATCTTCTCAATCAATGCAATCATCTCTGGAGTCATGCCGAACTCCGCCAGGCACTCGGTGTGAAGATGATCGGGGCCGCGCGGGTTCATCGCGAATGCAAGCGCATACCCCATCGCCCCTCGCGTTTCCACTCGGCTCTGCTCAAGCCCACGCGCTTGGACTGCCCATTTCCAGGATTCTCCGCCCACTTTCTCTGCGGCGCGTCTGGTGCCGTCTGCGAGCAGATCGCCGATACCTTCGCGAAACGCAATCTTGAGCGGTAACTTCGTGATCGCCTCTTCGCTTCCAAAACGCAAATCGATTCCGTCGGCATCGCGAACAGACAGCAATCCTTGCTCGGAGGTCTCCATCGCCCACTGAATCGCACCACCGGTCGAGATCGTGTCCAAACCAAGATCGTTGCACAATTCGTTCGCTCGCTGGACCGCTGCGATGCTCTCGACAGCAGGACCGGAACCGAGAGAGCTAACGGTCTCATACTCAGGACCGGCAGAGTACGTTCCCGCGTATGGCCCTTCATCAATCCGGATGAACCGATGGCACGAGTAGATGCAGGACGCACAGCCGATTCGTCTCTTCAGAAGGTCATGTTTGTTCCAGTATTGACTCGTCAGTTGCTCGATCTGATCAACGCTGCCACGGCGGAAGTTGTAAGATGGCAGCGTTTTTGACTCGTTCATTACGTCCACTGAAGCGGCTGTGCCGTACGTGTAGTAGCTGTCAGCCATGGAGTCTGCGTAGAGTGCCTCACGCATCTCCTTCTGCACACGGACAAATCCCTCCGGATCCGAGGCGCGAATCGTCCCATCTGGTTCCTCGACAACGATTGCCTTGAGTCGCTTGCTGCCCATCACCGCGCCGCCGCCACCCCGGGCCGTCGCGTTGTAGTACGAAGACATGATCGATGCATAAAGAACACCGTTCTCCCCAGCTGGACCAATGCACGCGACACTGCTGGAACCCTTGGAGCGCTCTTCGAGAATCTTGGTCGTCGCGCGTACTCGCTTTCCCCAAATGTCTGATGCATCCTTGATCGAGATCCCGGAAGGTCCCACAATCAAGACACTCGGATGTTGCGCTCTTCCGCATATGACAATATGGTCGACGCCATTCAAGCTGCAGTACAAGCCGAAGTGCCCGCCCACGTTTGCCTTGCAGTACAAGCCCGTGGCCGGACTTACAAACGTCACCCCCGAGCGACCGCTCATCGGTGCACTCGTACCCGTCAGTGCTCCAACCGAGAAGATCAAAGGCGCTGCGGGGGAGAGAGGATCCACTGAGGGAGAGACTTCTCGTGCAAGCAACATCGCTGCAACCCCCCTACCTCCAAGGAAACGCTGGATCTCCTTCGCTTCAATCTCCTCGGAACGGAACTCGCCTGCCGTGAGGTCCACCCGAAGTACACGTTGTACAAAGTGATCCTTGCTCCTCATCTCCCCCCTCCTACAGAACCTCAGGCCACTACGCTACTTCGCTTGGGTCTTCCATGATCCACGAACAACGGGCATCACCCCGCATGATCCGTCCTCCAAACGAGAACTGAACCCTTGGATTGAAGCCTTCAACGAACGCCTGGTCTCCAGAGCAGAACATCTGATCCAGTTCTGCACGAAGATCCTCGGGAAGCCCCAGCAGGTCAAAGGTATCTTTGATAATGCATTTCTCGCCATGGACCACGAACCGCTTCCCGCTCCACTCGTTCTCCGGATTCGCGCCATAGAGGGATTCCCAGGCATCTCGCAGGTGTGCAAGATCGTCCCCCCCCCAGATGTTCGCGATCGCTTGTCCGAATCGAATTCCACCCTTCTTCATCACGTTCACGCTAATGTCACGGGCAACGTCTCTTCCGAATCGCCGCTCGAGCTCTTCCCACATCGTCACGAACAGCATTGCTTCCCATCGATACCCTGTCCCCGCCGCCGTAAAGTCGCTTCGTGTAGCTTCGCTCACCTGACTCATCTCCTCTCTGTCACTCACCGTGGATGAACATCGCTCTCAGACACTTGTTTGTCTTCTTGTCAAACGCCGTATTGATTGCCTTCTCGAAGTCTTCGAGGGCAAACCGATGTGTCACCACATGCTCGTGGCTTGCCTGCCCGGACGACAGCAAGTCCAGGGCAATCCGATAGTCCGACTTCATCCCGGTGATTGAGTAGCTGTTCGACGAGAGGATCGAGATGTTGCGGAAGAACATAGTCAGTAAGTCAATCGGGCGTTGGCCATCGAAGATACCCGTCATGATGATGTTCCCGCCGGCCCGGCACATCTTGATGGCGTCATTCACGACATCCGTGCGCCCTCCGACTCCCTCGTACACCTGATCAACCCCAGCCCCACCGTTCAACTTGCGGACTTCTTCCGCAACATCAATCCCAGCATTCAGGAGGATGACATCAGATGCACCGGCAAGTCGTGCCGCTTCTGCTTGAAATGGATACTTGGCCGTCGCAATGATCCTTGTGATACCCCAGGCCCGCAGGCATTGGATGATGTCGATGCCGATAACCCCGCTTCCGAGAACAACAACCGACATACCTGGAATGGGCTTGCCGATTCCCAACGCATGCACACCGACGGCGAGAACATCCAACAGCGCCGCATCTTCAAAAGAAACGTTGTCCGGCATCTTGTAGACCTTGCTTGCATGCGCAATCGAGAATTGCCCGTATCCTCCGGGAAGCATTTGCACGAGTGGTATTCCAACATGGACCAAGTGATGTTCACAGAGCTCGTAGTGACCGGCTTGGCATGCCGCGCACGCCGGATTTCGTCCGATTTCCCGGCATCCATGAAGAGGTTCAACTGCCACCCGGTCCCCTGGCTGAAGACCTTCCACACCATCTCCAAGCTCGACAACAACCGCAGCGTTTTCGTGACCAAGCACCGCTGGTAGATTCCTGTCGGGAATCAGATGCCGCGTCTGTCCTCCGAGGTAGTGAAGATCCGATCCACAGATTCCTGCCGCCCGGTTCTCCACAAGAACCCACCCGGGCCGCACTTCAGGAACCGGAAATTGCTTGAGTTCCAGTCCTGCTGGCCACTGGCCACCATCCCACACAACCGCTTTCATGAGTCTTGTCACGTCGCTCCTCCTGTTCTGATCTCGCAATCTCGATCTTGTCGGCTCACCGGAACCTCTCTTGCGTTGTCATAGAGGTGGCACCAAACCTGCCGACCATCCACAATTCGGGCCCCCGGATCGATGAAGTCGCAGACATCAAGCCGTTGCGGACATCGCGAATGGAATCGACAGCCGCTTGGCGGATTCGTCGGGCTGGGGATCTCGCCTTGTAGAGGCGGCGCACAGTCCCGCATGGAAGGGTCCGGATGCAACACCGAACCGATCAAGCCCTGCGAATACGGATGCAATGGAGCCGACAGTATGTCGGCCGTATTGCCCAATTCAACGGGCTTGCCTAGGTACACGACAAGCAGTTCATCACATAGCTGGCGGACAACAGCAAGATCATGCGTTACAAGCACATATGTCAGCGTGAATTCTCGCCGCAACCCCACCAAGAGCGTGATGATCTGCGCCTGCAAGGAAAGGTCAAGTGCAGATGTCGGCTCATCCAGGATCAGCAAACTTGGTTTGGGGGCCAATGCACGGGCGACTGCAATGCGCTGCTGCTGCCCTCCGCTGAATTGGTGCGGAAGCTTCTTGGCATCCGATGCGTGAATGCCCACTTGTTCGAGAAGCTCAAGCGCCTCTACTCTCCGTTCCTTTCTCCGCCCTCCACTCAAGTGAGCAAGAGATTCACAGATCACCTTCTCAGCGGAAAATCGCGGATTCAAGGACCCGCCTGGATCCTGGAATACCATCTGAACTCTCTTTCGCAATTCGTGCACGGTCGATCGCCGCTGGATGCTCTTTCCTTCCAACAGGATATCTCCTGAGGTCGGGCGATACAGCCGTATGAGACACCGAGCGATCGTGGTCTTGCCTGATCCGCTCTCTCCAACGATGCCAAGCGACTGATCGTGCTTGATTGCAATACTGATCCCGTCCACAGCATGCACGGTCTTACCCCGAAATGGGACATCTCCTTGTACCTTGAAGTGTCTGACAAGATCTACAGTTTCAAGTAGTGGTATCATCTTTGTCTGCCTTCCGGAATCGGTGACACGCTACCTGATGGTTTTGCCTGACTTCGGTCAGCGACGGCGTCACTTCCGAGCAACTCGGCATTGCATCCGAACATCGTGGGTGAAACGGACACCCCCCCGGCATCTCAAGCGGAGCAGGCACCGAACCAGGAATCGGCACAAGTTGCGTTCGGGCATCCACCTGAGGAATCGCTCTTAGCAGTGCAATCGTATATGGATGCTGTGGCGATCCGTACAGCGCATCTACCGGAGCTGACTCCATGACGCGCCCCCCGTACATCACGACGACTCGATCACAGATGTTGGCCACAACGCCCAGATCATGCGTAATCATCATCTGCGCCACCGATGTGGAAACGCGCAGCTCCCGAAGCAAGTGTAGGAGCTGATTCTGCACTGTGACATCCAAGCCAGTCGTCGGCTCGTCAAGTATGAGCAACTTCGGCTCACAGATCAGTGCCATCACGATCATCACTCGTTGACACATCCCTCCCGATAGCTGATGTGGATATCGATCCATGATCTTCTCGGCATCTGCAATGCGTACGTGCTTCAGGAGGCCGACTGCTTTCTCGGTCGCTTCTTTCTCAGACGAGTTTCTGTGGGTGCGATGAATCCGCGTGAGCTGACGGCCGATTTTCATCAGTGGGTTCAGGGCACGCATGGGATTCTGGAAACACATCGTTACTTCACTTCCGCGGACTGTCGCCCACTCCTTCGACAGCATTGTCAGCAGATCCCGCCCCTTCAGGCAGATCGATCCGCCGGTGATGTACCCTGGAGACTCGACCAATCCCATGACACTTAGAGCCGTTACGGACTTCCCCGACCCCGACTCCCCCACGACTCCAACAATTTCCTCCGGCGCGACAGTCAACGACACCCCGTTCACCGCACAAACCACGCCGTAGTAGGTGAAGAAGCGAACCGTGAGATCTCTTACTTCAAGAATATTTCCCATCATCGCCTCATCTTGGGATCGAAGATGTCACGCAAACCGTCGCCGAGCAGATTGAAACCAAGAACAGAGATGAACAAGGCAAGACCTGGGAAGACACTGATCCACCAATATCCGCTCAACAACTGGCTCGTTCCTTCACTGATCATCATCCCCCACTCCGCCTGCGGTGGTCGGACTCCTAATCCGAGATAACTAAGTCCAGCAGCGTCCAGCATTGCGTAGCTGATGTTCAGAGCCGCCACAACGATCATTGTGCTGAGGCTGTTTGGAATGAGGTAGACGGTGATGATCTTCCACCACGGCACGCCACCGGTGCGTGCAGCATCAACGTACGGCATTTCTCTTAGGCTGAGTATCCGACTGCGGACCATGCGTGCAAAGCTCGGAACCATGATGATGGTGATCACAATCAGCAGATTACGAACCCCCGGTCCCAGCGCAGCAACAAGTGCCATCCCAAGGATAAACTGTGGGAACGACTTGATCATGTCCATAATCCGCATCAATACGGAATCAAGAACACCCTTGAAATACGCTGCCAATGCCCCAATCAGCGTGCCAATTGCAAAGGCAAGGCCAATCGACCCGACCCCAATGAGCAGATCAACTCGCGCAGCCGACACAACCCGGGCAAACACATCACGGCCATACTTGTCTGTGCCAAAGAAGTGGCTCGATGATGGTGGCTCGAATCTGTGCCGGGCATCTGTCTTATCCGGGGAATAGGGCAGTGCCATCGGCCCAATGACTGCGGCAAGGATTACGGCAACAACGATGAGCAATCCTACGAGCGAGCCAGGATTCAGGCGAAAGACAAGATAAGGAAACCCGAACCGTCGCTTGACAATCCGGGCGAATCGGTTCGACTGATCTCGAAGACGCCTCTCCTGCACGGGCGTGGATATCGGAGTACGATCCATGCTCAATACCTTATCCTTGGGTCGATGAGCGCATACGACACGTCAACGACAGTATAGATCAGCACATAGAGGAGGGCAGTCAGCATAACAAAACCCTGCACAGGTGCGTAATCAAGATTGAAGATTGCCTCCACTGAGTACCTGCCCATCCCGGGCCAAGAGAAGATCTGCTCAATCAGCACCTCCCCACCCAGGGAATACCCGAAGTAGCCGCCAATGAATGTGATCACAGGAAGCAGTGCGTTCTTCAGGGCATCACGATAGAGGATGACGTGCCCCCGCAGACCGGCTGCTTTTGCCGAGCGGATGTAGTCTTCCTTGAGGACGTCCAGCATGCTGGACCGAGTAATCCGGATGATCGGTGCCGTCATTGCGGTCATGAGAGTTGCGACAGGAAGTGCCAATTGCTTCAAGCTGGAAGCCAATGCTGGTCCATTCAAAGTCAGTATCGAATCAAGCACGTAGAGACCGGTGATGTGTGTAGGGGGGGAGACCGAGAAGCCAATCCGTCCAATAGGCGGCGGAGCGATCCCAAGCTTGTAGTAGAAAAGGAAGATCAGCATCAGACCCGCCCAGAAGATTGGGATCGAGATTCCACCGACCGACAACGGCCGCAGGATCTGATCCAATCTTGTCCCTTGATGAACAGCTGCAAGGATCCCGAGCGGGACTCCCACCAGGATTGCCAAGAGAAGGGAAAGCGTAACCAATTCCAACGACGCCGGGAAGTGCTGAATCAACTCCTCGGTTACAGGTCGCCCTGTTCTCCACGACGTACCGAAATCTCCGTGCACGACATCATCCAGATAGGCAACGTATTGCTCCCATATTGGACGGTCCAGTTTCATCTCTGATTCGATACGCGCGATGTCCTCGGGGGACGCTAGAGGTCCGGCTGCCATGATAGCTGCATTCCCAGGAAGCATTCTGGCAGTCGTGAACGTGATGAGCGACACGCCAAGAAGAACCGGTATCAGCTGCAGTAGGCGACGAATAACAAACAAGAGAAGTCTCATGATCGATTCCTATGGGAGGCGGCAGGGGAGATCCCCCTGCCACCTTCCCTTCCGTAGATCCTACGATTCCCTGTCCATGAGGTTGTATCGGATCAGATGATTCGTCCAATACACGTACCCCGTGAGTTCGTCGCTCATCGTGATCTGCCGATTGGGATGATAGAGAAGCACGATCGGGACTTCACCGATGATCAGATCTTGCATCGCATTCACAAGTCCCTCGAGCCTTACGGGATCCTGCTCAGCCTTCGCCGCTTCGAGCATGGCGTCAAATGTGGCGTTGGAGTATCGGCCGTAGTTGCAGCAACCGGTTGCCGAATGGTAACTATAGCTCAGCTGGTATACCGGGTCATTGACATACGGAATCCAGTACAGCAAGGACGTCTCGTAGTCCTGTTGTCCACGCATCTCCGAGAATCGCGTTGCCGCAACCTGGTCGATTACGAGGTTGATCCCGACATCCTCAAGAGCATCCTTCAGATAGATCGCGATTGCTTCTTCATCAGGATTGTCAAGACGATAGCTCAGTGTAAGCGTCACCTCACCAGGGAGATATCCCGCCTGGGCGAGAAGCTCGCGGCTTCTTGCAGGGTCGTACGTATACGGGGAAACATCCTGGTGATAGGCAGTCAGCGTCGGCACCGGGCTGGTCGCACGCGAGGCATACCCGTACATGACGTTCTCGATCAGGTCTTCATACGGAACCGCATAGGCGATCGCCTGGCGCAGGAGCCGATTGTAGAGTGGCTCACGCGTTGTCTGAAGATTGAAGTACTCCGTTCCGGCTGTCGGGATCGACAGTACGGTTACGCCTGGTGCTCCTTCGAGTTGCGTCTTCACTTGCTCGGCAGAAATGAAATACGCCATGTCCACATCGCCGCTCTTCAGCAAGAGAACGCGGTTTGTCTCTTCGGGAACAACTTTGTATACGACGCGATCGGCGGTCGGGGCACCACCCCAATATCCGTCATAGGCCTCAAGAACCGCCTCGGAACCAGGCAAGTAACTGCCAACCGTGTACGGCCCCGTCGGAGCGACGTGGACACTGAGATACTCATGCCCGTAGGGATCGTCAGGCGTAGCATGTTTCTTCAACTCTGCCGAGTCGACAATCGACATGCTGCTCAGGAAAGCCCATGCAGGAAGGAACATCGCATTGGCACCGTCCAGAGTAAATTGGATGGTGTAATCGTCAATGACCTCCATTGCGTCAAGAGATGCGATCCCGATGACATTAAGCAGCCATCGATTGGCCGTAGGGATCTCCCATTTTCTCTCGACCGAGTAGCGAACATCTTCTGCCGTGAACTCGTTGCCTGACGGGAAAACTACGCCGCGGCGCAAATGGAAGACGACGACAGTCCCGTCTTCGAGGACCTCCCACGACTCCGCAAGCATTCCCCGCAGCCTGGTCGAGTCAATCATCTCTACGCCATACTCACTCTCATCTGCCGGTGTGGTTTCGAAGTCAAGCAGCCGGTCATAGCAATTCCAACTAATCTCGTCTGCAAGGAAAAAGATGGACGTATGCGGATCCCATCCTTCAAGCTCTGCTCCAACGGCCACAGTGATGTCCGTCGCGAACGCCACTGAAGTGCAGAGCAAGATACCAAGCATCATTCCTACCAACGCAGTGAATCCACGTCTCATGTCACGCCCCCTAATTGTTCCAGTTGAGTCCAGTAGAAATCCATGTCTCTCGCAAGATCCAGTGAAGACTATCGACTCCTCAACTCTCAGATGGTTCCCACCTCCTTTCCTCTACTCATCATCGCTTCGCGTCGAACGTCCCGCTCAGCTTTGCCCATCCTAGATCCAGTCACAAGGTCGATTGCAGTACGGCCTTCACGTCATCGAACGTCCTTCGTTCGCAAATCCTCGATAGGCGTGAAATCTGCTGTTTCTCCATACCTCGTTGGTGAGAAAGCGATTCTCCCCAGCTCGCTTGATAGAGCTTCGCGGACGACCGGGGAACAGGGTGCGGCAACGATCGCCACGGCACACCCTTCCTGCAATTCTGTCGACATCAATCCCTCTCCGGTAACCGGATCGAGGATGTAGACCAAATCTGGGAACATAACCAATGGACGATCGCCCCGCTTAACACACATCACTTCATTCTTGATGACAAGCGTGACCGTAGAGTGACCGCCTTGGCCAGATTCCTTCACCTCGACATGCGCGCCGTAGAATCCTGCCTGATCAATCTCAACTCGCGATGTGACAATTCCATTCAGCAACAACGCACCACCCACGACTTCGCAGACCTCAGCGACGGCATCTTCCTCAGGAGAGAGCCCTCGAATACGTCGACCAAGCTCAAGCGCTCGCGTAATGGAATTCGGGACAACCGATTGCTTCAGTTGCTCTCCATTCATTCCGTAGTGTGCATTGGCCAGAAAGCCACCCCTTCTTGAGGAAACACAACGGCCAACGGCATCCGCCAGAAGACAATCCCCGCTCCTGACAAGGACCACCGTCCCGTCGGCACCAACAAGCGGCATCGGCGTAAGAGAAATTCCATGGCCGAGGAAACTCGACATATGGGTTTCGGGTGCTGCACGCCCCACACCATCTCCATCGATCACAGGAATGCCGAGACGGGCAGCGCAGGACATGACAACTGGCGTGTTCCCTCCACCTAATTCAAATGGAACAAGATAGTCAACCTTCCGCTCGTGCTCCTTCTCCAGCACGCGGATCGCCCGTTCAAGCTCGAAGTTTGTCTCCCATTCCGCCACAAAACGGCTAAGTCCATGCTCGTCTGCAATCGAGCCCAAGTAGCCTCCACTCATGATGAAAGCTTCATTGGGGACGTCCGCTGGGTCGATTAGCCGATAGACGCGCCCGGCAGCAAGATCGGCGTCGAAAACGCTGCGGCCCCAGTGTTTGGGGTTCCCACCTCCACCCGTTCCCATGACTCCTAGCCCAATCAACAATCCATCTAGATCAGCCTGGTCAGCGAGTTCCCACGTCTTCATCGGTGATGCCTCCCGTCAAGAAGAAGCCTCATACTCTGTAGCTCTCTACATCTAGCTCGCCCTCAGACCTTTGGGGTCTGCACTCAGCAAAGAGTAATCCTTGCTATTGCCTATAGTCGCATATGTCGCGACGCTTGATGCGTATATTGCTACGCGATACAGTATAGAAACCAACACCGATACTGTCAACACAATCAGGAGGATCCAAATGGCCCCATACAATCCAAGCGAAATGCGACCGGAATGGCTCATCCCAGGTGGTGTCTTCATCGTGACACTTGCGTCTGGCGAAAGAGCCAATGCCTATGCAGCTGGATGGGTTAGTAGAGTTTCGGAAGTACCCGTCATGATTCAGGTCGCCGTCTGGGAAAAGAACTACTCCTACGAATTGGCTCAAGACACGGAGAACTTCGTTCTTCAGATTCTCAAGGAAGGACAGCAAGACGTCGCACGTCACTTCGGCCAGCAGTCCGGCCGCTGCATCGACAAGCTGTCCACATATCCTACACATCGTGGCCAATCCGGTCTGCCGATACTTGATGATTGTCTTGCATTCCTAGAGTGCAGGGTAGTATTCCGGCACGTGTTTGGGGACCACATTATCCTTGTTGGGGAGGTATTGGATTCGGCAATCAACGGTGATGGAGCTGCTTTGATCCACGACTATGCCGACTACCATACCGATCTCTAGAGTTCTTCGTGGAAAGCAAGATGCGCACGATGGCAGTATCGTTGCTTATGCCGGTGACGATGCAGCGAAAACGGCGATCTCGTTGCACTGAAGGGGCTGTTGCACCCGGACAAACTAACCTCGGGAGTTGCTCTATCCACACGTTCACAATCGAGAACATGAAGAAAGCGGGGAAGCTGTGGCAGTCGACAGCATGTGACGCTGCGAATTCCCAGGCCTTCGCGGCGGTCTTTCCGGCCAACACCTCAAGACATGGTAGCTTCGTTCCTCAAGGATGCCGCCACAATCGAGGTCAAGAACACGGGCTGGAAACCGTGGCGAGTACTCACGGGTAGTGGCAGCAAATTCAAGGGATTTGATGGGATGTCCCAACAACTTGACGTTCGACATACTCACACGCGGCAGTCGAGACATGCACGGACCAACCGGCTCGTTGAAAGGCCAGAGGAAACAATCCTGCATGATTACTTGGCGATCGGGTTCCGGCGTCGTTTCGTTCCACGTCAACATCAGCTCCAGGCATCACGTGCATCGTTCATTGCCTTCCATAGCTTCAAGCGACCGGAGCAAGACCACTGAACGAACGAGCGGACACCCTTGCCCAAGTGCGCTGCAAGGCTTGGCCCCCGCAATACCCACGCCCAGTCCCCCATCAGCGGCCACGGCAAGACACATCATGTCACCCGCATCCTCATGTGCTTCTCCTTCTTCTTTCTGCGTCCTGGTCGTGAAATCGCCCCAAGCAATAGCTAGAATCTGGCCCGCGCGGCTGGGTGGAATACACAGGTAGCGAAGTAGGCGGCAACAGACTGAAGACGCCTTCGATAAAGCATATCCCATCTCTCGGTGGCCCGGCGATCAGAGGGATCCTCCCATAGATCGGTGGCTTCGCGTCTCCGGCTTCCGCGCGATTTGCCATTTCGAGATATTTCTGCCCCTTGCCCCCTTGAACGACTCATATCACGCAAAGAACTGAGCTTGATCACGTCTTCTACGATCTGCATCGACGAGTCTTCCGCGTCCGCGCTTCCTCTCATCACCACGGCGATGATCTGCACTGCCAATCCCAGGCTCACGCCCACAAGATCGCTCATCCTAGTCCGGTGCGGTATCCTGTCTCACCACGCATCGGCAGCGGGACGAGACGAAGGACAACGGCAGGTGCGCAACAACAGAGCACGTCGCGAATTGGGAACCCCGGCCCCGGGAAGCTCCAGCCGGCCATCCCATCCTCGCGTGAAAGGCAACAGAAGGAAACCCGTCCTCGTCCACCGAATCGGGCCGGGCGAGGCGTCAAGCAAGCGATCACAGAGGTGGAACTCAAAGTGTACGATCCTGCGGAAAGAGAAGAGCCAGCGAATATCTCCGTCATCCTCATCCCGCTTGATGTCCCAGAAGCTGATGTTCGCCGCTGTGCATCTCAGTTGTCCGATGATGAGATCCGGCGCGCGGCTCGGTTTCGACAACCCGCGGACCGACAACGCTATGTCGTTGCCCACGGCACCCTTCGCGTCCTCCTTGCACGGGTCACAGGTACAGAGCCGGTCAACGTATCCCTGGCACGTTCTTCAACCGGGAAGCCGAGGTTGAAGGATCTCCGACATCCCTCTTCATCGTCTTTCAGCCTCTCCCACTCCGGGGATTGGGCCGCGGTCGCCATTGGCGGCTCCGGCCGCGTTGGGGTGGATATCGAACGGATCGATCCTGATGTTCCTGCCGAGGCAATCGCTCGGCGGTTCTTCTCCCACGATGAGGCGGAAGCGCTTCACCGCTTGCCGGCAGCCCAGCGATTGGCAGCATTCTTCGCGACATGGACTCGCAAAGAAGCGTACATCAAAGCTCGAGGGGAAACGATTGCCAACCGCCTTCGTACGTTCACCGTATCGGTCGGGCCCTCGCGCGACGCGTCTCTCCTGGTGGATGACATTCATCCCTCTTCTCCCTCACACTGGAAACTTGCCGACCTGAACCTTGCCGTCGGCTACTCGGGCTCCCTTGCGACGGATGGGCCACTCCAGGCCGTCCGCGTGACATGGTGGGATCACGCATCCACTTGGGATTTGGGATTCCTTGAATCCATACACTCACCTCGCTGTGAGATGGGGTAGATGACCCAGGATTGAATTGACGGATCGTTTTCTCGATCCGTCGTCGGGCCGCGATGCCTGGCGATCTCACTGGGTGGGGCGAATCGACATGCTTCGTCCCTTTTCTCGCTGCACGATGGAAGATCAACCTTCGCACTCTACTTCTTCGGGTAGGCCACCCTGTACACGGCAACCACGACAAATAGGTATCCGATTCCACGGAGAATGATCAAGAGCGCCTCGAGCGTTTCATCCCATGTCAGGATCGCCGCAAGGTGCGTCAGCGCGAACAGCCCGAATGCGATACCGATGAACAGCGCAAGGGCGTTCTTCACCTTGGCCCAGCCGACCATTGCCAGGATGAACACACTCGTGCTGAGCGCCAGGTTGAATGTCGTGACAGGATCCCAGTGCATTTCGATCGTACCTCCCTTGAGTCCGACCCAGCATAGCGGAACTCCCATCGCTTTGAAAAGCACCCGATGCAGATGGGGGCAGAAGAGCTGCCGGGTCTGATAGATCGCCTCGTGGTTTCCGGAGACGTGCTCGCCTGACGGGACGAAACCACCGCAAGAGCAAGCAGGTATTCGCACAAGGTGGGACAGCGGGCGTCACGGGGAAAGCCAACGGACAAGCGTGAGATCTCCTTGATCACGAGCAAGATGGCAGTTCTCCGGAAACGCTACGGTAACCGGATGCTCAGGATCAGGGTTGCCGTTGCCCGATGGAGCGAAGCATCCCTTGTGACGCTGGAGCTTGCACGTGCCAGAAGCCCCGGACGACTCATTCCTGCCAACGCGGCCAGCCCAATCGGCAGGCTTATTGCGTCGCATTCGCCATCGCCGCGCTCGAGTATGCCCTCTACGCTCGTCCCATCATCGATCGATCCGCCACAACGGGCTTTGGCGGGGCATGGATTCTGTGGAATTCGGCCCCCTCGGCTGGGTGGGCTGGCTCAGCAGCCAGCGGCTGCTTGACTCGCCGGGAGCAGTCACCCGCGAAGTCTGAGGAGCTGCACTCCCCACGCCAGGAGGCACCCATCATGATCTCGATTCAACAGCCCTCCGACAAGCGACACCCTGGGGAGGCACTTTCTCAATGTATCTGCATTTGCCTGGTCGCGAAGTCTGAGTTTCCTTTGCAGTGCATCGGTTCCACTTCTGCTGCATCGGGCGCCGCGGTCGTTCGAACACACCACAAGCTATCCTTTCTGCGTCTTTGACATCGCTTCTGATGTTCGTCTAAGCTGCGTGTGCAATGTCGCGAGTTGCAGGAGGACTACAGGGTCGCTTGCCGCAAACGTCGCAAGGTCTGGCATTCTCCACTCTCTTACACCTCAATCTCCGGCCTTTGCAGTTCCCGGTTCGATGGCAGCCCGGATCAGGCTCTCGACCGGAGCCATGATCTTCGCCACAGGCATGGGTATGGACCCTAGGAGGTGACCGCTATGTGGCCATGGTGCAGTGGATCGCGCGGGAGAAGGACTCGGTGGTGCGACCAGTTCGTCGGCAGCGTGTTGGTCGTGATGCTTCTCATTGCGGCAAGCAGTGCATGCCTAGGTCAATCGCAGGACGATGTGATCTTCATTGGGCCCAATCAGGGGTTGACGTTTGAACAGGTTTCGTTCGAGTTCATCGAGGCAAAGGAGCCGTACTCCACGTGGGGCCGGCTCACCGTGGATCCCCGGAGACTCGCCGACTCTACCGGTATCTCGAGCGGTTATCTCAATGTCACCACCGAGCTTGGTTGGGTCGTATGGAATCTGCCTTTCAGTGTGGAGGATCAGATGGGGCCGATTTCTACGTATTTCGCCCTCTCCCGACAACGGGGAATGCCAGTGGAAAGGCTCGCCGCTGAGATCCGAGTGACATCGCTCCCGCTCGCCGATACCGACCTGATGTCGCTGCGGCGGGCGACAAATCTCGGCACGGTTTTCCCGGTGGAACGAACCGTCTGGAACGCCGAGGGCATCGGCGACAGCTTGGTGTGGTCGATCGACGCCGCACCCACACTTGCCGATATCTACGCGGAGATCGCCCGGCTGCTGGTGCCTCTGAACACCCAGCATACGCAGCCCAACGCGGTCAATGTCCAGTGTGCAGTGAACCAATGCTTCCCGATGTCGATCGCGAACAGCCTCCAGTACTTGGAGAACCGCTACGGCATCCCCATCCCCCACAACCATCAGGCCGGACTGAAGGGCGACAACACGCTCGTCGGCAAGCTGGATACCTACGCCAATCGAAATGCCCCCAGCCGGACAAACGGATCCGGGGTCTGGTTCCAGCCTATGCTCGACGGCAAGTTCGAATATCTAAGCGACAACGGGCTATCGAACAGCATTGTTCATCGGCATCAGGGCCGAGGATACGGAAGTGCGGCCGCCGGCCAGGCGCTCCCCGCGGGCAACTTCACGCGCCACGGGATCACGTCGACCGATGATGGCGCCGCGGTCACGTTCGCGTGGCTGTGCGAGCAAATCCAGAAGGGTGAGGATGTCGAGCTTGTGTTCAGTTACGACAATGCCAGCGGCCAGCCGACAGGAGGACACGCTGTGCGCGTCTTCGAGTGCGGAACCACTCTCGGCGTGCCCTGGATCGGCTATCTCCACGACAGCCAGCAAAGCAACGATTCAGCCGGACTCGAGACCGTCCGTGTCAATGTTGTGGACTTGGACGGCGATGGGACCCTTAACCTGGGGACGACCAGCCGTGAGATTCGGTTTGCGATGTCCGAATCCCGAGTGGAACCGCTTACCATGATTCCAGTGTTCCCCGCTATCCCTCTTTACCCTCTGACGCCAATCAGCACGAGCACTACGCTTGTCAACATCGATATCACCAATCCCGAGCGGATGCCGTTCGATGACATCGAGCTGGTCTTCTTCGAGCCGTTCTCAGCGGAGTGGATCACAGGTTGGTACGACGGGTGGGGTGCGCCGCCGCAGATCCAGCCTTCGTCGGATGGGACTCTCGTTCGTTGGTCAACCCCTCTGTCTCGGATGTTTGTCGAGCCCGGCCAGAGCGTTCACATCGGGCTTGAGCTGAACGGAGATCAGCAATTCGGCGCACTGATCGATGTCATCGCGTCCTGGTCCTTTGGCGGCCAGCCGATGTTCCCGATTCCGATCCCGTGGCAGAGCTGGCGCGTCGATGGTCATGAGGTCATTGACTTGATCTATCTCTCACCGGCGTTTGAAGACGCCGTCCAGATCAGGCGCTGGTTCGCCGTGGTTCCTGAACCGATTCCGCTGAACCGGCTTCTGTGGGAGGAATCGGAAGCAATCGTCGAGGAGATGGGCGGCAGATGGCTTCTCGTTGACAATCGACCTGTGACCCTCTTCCCGGGGCAGGATCCGCTGGAGCTCTTGATCTCGGCTGATGCGGCTGCAGTGCTTGTCCGCTATGAGGTGTTGTGGCAGGAGTCAGTGGTCACCCGCGTGATCAACGAACTGATTTTTGGCCGCTAGCGCATGATTCGAAGCTCAAACGGCGAGGACCGACGTCGATTGCTGCGTCGGTCCTCGCCGTTTCCGTCTCACTCTCGTATCAAGCCCATCGCAGAGACCGCAGCTACCCAGACAACTGGACCAAGCCACGGCCCTTCGGGGACATGATCAGACAACCAATTCTCAACCGAGGATTCTGACGGGGGTTTTGCATCACGCCATCACCGCCCTGTAGAGCTTCCGCCAGGACCTTCAACGCTGGGTG
>CAZJLO010000012.1:0-49661 GCA_964547105.1 uncultured Thermotogae bacterium
AGGGGGAAACCGATTGCTTTCAGCGCGCAGTGTGATGGGGACCTGTGAATCCCAGCGTTGCAGGGTGTTCCGGCGTTCTCGATCGTTGGAGTCAGGCCAAGTCTACGTTGCAGCTTCGTGAGGAGCAGACTTGGCCATCGGCCTTTGTCGGCTAGCGTTCGCGGCGATCCGCCGACTGCAAGTCGAGCCGGATGCTGATGGTATCATCGGGTTCGCTGGCAAGGGTACCCGAACCAAAACCTCATCCAAACGGAGCGAACAGGTCTTGGCCCGGTCGACGACCAGGTGTCATGGCTCACCCTGGTGGCGAGCCTACCTGCAGACGACTCCCTCCTCTAGTCTTCCGTCAAATCGACGATTTCGGCATCGGGGGCGTTGGTCTTGACGGACTGGATGCCGTTTTCCATCGCCGACTTGGAGGAATACATCTCGCTCTTGCCGATGGTCTGGCCGTTGGTGGCCTCCAACACGAAGTACGGTTCGCCTGCCTTCGATTCCTTGCGCTTGAAGTTGGCATCGTCGCCAGCGTGCTTCCTGACGGATTCAATCCCGTTCTTCGCGCCGGACTTCGCTTGATACAGCTGGCTTGTGAAGATGATCTGGCTGTTGGCTGCCTTGAGGTTGAACATGAACTTCCCGCTTGCGGCCTTCTTGAGTTCGAACTTGCCGGCCATCGCTGACCTCCTTGGCGCGAAAAAGAGTGCGCCGGGATTCGCGTTTGCCTTGGCCGAACAGTCCGACTTACGGGTGGTCGAGGGCTGAAATCCCATGTTGCATCCATTGTCGCCAGATCCGCTCAGCCTCGTGCCTTGCTCCGATTGTTCTGCGTTGCCCTGCGGCAAGCTGCACACTGCCAACCATCATCCTAGCGTCCGCTCTCCCGCCGGACAACAATCCAAGCATCGTGCACGGCGGAGGCAATCGATTGATGTCCGCTTGACTCCACTTGAGCGAGCGTGCTAGCGTTTTCCGGAACAGCTCTCGGGGTCCTGCAGACCGCAGAGGCGGCAGTCCCCCGGTGAGGATAGGCCGCGTGAGCATCGCAACAGGGAGGAGCACATGGAACTGATCGAGATGCTGGCGAGTCAACTGGGGATCAGTGAAACGCAAGCCGAGGGTGGAGCAGGTCTCCTCCTTGGGATGGCCAGGAAGAAACTGGGAGAAGGGGACTTCGGCGAAATTGCGACTGCAGTCCCGGGAATAGAAGCGCTTGTGGAGAGCGCTCCTTCGGGGGGGATCGGAGGGATGCTTGGAGGCTTTGCCTCGAAGGTGGGAGGAGAGGATCTCGGAGGATTGGCGGGGTTGGCGGGGGGGTTCAAGAAACTCGGACTGGATGCCGGCCTGATCAGCAAGTTCGTTCCGATTGTCCTGTCGTTCGTTCAGTCAAAAGGGGGCGACGTGGCAAAAGGAATCCTTGAGCGTGTGCTGAGCTGATCGAAACAACAACAATCTTCGATCTTCTTGCCGTAGCGGCCGCGTGTAGGGGAGGCAGGAACGCAAGCAAGCGAAGCTGCGGTGCGTCGGCCGCTTCCGGTTCCGATCGACGCGACAGGTTGCGCTGCAAACGGCCGTGTGCTTGCAGGTTTCCCCCCGGCAGCAAGCGACAACCACAAGCTGGACGGGGGGGGCCAGCCCTAGTAGTACGGCTCGGTGATGTTGTCGATCTCCAGCCCGTCGGCGCCGCGGCCGGTGTATTCCATCGCAACGATCACCGGCGCATCCTCCATCATGATGTCGACGAACCCCCAGCTGTAGGTCGAACTTCCGGCAATCTGCCCGAGGCGGACGTACTCGCTCTCGTGGGCCCTCAGCGTCACGACGTCCGCGAAGATCAGATCGCCGGATTGGTCGTACAGTCCCCAGGAGACCGTGGCGTAGGAATTGGTCGGATTGAGGAGAATCATCAGCGTGTCCGAGTTTCCTACCGTGCAGTAGTAGCCCCCTGCCCAGTAGGGCACACCGGGGCTGAGATCCGGCACCTCGCGATAGATGTTGTCGATCGATACAAGTGCGCCG
Source organism: uncultured Thermotogae bacterium (assembly GCA_964547105.1). Taxonomy (GTDB): domain Bacteria; phylum Bipolaricaulota; class Bipolaricaulia; order UBA7950; family UBA9294; genus RXOA01. The sequence goes on from CAZJLO010000012.1 coordinate 2,017, forward strand.
TCCTTCTTGTACTCGAGACCGATGACCAGACGTTGCGTGCTGGAGACGACGGCGATTCCCCAACGGGAGCCGGATGCCGACGTATGCTCGCTCATGGTGTAGAAGGTCGAATCATAGCCGCTGAGGGTTCCCGACAGCCAGCAGGCGCGATCGCCATACGCGTCGTAGACGGCGACAGTGTATGAGGCGGTGTTGGGCATTGGATTGAAGATGTTGAATTCCAGGTCTCGTCCCGGGCTGCGATCGTAGTAGAACGCATACGTGTAGTCGGCGTACGCGATCCCGCCGAGGATGGCCACCAGAGCCAGCGCAATGATGCATTTCCGCATGGTGCTGTCCTCCTAAAGAGAAGTCTTGATAGGAAAGAGACTACAGTGGGAAAGCACAACAAACAAGAGAACAAAGAGAAGATGATGCAAGGCTCGCGGATCCATACTCGCGACGAGGGCAGGGGGGCGTAACGGCAGCCTGATGAGCGATGGCGTTGGAGTTGGCCGTCGGCTGATGTGGGATAGGCGGTTATGCCAGAATACATACGTAAAGAAGCGGAGATATGGAGTTGTCTTTGCGGTCGGTTTGGATGTATGGTGGTCCAGTTCTGATCTGTGGAAAGGTGGCGCAAGATCCATACGAATGATGCCACTGGTGGATAGGCCTCCAAGGAAGCTTCGATTCAGTGCAATGCGATGGATGCATATTGCATGTCGGAATGCCGACGCTTCACGCTCCCCAGTGTGTCCCAGTCGGCAGGGAATTGCCCGACGGGACAGCGCGCACAAGTTCGTTTGCCGGGATCTTTCCCGACGCAGGGGGCGGTGGCGGTCAATGCCGGCGTCTTTCACAGACCTTCGACCGGAAGAACGGGACAAGTTGATTGCGATGCTGCAAAGGAGTGTGCGGTCGTGAGGTTTGGCAAGAGGAAACAGACGATGTCCGCCATGGACAAGCAGAGGACCTTGGCTGCGGCAGAAGATCGTCTCCTTCAGGTGATCGACCTCAAGGTTTACTTCTCGATGGGTGGCGCGGGCGATATCGTCCGCGCCGTGGATGGTGTCAGCTACGAGATCAAACGCGAGAAGACGCTCGGAATCGTCGGCGAGAGTGGCTGCGGGAAGACCGTCACAGCCATGGCGGTTATGGGTTTGGTCCCTTCTCCGCCCGGTAAGATCGTTGCCGGCGAAATTCTCTATCACGGAGACGGAACCAAAGGCGTTGTCGATCTGACGACACTCCACCCTCGCGGGCAAGCGATGCGCACCATCCGAGGCAACGAGATTGCGATGATCTTTCAGGAGCCGATGACCTCGCTCAATCCTCTGTTCACGATCGGCAGACAGATCAGCGAAGCGATCCTGCTCCATCAAGCGATCAGAAAGCGCGATGCCAGGATAAAGGCAGTGGAATTGCTTCACGCTGTGGGGATTCCTCTGCCCGAGAAGCGCGTCGACGAGTACCCGCATCAGCTGTCGGGAGGGATGCGCCAGCGAGCGATGATTGCGATGGCTCTGTCGTGCAATCCGGCGCTCCTCATCGCCGACGAACCGACCACGGCGCTTGACGTGACGATCCAGGCGCAGGTGCTCGAATTGATGAACAGCGTGCAGAAGGATTTCAACGCCGCGATTCAATTTATCACCCATGATCTGGGGGTCATCGCCAACATGGCTGATGATGTCGTCGTGATGTATCTGGGGAGGATCGTCGAAAGCGCTTCGGTTCATGATTTGTTCCACCATCCGCAGCATCCGTACACGCAAGGGTTGATGCATTCGATCCCGTCGCTCGCCGATCGGCGGCAGCGGTTGATCCCGATTGAGGGCGTGGTTCCCGATCCGTCCGAAGCGCCCGATGGCTGCGGATTCGAACCTCGGTGTCCTCACGCGATGGAGATCTGCCGGGTTCAGAGCCCCGATCTTCGAGATGTCGCGCCGGGACATGCGGCGGCGTGTTGGCTGATGGATGAGCGATACCGGAAGGCGGCGACCGATGGCTGAACAAGGGAATCTTCTTGAGGTTCGCGAGCTGATCAAGCACTTCCCAATCCAGCAGAAGCTGTTTTCCCGAGAACACGTGGCGGTCAAGGCGGTGGACGGGATCAATCTTGAGATTCGCGAAGGGGAGACGCTCGGCCTGGTAGGGGAGAGCGGTTGCGGAAAAACGACCGCTGGACGGGCGATCTTGCGGTTGGTGAAGCCGACTTCGGGTGAGGTGCGGTTCCGAAGCGAACGGCTGCCGGCCGAAAGCGTCGATGGAATCGACGTTGCGACCGCGTCACGGACCCAGATGAAGCTGCTTCGCCGCGAGATGCAGATCATCTTCCAGGATCCCTACTCATCGCTGAATCCGAGGATGACGGTGGGAGCGATCCTCGCCGAGCCGATGGCGGTTCACGGACTGGCGATCCGTAAGGAGCGGAAGGCCCGCGTCGAGGCTGCGCTGGCCGCGGTTGGGCTGCGACCGGAGCACATGCGGCGCTTCCCGCATGAGTTCTCGGGCGGGCAACGGCAGCGGATCGGGATCGCCAGGGCACTCGTTCTCGATCCTCGGCTCATCGTCTGTGACGCACCGGTTTCCGCGCTGGATGTCTCGATCCAAGCCCAGGTGCTGAATTTGCTCGAGGATCTTCAGAGGGATCTTGAGCTGACGTACCTGTTCATCGCTCACGATCTCAGCGTGGTCAAGCACATCAGCGAGCGGGTGGCGGTGATGTACCTGGGGAAGATCGTCGAACTTGCGGAAACATCGGAGCTGTTCGCGCGGCCCAAACACCCGTACACCGAAGCGCTGGTATCGGCCGTTCCGGTTCCCGATCCGGACTTTCATACGGAGCGGATCTTGCTGGAGGGGGACGTGCCCAGTCCGATCGATCCTCCTCCGGGATGCGCGTTTCACCCCCGTTGTCGATACGCGGAGCCGATTTGCAGCGAGAAGATACCGTCGCTTGACGATTTTGGCGGGCAGCATCTCGCCGCGTGTCATCTTGCGGAGAAACTCACGCTTCAGGCGATCGACACAGGCGAAGGCACCGCCGCCGGCACAGCAGAGGAGACAGCATGAGTCGCGTCTTGCGCTACGTTGCCCAACGGTTGCTGTTGACGATTCCAATGCTGCTGATCCTGCTCACCATCGTGTTTCTTCTGTTGCGTGTCATGCCGGGCGATCCGGTGAGTGCGATGCTCGGCGGGAGGAATATTTCCTCCGAGGTGTTGGAGAGCTATCGGGTTCGGTTGGGGTTTGACAGACCTGTCATCGTGCAGTACGGGGAATACCTGGGGGGAATCGTTCGCGGAGATTTCGGCGAGTCGCTCCGAAGCGGAAAGCCGGTATTGGAGGAACTGTTCACGCGGTTTCCGGCGACGATCGAACTGGCGCTATGGGGGATGATTGTCGCGATCCTCTTTGGCTTCACATCGGGGGTTCTTGCTGCGACGCGGGCAGATCGTCCCCTTGATCATGCGGTTCGTGTGTTTCACATTACGTCGTTTGCGATGCCGCTGTTCTGGCTGGGACTGATGTTTCAGGTGTTCTTCTGCGTCAAGCTCGGCTGGTTCCCGGTGGCGGGGCGAATCGGCGGGAGGCTAGCGTTCGAGTTCCAGTCGATCACCGGCTTTTACGTGCTTGATGCGATTCTCAGCTGGGACGGGAAGGCGTTGCTTGACATCCTCAGCCACCTCGTACTGCCGGCGATCACGCTGGGGATCGCTCTAACAGGCCTCCAAGGCCGAATGAGTCGCGCCAGCATGCTCGAGGTGCTCGATCAGGACTACATCACTACGGCAAGGGCCAAGGGCGTCCCCGAGCGCCGTGTGGTGTTGCAGCATGCGTTGCGAAACGCGCTGATCCCGATCATCACCGTGTTCGGATTGCAGTTCGCAGTGCTGATGGGGGGGGCTGTGCTGACCGAAACGGTCTTCTCGTGGCCGGGGATCGCCAGCTACCTTGTGCGGTCGATCGAGGCGCGGGACTATCCGGCGATTCAAGGGAGCATCGTCTTCATCGCCGTGTTTATCTCGCTTGTCAACTTGATTGTCGACGTCTTCTACTCCGTGATCGATCCCCGGGTGAGGTACTGACATGCGAACAACGGATCGACCGCAAGACAAGAGAACCGCGCTGGAGACGACCCCCCGCTCCCCGCTTGCGGCGCTGTTCTTGTGGATCGTGGGATTGGTCACCCGCGGACGAAAGGCGATGAGAGGTCAGACGATTCTCAAGATCGGGACGGCGATCGTGCTGGCGTTCGTTCTGATGACGGTGATCGCCAACTTCTTCCCATCGATGAGCGGCTACCACCCAACGCTGTACCGGGACGCACCGCGCTTGCAGGGGCCTACGCTCTCGCACTGGATGGGTACCGACCAGCTTCAACGGGACGTGTTCAGCCGGATCCTGAGCGGCGGGTACGCGTCGCTGATTGTTGCGTTTTCCGCGGTTGCGCTCAGCATGACAGTGGGCTCGATCCTTGGGTGGATCTCCGGGTTCTTCGGTGGCTGGCTGGACCGGCTCCTATCGCTGATGATGGATGCGATCTACTCGTTCCCGTCGATGATCCTTGCGATTGTCCTAGTGGCGATGTTCGGTTCGGGAATCATGCCGATGGTGTGGGCGGTTGGATTTGTCTATATCCCCACGTATTTCCGCGTCACGCGGGCCGAGGTTTTGCAGGTGCGCGAAACGACGTATGTCGAGGCAATCCGGGCGATCGGCGCGAGCAACACACGCATCATTCTGCGGCACGTGGCGCCAAACACGATCAACGCGATCATGGCGGTGTCGTCGTTCAATCTTGCCGATGCGATTCTGACGGTGGCGGCGCTGTCCTTCCTTGGGTTCGGGCTTCCGCCTCCGTCGCCGGATTGGGGGTTCGACATTCAGAATGGCCAGAAATTCCTTCAATCAGGCGCGTGGTGGCTGATCACGTTCCCGGGGCTGATGATCATCTTCTTGTCACTTGGGTTCGGATTGATCGGAGAAGGAATCAGTGATCTGGTCAATCCACGCCGGAAACGAAAACGGAAGAAGATTTGACGCCGCCTGGCTGTTGCCGGCGGCACGGTAGGCTGGAATAGGAGAAAAAGGAGGTGGGACTCGAACTTGACAGCTCGAATGGATGTAAGAACTCGAGCAGCACGAACGTATAAGAGAACCTCTCAAGGAGGTGTAGCGATGCGACGAGTTGGCCTATGGCTCATGGTGTTGGGAATGGTTGCGGCAGTCGGCTTGGCTGGACTGGCCGTGGAAGATCTTCTGATCATCGGGACGACCGACCGAGTGGTTGAGCTTTCGTTTTCGAACAGCTACGACCACTTCTCCTGGCATGTCCTGAGAAACACGACGGATGCGCTGACGAAGTTCGATCCGGAAACGGGCGAATTCGTGGGTGCAATCGCCGAATCCTGGGATGTCTCGGCAGATGGATTGACCTGGACGTTCTATATCCGCCCGGGAATCACGTTCTGGGACGGGGAAGTGTGCGATGCAGCGGCGGTGAAGTACTCGCTCGATCGAACGATCCGGCTGGATGGACCGGAAGGCGGAGTGGGTCTTATTAAGCCCTACATTGACGAGATCGTCGTCATCGATCCGTTGACGCTGGAGATTCATCTAACACAGGCCGATGCGGTATTCGATCAGCGCGTGTCGGAGCAGATCGCGCCCGCTCTCATCTACTCCCCTATCAGCGTGTCCGATGACGACTTCGCCAACGGGCAGTACGCGGGAACGGGGCCGTACAAGCTTGTCGAATATATTCCTGATCAGCACGTAATCTACGAAGCCTACGACGGCTACTACGGCGAAGCGCCGCTCACACCTCGCGTGGTCGAGCAGATGTACTCCGATGCGGCGACGCTGCGCGCAGCGATCGAAGCCGGAGACATCGATGTCGTCTTCCGGACGCTGTCTCCTCAGGACGTTGCTGACCTCGAGAACAACGAGAATGTCATCATTCAGGCATTCCCGCCGAGCCCGGGGATTCGCTACATCCTGTTTAATGTCACGCAGCCTCCGGTGGACGTGGCGCAGGTGCGCCAGGCGATCTGCTACGCTGTCGATCGTTCCGTGATTGTCGATCAGGTGTTTAGCGGCACCGTTTCACCGATCTACACGATGGTCCCGGCTGTGGATCCTCCGTTCTTCGGCGCATTGCCGACGTTCCCCGAGCGGGATCTGGACCAAGCCCGCGCGCTTCTGGCGCAAGTCGGGTACACGGCGGAGAATCCGCTCCAGCTCAACCTGTGGTACACGCCGAATCACTACGGAACAACCGAGGCCGATGTGGCCGCCGTGTTGAAGGGAAGCCTGGACGAGCTTGACGAAATCGAGGTCACCATCCAGGTTCTTGAGTGGACCGCATACAGCGAGCGGATGAGCGAAGGCGGGTTCGACATGTTCCTGCTGGGTTGGCATCCCGACTACTTCGAGCCGTCGAACTTCCTTGCGCCGTGGACGACCGAGTCTCCGGACGCGTTGGGAACATACTTCCAGGAACAACCGAACTTCGGAGCCTATCGGCGGATCAAGGAGGTTGCGACGACCACGGTAGACAAGGACGTTCGTGCAAGCCTCTACGAAGCGATCCAGATCCTCAGTACGCAGGATGTTCCGTGGATTCCGCTGTGGTCGATGACCGATGAAATGGTCGCTGCCTGGCTGCCGGGCGTCCAGGGTGTCTTCGTGGACATCACGATGGACATCAGCGTTCCAATGATCTACAAGGAATAATCGGAAGATCGGCTTGGGCTGGAAGCAAAGCGGGGCGGAATCGCGGAAGCGGTTCCGCCCCATCTTTGGTTGAGGAGGACGGTGGCCGTCGACGGCGGCGGAGATGCGGGGTCGGACCTTCCGAGGAACCGGCTGATCCTTGCGTCTTCAGGGGCGGAGAAGAACGTTTCCGGGGGAGCATCCGCGAGGATCTCCCCACGGTCAAGCATGAGCATACGATCCGCCGCCCGGCTGGCAAAGCCCATCTCATGGGTCACCACGAGCATCGTCATCCCCGTCTCGGCGAGCTCCGCGATCACGGCGAGAACTTCTCCGATCAGCTCCGGATCGAGTGCGGAAGTCGGTTCGTCAAACAGCATCAGGATTGGATCCATACACAACGCTCTGGCGATAGCCACCCGTTGCTGCTGTCCTCCGGATAGCTGATTGGGGTGGCTTTCCGATTTCCGCCGCAGACCGACCCGGGCCAACACCGAGCGGGCTTGCTCTCTCGCCTCTTGCATCGGCCTTCGAAGCACCGTTCTTGGCGCGAGCGCACAGTTTTCGAGCGCGGTCAGGTGTGGAAACAGGCGGAAGTCCTGGAACACCATTCCGATCCGGCTGCGGATGGGGTCGATCGGCGCGTTTCGAGCGGTGATTTCGACGCCGCCTACGAACACAGAGCCGGCTGTTGGACGTTCGAGTAGATTCACACAGCGAAGCAACGTGCTCTTGCCGGCGCCGGACGGTCCCACCAGACATGCGGCCTCGTTGTTGCGGATCTCAAGGTTGACTCCGCGGAGCACCGCCGCTTCGCCGAATGACTTGTGCAGATCCGAGAGTCTCACCATGACTTCGGAAGGGACATCGTGGTTCAAGTTGGGTCCTTTCCGGGACGGAGCGCCGGCCCGGATGGAACCAGGGCTGCGGCAGTGTGGCGATGACGAGGGCGTCTGCGATCGGTGTTGGGGTCAGGATTGAAGCGGCGCTCAACAAGCCGGAGACCGGCGGAAACCGCCGCGACAAGCGCGAGGTAGACCAGTCCGACAATGAGGAACGTCTCGAAGAAGCGAAAGCTGCGGTAGGCGATCTGTTTTCCTGCGCCGGTGAGATCGACCAGCGTCACCAGATAGGCAAGCGACGAGTATTTGACGAGCGACACGATCTCGTTGCTGCAGCCGCCGATCGAACGTCGGGCGGCTTGGGGAAGGATGACGTGCCACACAGCGCGTCCGCGGGGCATCCCCAGTGCGCGGGCTGCTTCCATCTGTGACGTGGGGATCGAAAGGAGAGCGCTGCGGATGTACTCGGAATGGTAGGCTCCGCTGCATAGGCCGAAGCCGCACACTGCGGCGGCAAACGGCGACAAGATGATCCCGAAATGCGGCAGCGTGTAGTAGAGGAGGAATAGCTGGACGAGAAGGGGCACACCGCGGAATGCGCTCTGGTAGGCGCAGGCCGCCGCGCGAAGCGGGCGGGCTCCGTAGGACCGGGCTGCGGCCACCGCGAATCCGATCACCAACCCGAGCGGAACCGAGCACACAATCAGCTTAATCGTGATCAGGAAGCCGCTTGCGAGCTCGGGGAGCATTTCGATGAGGAAGCGCATCGCTATCCCCCGTTCCCGTGGTCGTCGCAGACTCGGCCGTTGCCAAGTCCAGGGATCCGCCGATGCTGCTCGATCCAACGGAACAGGGATGTCCCCAACTGAGTGAGCAGCCAGTAGATCGCGGCGATCAAAAGGTAAGTCGTGGTCGTATCCTTCGTGGCCATTGACAGGAACTTCCCCCGGCTCATCAGCTCGACAACACCGACCGTAAACGCGAGGGCGCTGTCCTTGAGGACCACCGAGTACTCGTTGGCAAGACCGGGAAGAGAGAATCGAAGGGCTTGGGGAAGGAGAATGTGAACCAACGTCCGTGGCTGCGAGAGGCCAAGCGCTCGAGCCGCTTCCGCTTGGGTGCGATCGACCATCAGCAGAGCGGCACGAAACAACTGTGCTTGGTAGGCGGCACTCCGGAGACCAAGGGCAAGCGCGACTGCTGCAAACGGCGAGATCGTCACGGCAGGCAGCGAGCCCAGTCCGAAGTAGACGAGGAACAGCAGAACCAACGCCGGGAAGCCGCGGAACAACTTGTCAAACAGCCAAAGCGGCAGGCGAAGCAGACGCACCGGGGGCTCGACGAACCACAGGACGCCCAGTGGGAGCCCGAGGAGCATCCCGCCTCCGACGGCGGCGATGACAATCAGCAACGTGGTTCCTGCCCCCGCCAGCAAGCGAGGGAGAGCGCCAACAAGGTCAGCGGAGTTCATGATCTCTGCTTTCGAAGAGGGAGGAAGGCCGGGCCTTCCTCCCCTCAATAGGTTTGTTCCGGGCCATCTCGAGACGATGAATGATTCCAGCTCCCTTGGCTACTGCCCGACGAGCCACTTGGCAACCAATTCGTCCCAAGCGGTGCTCGCCTGGATCCGCCGCAGGCCTTCGTTCAGAACGGCGAGAAACTCACTGTCATCGGAGCGGACGGCGTAGCCGTAGATCTCCCCGGTGGCGATCGTTCCAGCAACGGCAAGTGGGCGGCCGGCAATCGCTGACAACGCAGTCGGTTCGTCCATCACGGCGCATGTGGTTCGTCCGATCTCCAAGTCATCGAGCGCAAGCAGGAAGTTGTCGTAGAGCACGACCTCGATCGCGATTCCCTGGGCGACGACGTTCTCTTCCAGCCAAGACTGAGACGTTGTGCCGCGCTGCACGCCGACGCGTTCCCCGGCTTGAATCGCCGTGAACAGATTGCTCTCATTGACGGGCTCACCGTCTTCTCCGATGGTTTCGCGGACGACGACGGCGAGTTCGATTGCCCAGTACGGGTCGGTGAATGCGACCTGTTCCAAGCGTTCTTGGGTAATCGTCATTCCCGAGGCGATCAGATCGATCGTTCCGAGCTTCAGCGTGGGAACGATCGCGTCCCAATCGACGGGCACAATCTCGACGTCAAACCCCATTTCCTCGGCGATCCAGCGAACGACATCCACGTCGAAGCCTTGGGCTTCTCCTTGGGCGTCAATGAACGAGAATGGGGGGAACGCGGCATCGATCCCGTCGACGTAGGCCGCCTGTGCCGCCGCCGAGAAAGAAGCCAGTCCCAGCGTGAGTGCCAATACGATGGTGCGGAGTACCGTCTGAAAACGTGTGTTGAACATAGAATGTCCTCTCTTTCTTGTACGTTGCTTCTGGTTCTACAACCGGCAGAGTTCTTCCGTTGACTCGTTGCGTTCGGGTTGAGTCTGAGCTTGAGCTCGGATCGAGGCTGCGGCCGGAATCATCGCGTTTCGTCCGGCCTCGATGGATCCAACCGACCTCCCTTAGGGCGCTGCCTGATCTCGACTAGATAGACATCGGGATCGTCGTCAGATGCCGGGATGTCGTCGCTGGCGGTCAGGATAGCAGGAGAAAACGCCTGTCTATCGCATCGTGCCGCTCTTGTTGGATTTGAACTTGTCCTGAATCAGGACGTTGACTGCAACGAGTGGATGTCAGATGCGCCCGGAACGGGCGTTGGTATGAGCGTGGATGAACACGCGATGAGCGTGGAGGTGGGAAGAGGTCAGAGAAGCATCGGGTCTTGCCGTTGCGAAATAACGATCGAGCATTGCCACCACCTCCATGGTGAATGGGTGAACTGGGATGCACTCTACCCGTATCGGTTTGCCGTGTCAACTCCGTTGGGAAGAGAGAACGTCGATGAGGGCCAAGGGATCACCGGAGCAAGCCGATGAGCGATCTGCAGGCTTGCGTGATCTGCTCCCTCCGGCAACCCTCACTTTTCGCCCGGTTTGGCGCGCTCGGTGCCGGCATCAGCAGCGGATGTTGGCTCCTGACCAGGATCTATCTGGAGAAGCTTGGTCGTCAGTTGCCGGCGTCGTGATTGTTGGGTCTTGTGGGAGCGGAGGCTGTGCTTCCGGCCTGCGACGCACGAAAGAAGAGGAGGTGGCAACAGAACAGAGGACAAGAGGAGAGGGAGGACGTTGACAATCGAACAGCACATTCGATAAGAAGGTACGAAAGGGAACGGATCAAGGGAGCTGCTCATGAGAACAAAGCAGAGAAACAAGACATCAAGCAAGCCGGCCTCCGGAAGATGGCTCAGACTCATTGTTGGAAGCATGCTGCTTGCCGCGTCGATTGGGCTGACGAGCTGTGCCTGGTTCCCGTGGACGCAGGAAACCGTGTTGGGGCTTGTTCCTGCTAGCGGCGCTGTGCACACCGTCGTGAATCTTGTGGGCGAAGGTTTCGGCGATCTACAGGGCGATGGCGTGGTGATGTTCGGCGGATTGGAGGCTGATGTAGAGACGTGGAGCGACATGTTGATCGTGGCTCGGGTTCCCGTTCTTCCGACCCCAAATGGAGACGAGCAACCGACGCAGGTCGGCGTTTGGCGTGGCGGCGAGGAGCTTGCGGCGGGCGTGTTCACCGTCGTGCGGGGAGTTCTCTTCACAACAAGGAGAAACGGCAACTTCGAGATCTACGTGATGAACCCCGACGGGTCGCAGCAGATCAACCTGACAAGTCATCCGGATAGCGACACCTACGGGTGCTGGTCTCCGGATGGGACCAAGATCGCGTTTGTGTCTCACAGGGATGGCAACGGAGAGATCTACGTCATGAACGCCGATGGGTCGGCCCCCACGAATCTCACGCGGCACGCCGCGGGGGATTGGCACCCCTGCTGGTCTCCCGACGGCTCGAGGATTGCCTTCCAGACCGATCGTGAAGGTCCGATGCTTGCTGTGGAGGAGATCTCCCCGAAGATCATCTTCCCATTCAACGTGGAGATCTTCGTCATGAACGCGGATGGCTCCGGCCAGGTCAACCTCACCAATCACCCAAGTTGGGACGGGTTCCCATCCTGGACCTCCGACGGAAACCAGATTGCATTCCAAACAGATCGGCATGCGTCCTCCGTCATGCTGATGGACATTGTCGACATGGGGTTCGAGATCTACATCATGAACGCCAACGGATCGGCGCAAACCCGATTGACGTACACGGAAGGGAACGACACGATTCCTTCGTGCTCTCCTACAGGCTCGACGATTGTCTACCAATCCTCGGATGGAGGCGATTGGGAGATCTGCACCGTACGCACGAACGGCTCGGCACGGGCGATGTTGACCCAAAACGAAGTGTCGGATTCGGCTCCAAGCTGGTCGCCGGATGGGGAATGGATTGCGTTCCATAGCATGCGCGACGGGAATCAGGAGATCTACAAGATGCGTCCTGACGGGACCCAGCAGACCCGATTGACAACCAACCCGGAGTGGGATTGGGGAGCAAGCTGGTCCGGAGACAGCTCGATGATCGTGTTCGAGAGCTGGCGAGATGCCGGGGGAGGCGGCGAGATCTACCGGATGAACGCCGACGGCTCTTCGGCAAGAAGATTGACGTCGGATCCCAATTGGGATACCTATCCGGTGTGGCTTACCCTGCCCTGGGAGAGCCCTGCTTGAGGCGGGGCACTTCGTCGTCAGCTTGGTCCAAAGCGGACCCGATGCTGTACGATGCGATCCATGAAGCCGAACGTGTTGATCCTGAACGGAGGCGATGCAGCGGAGCCGCTTGCGGAGGTGGAACGCGCCCTTGCTCAAGCACTGACGAAACGTGCTTGCACTGTGGAGAGCCTGCGGCTTCGAGAGATGAGCATCGCTCCTTGCGTGGGGTGCTTCGGCTGTTGGATCAAGACGCCCGGCGTGTGCGTAATCGATGATGAGGGACGGCTTGTCACGCGGCATATGATCCAAAGCGATGTGACCGTGTTTCTGACGCCGGTCGTCTTCGGGGGATATTCGTCCGAGCTGAAGAGCGCGTTGGATCGGTCGATCGGCCTGATATCGCCGCTGTTCGAGCGGATCCATGGCGAAACCCATCACAAGAAGCGTTACGGAAAGTATCCACGCTTGCTCGGAATCGGCGTTCAGCAAGATGTCAACGAGGAGGAATCCGCCATCTTCGAAGCCCTCGTGCGCCGAAACGCGATCAACCTCCACGCGCCGAAGATCGTCACGCGCGTGATCGATCGAGATGAAGCTCCTCGCCTCATCCAAGACGGGATCGAGCCTGCGGTTGAGGAGGTGCTTGCGGGATGAGTTCAACCGGCGGTCGTGTCGTGATTCTGGTTGGCAGCCCGAAACCGCTCCAACACAGCTCATCCGCTCGGTTGGGCAAGATCGTCGCGGATGTGCTGTCATCCAAAGGGTGGCGGATCGAGACAACGAGGGTCTTGGATGTTCTCAAGTCCGATGCTGCGATTGAAGCGTTCCTCTTTGACATCGGGTCCGCGGATGTTGTTGTGCTGACGGCGCCCCTGTATGTGGACGGCCTTCCCGCACCCGTTATCCGTTTGCTGAAGAGAATCGCGGCTCGCGTTGCAGCCTCAGGTTTGCGCGAAGGTCGGTGCCCCCGGTTTGCCTCGATTCTCAACTGTGGTTTCGCAGAAGCCGCACAGAACACCACGGCGCAGCGGATTCTTGAGCGGTTTGCTGCAAGGATCGGCTGGACATGGGGCGGGGGAATTTCGTTGGGATCTGCCGGATTCGTCAACAAGAGGGTTCGTGAGAGCCTCGGCTTGTTTGCCGACGCCCTCGCCATGAGAGGCGCGGTGCCTGAGGGCGCCGTCGAGCGTGCCGGCAGGAAGGCCATTCCGAGCTGGCTGTACCGAAGCGTTGGCAACCGGATGTGGAAGCGCCAGGCGAGGAAGCACGGCGTGCTCGAACGGCTGGATGCGCGGCCGTACGAGCTGAAGTAGTCCGATCTTCCACCCGACGTCTGCTTTCGAACGTCGATCGGATGCCAACGTGCATGTGATGCGCATTACATTCCCCCCGCCGCTGGGGACGGCAGGGGCGACAGTTCCGACGACGGCGGTTGTCGGTCAACCTTTGGCATGTCGATTGCATCTTCTTGCTCGACGACACGTGTTCTGGAATGGCGAAGCGGCAGACGTGTCTTGCCGATGGATGACAAGGCCGGCTCTCTCTTGCTGCAGCGTTCCTTCCCTGCGATGCCCGCGTGCGCCGGATCGTTTGTCAGCCGCATGTCGTTGGACTATGTTGACACAGCATGAGTCAAAGGGAGTCGTAGAAGATGGCGCTTCGCATCCTCGAATTGATTGTGCCGGCCGCGCGCGTAGAGCAGTTGCTGCAGACGATCAACCGCGATGACTTCCCACAGATCGTTGAAGTGTGGACCCAGCCAGCATCCGAGGAGCGAAGTTGCATCAAGGTCTTGGTGGAGGCGGCGAGTACGGAACCGCTGACCGACACCATTGGGCGCGTTTGTGCAGACAAGGCAAGCTATCGGTTGGTTCTCTTGCCCGTCGAAGCCACCTTGCCCCCTGTAGAGGAGCCGGCACCGGCCGAGACACCGTCCGACGAGAAAGACGACTCAAAGCGGGTCGGCCGTGTGAGCCGGGAGGAACTGCTCGCCGACCTCTCGGACACGGCAAGGCTCTCGCGGACGTTCGCCGTTCTGACTATCTTGTCAACGGTCGTTGCGGTCATCGGACTGACCCGCAGCAACGTTGCGATCATCATCGGTGCAATGGTGATTGCGCCGTTCCTCGGTTCGAACGTCGCCCTTTCCCTTGCTACAACTCTCGCCGATGCCTCGCTTGCTCGCCGATCGCTGATGGCTCTCGTCTCGGGGCTTTTTGTGGCTCTTGGGATTGCAGTTGTAGCGGGCCTGGTCCTACGACCGTCTTCCGCCATCCCGGAGATTGCCTCTCGCACGGCCGTCGGCTGGGGCGATATCGCTCTGGCCGTTGCTTCGGGAGCGGCAGGCAGCCTGGCCTACACCACAGCGGCGCCAACCGCACTTGTCGGGGTCATGGTCTCTGTCGCGTTGCTGCCGCCGTGGGTTGTGTTTGGAATGCTGATGGGATCGGGGCAGTGGGTCCCCGCACTGGGAGCCCTCCTCCTTACCGGGATGAATGTGATTTGCCTCAACCTTGCCGGTGTCCTCACGTTCCTTGTTCAGGGTGTTCGACCGGGTTCGTGGTGGGAAGCTAAGCAGGCAAGAAAGATGTCGTCCATTGCCCTTTCGATTTGGATCGGTTTGCTGGCGATTCTGATTGTTCTGTTGCTCGCAGCGCAACGGCGCTGACCCGTTCTCTCCTCGTTGTGAAGCCGCGTATTCTTGTGGTTTTCGGCAGGCTGTCGCTGCCTGACATGACGCGTCACTTCCGCTACGGGAATCGGACCGGGATCAATCTGTGAACGTATCCTTTGAGAAAACGAGTTCATGGAGGAGACCGCTTGCGTCGACATCCTTCACCAAGGTGAGAGTCATAACCGAGATAAGCAGGGGTGCAACGGCGACCAGACTATACGGGTACGCCGACGGATCACCGAAAGCGTCAGCGGATTGGCGCTGGCCTTTGTTGTTCGTAGCGCCAAGATGCGGATGCCTCGTTTTCTGGTGAGCGCTGCGGCAGCAGCGGCGGTGACCACTTGGATCGGAGAGATCGGCTCCACCGAGGGAATCAGACTTCCATGGATTGTCCTTGGAGGAGCCTCGGCGCTGATGGGGCGACTGTCTCGCCCTGTATGTCAAGCGCCACCCGATGGTCAAGGTTGATGCCGCGTGAAGGAGTTCGGATTTCCGGCCGACCCGGATCGGGTGATCCCTGAGCCGACAGGGCTGACTCGCGGCAACCTGTCCGTTCAGCTGACGCGGCTGCAGGATACAGGCTATATCGACATCGCCAAGGAATTCGTCGGGCGGACTCCGCGCACGACGGCGTGTTGACGCCGGGGATTGGAGCACCTTTCTCGACTCCTCACCGCCGACCTCGTTGGCACCGTCGGCGCAGGACTTTCGTGTGAAGGACCCACCATCGACGGTGATGAATTCAGCAGGAACGGGGCCGTGCCAGGGCCATTTGAGGTAGGGACATGCATACCCCGTCAGGTTGTGCCCAGTTCGAATAGAACTAGGCATGTTTCGGTGTGTAGATGCATCAACACACACCTCCTAAGGGGGATCCATGCACCGATCGGCTATTGTCGTCTTATTGCTTGCACTGATGATTTCCGTCCCTTTGCTGGGACAACACGTCCTGGAACTCGAGGAATTGCACCTTGCTTCGTGGGAGAACATACCGGGCGCCGGACCCGACGCGACCGGACCGGTGAGCGGAGCGATTGTGATCGCGTGGCATGCCGAACACGGCTACGCGCGCCTGCTACCGGACTTGAACGGTGACGGCAGGGTCGATCGAGAGGACACGATCGAGCTTGGCGCAAGGTTTCTTGAGCCGATGCGGGCGTTCGAAGGTCCGGTATCAGACCCGATGCTTGTCGATGTCTTGGCGCACTACGTCGCCGGACGCTACCCCGACACGTTTGAACTCCTCATCTACGATTCGTCGTTCCCCGAGGAGTACAGACAAGTACTCGGCCGGCCATTCGGCCGGGATGTGGTTCCAGGCATCGAACTTGTCCTTCAGGATGAGCCGACGCACGAAACCTATGTGCGGCATCTGGAGGAGGGGCGCCCTGGTAGCGTTGGCATCGGGTTCGAGCGGGAGGCCAATCTGTTCTCGGTAAGCCGCTCCGCCGTGCTGGCCGGAGAGCCGCGTGGCTGGCCGGTTGATCTGGTGAACACAGCACACGATGCATTCGGGCCGGCGAATGTGTGGGAGACGTTCCTACGCCTGGAGGGGGAGCGCTGGCATGTCGAAGTCGATGATTTGATTCCGTTCGAAGTGTTCATTGTGCTCGTTCCCGTCCGCGAGCCCGATGCAGAGCCGCAGCCCGGCGATGATCCGGACGACCCGTCGGATCCTGGCGACGATCCGTTCGATCCTGGAGATCCGGATCCCGATCCGGCGCTGCTTCCTAACCTTTGGGTTACGAACATGACGGGCTGTTGGTCATGGTCCAATGACAGCCGAGAGCACGTCGTCGCTACGGTCACCGGAGTCGTGCACAATGGAGGCCAAGCGTCCGCATCGGGCGTGCAGGCCAGGATCACGGCGGGCGGGAGAAGCACAACGGTGCCTGTTGGCACGATTGCTGCTGGCGGGCAGAAAATCGTGACCGCAACGATTGATGTGGGGTCGATTGACGTCGTGGGTTGGCCGGTCTCCACATCCATCACCGCGGATCCGTCCAACGCAATCGCGGAGGCGGATGAGTCGAACAACACGACCGACAGTGCCTTCCCGCAATCCAGCGACTGCTTGTAGTCCGAAGCGCCGGGCGGATCCGCTTCGATCCGATGTTCAAGGAATCCGCTCGCCGTCCCCGCTCGTCTCGTGATCCGGAGACATCTCCGTTAGCGCCGGCCGGAGATGTCTCCGGATTCTTCGTGAGGTACAATCCAGGTTTGGTTGACAAGAAACGGCGTCGCAGTTGGCGAACGGGTTGACGCCGGCAGCCAACGTCGAGTACGAAGGAGCAAGGCATTGCAGTCGTTAAGGTGGGTGTTTCGCTATCTCAGGCGCTACCGGTTGCCGCTTGCGCTGACCATCATCGGCATGCTCGCTCTTGTAGGGATCCAGCTGATCGGCCCGTGGCTTGTCAAGACGATGATCGGCGCGGTGACGGATCCGGAAGCATCCACGGAAACGATGGACCTGGTTGCCCGGCTGGCGCTGCTGGCATTGGCCGTCTACCTCATCCGGGCTTTGATGCAGTTTGTCCGAAGCTACGCGGCCCACGTCGCCGGTTGGCACGTGGTGGCCGACATCCGCAACGAAGTCTATCAACATCTGCAACGCCTCTCCCTGCGCTTTTACGAGGACAAGCAAACCGGGCAACTGATGTCGCGCACGGTGAATGACACCGACTTGCTCGAGCAGCTGGTTGCGCATGCCGTGCCGGATGTGTTGGTCAACGTGCTCATGCTCATTGGCGTCACCGCCGTGCTGGTCAGCATGAGCTGGCAGCTTGCATTGCTCTCGATGCTCCCGATTCCGCTGATCGTTCTTGCGATGCGCGGATTTGCCCGCTATGTGCGGCCTGCGTTTCGCCAACGGCAGGTGGAGTTGGGTGAGCTCAACGCTGCGTTGAACGACAACATCTCGGGGATTCGGGAGATTCAAGCGTTCACCCGGGAATATGAAGAGGGGGAGCGCATCTGGAGCCGGATTGCCCGCTATCGGGATTCCCTGCTCCGCGCGCTGCGGCTGATGGCTGTGTTTCATCCATCCGTCGAGTTCGCCGCCGCGCTGGGAACGATCATCCTCATCTACTTCGGTGGAAAAATGGTGCTGGGGGGGGCGCTTCCTGTCGCCGATCTGGTCGCGTATTTCCTCTATCTGGAGCTTCTCTACCAGCCGGTGCGTGCGCTGAGCAGTGCCTGGGAGAGCGTTCAGCAAGCATTGGCCGGCGCCGAGCGGATTGCCGAGCTTCTCGAACAGGAACCCGATGTGGCCGAGCGGATCGACGCCATCGAGTTGCCGGGGAGGTCTCGCGGAGACATCCGCTTTCGCGGGGTGAGCTTCCGGTACAGCGTTGGCGACATCGTGCTGGACAAGATTGATCTCGACGTTGCGCCGGGCTCGGTGGTGGCGCTTGTCGGGCCGACGGGGGTGGGAAAGACGACCCTCTCGATGCTTGTTCCGCGTTTCTACGATGTGACGGAGGGCGAAATCGTGCTGGATGGGCATGATCTGCGCGACCTGACGCTCGCAAGTCTGCGTCGGCAGATCAGTATCGTGCTTCAGGAAGTCTATCTGTTCCATGGGACGGTTCGTGAGAACATCCTGTTCGGTCGCCCCGGAGCAACGGAGAACGAGATGATCGAGGCGGCCCGTATCGCCAACGCGCACGAGTACATCGAGCAGCTTGTCGATGGCTACGACACCCTGATCGGGGAGCGGGGGGTCAAGCTTTCCGGCGGGCAGCGGCAGCGGTTGGCGATTGCCCGAGCGGTGCTGAAGGACGCGCCGATTCTGATTCTGGACGAGGCAACTTCATCGGTGGATACCGAGACGGAATCGCTGATCCAGCAGGCATTGGAGCGGCTGATGATCGGCCGAACGACGATCGTGATCGCCCACCGCTTGTCGACGATCCGCAATGCCGACAACATCGTCGTGTTGCAGGACGGACGAATCGAGGGCCAGGGAAGCCACGAGCAGCTGATGACTCAGGACGGCCTGTATCGGTACCTCAACGAGGTCCAGATGCAGGATGAGCTGCGACACACGGCCTGCTACGAGAATCTATCCGTCGTCTAGTCAGGACTTCGGCGATACTCCCGCAGGTGGCTGCTTCCGGCAGCGGATGTTCTTCCATCGGCGTCAGCCGGCAGCGATTGCATTCAGCGACTCAAGGCTACGGCGATCAACCGCTTGGCCGAGTCAGGGCTGTAGGGAGTCCCGGCCCAATCGCCACAGAACCGTGGATCGGGGAAGTCCGCAGCGGCGAAGAGTCGTTGCCAATCGAGCTGTAAACGAATGCGCAACTGCACAACGTTCTCTTCGATCAACGGCCTGCCATCCGAGTGAAACAAGTCTACGATATGGACGCTCATCAGGGTCGCTTCGTACTCCATGATCATGAGCCTCGTAAGTTCGGGGCTGTCGATGATCACGTCATAGAGCGGTGGGTTTCGCATAGACGCATCGTTTTGCCCTTGATCGATGATGAGCAGTCCGCCAGGCCGGAGAACAGCGGACATGGATCGAAGCGCGCGGACAACGTCTTGGTCGTCATGGAGTTCGTTGATGGAGTTGCTGAGGCAGACTACAGCATCAAAGCGATGATGAAAGTGCTGATCGAGCCTGCGGAAATCGATACAGTGCAGCGGAATGTCATGAAGATGCGCGCGTTTGAGGTTTGCATCGGCTTGCGTGAGCATAGCCCTCGAGAGATCGGATCCTTCAACGTGGATTCCCATCTGATGGAATGCGATGAGGTCTTGACCTGTTCCACAAGAGCAGTCCAACACGGACTGCACGGAGTGATCCTCGAACAGTGTCCGAAAGAACTCCCTCCGGCGTGGGTTCTCACAGTGCATTCGATCGTATCGACAGGCAAGCCTTTCGTAGGGATCACATTGCTTGTGCATGCGGGGTCCTCATTCCTCTCCGACCAACAGCCAGGGCATACGTTTCACACTTGCCATCATCTCACGGACTGCAGGCGGGTTGCCGTGTTGCGAAAAAAAGTGTGCCTCATTCAACCTAGATTGTCCAGTGTCACACAGGTGTTCACATGCCGCTGTGTAGCGTTGTTGGTGATGATCCGAGAAACCCCGCATGGTGCACTCCCCTTGATCCAGCCACCGAATGGACCGTGGAACGTATCGCTGTTGTCATGGTTCCTCGGTGGTGGGGAGGGGAGGGGGATCTGCCAGTCGATTGGTTCGGTATCCTTACTGAGGTCGCTTGAAACTGTAGAACTTGATGAAGGAAGCAAGCGAGGATTGGGGTTGGTGCCGCCGTCGGAAGTAGCGTTGGCGTGACAGGATTCTCAAGCGCCCGTGAAGAATCGTTCCGTGCGTGCGGGGTACGACTCTATTGGTCCTGGTCCATGTGCGTCGGCGTTGTATTCGTGTGTATCGGACCGCCCGGGCAGATGCATATTGCATCAAAGGGCCCTCAGATTCACTCCCTTCGCGCATCAACGCACCCTTCTCGGCCTCGATGGTCACGGCGTCTCCGACGAGCCCGACCGCTACAGCTTCCCACTCCCTCCGAGTTCTCGATAGAGAACGTGTGCCGATGCCGACTTCGCCAACGAGAAACCGACCCCAGCACACCCGTTCTGACCCGTAGCTGTCTCGGTCTCCGGGAAGCGATGCCGGTGGAGTCGTTTTGCTCTCCTGAGCCGGTTCCGTAGCAGGTGAAGGGGCTGTTCCAGCGGCAACACAGCATTCGCGGGGCCTTGCTCATGGCATGTAGCGCGAATGCTCTCAGACTTCAGGGGGGCGCAGAACTTGGGAACGACGGAGGTGCACCCTATCCTTGAGGCTGCGGCAGCCTTCCAGGATCAGTCCTGAGTATATGGCCTCGAGGTGTGGCTCTGTTTCCTTTGCGAGCCGCAGTCTCAAATGCTGTTGCGTAGCTCAGCAAGCAAGCCTCAGACTGCGTTTCGAAGTGGAACGCGAATCGTCGATGCTTTGATGCCCATTCGGCCGACATCGTAAACGCGCACGGCGGTTCGGGAAGATTTCGATACACGACGCGGGGAGCGGCTTTCGGATGGGGATGGACGCGTGTGAACACCAGGCACTGGCGTACGCCTACAAGCTTCACGGTACGTGCATCTTGGCATTTGGGAAGCGTTATGCCGGACGGAGGGCGATGTCGCAGGGTAAAAGACCGACCCCGAGATCGAACACCGGGGCCGATTCCTTTAGGAAACGAAAGAGATCTCGAATGCTATGTTCTTAGGCCATTCAGCGGATTCAGAAACCGCTGCCATCGGGGATTCCATCTCCCGAATTCGGGGCAGGACCAGCCGGCTCGGCTTCGCCGAAAGGACCAGGCTGCGAATCGAATTGGCTGCCGTCAGAAACCCCATCACCAGCGTTGGAGGACGGTCCGTCATAGCCGTTGGCTGCAAGCGCAACGACCGCGGTTGACAGGACCAGAAGCATCAAAACCACAAGAGCTAGAGCCTTCTTCATCCCAACCTCCTCGCACAAAGATGTGTGCGGCCATTTGTTTCGAATGTAGCATTGTACCTCGCAACTACATGCGGAAGAAATGGAAGAAAGATTCTGCTTCATCGCGAGGAAGGAAGCTTGCAGCAAGGGGGCTGGGGTCGCAAGAACGCAATGGATCAACCGCGGGGTCGGATGGTACTGTGAGTGACGTCGGAGCGGCTTATGCTGGGGGAGTCGTCGTCGGAACGGTGGGCATCGTGGTTCCTTACCACCACTCATAGTTGGCTCGTCGGCGGAGTAAGAGGAGCGTCGCGCCTTTTCCATGTGTCTTTCAAGTAGGCCTCTCTTCCGGATGCTGAACTGTAGGCCTTGTATTGCGCGATGTGCTTCCTGCTATAGTCCTGATGGTACTCCTCTGCAGGGTAGAAGGTGCGGGCTGGAAGGATCCGGGTGGCAATAGGCTTGTCGAAGACGCCGGATGCTTCGAGTGCGTGCTTTGAGGCCTCGGCGATCGTCCTCTGCTCCTCGTCAAGGTAGAAGATCGCCGTGTGGTACTGGCTACCGCGGTCGTGGAACTGCCCGCCCGCATCGGTCGGGTTGACGCTACGCCAGAATTGCCCGAGCAGCGCTTCGTAGGTGATCCGCGCCGGATCGTACCGAACAAGCACCGCCTCGAAATGGCCGGTGGTCCCGGCGGACACCTGTTCATAGGCTGGATTCTCCACCCTACCGCCGGTGTAGCCGGAAATCGCTTCGACGACGCCGGGCATCAGTCGGAAGGCCGCCTCGATGCACCAGAAGCATCCCCCGGCGAAAATCGCTTCCTTCGCGATCGTGTCTGAATCTTGGGTCGTGCTCATTGCACTCTCCTCTTCATCTGGCGGTGTGTCCGCCATTGCTCTTGTCGGCTGCCACAGACGAGCCTCGGCGCAAGTGTTGATCCATCATCGACTCGTGATGAGACGTCGTGTGCGTGAGATTCGAATGGAGAACCGATGGGCATTCAGCGAGGGCTGCACACGCCAGGCTTTCGCGACGCCCACTTGCGGCTTGAGCCCTGGCCCAAGCCCAAGCTCGCGCACGGCCGTGCTCGGATGGGCAAGGAGCAAAAAGGGCTGTTGCTCAAACGATTTCAAGGTGCAAGGATCTGCTTTGTTGGCAGGCCGGGTGAGAAGGTCGCATGCCGCAGAGTTGCTCGGTGATGCGCCGCACGATTTCCAGTCCGGCGTCGAAAGCTGTTTGGCCCGCCTCAAGCAGGCTCCTCCGAGACTAGGTCCCGCCCTTGGCACCGTAGTTGATCTTGTCGCGCTCGATCGCCTCCAACGCGGGGGCCATGATGGCGGGTTCCAGGATGTAGTGGATCCGCGAACCGCTGTCCGCAGCCAGCCCGAGCGGGTCGAGCGCCAGGGCGTCCGAGACGTACTGCGGCTTCTTGACGACACACACCGAACATGCGAACGTTTCGTCTTCCTGCAGGGCAACTCCGGCTTCTCGGAACGCCTCTTGCATCTTCCTGCTGAACAACATTGCCGTCGACTTTTCGGAGAAGATTTTCGTTCGAATGTCGCCCGATCGTGGACCGCATGGGGGCCTTGGGGGGAGCTTCAGCTTCCCGAAGAGCCGCTCCCAGGCGGCCTGGATCTCTTGATAGAGGAGCCAAAGCTTCTCGTCCCACCCAGCGGCGTGTGCGCCTCTTGCGGCCGCGACTGCGGCGTAGTCTCTCATACACGCAAAGTAGGCTTCGCTCGCCTCATCGTGTTCCGGACTCCCAAGGCCATACACCGCAAGAGTCTCCTGCATCGCTGCGTACTCCTCGTGACAGGGCGCCATCTCGTCCCTCCTTGTTGAGCATCCGTTGTCGGGGCCTCCGTCGAGCCGGCGCGTTTGAATGGATCAACGCGACGCACCGTGCGCAACAGCATACGTTCTGGGAGGAAACGAGAGCAATTCGAGAGAGCGTTGCGTTAAGCGTGCGAGAGATCAGGGCACGGACAAGAAGACACCGTTTGCTTTGCACGGAGCAAAACCGTGGTGTTCTCGTCCGCCCCTACGCCATCGGCTCGCCGAGAACCTCCACCTCATCCAGCGCATTCCCTGACAAGGAGTCCAGCTTGCTGGATCGCGGTGCGCCTTGCAGCCGACATCGACGCCAACACAGAGGTGGGGGTCCATGCGTGTGCCTCCCTGCAAAACGAGTTTGCTCATCCAGGCGATCTCGTCTACTGCTCAGAGCCACCGGCAACTCGTCGGAGTTGCTTAGCACCATCCCGGCAGACATTCCTGGACGGCACAGAAAGACGAGGGCGGCATTTCAGAGCCGAGAGGTCAGAGACCGCGGACCCCATGAGCCACACCCCCGTCGAAGCCAGTCTACATCAACGGAGGTGTTCCCGTCTCCGTACAAAATCCAATGGTAGACCCCATCCGGTGCGATTGGCCAGGGGGAGGAAGGGGGAGTACGATTCAGCAGAAGCGGAGGGATCGGTTGAATCCGCCTAGGCAGGACAAGGGGGATGGAATGGGTAAGAGAATGTGGAGCACAATCGGTGTCATCATTACGGTTGCGTTGGTGGCCTTGTTGGGGATGGGACAGCAACCTGAGGAAGAGAGGCTTTCGTTTGGATTCGGGATTAGTTCGGCGGTCGCCTTCTTTCCCGACCTTGCGGGTGTAAATGTCTTCTTGTCGGAGAACAGTCTCCCACCATTCTGTGATGTGTTGTTAGGCGCCGGCGGATTCGGCCGTGGCGGAACCATCGGCGGGGTTGCCGTGGGCGGCGGTGGTTGGGGCGTGATGGCATCATCGTGTGCCGAGGATCGCTGGGCGGAACTCGTTTCCGCCGGGGGCGGGTTGGACATCGGATGGGCGATCGGCGGCGACAAGGAATCGGTTCTAACGGTGGGCGCGCTGTGGGGTGGCGGGGCCACGATCCTCGACCTCTCGGTCGTGGAAACCAACGCGTTCGATGCGGCTTTGGGGCCGGTCGGAATCACGATCGATCCTACGGAGCGGTCGCTGGGTCGCGTTTCCGCGTTTGTCGCGCCGTACGTCAGCATGCAGTCGCAGCTTCTGAGCTGGATGGGGTTCGAACTCCGGATCGGGTATGTTGTGCCGTTGTTCGGTCTTGATTTCGGCGATCTCGTTGGGATCCCGGCGCCTTCGCTCGATCTTGGCGGCCCGATTGTCAGCTTGGGAATCACGTTCGGCGGCATCGGCGGGCCGGAAGATGACGATAAGGACAACGCGGCCGCCCCGATCATGGGAAGGATCGTTCTCCAGGAGGGAGCCGCTCTGAGAGTTGAGGGCTCGGTGGGTGACATGATGGTCGTCTCCTACGAGCCGGAGGCTACCCAGACCGGATCCGTCCGCGCTGTGGAGTGGGTGGGGGTTCCCGATTGCAGTCGGCACGAGGTGGAGGAAAGCGGTGTCGCGGTGGAGGTTGACGAGACTGCGAGCGAAGTGACGCTGCGCACCGTCGGTGAAGAGCGGGTGAATCTGGAAATCCGTGTTCCGGCCGGGACGGATCTTGCGCTTCGCAACGGCGTGGGAGTCATTGCGATCAACGACCATCAGGCTCAGGAAGTGATCGTTGAAAACGGCGTTGGGGAGGTCGTCTTGGCGCGGATCGAAGCCTTGGGGGTCGTTGTGGCGCACGGCGTCGGCAGCGTCAGGCTTGCCGATATCGACGCGCTCGGCGTGACGGCGACGGTCGGGATCGGCGAGATCGTGCTCGACATCGATGTAAATGCCTCGGCGACTGTGATGGCGTCTGCGGGTGTCGGCGACGTCGATTTCTGCGGTTTCCCGGATTCGATGGCCACCTGGACGGCGCGCAGCTTCCTGACAGAAGCAGGGAAACTGGTGTTGGGGGGCGGCGAAGCGGCGTACGAGCTGAGTGTCGGGCTGGGAAGTATCTCCGTCAGGCCGTTGGAGCCGTGGGATAGTTGAAGTCCGGTGCGCAGCAAGGCCCAAGGCCGCGGCACGTGATCCGCTGCCGGTAGCATCAGCATCGAGTGACGAGCACTCGGAGGCGGGACCGATTCGTGACGCTCAGGCCCTGTGTTGGGTCTGCTTGTGTTCGCCGAGCCGGTTTCTCTCTGTCGGAGCTGCTTCACGCAGACCGGCGTGCTGCTGCCAGAGGCATCCGGAAACGGACCATCTGTGGAGCGAACGCGAGTCTGCCAGTTCGGTCGCCTACGGGAAGTTCGCTTCAGGCAAGGTCTGCACGCTGGTTCGATATCTCCGGACAAGGACCATCATCGCGATTGCCGCGGCGGCGCCGAGGGCGTCGAACAGGATGCCGAGGCCGTTCGGCGTCCGTCCGGGAACGAATGCTTGTAGAAGCTCAAGAATGGTTCCGTAGGCGACGGATGCCGTGAAGGCAAACGACGCTTGCCGGAGGAGGTTCCGAGAGCGTAGAGACATGAATGCGAGCACGCCAAGGCCGAAGTAGGCGGGAATGTGCAGATAACCGCGGCCGAGGGCGCTGTATGTCGCTTCGATCGCCTGAGGATAGGATGGCCGCAACGTGAGATAGCCAAGCGCTGTGAGGTACGGAACAATCGCGAGCCGAGCGGCGGTGCCCAACCATCTTCGATGTCGCTGCACTCGGAATGCCTCTCTTCCCATATGCATCAGAAGCTCCGCTCCCCGCGAGGTCTGAATGTGTTTCACCGGCACGAATCCGGCCTTCTGATAGGCACGAATTGCGGCCTTGTTTGCCGGATCCGGGCTGAGGATACATCCGGTCGATGCTGTTGTGTCGAACACATGGCTTGCCAAGAATCGCCCAAGGATCCTTGCCCCCAGCCCACGATGGCGATAGGCGGCTTCACCGATGAACAAATCGACTCCGGCCAAATCCTCACGAAGCCCGACCTGTGATTCGTATTCCGGGCAGTCGGCAATACGGTAGGTCTGGATGTGTCCGATCGGCGTCCCGTGAACCCGGATCAAGAAGCACTTCGTCGGCTCTTCGCCGCGGATGCGTGGAAGATACTTCGCACAGATTTCGGCGTGGGTTCGCGGCTGGCCGCCGACCCAACGATAGACTCCCGGGGTGTTGAGCCAGCGGTATATCAAAGGCAGGTCGGCTTCCTGCAGTGGGGAAAACGAGATCGAACATGCATCGGCAACTTGCGATGGCTGACCAGCTTGTCGTAGCTTCACTCATGGAGTGTCTGCCGTTGCCCCGGTTCGGGCAAATGGGGGCCGCCGAATGAACCCGGCGACCCCGAACGGCCACTCACAGGCATTAAGAACGAAAAGGGATAGAGATAGGGACAAGGAGGCTGACATGAAGTGGTTTGGCGGTGTGATTACGGGCGGCGGAGTCGGAGCGTTCTTCTTCTTCAGTTGGATCATTCAGTTGTTGTGGAACAGCATCGTTGTCGATCACCTAGGTTTGTTCGTGAAGTTGTCGTACTGGCAATCAGCGGGATTGTGGTTTCTGATCATCATTCTGTTCGCTTGGGCGGGCATCGGCTCGCGGGCCCGCATCCGTCGGCGCTAGATGCGGCGGATGATGGGGGGGCTTCGGGCGGACTCCGTCTAGGTGGCGCCGGGAAGGCCGGGAACTGTCTCCTCCGGCGTTTCTTGTTGCGGAATCGTCTCAAACATCGGGATGGTGCGATCGCCCGGGTTGTTGTAGCCGCGGCTCTCCCAGTAGCCGCGGTACGTTTCGTCATCGGAAAGCTCGATTCGCGTCAGCCATCGAATCCACTTGTACCCCCAGCGATCCTCGGCAACCAGTTGGAATGGCCAGCCTTGATCGACGGGAAGCGGAATGTCGTTGATCCGGTCGGCAATGATCAGATCGGCGTCGATGACAAAAGGAAGCGGAAGGGACGTCGTGTAGCCATCTTCGGCATGGAAGATGATCGTGGTTGCCGTACCGTCGACCTGCGCCTGCCCCAGCAAGTCCCGCAGGCGAATCCCTTCCCATAGAGCGGTGACATCCCATCCGTCCACGCAGTAGAGCGTAATCAACTTCTGGGTGCGGGCATATCCGGCGAGCTGCTGCAGCGACAAAGACAACGGAGTCGCCACCAGACCATCCACCGTCAGCCGGTAGGATTCCTCATGGATAGCCTGGGGACCGAGGATCGAATTCTCGCGGAAATCCGCTACCGATCCGAGGCGCTCGCCTTGGTATTCACGGATTTCCACAACGGAGACCTCGCTGTCATTGTCAGCCCGCTTGGAACAACCGATCGCCAGCAGACCGATGACAAGTCCGAGGATCAGCAGGCAGCACCGTCGTTTGTTCATCTTGCCTCCGTTACCAGGTTGCGCTCCCTATCCCAATCGGTAGAGGTAGACGACGAAGCCGATCAGCCCCAGTCCGAGCACCGTGGGCAGGATGATCGAGAGCCGGCGCCGGATGCGGATTCGCCGAAGTGCTGAAGCGCAATAGGGAACACAGTGAATGACAAACAGGACCATGGTTGCTATCTGGATCTCCGTGTGGCTTCGAAACGCTGACATTTTGCCGATCAAGCCGGCGAAGATCCGGGGGTGGAGAATCGCGTACCCGGAGAGGAACTGCAGCAATACCATCGGGATCAGCAACCATCCCGCCCACCGGGCGGTGCGAAACAGCCATCCTTCCAGGCGCAACCGGATCCTCCTTTGCTGCGATAGGTTCCCAATCCCAGCATGGACAAGCGGGGAGGCGGCGTCAAGTGGTTGACTCGCTCTCGGTGGTTCGCCACAATGACCGGGCGATGGATCCCGATCCATTCAGGATCGTAGATCCTGGTTCATTCGGGAGTGCAGATCCCAATTGATTCGGAGGGTGGTGAAACGGGCGTGGCCGAGCAAACGACCTACCCCTGGCTCGAAGATCTCAATCCTCAGCAGCGGACGGCGGTGACGCACTGTGATGGTCCGCTGCTTGTCGTTGCCGGAGCGGGCAGCGGAAAAACGAAGACGCTCGCGTATCGCGTTGCGTACCTCATTGCCGAAGGTGTCGACCCCGAGAGAATCCTGCTGCTGACGTTCACCCGTCGTGCTGCGCAAGAGATGCTCTCACGGGCATCGGCGATCATGCACCGCGGTGCGCCAACGACCGGGCGAGTGTGGGGCGGCACTTTTCACGCCATCGCCAATCGGCTTCTGCGACGCTACAGCAAGGCAGTGGGACTGCGGCGGGATTTCACGGTGCTCGATCAAGGTGACTCTGAGGATCTGATCAATCTCATCCGTCACGACATGGGGTTGCACAGCCGCGAAAAGCGGTTCCCGCGCAAATCCACGTGTCTGGCGATCTACTCGCGCTGTGTCAATGGCAAGGACGATCTTCCGCTGGTGCTGGAACGGCACTTCCCCTGGTGTACTGATTGGGAGGCCGAGCTGAAGGAGATCTTCAGGCAATACGTCGCGCGCAAGCAGACCAGGAATGTTCTCGACTACGATGATCTTCTCCTCTATTGGGCGGAGCTTGCTCGCGAAGCGGAGACGTCGAAGCAGGTTGCGGGTCAGTTCGACCACATCCTTGTTGACGAGTATCAAGACACCAACCGCGTCCAGGCGGAGATCCTCCGGGGGATGCATCGCCCCGAAGGCGGGATCATGGTTGTTGGTGACGACGCGCAGAGTATTTACGGGTTCCGCGCTGCCACCGTGCGAAACATGCTTGAGTTCCCGGAGATGTTCTCGGGGACGACAATCGTCAAACTGGAGCAGAACTACCGGTCGGTTTCGCCGATCCTTGAGACGACCAACCGCGTGATTGCGCAAGCCTCGCAGCGCTATGCAAAGGAGCTTTGGAGCGCCCGCGGCGACGGTGAGAGCCCAAAGTTGGTGATGTGCAAGGATGAAACGCAGCAGGATGAGTACGTCATCGAGCGGGTTCTCGAACACTACGAGCAGGGGATCCCCCTGCATCGTCAGGCGGTTCTGTTCCGCGCGTCGCACCTTTCGGCGTCGCTCGAGCTGGAGCTAACGCGCCGCGACATCCCCTACCACAAGTACGGCGGGCTTCGGTTCCTGGAAGCGGCACACATCAAAGATACGATCTCGTTCCTGCGCATCCTCGAGAATCCCAGAGACGAAATGGCTTGGTTTCGGGTGTTGCAGCTGCTTGATGGCGTCGGCCCCGCCTGTGCGGCGCGGGTGGTCGAGCATGTGTCGGAGCTTCGATTCGATCCGCGGGCGATCGGAACGTTCGACGCCCCCCCGGCAGCGCGGGATCGCATGGCCGAGTTGTCGATTCTTGTCGAAGACCTGGTTCCACTGGGGATCAAGGAACCAGCCGCTCAAGTCGCTCGGATTCGCCGGTTTTACGAGCCGCTGTTGAAGAAGCTCTACGAGAATCCCCGCGTCCGTGTCCGCGATTTGGAGAGCCTCGAACAGATTGCATCGGGGTACAAGTCGCGACGCAAGTTTCTTGTGGACCTGCAGCTTGATCCGCCGAATTCCACCAGCGATCTCGCCGGGACGCCGTTTGTCGACGAGGATTGGCTGGTGCTGTCGACGATTCACTCGGCCAAAGGGTGCGAGTGGGACGCGGTCTACCTGATTCATGCCGCCGATGGCTTTCTGCCATCCGACATGGCGGCGGGATCGAAGGAAGAAATCGAGGAAGAGCTTCGTGTGGCGTATGTTGCCCTGACACGGGCACGGGATTTTCTCTACGTCACGTGGCCTTTGCGGTATTATTCCAAGTGGTACGCGCTTGGTGACCGCCACAGCTATGCTCAGCCGTCGCGGTTCCTGACCGAGGATGTCCGCAGGACGATGGACGAAGTGGTTACGGCGGATGAATCGGAAGAAGAGCTGACGATTGAAACGGTGATCCGCCGCAACATCGCCGAGCGGATGCGTTCCATGTGGGAGTAGGGAAGATGTCGCGTTGTGGGAGCCCGCCGGGATCGGCGGTTGTCTCGCTTTGCGGCCACTGCGATCGAGCGGAGAACAGGGGAAAGGAACCCTTCAGTGATTCACCGACACGACGGCAACCATCGTGGAGATGTTAAGCAAGCGTATCGAGAGATCTGGGAGCTTCTCTCCAAGGACGAGTTTGTGGTTCTCGATACGGAAACCACAGGCCTCGACAGCCCAGAGATGGTCAGTGTCGCGGTGATCGACCGACGCGGAAACACGCTTCTTGACGAGCGTGTGCGGCCGAACAAGCCGATCGAGCCAGGAGCGTCGGAGATCACCGGCATCCGGGACGCCGATCTGGCTGATGCGCCGACGTTTCCTGCGATCTATGATGCGTTCTGCAATGCCGTGCAGGGGCGGCGCGTCGTCATCTACAACTCGTCATACGACATGCAGGTCATCCGCAACACGTGTGCCCAGTACCGGCTTGCCGCGCCGCAGTTCGAACCGTGGTGCGTCATGATCTGGTTTGCGCAGATTTACGGGGAATGGGACGAGCGGAGATCATCCTACCGTTGGCAACGACTGTCATCGGCGGCGCAATTCTACGGCGTTGCTCAGATCGACGCTCACGATGCGCTCGGCGACACGCTAACGACCCTCGGTGTGGTGAACGCAGCACTGGAACAGGCCAAGCGTTCGATCGAACCGATGGATCCGCTGTTTTCGTTCTAGGTGAGCACCAGGCTCGCCGACGCGTTTCTACCAGCCCGGAATGTGGCTTGACGTTCGTTCGCTGATTGTCTTATAAGGGAATGGATGGTGCAGTGGATAGCTGCGCACCGCATTGGCTGATCCAGGGAAGGAGGAAACATGCGGAAACGGGTGATGATCGGAACGATGGTCGCGGCGGTGATTGGGATGCTTCTTGCCGGCTGTACGTTGTTCTCGCCGGAAGAGAGCCTGGCGCCGATGTCGGAGGGCGCGAGCCAACAGTATGTGGTGGAGTTCGCGCGGATCCCGCGTGATCTCAACGCTTCCGTGGAAGCCGCGGGAGGCGTCGTTGTCAATGTGCTGGACGAAATTGGTGTCGTCGTCGTCGAAGGTGATGATGCCTGTCTTCAACGGATCGGTAGCTTGCCAGGCGTGTCCGCGGTCCTGCGAAATCTCGCGTTTGATCTGGCGGTGCCGCAGGCCGTCGAACTCTCTTTGGAGTCGATCGGTGATGACGAACCCTATTTTTGGTATCAATGGGCGCTCGAGGCAATCGATGCTCCCGGGGCATGGGATGCCGGATACACGGGGGAAGGAGTCCGCGTTGCAGTTCTGGACACGGGTGTCGATAGCAGCCATGTTGATCTATTGGGCCAGGTAGATATCGATGACAGCATCTCCATGGTCCCATGGGATGACACCCTGGACCCGGTTCATTTTCATGGGACGCATGTCGCGGGAATCATCGCTGCTGCAGACAACGAACTCGGAGTTATCGGCGTCGCGCCGAATGCTGAGATCATCTCGGTGAAGGTGTTCGGCGTTGACCCGGACGATCCAGATGAGATTGTCGGCTACTTCGATTGGACGCTGGCGGGAATTCTCCATGCAGTGGATGTCGGCGCGGATGTCATCAACATGAGCCTTGGCGGCTATGTCGCTCATTGGGAGGTCCCGGCCAACGAAGCGAACGCGTTCATCAACTTGGTGAGGAAGGCTGTCAACTACGCCTACCAGCAAGGGGTCGTCGTGGTCTGCTCCGCCGGAAACGACGCATGGGACGGCCTTGGAGATTCGGGGATTCTTCACGTGCCATCGGACATCGGAAACGGAATCTGCGTCTCGGCCACCGGTCCGGTCGGATGGTGGTATGATCCGGCGACGGATCTCGATTTGCTTGCGTCCTACAGTAACTACGGTCCCCAAATCGATTTCGCCGCCCCTGGCGGCGACGCACAGCTCTACGAAACTGATCCGAATTGGTTCTATGACATGGTTCTGAGTTGTTCGCCAAGCGGATTCACGTTTGCCGCCGGAACCAGTCAAGCGGCCCCCCACGTGGCCGGTGTGGCGGCCCTGATCATCGAAGCCGGCGGGGGCGACATGAAGCCGGCGCATGTGCTGCGCGAACTACGGGCCAGTGCCGATGATCTTGGGAAACCAGGACAGGATATCGAGTACGGCTACGGACGCATCAATGCCGCCAACGCGGTTGCGCCGTAGCGGGATCAAGCGGCATTCACAAGATCAGGCGGGTCCGGCTTCTACGCCGGGCCCGCTCTCTTGCCCGGTCGTTTCTTGGCGCGGCTTGACTTCCTGCGCTGTTCCGTGTGGAATCCAAGGGCTTCAGGTTGGATTGATCATCGGACAAGGAGGGGGAGATGTGGAAGATCGTGGTGGGGATCGGGCTTCTTCTAGCGATCAGCGCGGGCGTAGTGCTGTTCGTCCCGTGGGATGATCATCGGGAAGCGGACGTCGAATTCAGCTATCTCGGAAGCTGGGAGATGGCGAGCGATCTCTGGATGTACGGCGAGATGGCCGTCGGCGAACTGTCAGGATTGACGTACGATGCCGAGCGAGACGTGTACTACGCCGTTTCCGATAACCGGGGGGATGCCGGGACCCCCGGGAAACTGTTCACCGTGGATATCGACGCGGACGCAGATGGCATTGCGGGTGTGACGATCCTTGATGTCACTTTCCTGGACTCGGATTTGGGGCCGGAGAGATCCGCCTACGGAAGTGGGGAGATCGACGCCGAGGAGGTCGTTCTGCTTCCCGATGATCGAATCATCGTCAGTTCGGAACGGGACGGTGACGGAGTTCCTTGGATCCGAATCTTCGATCTTGATGGCAACTGGCTGGAGGAGATTCCCGTTCCTGACCGCTTCCATCCCGGCCCGAACACCGGTGTGCGCTCCAATCTAGCGTTTGAGGCAATGGCGCTGTCATCGGATGGCGGGCTTCTCTACGTGGCCAATGAACAAGCATTGATCCAGGACGGTCCGATGGCGGATGTGGAGCAGGGAACTTGGGTTCGCATCAGCTGCTACGATTTGGCCCAGCAGACGCCGAGTGTTGTTGCCGAGTTCGCCTACCTCACCGAGCCAATCTTCGCCTACCCCAGCGACGGGACGTATGCCGACAACGGCGTTGTGGCGATGCTCGACCCGGGCGATCTCATGCCTCGGTTTGATCTGCTTGTGCTTGAGCGAGCGTATTCCAGCGGCATCGGGAATCACGTCGAGCTGTTCGGTGTCGTGCTGGCGAATGCGACGGATGTGCGGACGGCGCATTCGCTTTCGGATGCTTCGGCGTTGGTTGCCGTGGCCAAGGAGCCCCTTGTCGCCATGTCGGCGATCAACGAAATGACGGACATGCCGCTGTTTCCAGATAATCTTGAGGCGATGACGATTGGATGTCCTCTTGATGACGGCACCAACGTTCTCTACTTGATCTCCGACAACAACTTCAACGCATCGCAACGGAACCAGATGGTTGCCCTATCCATCGGGGAGCGGTCGTTTGCTTCGGGATCCGCGGGGCCACGATGATCTAATTAGCTTTCAAGGAGGGCGATCCAGTGAGCCGAGATGAGTTCTCGAAACCCGAAAGCGAGTCCGACCCTCGGACGGGCGGCCGCGATTCCCATCGGAGAAGGGGGCATTTGTCGCGCAGCAAGCGCGAGCAAGTCCTCGGCGGCGTGTGCGGCGGCCTCGGTCAGTACTTTGATGTTGACGCCAACTTGATTCGGTTGATCTTCATCGTGCTCGCCGTCATCGGCGGCGCGGGGGTCTGGATCTATCTGTTGCTGTGGCTCTTTCTCCCGTTGGAGGGTGAATCGCGCGAACCGAGCCAATCGATCCGTGGCGGTGCGGATGAGATTGTCGATCGTGTTCGCCAGTTGGGGCGCGATGCACGATCGAGTTCTTCGCGGCGGGGAAGGGCCCCGATCGTGCTTGGGGCGTCGTTAATCCTGCTTGGTGCTGTGTTGCTGCTGAAGAACCTCGGTGTCTGGTGGACGGTGTGGCTGCGGTTCGATATCTGGTGGCCGGCGTTGGTGATCCTTGCCGGCGTGGTGATGCTGTTCGGGTTGATCCGGCGGTGAGACGAACGATGTCAAGAAGAAGCGTCCGCGGAAGCATCATCATGCCTCTTCTGGTGATCACGATCGGTGTGTTGTTCTTGCTCAGCAATCTCGGGCTTCTGACCCGCGATCTGTGGACCGTGTTCGGTCGGCTGTGGCCCGTGTTGATCATTGCGCTTGGGGTGGAGTTCATCCTTGGTGATCGGACACTGCGCGATGCGCTGGCAGTGATCGTCAGCGTGCTTGTCGTGGTCGGGATCGGCCTCGTCGCAGCCTATCTGTTTGGACCGTCCGATTGGTTCTACCGCGGGCAAGATGTCTTCGAAGCGATTGGGGGGGCCGAACGGGCGGAGATTGTGCTCGATGGCGGGATCGGCTCGATCGAGATCGATGCCGATGTGGCGGAAGGACAGCTTCTTGGCGCATCGCTGGCTGTGCGTCTCGATGAACGGATCGAGAAGGCGGTATGGCGAACGACGCAGGATCAGGAATCGATGGTTCGTGTTGAGCTCGAGGCGTTCGGATGGCTGCCCGAGTGGAGATTCCGCCCGAGCGGCAGTGGATCGATTGCCTGGCAAGTCCACCTTTCCTCTTCCGTGCCGATGGATCTTGTGGTGCGGAGCATGGGGGGAGCGGACCTCAACCTGTCGCAGCTCGACCTTGTCTCGGTCGAACTTGACCTGGAGGCGGGAGGGGGATGGATTGCGCTGCCGCAAGGATCCTACGAGGGGATCGTCCGCGCTGCCGGCGGCACGGTGAACATCGATCTGCCGGATGGCAGTGTGTTCGAGTTCGTTCTGCTTTCCGACGTGCAGGGCGATGACTGGCGGCAGATCATCCTGCCGGACGGATACCGCATCTCCAGCGACCGTTCCACGGCGTCGTTTGGTGGGAATGGGGCCCCCGCCGACATCTCGCTTGTGTTTGATCTGCAGGGGAGCGATGCCCGCGTTCGCTTGTCGGGCAGTGGCACGTAGCTTGGGATCGGCGGGTGGTAGATCGAGCCGCTACCCCTAGCGAGGTTGATCTTCCCACGGCTCGATCGAGATCATCCCATCCCAAGTGGTAAGCTCAAGCCGGGACGCCTGATGCAAATCGTTGAGTGTTGCCGTCCAGCTGTTGCCGGTGAGATCGCCATCCAATGGAAGGTCGGCAGTGATGAACCCGTGACGCGCCGATACGTCAACGATCAGATCCGCATCCGCGGGCAGAGAGACATGGAGATCTCCGGCGTGCGTCACCAGGCGGTTGGAGCCGCCGGAGGGCCGGCCTCGATAGCGGATGTCGCCTTCCTGGGTTTCCGCTTCGATCAGTCCGCCGACGTCGCTGAATGTCAAATCACCCTCCGTAGTGGCGGCAAAGATCGCCTCTCCGGATGATCCGCTCACGATGATCTCGCTCTCGATTCCATTCACAAGAAGGACACCACCCGTGTCGCGTACGATGATCGGATCATTGCGGCCGCTGGCGGCGATCGCTCCGTTGATCGAGACAAGCTCGATTCGACCATCATCCGTGGCCACCGTGATCGAGGCGTCGATCGGGACGACCAGCTCAAAATCGGCAAATGCCCCCTTGCCGATCGCCGGCGCCTGAGGTGGGGCGAAATCGACGGCGACGCTGCCGTCGACCAGCTTCCACTCGATGGTGAGCTCGGAGACCTGCTGCTGGGCGAGTTCGCCCGTCGAAGCGAACGAGTGAAGGGTGGCGGCAATCGCGACGGTCTCTCGACCGGGCTCACCGCGGAGAAGGACGCTGCCACCACCGCTGTCGATCACAATATCTACGTCCGGGGGAACGTCGAATTCGATCGCGCGGACGTCGATTGCTTCGATCGAGCTGCTGCAGGCGACAAGAAGCGCCGACAGAAGCGCGAGCATGACGCATCCGGCGACCGGCCTCCATCGATAGCGCGATATTGCCGGCTTCGAGAACGGTGGACGATCGTCGGCTCCGGAGAGGCTTCTCGCCGTCGCCGGGAAGAGAAGGTCGTGGCGTCGTTTCCAGATTCCGATGCTGTTTCTGCTGTTGCAGGCGGTGAACTGCGCGTCGCTACTCATCGGTACCTCTCCCGCGCGTTCCGCTAGAATGGCAGCCAGCTTCGTCGAGGGACAAGCTGAGCCTCGACTCGGTCGCCATCCAGATGAAGGGTGAAGTCCATCCATCTTACGCTTCCGGTTCGCAGATTCGTCACCGAGCAAACAGCGCTCACTACGGCCGTATCGGAGGCAGCATTTCCATTGGTGCTCGGCGAATTCTCGGCTTCGATGCGATTCAAGCGAACATCCGATACTTCAATGGCGGCGTCGGCCTGGGCCGCGATGGGGACGACATCAATATCGCGTTCGCCCAGCAGAATGCGGAGCTCCTGTTCGGCAACGGTGACCGTGGTTTCCACGGAGCGAATGATGACCGCATCCACGCCGGCAAGCGGATCCGAAGCAGGCCAAATCATGAACACGGCTCCCGCCAATCCAACCACGGCAACACTTACAAGGATCGCTCGTACGCTCTGTCGCATCGTTGTGCTTTCCCCTCCCGTCGGCCCGCTTGGCCTTGCACTGGGAATCGCGCCGTTGATAGTACGGGTACGGCCTAGTCTGCGCAAAACATGTAGAGCCATCCATTGCGCGGAGAGCATGCATCCCGTTACACTGCCGGCATGTCAACCTTTGCATTGATTCTGTTCGCGATTCTTCTCTCTTGCGGCTGGGGGCTTCTTGGTGCCGTGATCGGCAGCTTGTTCAGCCTCTCTCTGAGCGATGCCCTGGTGAGCGGTCTCACGGCGATCGGAATTGTCGTCATCATGCTGGCGCTGTTCGTCGGACGAAAGCTTAGCCGGCACCAGCGTTCGCTGCCGTCACCGGCCGGGCGCTCCGGCCGCCGATCACGTCGAGTTCGCGCTAAGTCGGCACCCCCGTCCCCCCCCAACTCAAGAGCGGCGCACGGTGACGCGAGCGATCGCTAGATCATCCGCTATGTGCCGCCGGCCCCCGTTCACGGATCGCTGCCAGCACCCGTTCCGGCGTGAACGGTGTCTTGGTGAGCCGTATCCCCACGGCGTCATATAGAGCGCTGGCGATTGTAGGAATGGGAGCGTTGATGCCGATTTCGCCGACCGACTTCGCGCCCATCGGTCCGGTGGGCTCGTACGATTCCACAAGAACCACCTCGATCGGCGGAACATCAGCGGCGCAGGGAATCTTGTAGTCGAACAGGTTCGGGTTGCGAACACGGCCTGTGGAAGAGAACTTCATCTCCTCAGTCAGCGCGTAGCCGATCCCGTTGACAATCGCACCTTCCATTTGCCCTTCGGCCATCTTCGGATTGATCGCGACTCCGCAATCCACTGCCGCAACATAACGGAGGATCTTGACGAAGCCTGTCTCCGTATCGACGGCGATTTCGGCGAAGCTTGCCAGGAAGGGAGGCGGGGATTCTTCGGGGACGCATGACGCGGTTGCCCCGATTTGGAACTGCTCATTGCTGTACATCGCATGGCTGCAGACGTCACTGAGGGGAATCGTGCGTTGTCCGCCGATGACAGCACCGCTGTCGAGTCTCAGCTTGAGTTCGGCCGTATGGCGATCTTTTCCCAGCATCGACGCGGCGACGTCGAGGATTTGCTCTCGAACCTGGATGGCGGCGCGTTCGACCGCCATTCCCGAGACATACGTGGTCGACGAGGCATAGGCGCCGACGTCGAACGGCGTGATATCCGTGTCGCTCGATGTGACGAGAATGTTCGACAGCGGGACCGCGAGAACCTCGGCTGCGATTTGAGCGAGGATTGTGTCCGATCCGGTGCCAAGGTCGGTCGCTCCGACAAGCAGATTGAACGAGCCATCTTCGTTCATCTTGATCGTTGCCGCGGCCATGTCGATATGCGGGATTCCCGATCCCTGCATGTGGATCGACATCCCGACACCGTGGACCCAGGGCCCGGATGTCACTCTTTTGCCGCGTTTCTCATCCCACCCGATTCGCTGACGGCCGATCTCGATGCAGCGATCAAGCTCGCAACTTCGAATGGTGAACGCGACACCTTCGCGTCCTTCGCCTAGTTTTTCGAAGATCGGCGAGGTTTCTCCGCTGCGAATGTGGTTGCGCCGGCGGATTTCGATCGGGTCCAATCCGGTTCGTTCAGCCAGCAAATCCATCGCCGCTTCCAACGGGAAGTAGCCCTGAGTGGCCCCGTAGCCGCGGTACGCACCGCCCACGGGAAGATTCGTATACAGCGCTTTGCCGAAGAAACGGACATTGGGGGCCTTGTTGTACAACGGGAGCGTCTTGGAGCCGGCATTGGACAGCACAGTCAGGGCGTGGCTGCCATAGGCGCCCGTATTCGAGAGCGCTTCCATCTCCAGCGCTTGAAGATGTCCGTCCTTGTCGGCGCCCATCTTGACACGGATGCGCATTGGATGGCGGGTTCGGGACGATATAAACTCTTCCTGCCGGGTCAGCGAGAACAGCGCCGGCCGCTTGGTTCGAAGCGTGATCAGCCCGGCGATGTCTTCCAAGAGGATCTCCTGCTTGGTGCCGAATCCCCCTCCGATCCGTGGCTTGATCACGCGGATATCGCGGATGGGGATACCAAGCACGTACGCGACAATGCGGCGCACATGAAACGGGACCTGGGTACTCGATCGGAGGACAAGGCGTCCGTCGACATCAAGATAGCTCCAGACGACATGGGTCTCGATCGGGGTGTGTTGCGCATACTGGGTCTCGCAGGTCGCTTCGACCGTTACAGCACTTGCGGCGAATGCGGCATCGAGGTCTCCAACGGAGATATCGACATCGGCGGCGATGTTGCGCTCTGCTTCGTAAATCCCCTTGGATTCGGGTTCATCGTGAATGATGGGCGCGCCATCGGCGAGAGCTTCGTCGAGCGAAAGCACCGGCTCGATCGGCTCGTAGTCAACGCGGATCGCACGCAGCGCCGCTTCTGCGATTTCCGGCGTTTCGGCGGCAACGGCGGCCACGCGGTCTCCGACGAATCTCACTTTGGTGTCGAACATTCGCGTATCATACGGCGAGGGCTCGGGAAACCCCTGGCCGGCCGTTGTGTAGCGAGTTTCGGGAGTATTGTTGTGGGTCAACACACAGGCGACGCCGCACATCGCCTCGGCTGCCGAGGTATCGATGTGCGAAATCTGTGCATGGGCGTGCGGACTGGTCAACAGGCGTACATAAAGCGTCTTTGGAAGGTCGATATCGGCAACGAACAGTGGCTGCCCGGTGATCAGGGACGTCCCGTCGACCTTGCGCTCGCTGTGCCCGACCACCTGGAATGATCGCCTCGAGGTCTCGTCACGCCTCATTGGATCCTCCTCTCATCTGTGTGGCAGCCCTGCGGATTGCGTCCACCTGCTTCTCATAGCCTGTGCAGCGGCAGAGATTCCCGGAGATTGCCGCACGGATCTGGTCGTCCGTCGGATCGGGGTTGCGCGACAGGAAATCGATGGTCGTGAGCACCATCGAAGGGGTGCAGTACCCGCACTGCACGGCCCCGCTGTCGAGAAATGCCTGCTGAACAGGGTGCAATAGGCCATCCTTGGAGATGCCTTCGATGGTGGTTACCGAGGAGCCGTCGGCCTTGGCGGCAAGGACAAGGCAGGAGTTGACGGCTCGTCCGTCCAACAGAACAGCGCAAGCGCCGCAGTCCCCGGTTCCGCAACCTTTCTTGACGCTCTTGTATCCTTCACGGCGCAGAAGCTCAAGCAGCGTGTCCCCAGGGGCGGCATCCATCTCGCGCGGCGTGCCATTCACGGTGATCCTGATTTTCATGAGCTTTCCTCCCTAGGAGAACGGTCGGTTGGCGAGGGTTGTTCTTGTGCGCGCTCGAAGCAAGCAACGACGGATTCCCGTCTTCAGCAGAACGCGCCGGTATTCCGCCGAGGCGCGGATATCATCGCGGAGGACCGTATCACTTGCAGCGGCATCGGCAGCGTATTGAATGGATGTCGCGTCAAGTTCTGTTTCGAGGAGTCTCTCCTCAGCTGCTTGGATCCGGCTTGCGCGCGACGGCGTCCCACCGGCGACGATTCGGACCATCGCGACTTTGCCTCCGGTGACCGCGATCGAGCAAGCGCAATTCAGCATCGACACGTCGAACTTGCTCCGTGAGAACTCCTCAAATGCAACGGCGGCGTTATCTGCTGGGACCGGAATCAACACCCGGGTGAACAGCCGGTTCTGCATCGAGCGTTGCGGAGACACATCGGCCAGATCGACCGTTCGATAGGAGCCATCAAAGATTTCCACCTTGGCGTCAACGGCTTCAAGGAAGCAGTGGATATCGGACCATGGGTGCGCCGACCCGATGCTTCCGCCAAGCGTGGCCAGGTTGCGAAGCAACGGCGAGGCAACGTTGCTCAGCATGGCGACCATCTCTCCGCCGTAGAGACCTCGAATGAGCTTGCTTTCCATGATCTCCGTCAGCGTTGCGGTGGCACCGATCGAGATCGTTTGCCCGTCTGCGCTGACGGCAATTTCGTGGAGAGGAAGAGCGGATATGTCGATCAGGGTTGTGCCTTCCGGGGGAGGCTGCCGCACAATGTCGATTCCACCAGCCAACCAACGCGCCGTGCCGCCTGCATTCCGGACAAGACCGAGCGCTTCATCGAGCGTGTTCGGGCGCACGATGGCTGTTACATGATGTAATCCCACAATTCCTCCTTCTCCAGGCATTATCGAAACGGGCGGAGACAAGGGCAAATGGCGCGAAGAGCGACCGTGACGCGCCCCGGAAGGCTCCAGGGCGCGTCACAATCATCGTGATCCGTGCTGATCTACGGCTCGTTGGGCCAAGAACCTACTACGTTGGACACAGCCCATTCCATGGTGATCAGAGAATCCACGGAGAGCCACGCCCCGTCTTCGACACGGAGTGTCCCATTCCGGTCGACGATCGGCCCCTGGAACGGGTCAAACGTCACGCCCGGGTTAGAGAATTGCGCCAGCCGCGTGTAGAACAGATCGTATGCCGAGATCGTTCCGAGAGCCGCGTCGTCCACCATGTAGGCCTTCAGGGCGTCGACATACAACGGATTGATCGGCACGCCGGGCTGCGCTTCGGCGGCAACGGCACCCTGCGACATCAGCCACCAGTAGTCCACATTCTGGAGGTTCTCCGCTGTGTAGACTCCATCGTAGATCTTCTGCAGGAAATCGATGTAGATTGCGTCCCAGCGGACCGCCTGTCCGGAAACCACATAATTCGGCGCGAACTGGTACATCTGCGATCCGTAGTGAGCGAAGCTCAGCAGCTCGTTTTCTGCAGCTACCTGGACAACGGTCGGCGAGTCTTCGGTGAATGCGAATAGGTCGCATCCATCGGCGATCAATGCTTCCGTCGCTTCCTTGGCGCCTGCCGGATTGAACCACTCGTAGATCCAGCTTGCCTGGACCTCGGCGTCAGGGTTGGCTGCCTGAACGCCAAGCGCGAACGCGTTCAGGTGGCGTTTGACCTCCGGAATCGGGAACGCTCCGACATAGCCCACTTTGCCGGTTTCGGTCAGCGCGCCTGCGATGATCCCGTTGAGGTAGTACACCTGATAAAAGTCGGCCATGAACGTCAACATATTGGGGAGTCGCATGAACCCGGACGCATGGGCGAAGAGCACATCAGGATATCGTTGCGCTGCGGCATACGTGCCGTTCATGAAGCCGAAGCTGGTGGTGATGACGACATCGACGTCAAACTCCTGGATTAGCTGGTCGATGAACGCCTCTTCTTGCCCCTCGGCCACGCTCTCCACAATGAACGTTTCTACCCATGGGAAAGCATCTTCCACGATCAGACGCGCCTCATTATGGGCATACGTCCAACCGTAGTCGCCAATTGGGCCGACGTAGATGAATCCGACCTTCATTGGTGTGCCGGGGACATAAGCATCCGCCAACCCCACCAATCCGACTGAAACCATGATCGCGAGCAGTCCGAGTACAACCAACGCACGTTTCATTGCCCAACCTCCTTAACGGTTTGGATCGGTGCCTGTTGGCACGCATGCGGATCGATCCTTCATGCGCGCCACCTCCTCTTGCTACTCCTCTCCTCTTTTGTACGGCAACGTCAATGCGGATGGAGCTCCCATCCGCTTTTGCAGCGTTCCACGAGAAACAGCGATCAGAACAAGAATAGCCAATGCGTAGGGCATTGCCTTCAGCAGTTCGGGTGCCACCCATGCCTGCAGCCGGAACGACAGGTGGAAAAGGGCAGCGAAGAAATAGGCTCCGACAAGACCCAGCAGCGGATTCCAAAAGGCGAAAATGGTGAGCGCAATGACAATCCACCCCATCCCCGCCGTCATCCCATCCGTCCAGGAGGGACGATAGGCGATGGAGAGATACCCGCCGGCGGTTCCAGCCAGAACACCTCCGATGAAGACGCACAGATAGCGCACCCGAGCGACACTGACCCCCAGGGAATCTGCTGTGGCCGGATCTTCGCCGACCGCACGAATGCTGATGCCGATCCGCGTGCGATAGAGGACGTACCACATCACCACGGCGAGTGCGATGGCGATGTATACCAGGACATTCTGACCGTCGAATAAGATTGGCCCCAGGATGGGGATGCGGGCAAGCCCAGGGACGGTGACCTCACGCAAAGGGTGAAAGAGCGGCATTCCCTCGAACCGCCGTCCAAGGACACCCGAGAGCCCAAGGCCAAGCATGGTCAGCGCGAGTCCGGAGACGACTTGGTTAGCGCGCAGGGTGATGCTGGCGAATGCGTGAATCAAAGAGAAGACGCCGCCGACGACGGAGGCGACAAGAACGCCCAGCCACGGGTTACCGCTGCTGTGAGCAACGGCGAATCCGGCGAACGCTCCGATGACCATCATGCCCTCGACGCCTAGGTTGAGGACACCGGCGCGTTCGGCGTAGATTTCGCCAAGGGTCGCCAACAGCAGAGGCGTCCCGTAAGCAAGCGTACGGCTGAATGTCGCAATGACCCAACTCTCCCAACTCATACCGTCTCTCTCTCCTTCCGCCCGAACGAGATCCGGTACCGCATCAGAATATCACTGCCGATGAGAAAGAACAGGATCAGGCCGTTGAAAACATTGACCAGCTGGAATGGAAGTCCCAGCGATACCTTGATGACATCGCCTCCGCGCAGCAAGACAGCGAACAAGAACGCCGTGATGACGACGGCAAGCGGGTTCCGCCGCGCGAGCCAGGCGACGATGATTGCGGTGTACCCGTAGCCTCCCGTGACGTTGGCCGGACCGAGCAACATGTGGTGGATTCCGGCGACTTCTCCTACGCCGGCCATCCCCGCCATGCCGCCGGAGAACGCCATTGCCAGCAGGGTGATCTTGACATGGCTGATTCCCGAGTACTTCGCGGCATGTGGATTCTCGCCGACGACGCGGATCTCAAATCCAAGACGAGTCCGTTTGACGACAATGTACGCGACAACTGCTGCGACCAGCCCGATGACGAGTGTCGGCCAATGAATTCTCGTGTCGCCGACGGTGGCGAGGACGGCTGCTGCGGGGAACGGATCCGTGTAGGCGAAGCCGCGCATGCTTGGCCCTTTCCACGGGCCATGAATCAGCCACTCGACGATGTAGATCGCGATGTAGTTCATCATCAGCGTCGTGATGACATCGTTGATCCCCAGCTTGCTTTTCAACGCGGCGGGAATGATTCCCCACGCGGCCCCGGCGGCAAAGCCGCCGACAAACATCGCTGGAAGGAGGAGTGGCCCGGGAAGACCGGAGAAGAGGGCGATCCCGCTTGCAGCGGCGGCACCGACAAGAAGCTGACCTTCCGCGCCGATGTTCCAAAACAGAGCTCGGAATGCGACTGTGAGTCCGACGCCGATCAGGAGAAGGGGGATCGCACGACGGATGGTCTCCGTGATGCCGAGGCGGCTCCCGCACGCGCCCCGAAGGATGTCACCGTAGGCGCGAAGCGGAGAGATCCCATACGCCCGAAAGAAGATCCCGGCGACAAGAAGCGCGGCAACGATCGCCCCTGCGGAAACCGCGAACACCACCCACGCAGGTGGTGTTGCTCGGCGCTCGACATGGATCCACGAGAGGAGCCTCACGCTTCGACCTCCTGCATGCGAGAGCCGGCCATGAGCAGGCCGATGTCATTCAAGTCCGCATCATCAGCCGAGACAACCCCCATGATCTCTCCTTCGAACAGAACGAGGATCCGGTCGGAGAGCTGGAGAATTTCGTCGAGATCCTCGGAGATGAGGAGGATTGCTGCTCCATTGGAACGTTGTTCAAGCAGGGTTTGCCGAACCTGCTCCGTGGCCCCGACATCGAGTCCGTAGGTCGGGTGGGCGGCGATGATCAACGCCGGATCGCCGCACAGCTCGCGG
The DNA here is from genome assembly GCA_964547105.1 of uncultured Thermotogae bacterium. GTDB lineage: Bacteria > Bipolaricaulota > Bipolaricaulia > UBA7950 > UBA9294 > RXOA01. The sequence continues at coordinate 46,589 of CAZJLO010000012.1, forward strand.
GCGAGCACAAGACGCTGAATGTTGCCTCCGGATAGAAGCTTTGCGGCGACGCCGTCGTGCGGAGCAGAGATCGCGTATGTATCCATCGCTTGGGTGGCGTTGGTCCTTGCTGCGGATTCATTAAGAAATCCCCACCGGCTGAATGGGGCCTGCCGATACAGTTTGAGAAGAAGGTTCTCGCGGATGGTCATGCTCGGAACCGTGCCCACGCGGATCCGTTCGGTTGGTACGTGGGCCACGCCGAGGTCGGCGATCTCGCGCGCCGAACAGTGCGTCAGGTTGCGGGTTTCCAGGATGGCCTCGCCGCGGGTGGCGCGGCGGAGGCCGGTGAGGACCTCCGATAGCTCGTGTTGGCCGTTCCCGGAGACTCCGGCTACGCCGAGGATCTCGCTTGCACGGAGATCGAAAGAAACACCGTTGAGCGCCTTCAGCCCGCGGTCATTGGTGGCGTGAAGGTCCTTTACGGACAGAACGACCTCGCCGTGCTCCACGGCGGGCTTCTCGACCCGGAACACAACCTCGCGGCCGACCATCAGCCTGGCCAATGTGCGCTTGTCGGTCTCGGATGTGTTGACGGTATCGACGATCGCACCCTTGCGGAGTACCGACACGCGATCGCTGATCTGCATCACCTCATCCAGCTTGTGGGTGATGAATACGATCGTCAGGCCGGCATCGACCAGGCTGCGAAGCGTCCCGAAAAGGCCGTCGACTTCTTGTGGCGTCAGCACACTCGTCGGCTCATCCATGATCAGCAGATCGGCTTCTCGATACAGAGCCTTGAGGATCTCCACGCGCTGCTGTTGACCAACCGAGAGCTGCCACACCTTGGCTTGCGGATCCACCTCAAGCCCGTATTCTGTGGCGAGCTTGTTGATCCTGGCTCTCGTCCTACGGCTGTGAAGAAACGGGCTCGGACCGTCGTCGAGTCCAAGAATGATGTTCTCTTCCACAGACAGGGTTGGCACAAGGTGAAAATGCTGGTGCACCATCCCGATCCTGTATTCGAGCGCCTTTCGTGGTGAGGAGATCGTCGCACGTTTCCCATTGAGGACGATTTCACCTGCATCGGGCTGATAGAGCCCGTAGAGGATGCGCATCAACGTCGTCTTCCCGGCACCGTTCTCACCGAGCAGGCAATGGATCTCTCCACGCAGGATTGTAAGGTCCACGCCGGCATTGGCCACCACGCCGGGGAACTTCTTGACGATGCCGCGCAGTTCGACAGCGGGGACGTGACTCACTGCAGCACGCTCCGGCTCATCTTCGTGGCGTTGCTCCCTGCGATGGGTGGGTCGGGACTTCCGCATGCAACATCCTAAGAGGTGTGAGGGGAGGTTGTCAATACGACGTGATGGGAGGTTGGTCCTTCTGTCGTAGGCATGGGACTTGTCAGACAACCTTGCCGATGCTACCGTTCAGTGTCGACAACAACGGAGGTCGCCTTGATCAAGAAGATCCTAGCCGCGGGATGGATGTGGGATGGCGGACAGGGTGTAGTCGAAAGCCCTGTTCTGCTAATGGATGACGGACGAATTGCCGGGATTCTCGCACCGGGGGAAGCGGTTCCGGATGGGTGGGAGGGTGCCGAGCGGATCGATCGACCGGGGAGTTGGATTCTTCCCGGGATGATCAATGCACACACCCATCTCTACAGCGCGCTTGCACGGGGGATGGCTGTCTCTCCGTACGGTCCGAGGACCTTCACTGAGATTCTCGAACAGCTGTGGTGGAGACTCGACAAAGCATTGACGCTCGAGGATGTTTCGATGAGCGGATTGGTGGGAGCGATGGAAGCCGCGCGCTGTGGTGTCACCACGCTTGTCGACCATCACGCCAGCCCCAACGCGGTGGAGGGAAGCCTCGACGCCCTGCGAGATGCGGTCAGCGGGCAAGTGGGGCTTCGCGGCTGCTACTGCTATGAGGTTTCCGACCGCGATGGCGCGGCGATTTCCCGGGCGGGAATCGAAGAGAATCGCTCATTCTTGGAGTCGCTCTCGGGCGGAAGCGGACGAGAAAGCGGCCTGTTCGGCCTTCACGCGGCGTTCACGGTGTCGGATGATACATTGGAGGCCGTGGCCAAGGTGCTTCCAGACGACTGCGGTGTTCACATTCATGTGGCCGAAGGCCCGGAGGACGAACATCAAAGCGAGGCGAAGCACGGAATGCGGATCGTCGAGCGACTTGATCGGTTCGGGCTTGTCCGCCCGAATTCGATCTTTGCCCACTGCCTCCATCTTGACGAGCGAGAGAGAGCTCTGATTGCCGAGCGGGGCACTGCCGTGGTCCACAATCCGCGCTCCAACATGAACAATGCAGTGGGATCCCTGGATATTCCCGCGTTTCTCGATCGCTCGATTCCGGTGGGATTGGGAACCGATGGGCTGGGCTGCAATATGCTTGGCGAACTGATGACGGCAGGACTGGCGCAGAAGCACACGCGTGGGGAGTCGCTTGCCGGCGATTTTGGGATGCTGGATCGGATGCTGTTCCGCAATAATCCTCTGATTGCGGAGCGACTATTCGGCTCCGAGATCGGGTTCGGGCGAATCGAGATCGGCGCCTCCGCCGATCTTGCCGTTCTCGACTACGTGCCCCCGACTCCGATCGATTCCATGAACGTGCTCGGACACTTGCTGTTTGGCGTGGCGGTTCATGCACTTCGCGTGCGCGATCTGTGGGTCGATGGGCGCGAGGTGTTGCGTGAAGGAACGTTTGTCGAACTGGACGAAGAGAGGGTCTACGTGCGATCGCGGGAAGTGGCGGCCAGCTTGTGGAAGCGTTTGTAGCTCCGATTCTCTCGAATACACCGACGGGTTCGTTGCCGGTCCGGCTATGATCCGGCCTTAGTCCGGATGAGGGATGCGAGACATGACCCCGGTCGGGGGTCGGCTTGAAGGAGGCATGACACGACATGTCGGATCTGATGAAGCCTCAACCGTTTGAGAAGCTTCTCGACTGGGCGCTTTCCGAACTTCGATCGCGGGATTCCATCTTTGGGGTGCCGCGGCGGCTGTTCGCATTCCCGCGAAGCGATGCTCCGTACGCGGCGGAGATGTTTGGCGAGCGGCTT
>CAZJLO010000013.1:0-3331 GCA_964547105.1 uncultured Thermotogae bacterium
ACCTACACCTGGACGGCGGACACTCAAGCGCCCACCTTCACCTGCCCCACGGATATCAGCGTGTGTAATGAGGAAGGGTACTGCTCGGCGGTCGTTAACCCCGGAAGCCCCGCGGTCAGTGACAACTGCGACTCAACACCAACGGTCACGGGGATCTGCAGCGATGGAGGTTCGCCAACAGAGCGACGCTACCCGTGTGGAACGACCACCATCACCTGGACGGTCAGCGACGACTGCAACAACAGCGCGTCGTGTCAGCAAACGATCGAAGTCCGCGATTGTGAACCGCCGGTGATTAGCTGGTGGACCAAGTCGTTCACGCGATCCTACGCATTGGTCCCGATCTTCCCGGGGTGGCTTGTGAACAAGGCGGTGATGTGAGATGCACACAATGCTTCGATTGCGAAGGAGGAATCCGATGCCCCTGGTTCGGTGCAAGTCTTTCGTCCTTGCTGGCGCATGCTTGGTGCTCGCAGTCCTGTGCGCCTCTGCTAACCCCCAAGGGCTTGCCGCTTCGGCCGTGCCCGCACCGGACACCCTCCCTCCCGTGATCCGTGCGCAACCCCCAATGCATGCGCTGGACATCTCGGGCGGAGGGGCCGTGGACGCCAGCTGCCAAGCAACGGTCACCTTCCAAGCAACGATCACCGACCACTGTTGCATCCAAACGGCGAGCGTCACGGCCGATGTGGTTGAGATCACGGGGAACGGTTCCTTGAGCAGCCTGACGATCACCAAGACCCACGGCGATCATCCACCGGAAGGAGAAAGAGTCACCGTCAACGGCAGTGTTCTGGTCACGCTCACGGGATCGGGATGCACCGCCACCGTCCAAGTGACGATCCATGCCACCGATTGCTCGGGGAACGCTGCTTCCCCTGTGGTGTGGACCCGAGACGTCGTCGATCTGACACCCCCGCAGATCACATGCCCAGGTCTGATTCAGAGGCAGAGCGATGTGTTCGATCCCTGTCAAGCAGCGGTCGATCCTGGTCAGGCAGCGGCAACCGATCTGTGCACACCCGATGAGCAGATCGTCATCACCGCCACGCGAAGCGACGGGAAAGAACTCACGGAACCCTACCTGTGCGGGACGACGATCATCACGTGGACGGCCACCGACGCCTGCGGGAACAGCTCGTCTTGCGAGCAGCGGATCGAGATCCTTCCGATCGATCCGGAGGATTGGTTCGGATCGATCACCGTGACCAAGAATGTGGAACCGGCGGACGGTTCACTCTGGACGATCACGCTCAACGGAGAAGATCCACGCATTCTGGCCAATGGGGAAAGCACGATCTACGAAGCCCTGGAGTCCGACACCTACACCATCACCGAGGACGGCCCCTCAGGCTATGACTCCCTGGTGACTGTGGGCAGCGACGGCGGAACGGCCGCAACGAGCATCTCTGTGTTTGTCGAGCCGGGCGAGCACAAGGCGGTTCGCTTCGAGAACACGCTGAGCCCTCAGCAAGACGATGGGGGAGGAGGAGGGAGCCTCGGGGGCGGAGGAAGTGGCTGCTACAACAACAACCCGATTCCCAATGCCGGTTCCGACCAAACAGGGTGCGTGTGGGAGCGTATCTGTCTCGATGGCTCGGCATCCCATGACCCCGATGAAGACCTGCCGGAGAACTTCCCGGGATCGGCGGACATCTCGCCGATGTACCGTCACCAACCACGCGAAGAGCTGCGCTGCCATTAGACATTCTCCGATCACCATTTCTTGAACGGGCGGACTGTGCTCCACATTCCACCCGTCAGCCGAGTACTGGAGGCCATCGAACGCTTCGATACCGAGTTCCCGTGCTTTACCCCGGATCTCCCTGGGACCTACGTGCTCGTCCTGACAGTTACGGATGACTACGGAGCGTCGATGATGGATGAAGTCACGGTCATCGTCGAAGAGTGCGACCAACACGAACAGCGCGGCTTCCACACGGGATGGCACCTGGTTTCGGTTCCGCTCCATTCGTCGATGCAGTCCTCAAGCGTATTCGGTTCGAGGCGCTTCCTCTTCGATGCCCCCATCCTGTTCCGGTATGAAGGTGAGTACATCCGGTCCGGCTCCCTCCAAGTCGGAAGGGGCTACTGGCTGTATGTTCGAGAGCCGGTGAGCATGAACCTGACCGGACTTCCGATCGAGCAAGCATTCTCGATCCGACTGACCCGGCCGGGTTGGCACCTGATCGGGACACCCTTCGCCGCCACTTGGGACGAAACGATCATCGAGCACGCGGGGTTCACTTGGCATACAGCCGAAGCGGCACGGCGAGGGATCTTGGAGAACTCCGCCATCGGCACGGCCCCCGACGGAAGCTACACCCAAGTCGACGTTCTACTCCCCTGGAACGGGTACTGGGTGTACTCCCACGTCGATGATGTCCTCCTCCACTTCTCCGAGACAGCGGAAACACCTCCCGTCTTGTTCTGGACCGCTCCGCCCGCAGGCTACGATCCTCCGGCTGCTCCGATGCTTGCCGCCGCCAACGCACAGGTCACGGTCTCTCCCAACCCATCGCACTTCGAACCGATTGTCTTCGGTGTGGACGGCCTCGTGATGGTCGACGAGATGCGCGTGCAGGTCTTCGACCCAGGTGGTCACCGTGTTTGGCGCGATGAAGCGTCGGGACAGGAGCTTGTCTGGGACGGCATCCGTGCCGATGGCCGTGAGGCTGCCCGCGGCGCCTACATTTACATCATCGAGATCTTCTCCGACGGGGCATGGTTCCTAGTCGCCAAAGACGTGCTGGTGCTGGCGCCCCACGGGGGATGATTCCACTTCATCAGCCGGCTGGCGGGAAATCGTCAACCGGCTGTGTGATTGTCACTTCTGCTTGCATCGATTCCACGAATCTAGCTGTGGCGCTTCAAGCGCAGACCGGGGTGCCAGGAAACCGCACGCCGCGGAATCCGGAGTTCCCACGGTTTGCGCCGCTTATCGTTATCGAAGGATCGCCACTTTCTCAATCGGGAGGGGAATCCACGACTCGGCCACATGCACCCGAATGCTCATCAGATACACCCCGTTCGCCAGCCGTTCACCGCTTCGATTCTCGCCCGGCCACCACATCATCGCCCCTTCTTCATCCGCCGCCCATACCTGCCGCCCAGAGAGGTCGAAAACCTCCACCCGCAGCGCTTCGGGATCGACATTCGATCCCGTCATGTCGATCCAGACGCCGTCTTCGCGAACAGGATTCGGATGAATCGCCACCGCGAACGTATCCCCATCTGCAGAGAAATCGAGCGATTCCGCCGCGCTCACGAGCGGTCCCGGCTCCACCAAGATGTCGTCGATGAACCAGCCGCCGTAGCTGTTGCGCGAATA
>CAZJLO010000013.1:3431-31209 GCA_964547105.1 uncultured Thermotogae bacterium
ATCCCGACTTGCTCTGCCGCTGCGTGATCCGCCACGCCACCGTTCCGCTGTTTCCCGTCACGCTCCAGCCACCCGCACCAAGCTCCGCGTCCTCGAACAGGCCGTCGTTGTCCAGTTCTCGCACGGTGAACGTCGTCGGCTCCACCTGCTCGCCGCCCGTCCACTCGATCCGGAACGTCGCTTCGCCGCCCCGACCGTCTTCGTCTTCCCCAGCCACGATCTGTACAACACCGGAACTCGCCTGCCGCGCTCCGGCAGCAAACGACACCGTACTCCCGGACATCACCTGGATGTCCGGGTCACCGCTCACCTTCACCACGCGGCCTTCCACAAACCCCTCCGCCGCTCCCGACAAACGGATCGCCACGCTCGCAGAGCCGCCTTCGTCGATCGCCATCTCCTGCGGATCGGCGACAAACCGAATCGGCACCGGCTCCACCAAGATGTCGTCGATGAACCAGCCGCCGTAGCTGTTGCGCGAATACGTCACCGCATCAAACGCAAACCGGAGCTGCATCGACCGCGCGCCGTCGGGAACCGCAACCTCCAACGCCACGTTCTCCCACGCTCGCGCCGACGCGTCTTTGCTGTCCTGCTGCCACACCGGTTCCCACCCGCCGCCGTCGAACCGCACCTCCACCATCGTCCGGTCCCGGCTCGCCCGGGTGTAACTCTCCACGTACCGCCACTGCCAGAACGACACCGTCATCGCCGTCTCCCCGGTTACTGCAATCTCCGGAGAGGTCAACGTCCCTTCCGGCGTCGCTCGGCCTGCGTAGTAGCTCCCCCGCGCTTCATCTCCGAACCACCAGCTCGACGATCCCGACTTGCTCTGCCGCTGCGTGATCCGCCACGCCACCGTTCCGCTGTTTCCGCTCACCACCCAACGCCCTGGACCGTTCTCCGCATCGTCCTCCAGCCCGTGTGGTACTGTGATCTCGTAGGAAGCAGCCGCTGTAGCGCTAGGAGCCCATCCGTCAAGAAACGCCTTGGCCCGGACTGAACTACTGCTGTTCAAGACGATCTTCTCACCGGGAGCAAGTCCAGGCGAGGTCGGCCCCGGCTCGGTTCCATCAACCGTGAACCGGATCTCGGCTCCGGTCGTTGAGCAGGTCAGACCGATCTCCACACTCCCGACGTACGTTCCCTCTGGAGGATCGAAGACCGGTGCGGCAACCCGCGGGGTCACGTTGTAGACTGCCTCGGAGACCTCACTTGCGATCCACCCATCGGTCGCCGAGTCGAGAAATGCGCGCGCCTTCACAACGGCACTCTCAGATAGCGTCACCGCCCCATCGTACAGCGCGCTGTTCTCCGTTGGGTCGGCGCCGTCCAAGGTGAAGCGGATCACCGCACCCTCGGTGGAACAGCTCATCGACACCAGCACCTCGTCAACGTACTCCCCACCTTCCGGAGCAAGGATCGGAAGCGAAACCTGCATCGGCTCAGCGCCCGCCTGTACAACGGTATGCACGGCCTGCTCCACGCGAATTTCGGCTTGCCGGGATTCGATGTCGGGGTTCGCGGCAGCGGTATACGTGAAGCTGCCATTCCCCGTTCCCGGCGATGTCTCCGGATCGATGTCAATCCACGCGGCACTGCAGACCGCAGTCCACGGTGCCGCCGCCGTCACACCAACGGTTGCTGTTCCCCCGCCGGCATCGATCTCCAACCTCGACGGGTCCAACGCTACATCGTCGCTCGGGTCGGGATCAGGAGGGGGATCCACCGCCTCCCCTTCGGTTGTGAAGCTCCATCGTGTTCCCTCTGCGGATCGGCCATCGGCGGCACTGCTGTCAACAACCCAAAAGTACTGCGTGGAATGCGCCAGTTCCTGAATCAGCTCCACGGTGATCTCACTCGCATCGCCGGATTCGATCGAGACCAGGTGCGTTTCGACGCCGCGATCCTCAACCAGCTGGGCATCGGTTCCTAGATAGATGTCGTAGGCCAGGCTGGCACCGACGTTTCCTGAGTCGAAGCCGAGCGGACCCGTGGGGGACACATCGACTGCGCCATCCGCGGGAACAGGAGCGACGACCGGCAAGAGGATGTCAAGACCGGGACCGGGACCGGGCTCGCTCGGCGGAGCAATGTCCATGACCGCATACGTGACCACGCTGTAACCATACGGAATCTCCGTGGGCAGGCTGTACCAGCCATCACCCGTCCCCCCCCAGCCGAAGTTCAAGTGGAACATCCCCGTCCCCGGATCGAATCCATCACAAACGATGGCGTGCCCACCGGAATCGCTAACAACGGCGATTTCGGCGGGCATCCCGGTGTTCATGTTGGCGGCTAGGTCGCCGTAGAACTCTTCCTGGGAAACGTAGAACGGCGTTCCCCAGAATGAGTACTCGTAGGTGCGCAATTCCGCGCTCGCATAGCCCCATACCCCCGGCCGGACAGAGCGCGTATAAGGCGTATCGCCTCCGGCGAGCGCCACGGCAACATCGAGGACATGAGCGCCCGATCCCGAGGATGTGTAGTCCATGGCAACGGACACACCGACCGCGTAGGACAACGCCGCCATCATGCCGGTTTCGGGGTTCGTCGACGGATCCCCGTCGTAGCGGATCTCCGCGATCGAAGCTGATGAGGCGTCCACAGAGATCTGCCGAGTGGCGGTGACGTAGTCGTCTTCAGGGCCAAGAGCGATGTTCGACGGGTATCCCCAGTAGGCGATGATCTGCGCCGTGGCCGTGGCGACGCATCCCACTGCGCTGCGCCTTCCCGTGGTCGGGTCGATCGGGCAGAGGCTGTTCCAGGGATTGCCGCCCGACCACGTCGCTGACTGCAGCAGCGGCCCCACAGCACTCTCCGACAGCACTGCAGCAGGAGCAAGCACCGCTTGCTCCCATGCCGCTTGGTTCTCTACGATGGTGGCGGAAGGCACAACATCGGCCGCCAAGGCTGACAATCTCAGGTCCAGGTCAGCGCGCAGCACGTGAAGCAGCGCATTGGTCTCCGCCTCATTCCAGGAGAAGTCCGATTCCATCGAGAATGCGATCACCGGCTCGATGCCCGTGTCCGCGGCAACCACAACATACCCCGCAGGCTGAGTCGCGAACACATACCCAAGCACGCATCCCGTCCCTGGATCTTCAAGAGGAATTCCTGTTCCGTCGCGGATCGACATGATCCCGAGGTCCGCCGCCGGGGCAACGTTCGAGATTTGCGTTTCCGCCACCTGTCGCGCAAGATCCCTTGTCACCGGCGCTCCATGGACCCCCTGTCCAGCCCAGAATAGAATCACCGTGCAACTAATAGAAAACAACCATCGCAATGTTTTTCTAAGGCATATCTCCGTATTCATACGGCGGAGATTGTGCCTACAACTTGAATCCACTAGCTGTGCTAGATATCACAACAATCTGCTAGTGATGGACTTTTTCGCTCACTTGAGGAGAGAATTCCTTCAAGAGAACTCGGCGGCAAGGATCGTGTGATCCGAGGGTCTCTCCGCCTTCCTCGGACTGGTGTCGATCCACGCCGAACTCGATCGCTCGGCAAGAGGCTGCGTCGCCCAGATGTGATCGACCCGCCACCCGATCCCCCGTGAGACGGCGTCTTTCGCCCGGTAGTCGAAGAACGTGTACTCGCCCCCCGATGTCACGTGGCGACGAAAGACATCCACAAAGCCCCACGCTTTCACGGAAGCGAGCGCTTCTCGCTCTCGCGGATGGAATCCCACGCGGCCGTTCAACCTCACCGGGTCGTACACGTCGATCTCTTCCGGTGCCACATTGAAGTCTCCCATCCACAGCAGCGGTACGCTCGGATCGAAGTGACTTGCGAACCAAACCTTGAGACGTTCCAGCCATTGCAGTTTGTACTCGAAGTATGCATGACTTGGATCTCGCCCTTGAGGTACGTAGGTATTGACAACGACCACGCCATCCATGGCTGCTGCAAGCAATCGCGCCCGATCGGCCGGCCCGCCATCATCAAGCCCAATCGCCAACAGGTCCGCAGGTCGGCGCGTGGCAATGGCGACACCGTTGTAGCTCTTCTGACCGCTGATCAGAACGTGATATCCCGCTCGGTCGAATGCTTCCTTGGGGAATTGCTCGTCCTGTACCTTCGTCTCTTGCATACAAAGAACATCCGGCGCATGCTCGCCCAGCCACGCCAGGATGATCGGCAGCCTGGTTCGAACGGAGTTCACATTGAACGTCGCCACGCGTAGCATACCTAGATCACTGCTCCCTCTCGATCGCATGCGGGTGGGTGCCGCTCCCGACCGCTCTAGGCGATCGCCGGAACGATTCCGCTGAAGGTCCGCACATTCAGCCCTCGCTCCGCAAGCGCCTGAACGAACGGGTTGATGCCGAGCGAATCGCTGGCGATGTGTCCGGTGACGATCAACGTCTTGCGGTCGCTGTATCTCTCCTTCAGTTGTGCCACATCTGCTGGGCTGCAATGGATGTAGATCAGCGTGTCGATGCCGTGATCGAAGTATGCCTTCGCAACTCGGTATCCTCCATTGGTCCCTGCTCCGTGCGAGACCATGGTTTGTCCGATGCGCCGCTTCGGATCTCCGAGGCGGACTTCGATCTTCGTCGCCGCGTTTCGGAACTCCCCAAATTGATCCGTGAGATATTCGGCCAACGCTTCGCCGCTGATTTCCGTTCCCGCAGCGCTAACGGCTTCCGCCATCCGCCGACGCCCGATTTCGTCCAGCGGCGTGTGGATGTTCATGTAGCCAAGCTCAAGCAGTCGTGCAACCGAAGGCGCGTGATCCACATTCCGCATCGATGCTTCAATCCGCTGCTGCTCGGCCCATGGACCGACGATCTGGCGTGCCGTCTCCGCCGGCACACCGCGGCCGATCATTTGATCCACATGGCGCCATAGGACCTCATGGAAGCGAAGCTTCGCTTGCCCGCCCATCGGGTGGTGAGCAATCGCCAGATCGACTCCTAGATCCCGTGCCAACAGCAGTTCGGCCGGACCGACGTCCACACCGACAAGCACCTGCTTCACGGAGCGCGCCGGATGATAGATCGCCGAATCTCCCGGAACTTGCTCGCCGGGAAGCCCCGCCATCTCCATCGCAAGCGCCATGATCTCGGTGGTGTTCATCGCACTCCCTAGTCCTACAGCCCCGCCGATCGCGGATCCGTCCCATCGACTCCCGTTCGCGGAGCATTCGCAGCAGCGAACGCCGCTGTGGTCACTCCCGCCAATTCCGATCCTCCGACGAACTCTCGCAGCAACGAGTTGCCGGGCACCAGTTCCGCCGAACATGGTTCGAACCAATCGAGAAGTGACATCAGCCGTTCGGCTTCGACTTTGACCTGCGGATCGTTCACCTGGAGAAGCAACGGCTCGGCAAACGGTTTGAGGACAGCCCATTCGTAGGCCAACGCCGAATTGAAGCGATCATCGGCCTGTTCCTGGTACGGGAAGATGTTGTTCTTCTCTCCCCGTCGCACATTCTCCCACAACGAGAGCGTCTTCTCCGCTCCGTACCCGCGGAAGATCGCATCGCGAACAATGCGTCGAACCAGTCGCGTATCCGTCGTCGGCACACGATTGTGGTCATCCAGATTAAGCTGCGTCAACGCGGAGACAAAGACACGAAACACATGATCCCGTGGAAGATCCGTGAATAGTCCCGGGTTAAGGCCGTGAATCCCTTCAACGAGAAGAATCTGATTCGACCGCAGTTGCACCACTTCGCCCGTCTCGCGGTTTCCCGTCTGGAAGTCGTAGCTCGGCATCTGAACCCGGTCTCCGCGAAGCAGGCTCACCACTTGTTGCTCGAGAAGAGAGGTATCAAGCGCTGACAACGCATCGAAGTCGAGCGTCCCTCCCTGAATATGCGGCAGCTTCTGCCGAGGGTGGAAGTAGTCGTCCATCGAAATCGGCACAGGTTGCAGCCCCTCGGCAAGAAGCTGGATCGCCAGCCTTCTCGCGAAGGTCGTCTTGCCCGAAGACGACGGTCCGGCAATGACAACCATCCGACCGCCAAGGGTGAACCGCTTCGCAACCTCGGCGGCGATCGATGCGATTCTCTTGCCGTGCAGTGCCTCAGCGACCAAGATCAGTTGTCTGATCCGCTCGCCGACAATGGCATCGTTGAGCGCCCCCACATGGGGAACCCCGAGAACGTCAAGCCATCGCCCGTACTCGTCGAAGACCTCTCGTAGCGCAGCGAACCGACGGAGCGGCTGGATCTTGGCCGGCGCCTCGCGACGCGGGAACCGCAGGATCAGCCCATCCCGGAAAGTCTCCAACGCAAACACGCGCAGGACGCCGGTGCTCGGAACCATGTATCCGTAGAAGTGGTCGCACACGCCTTCCAGACAGTACACATGCAAGTGATCTTTGTCGTATCGGTGCAGCAGTTGGAGTTTCTCGACATCACCGCGTTCGTTGAACAGCTCGCGCGCCTCCTTGATCGGCAAGCGAATCCGTTCGATCGGCAGATCCGCCTCCACCATCTGCTGCATCAGCGCCTTCACTTCGCCTACTTCTTTCGGCGACAGCGGTGCCCGCTCAAGGACTTGACAATGATAGCCACCGCTGGGAATCGAGTAGTCGACACGGATTTCCGCTTCGGGGAATCGCTTCCGGATCGCCACGACCATCAGGAAGGTCAGGCTTCGCGTATAGATCCTCATCCCATCGGAATCGGAAAGCCTGACCGGCTGAGCGGTAAGGTCGTTGTCGACCGGCCATCCCAATTCCCGCAACTCGCCGTCGACAATCGCGGCAATCAGCGGATTCGAGGGATCGTCGACCGCCGGCGCAAGGAACGCGCCGATGGATGTTCCTCGCTTGGCTTCGTACACATCGCCACCGGCTATCTGCACCTGAACCGTCGCGCGGAGGGATGTCTTTCGAATGTCGGCCGCCTGATTCGGACGCGGATTGCGATGCGCATTCATGGTCGCTCCGAGAGCGGTTCTCCGTTGCTCGAGACAGCCGAATCGGCCGAAGCATCCTCCAACAGCGGGAACACGCGTGCCTTCATCCGATCGATCTCACAATCGAGCGCGCTCATCACTCGCTGCGGTGTCACCTTTGACTCCTGCGACGGAACACCGCGCAACGACGACACCGAGACCCCATACGCCGCCGCCTCGGTCAGCCACGCATCGGGGATCGCATCGGGAAGTTTGACGTGATTCATGACCCCCCATGCCAGGACCCAAGCTCGGACGACGTTCCCCACATCGTATCCGCCTCCGCCCAACGCAACCCAGGGGAGTCCCAGCATCGCGAATTGCTCCACAATCTTCTCAAACCCCGATAGCGACATCGCCAAGCCGGCAACAAGATCGCCATCAAGAGCGTCCGCTCCAAGCTGTGTGACCAGGGCATCCGGGCGGTAGCGCTCGAACGCGGGGAGAATTGCTTCGTCGAGACAGCGTTCGTACGCCGCATCCCCTGCCCCTGGGAGAAGAGGAAGATTAATGGCGTATCCCTCGCCCGCACCCACACCCGCCTCATCAGCGTAGCCTGTGCCGGGAAAGATCGTGTGCCCACTCTGATGAATCGAAATGGTCAACACATCCTTCCGCGCGTAGAACGCATGCTGCACCCCGTCGCCGTGGTGCGCGTCGATATCTACATAGGCAACGCGTTTCCCCGCGGCAAGCAACGTATGAATCGCAAGCACAACATCGTTGACGTGGCAGAACCCCGAAGCTCGCGACGCCATCGCATGATGAAGCCCGCCGGCGGGACTGAACGATACGAGCGATCGGCCGGCAATGGTCTCTTCGGCAGCACGAATCGATCCTCCGGCAACGGTCATCGCCCACTCATACACACCGGGAAATACGGGATTGTCAGCCGTTCCGAGACCGTGGTCGAACAGATTCGGAACCCACATCCCATCATCGGCAACGCGAAGGATTTCGAGGTATCCGTCGCTGTGGAATGTTTTCGCCTCGTCGATCGTAGCCTCGCGCGGTTCGATGACATAGACATCCTCGCGTTCGATCAACCCCATCGCCTTCATGAGGCCGTAGACCAATCCCAGGCGATGTACCTTGAACGGGTGAAGCGGGCCGAAATCGAACCGCAGCAATGGCCGGGGATCTACCAAACACGCTTTGGCGCTTGTCATTGTCACGTCCTCCCTGCGAAGGGCCACGACAGTATCACGGCCCCCACCAACTGATGATGTCCTGCTCGTCGAGCTGCCAAGGATCACATCCTAGCGGAAGATAGCCACTCGTGTCGGGGCCGGCCGTCGTCTCGCCAAACGCGGTCAGCTCCCCATCGACCACAAACAACCCTCGATCGGCTCCTGGGGGGCAGTTCACTCGCCCGGCGTAGGTCGAGGGAACAGCAACAAGCGATGCCACGTGGTCCGGAATCCGGTCGTTGTCCGTGTCGACGAACGCGAGGTACGAGTCGATCCCCAGCGCCCTGACAAGGCTCGTGTAGAGAATCGACGTGTCCTCGCAATCTCCGGTCTGATCAGCAAGGGTCTCCAGCGGGTACTTCGGCCGCTCCTGGTTCGGGGGATCTTCTTCGTAGCGAATCACGCCTTGAACGAACGCCAGCGCGCACTCGCGGAAGGCCAACTCATCGCCGTCGACGAGATTCCAGAGAACCCCGGACAACGACTCCAACGTGGGATCGTCCACCGGCTCTTCGACATAACTTGCGTAGTCGTAGTTCTCGACGAACGTCGATCGCGGCCGCTCGCGATATGTTTCGACGAGATCCCTCGGTAGAAAGGCGTCCCAAACGATCGCTTCGCCCTCGAATTCCCATTCGAAATGATAGACATCGTACCCCGCCGGTGTATCTCGAACCGTGATGCGTCGCGTGGCGGACGACGATGCGCCGTCGGGATCGGACACCTCGAGCACAACCGTATACGTCTTCGTGCCGGTAAACGTGTGCGAAATCTGCTCGCCAACGCCTTGCTCTCCATCGCCAAACGTCCAGCCGAACGCCAGCACATCGCCATCGGGATCGGAGCTCGCCGACGCGTCGAATAGCACGGTCAGAGGAGCGTATCCCTCGAATTGCGACGCTACGAAGCTAGCACTTGGCGGCGTGTTTCCACCCACATCCAGACACCCTGGGAGCGTCGTGACCAACAGCAACAGGCCAACCCCTGCGCTCAACGCCCCCATCGTCACCCTGCGCTTCTCCCCATGCATCGTGTTCTCACCTTCCTGATGGGCACTATAGGCGTTTCTCCGTGTCGTCTCAAGCAGGCTTGATCCCTGTTCCATAGGCAGTTTCTTTCGCTGTGGTCATTGACCCCCAATCTACGGTATGCTACGATTCTCAGGAATTGTGGGGGGGGCGGCTATGTATATCATCATCGTGGGAGCCGGCAGCATCGGCACAAGCCTAATCGACATCGTGGTCAAAGAGAAGAACAACGTGGTGGTCGTGGACAGTAACGAGGAGCGGGCGAGAGCCGTCAGCACCAAATATGACATCACCGTTCTCAATGGAAACGCAACCGCCGCTGACACACTTCGAGAAGCAGGCGCCGAACGCGCGGACGCACTGATCGCCACCACAAGCGACGATGCCGTCAATCTGATGGTGGTCTCCATCGCCGAAGGGCTTTCGATTCCATCCATCGTCTCCGTGGTCAACGACAAAGAACACGCGGAGTTCTTCCGCAAGCTGGGAGCCAATGTCATGGAGAACCCGGAGGACATCGTCGCCAACCACCTGTACAACGCGGTGAAGCGTCCCAAACTCAAGGATTTCACCATGCTCTCTCAGGGCGATCAGGTCTTTCGGCTCACATTGGGCGAGGGGTCCCCGCTCCTGGGGCGACCACTCTCGGACTCGGCGAAACGCGGCATCCTCCCGGAGTGCCTCATGGTCACCGCCGTCGAACGCGACGACGAACGATTTGTCGCTCGTGTCGATTCTGTCGTCCAAGCCGGAGATATCCTCACCTTCTTCTCGGTCGAGCGCGTTAGTGATGAGTTGCTCGAGCGCTTAACCGGATGAGAAGCCTTCTACCGCAACCGACGTCCGACCTAGCGACGATTCTTCGCGACCTCGGTTTGCTTGTCCCCGTGGTCGGCGTCATGGCGTTGATTTCTCTGATCATCCCCGCAGTCTATGGAGAATCGTTCGCCTACGCTCCCATGCTGCTCACGGCAGCCATCTCGTTTCTCCTCGGGGCGATGCTCTACTTCCCGTTTCGTGACGCCGGCGACGCCAAGCTGAAACACGGAATGATCATCGCCAGCTTCGGATGGCTTCTGGTCGCGGCGCTTGGATCGTTGCCTTTCACCCTGATGTTTCTTCTGTCTCCCGAAACCGCCGCACTCCCCCAGTTTGCCACGCTCAACGAGTTCGCGAACCCTCTGAACGGCTTCTTCGAAGCCATCTCCGGCTACACCGGAACGGGGCTCACTATGGCCGCTCGTGCCGATCTGCTGCCGGCAACTCTGCAGTGGTGGAGAAGCTTCACCGAATGGATCGGCGGCATGGGCGTCATCGTTCTGATGCTGGCCATCCTCGCCGGTCCGCGTCCCGGGGCGGCCAAATACAGCCTTTACTACGCCGAAGCCCGCGGCGAGAAGATTCAGCCAAGCATCGCGTCCACATTGCGGACCATGTGGTGGATTTTCCTCCTGTACACAGCGGTCAGCGTGATCGCCCTGTGGGGAGCGGGGATGCCGATTTGGGAAGCTGTCAACCACGCGATGACCGGCATCTCCACCGGCGGATTCAGCATCACCGCGAACAGCATCGCTTCCTACAACAGCACCGTCGTCGAGATCGTGCTCATTCCGATCATGCTATTCGGTGCCGTCAGCTTCGGCGTTCACTACGAGCTGATGCAGGGCCGCGGACGTGTTCTGTGGCGAGATGCACAAACTCGCTGGTTGTGGATCATTACGCTGGTCGGCGCGGTGTTCCTGACCCTGGAGATGGGGATGCGGATCGGCTGGTTGCCTTCGCTTCGTGGATCAGTGTTCCAGTTTGCATCCGCAATCAGCTGCACCGGGTTTCAATCGGTGGACTTGTTCCACTGGACCGATACCGCCAAACTCCTGCTCGCCTCGGGGATGGTGTTCGGCGGCGCCGCCGGATCGACGGCGGGGGGGATCAAGATCATGCGAGTCATGGTCCTGATCAAGGGTGTACAGTGGCGTTTCCGCAAGATCACATCCCCTCGCGGAGCGATCGTCCCGTTCCGAATCGGCGAGACGGCCGTCGATGAATCGGACGTCGGTCAACGGTTGGAAGATGCCGCGCTCATCACGTTCCTCTGGATCGCGTTCCTTGCCCTCGGCGTGTTCGTCCTGCTTCACACCGTGCCCAGCTCATTCGACCTGGGCGACGTCATCTTTGAAGTGGCGAGCGCACAAGGAAACGTCGGACTCTCCGTCGGAATCACAAGCCCCGCCATGTCCAGTCTTGCCAAGCTGACGCTGTGCTTCAACATGTGGATCGGGCGACTGGAGATCATTCCGGTCCTGATGTTGATTCGCAGCCTGATCTACCGTCGCCAGTAGATCGCAGAAGTGTCGGATTCGCGCCGCACTACTGGCGGATTCTTCTCCTGCAAGGCGACAAGTTGACGCTATGATATTGCGGAGTTGCCGCCGCACGACAAGGAGGCATTGTGCACCGTACGCTGGGAACTGTCTTGTTCATGCTTGCAATCCTGTCGGTCGTTGCGGCCGCCGAGTACAGTGACGTTCTCCCCCTCGACGAGATCGTTGCCGGCATGACCGGTGTCGGCCGGACGATCGTGTCCGACAACGAGATCGAGTCGTTCCAGATTGAAGTAATCGCCGTGCTGGACGAGCCGGGTACGGCCAACGATTTCATCGTCGTACGCGCAAGCGGCGAGGCGATCGGCCGTTCGGGCGGAATTTCTCAGGGGATGAGCGGAAGCCCGATCTACATCGGGGATCGACTTGTCGGTGCTCTCAGCCGAGCCGCCAGTTGGTCCAAGGAGCTTCTGCCGATCGGACTCGTAACGCCGATCGAGTCAATGCTTGCGCTGCTGGACACGGAACCGGATGATCTCTATGCGTGGGGGACGCAATCTCCACCCATTGCCGCAGACGCGTCCGTCGTCCTGACAACAAGCTTCTCCTCGATCCGCGCCGTCGACGCACTGCGACATGGGATGCCGAGTTCGTCTCGGCTCGCTTCAAGCCCTGGCACGATGGCGAACACCCACTGCCCTCTGCCAATCTGGGCGGCAGCAGCAACCCTCATCGAAACGGGCCTCACATCCGCAGATTATCATCTCGCGCCGATTCCTGGCGCATCTTCCGGCATGATTGGCGGCATTCCATCGGCAACCACATTCGATCCTGAGCCCGGCGCCGCCATCGGCGTGGCTCTGGCGACTGGAGATGTCTCCATCGGGGCGTTGGGAACGCTCACCTATGCTCGAGACGGCTCGATTCTGGCGTTCGGGCATCCGTTTCTGGCAGGCGGCGATTGCGCGTTCCCCCTGACGACAGTGGAGATCTTCGACACCATCCGCGCCTACGATGCGTCATACAAGCTGGGCCAACTCGGCGAGTCGATCGGAACTGTCTACACCGACCGGAATGCCGGGATCGCTGCACGCCTCGGCGACACGCCGGCGATGATCACCGTGCAGAGCGCGGTCAGAGACAGCGATCGCCAGACCGCATCAACCTTCGAGTTCCAGCTAGTTGACGAGCGGCGCCTGTTTCCTCTGCTGACATACGCCACGTTGTTGGAGACTATCGACGTCGCACTCGATCGGGTCGGAGAAGGGACGGCCCGTGTCGTGTTCCGCGTCGAGGCTGACAACATGGAGCAACCACTGGTTCGCCATGACGTCTTTCTCAGTTCGAACGACATCGGGATCTACGCGCCATGGCAGATGGCGGATATCGTTTCCTTCCTGTCCTACAATCCATTCGCCGATCCCGAGATCTCACGGATCGCCATCGAAGTCGACGTGACAAGAGAACTCGACTACTACGAGATTTTGAACCTCGTCTTGGATGCGGATGCGTACATTCCAGGCGAAACCATCGCCTATTCCTTGACGCTCTCCAGTGCACGCCATGGGATGAGAACCATGCAGGGCACGTTGGAGATTCCCGAGGATGAAGACGCATTCTTCCTTGCCGTCCGCGCGTACGGAGGCAGCCGTCCCGTCTCCGGCGGGGAGGCGGCCCCATCGATCACCTCACTCGAAGACGTCGTGTCGTTCGTCGGAGCGCTTCCAAGCAATGACGATCTCACGGTCGAGTTGTTTGCGTTGGATCCATGGTCGCCGTATGCCGACGCATGGCGGGGAGTGAATGCCGACCGCACCTCGATCGACGGCATACCGATCCTCGGCCAGATCGAGGTGGCCGTTCCGCTTCTCGCCCCCGATGAGCTGCGGTGAAATGTTCACGCTCGAGCGGATTGCGGAAATCGTAGGCGGGGTCCTTCACGCAACGTCACCGGACGATCTTCGGCGATGTCCGACAGCGGTCTGTCATGACTCGCGGCGGATTCGGCCGGGCGACCTGTTTGTCGCCCTTCCCGGAGCCAGGACCCATGGACGATTGCATGTCGGTGCCGCGTTTGCTTCCGGTGCCAGTGCAGCGATCCTCGCACTGCCTCCTGAGCTGAACGCCTGCCAACTTGATGCGTATGGCCCCTGGATACAAGTCTCCGATTCTCTGCGAGCACTCACCGATCTTGCCGTCGCCTGGCGCCGCGAACTTCGCGCTACCGTTGTCGCTGTAACCGGCACAAACGGGAAAACAACGACCAAGGAGCTTCTCGCCCACATCCTCACGGGAGCCGCTTTGACGCACGCATCTTCCGGCAATCTGAATACCGCGATCGGCGTGTCTGTTGCCGTACTGTCCACTCCGAAGGATGCGGAGTATGCCGTGTTTGAAGCGGCCGCAGACCGCCCCGGCGATCTTGCCCCACTCGGGCGGATGCTCCGACCGGCCCTCGTCGTTCTCACCGGCGCCGGCCGGGGGCACCTCGACCATTTCACCTCAGTCGACGCCGTCGCCGAGGAGAAGTGGCAGCTCGTTCAAACCCGGCCCGAGGGAGCGCTAGCCATCGTCAATGGGGACGATGACCGTCTTTGGCGCAAGGCCGCAGAAGCGCCGAATACGCTGACCTTCGGCCTGCACCGCGCCAACTGCGATTGGCCGGGGAACGTCGTGTCGACCGTGCCGCGGCTTGTAGTACGTCTCCGAATTCGGAAGCGGAACCTGCAATTCGAGTGCCCGCTTCTTGGCAGGCACAATGCGGGGAATCTTGTTGCGGCGGTTGCCGCGGCCCACAGCCTAGGCGTTCCCGACACCGTGCTTCTGGAACGCGTCGCCTCGTTCCGTCCGCCGCCGCATCGGTTGATCCTACAATCGGGACTGTTCTGGGGGAGTCTGCTCGATGACAGCTACAACGCCAACCCTGATTCGATGTGTGCAGCTCTCCGCGTGCTCGGCGAGCTGACATCCCACCCGTCGGAGAGAACCGTCGTCTTTGGAGAAATGCAGGGCCTCGGATCGTTCACCGCCGAGGCGCATCGGTCGGTCGCCGAGCAGATCGCATCGCTCGGCGTATCGGCAGTACTTCCCTGCGGACAATCGGCGATCGATGCCGTTTCGTCCCAGTCAGGCTTGGTTCGCCTTCCGTCCGAGTCGGATGCCAACAGACTGGCGACCGCCCTCCGCACCCATATGAACCTCCACCCCGGGGTTCTCCTTGTCAAGGGATCTCATGCGCTCCGGCTGGATCGACTTGCCGATACCCTTGCGGCCGACAATGCAACGAACCGCGCTTCAACCGCAGGCTCCGGCTGAGTCGGCTACCCGGCCGTTGCCGCACCCGAGAGCTTGGGGAGGAAGCGGATGGCAGCCCGTCTCTGCTCCGGCATCTGTCCCTACGGACTGCCTTGCGGCCCCGGACAATCAAGTCTCGGGTCAGGTTCACGCTCGGCTGCACCGACGACCCAAGGTCGGATGAGCATGCCGGCCGCCACCGCGCTAGAGCGCCGCTCCTTCCTGCTCGGCGGATGAACCGGCGCCATGCTCCGCGGATGCTTGATCCGGCTCGCCTTCTTCCTCCTCCTTCAGGGCATCGCGAATCCGCTCCAGCCGTTCTTCAGCACGGTAGAATACAGTGTTCTCGGGGAAGGCTCCGCCCTCACCTCGAACGCCGGCGGAGATTCCGGTGAGGGTCTCGATCCCTTCTTCGACCGTTGCCACCGCATAGATATGGAACTTGCCCGCGTCAACAGCCTCGACGATCTCCTCAGGAAGCATCAGATTGTCGATGTTCTGGCACGGGATCATCACTCCCTGCTCGCCGGTAAGACCCTTGGCTTTGCAGACCTTGAAGAAACCTTCGATCTTCGGGTTGACACCGCCGATCGGCTGGATCTCTCCTTTCTGGTTCACCGAGCCGGTCACGGCAATCCCTTGTCGAATCGGCACTCCGGACATGCTGGAAAGAAGCGCGTACAGCTCGGTACTCGACGCACTGTCTCCGTCGACCATCGAGTAGCTCTGCTCGAACGCCAGGCTGGCCGAGAGACTGAACGGCTTCTCGACCCCGAAGCGCTCGCCGAGGAACCCCTTGAGGATCATGATCCCCTTGGTGTGGGAATGGCCGCCTAGATCCGCTTCCCGCTCGATGTCGACAATGCCGCTCTTGCCGGCGTGCACGGTCGCGGTAATCCGCGACGGTTTGCCGAATGTGTAGTCTCCGAGTTGAAGGACGGCAAGACCGTTCACCTGCCCAACCTGCTCACCGGTCGTATCCACGAGGATGTGGTTGCGCTCGATCATCTCTTGGATCTTCTCTTCGATACGGTTCGAGCGGCTATCGCGCTTCTCAAGCGCCGTCTTGACATGGTTCGAGGTCACGGCGGCGGCGGCGTCCTCTTCCGCCCAGTATGAGGCTTCCTTGATCAACGCCGAGAGCGTGCTGAACCGGCATGAAAGCTTTTGTTGATCCCCGGACAGCTCCGAAGCATGCTCGACGATCCGCGCCACCCCCGAGACATCGAACGGCAACAAGCCCGACTCGGTGCAGCGCGTATGAACGAATCGAGCAAGGTTCATCTCGTTCGCCTCGGTCCGGTCCATCTCCGTGTCGAATTCGCTCTTCACGGCAAAGAACTTGGGGAAATCCTCATCGTACACATGCAGCAATTCGTAGATCATCGGACTTCCGATAATGATGATCTTCATCTTGAACGGAACCGGCTCCGGCTTCAGGCCTTCGGTGGTCGAGTAGCCAAGCATTTGCATCGGGTCCTCGATGCGGATCTCCCCACGCTTCATGGCGATCTTCAGCGCGTCCCAACTGAGGCCTGCCCGGAACAGGTTGTTGGCATTCAAGACCAAGTAGCCACCGTTGGCCCGATGCAGAGATCCCGGCTTGATCATCGTGAAATCCGTGATCGCTACGCCCATCTGAACCCGCCGTTCGATCGCTCCAAACAGGTTCGTGTACGTGGCGCTTTCTTCGACAATCACGGGAGCGCCCTCGGTGTTGCACTGATCGACAAGCACGTTGACGAGATACCGCTTGAGCGGATCGCTCTGAACGACGGCAAACGGAAATGCCGTCCGCTGCCCGCCATCCTTCTTGCTCTGCTGGAAGTCCCCGAGATGTTCGACGATGTCGTTCTTGGCATCTCCTAGGAACCGCACAGCTTTCTCCACGTCGCCGTAGCGCTCCTGCAGCTGATCGAACATCGGAGCGATCATGAACAACACCGCTTGCCTGGCCAGCTCCTTGACCTCGGCCTCCCGCTGTTCGTCCACGCGAGCGATTTGCTGCAGGTTCTCCTGAATGACGCTCTGGACCTCAACCTGCTTCTCGCGGATCGAGCTCTTTTCTTCTTCCGTGAGCGCCTCGTATTCCTCTTGGCTCAGAGGCTCGCCGCCTTCTCGCAGCGGCAGCGTATTGATCCCGATCGGCGTCCGTTGGATCGCGAACCCAAGCTCTCGCGACTTGGTTTCCATCTCCTCGAACAGCTTGTTGCGCCTCTCGGCAAACCGCTCGCCGATCTTCTTGCTTCTCGACTTGAATTCATCCGATTCGAGCGACTTCGGGATCTCCCGCTTCAGTCGCTCGATCAGATGCTTCATGTCGTCACGAAGCTGGCAGCCGGTTCCTGCCGGGAGTTCAAGGTAGCGAGGATTGTAGGGATTCTCGAAGTTGTGGACGTAGCAGAGATCCGGCGGCTTCGGCGCGGACTTGCTGACGCGGCTCAGAAAGTCCCGTACGGCGGACATTTTTCCCGTTCCGGGTCCGCCGGCCACATAGATGTTGTAGCGGTTCTTCTCATCCTTGATCCCCAATCCGAGCTTCAAGGCTTCGATCGCGCGTTCCTGTCCGATAATCCAATCAAGGGGTTCGAGGTCGGCCGTCGTCACGAATCCCAATGAATCGGGATGAGTTTTTCGTCTAATCTGATGAAGCTCAAGTTCTTTGACCATGAAGCCTCCTTCGCCTAGAATTCTACCCCACCATGAGACGCTGGGTGCAAATCGCCTTCTCTATGCTTCTTGCCATCGCATCGCCGCTTCCGGCAGCTGGCTCGCCGGGCGCCGAAGCCGTCATCATCACCCCTCTTGTCGACCTGCCAGAGGATCGCCGCTATGAGTCGTACGTTGCTGAGACGCTACAGGCGGCTGAGCTATCGATCGACCTCGTTCTGTCATCGGCTCAACTGGACGATGTTTCCTTGTGGTCCTGCCTGATCGCCGCACAGCAGCGGGGTGTGGTCGTTCGTGCGCTGTTCGATTGCAGTGATTGGGCGCCGAGCATCACCGAGCGGAATCGGCCCGTTCTCGAAGCACTCCGACTTGCCGGCATCGATGCACGGTTCGATGATCCGGAGATCACGACGCACGCCAAACTGCTGGTCGTCGACGAACAGACATCGATTATCGGCTCCTCCAATTGGAATGCACATGCGCTTCAACAGCAGTGGCAAGCCGCCGTGGCGATTGGCAATCGCTCCGTCGCCGCTTCCTTCACCCAGTACGTCGATCGCTTGTGGAGCGATACGCTCGCCCCCGGCGGCGTTCTGTCGCCGACACCGACGTCCTGCCAAACGGGACCGACCATCATTCCGCTGCCGGATACGGATGACAGCGTCAACTATGCTTCATGGCTTCTCCCCCACCTGACGACGGCCGAACGATCGATCCATGTGGTCATGTACCGCGCCTCATACTACGCCGGCTTCGGGGACAGCGAATCCAACCGCATCCTCGACGCGCTGATCCGCGCCAATGCACGAGGTGTGGATGTTCGGGTGATCCTGGACGATTGTGCTCCGTACCCGGACAACGCACGCGACAACTTGGAGGCGGCGCTTCTTCTCTCGCTGTCGGGCGTCGATGTTCGCCTCGATCGACCCGAGACGACAACCCACGCCAAGTTGGTCATCATTGACGGCCGCGACGTGTTCGTCGGATCGACCAATTGGAACTACTACGCGCTTGAACGGAACAACGAGGCATCGATCGCCTTGTTGGAGATGCCGACAGTTGCCGGTGAATTCGAGCGGTTGTTCGTCGCGTCGTGGGAAGCGGGAATTCCGGTTCGATAGCCCGCGACCTTCACTCCGCTCCGGCCTCCCACGCAGTGAGCTGGAATCCACAGGATACGCACTGCCACTCGATCTCGCCGCTCAGCAGGCTCCATCTTGACGGAACCATCGCACCACCACAACCGGGACAGTTGAAGATACCAATCTCCGCGGACACGGAACCATCTTCCGCCGCACCGACAAGCTGGACTGCCTCAGGCATCACCAGCTCCACCCGGGCCGGACCTTCGCTATTGGAACTGCCAAGCATCACGTCACCTTCGACACGAATCCGGATCCCGTCTCGCTGCACGCCAACAAGCACATACATCAACCCGGCGAATACGGCAATCATTGCAACCAGCATCAACATGAGAATCCACTGTCCCAATCGATTCAGCCTCCGCTTCCTCCCCGCAACGGGTTTTCGGCCGTCGATCACGTGTCTCGGTCCGGTTGGTCCAGACGCTCGACGATCAACGTCCCACCGGCAAGATCGACGACCACCACGCGATCGCCGGGTTCGACCCGCTGTGTTGCGCTTTCCAATCGTACACGAGCGCTCCAATACTCGCCGTGGACGAATACCCGCCCGGTGGGGGCAAGCGGCGTCTTCACTGTGCCGTGGCGTCCCAGCATCGCCTCCATCCCGGTGCTCGATGCCTGTCTTTGCACGGCCAATCCCTTTCCGACCACAAACAGAAACAACGCGGAAATCGTCGCCAACACGACGGAGATCGTTACCCACGATAGCCCGAGAGATCCCGGCAAATCGAACAACGCCAGCGAGCCGGCGGCAAGCGCCGCAATCCCTCCTGCAGTCAACACCCCGTTGGTCGGTGTGAACGCATCAAGCGCCATCAGCCCCATGCCAAACAGGACAAGGCCCAGGCCGACTACACGTACCGGGAGGATTTGCATGCCGAACAAGGCAAGCGCGAGACAGATACCGCCCGCAGCGAGCCCGAATCCGACTCCAGGCTGGAAGAACTCGTAGATCAACCCGAACAACCCAAGCACGAACAGAACGTACACAACGTTCGGATCGGCAAGGTAGCCGAGCAAGCGTTCACGGAGCGTCGGCCGAACCCGGCGCATCGGCACCGAGGCGACCCGGAGGATACGGCCGTCGGCGAGGACGACGCCGTCCGCCCATGCAAGAAGCTCGGGGATATCATCGACAACCACGTCAATCACGCCGGCAGTCAGCGCTTCTTGCGCAGAAAGCGAAGCTCCTTCCGTCACCGTCAACTCCGCCCATTCCTCGTTTCGATTTCTTTGTTGGGCGATCGCCCGTGCGAACGCTGCCGCGTCGTTCGTCGCCTTCTCCAACGAAACGGCGCCGCCATCCCCGATCAGGCTGACCGGCGTCGCTGCCCCGATATTCGTTCCCGGAGCCATCGCCGCAATATCTGCAGCCAGCGTGATAAGCGTCCCCGCGGATGCTGCGCGGGCGCCGCTCGGCGCGACATACACAATGATCGGGCTCTCCGATGCAAGGATCCTCGCGATGATGTCCCGCATCGATGCCTCGAGTCCCCCGGGGGTGTTCAGCTCAATCAGGACAGCTTCCGCACGATCGCGCTCCGCCAAAGCGATTCCTCGATCGACGATGTCCCGCGTGACGGGATTGATCGACCCGTCAAGCCGAAGGTACACGATGTCCGCGGCGGCGAAGAAGCCAAGGGAGAGGGCAATCACGATTGCAGTCGACGCGATGGCTACCGTGCGCAACATGGCGTTCGTATGGTAGATGACCGCGGTTCTCGTGACAACACGTCCACGACACGAGTCCATCGCCCCAATAAGGAGGAATAGACGGCGAATCAACACCGCGTTACGTTGGACCGCAACCCCAAGATCCTTCCCACAGGGAACCGTGCATCAAGAACATGAGAAATGGAAGTCTACGGAGCTTCTCGCGTGTGCGCGGCGGCACACTCGATTGTCCCGAACACTTGCCGCTTCCCTACGATGGATCAGATCGCAGAACAAACCCCAGCCGACGCGGGCTACTTCTTCTCGTGTCGATCCAGGTATTCGAGGATCGCTTCCACAACCAGATAGTTGATGGAACGATCGCGATCTTTGCTCAACTTCTCAAGTCGAGCTACTGGCTTCTTGTCCATCTTCGACTTAGGAATGTAGATGGACAGAGTCTTTACTGCTTCTTTTGCAGGCATCCTTGTCACCTCTCCCTGTAACATCCGCTCAAGAGTACCGACTACTCTTTGCCTGATACTCAGTGTATACTAATCTACGTGGATTGTGTACTCCCCTAACAATGTGGTTCGGTGCCTCGGACCAGGTCTTCGTCAATCAACGGCTTTGGGGAGGACGTTTCACCGAACCGGGGATTGATTGAATGTTCTCTCTTCTGTTGCAGGGAATGCATTCGCCAGCGCGCGCTCGTCGACGCGCCGCTTCCCGCAATTCTTCAATCCGTCGCAGCCGACATGCATCTTCCGCCTGCCGCTTGGTGGACGCCCACTGCTCGAAGATCACGTTGATCTCCGCTTCATTCTGTGCACGCGCAGCGGTGTCCAGCATCGCACCAAGCGCGCGTGGAACGCCGATTTCCGTGTGGACTTCCGCGAACGCGCCGCCGCGGATCCAACTCGTCAGCCCTCGCTCATAGGAAATGCACACCTGGATGTGCGGCGCCACGCCCGCTCCGTGGGTTGCCCATCGAACATCCAACAACCGTCCGACTCCCCGACGGGCATCGCGCGACCTAGTCCGGCATCCCAGAACCTCACGCCAGCGGAGCAGATCCTCTCCAGTATAGGCAACAAGTAGCTCGCTCGGAATCGACGTTTCACTCGCATCCGGCTGGAACGTTGTGACATTCGACTGCGAGCTCCGCAGCAATCCGTTGCGCTTCCGAAACCACCTGTTCCCTGACTCCCTGTTGGTCCTCAACAAACATCCCCCTCTCGTCGGGATATCCTCCTCACGTAAGGCGAATCCGCGGTTTCCCTAGCGGCCTTGTCGACTCATCGAGTCGAGGAGTCCGGGGACTTGGCCAAAGTGCTCCGCGCGCATCCATTGATCATCGCCGCCTTGGTCTTCATCCCCGGGAACTGCTTCGTGCTCCCATTCATAGGCGTACGGAATGTGAATTCCCATCCCCCCGATGGCAACAACCGGCAAGATGTCGGATTTCAGCGAATTCCCGATCATCACAAACTGTTGCGGTGAGACTCCGTAGCGCTGAAGAATCTCACTGTAGGCTCGTTCATTCTTCTCGCTGACAACTTCGACTCCCTTGAAGAACGCAGCGACTCCGGAACGGGTCAGCTTGCGCCGCTGGTCAAGAAGATCCCCCTTGGTGATCAGCACGAGCGAATGTTCCCCACAAAGGGTTCGGAGAACCGGCGCCACCCCCTCGAGCAGCTCAACTTCCTGCCCGATCATCCAGCGAGCGATTTTGAGGATTCCGCGGACCCACTCCGCGTTCATCGCGTCGCCGCCCCGATCCGCCGCTGTCTCCAGCATCGACAACACGAAGCTCTTGATGCCATAGCCATACAGCGGGACGTTCGCCGTCTCGGTTGCCAGTAGGTGTTGCTCAAGCGATCGAAGTTCACCCCGGCTCGACGCACCCAGCAAATCACAGAACATCGATTGTGCCTTGCGATAGATAGCTTCGTTGTGCCAAAGCGTATCGTCGGCATCGATGCCCACAAGGGCAATTGGAGTTGCCATCATCGTCGCCGCTCCCCTTACTTCGACCCTGACGGGCCTGTCTTTGCACAGATCACTCGCGCCCTCCTCGACATGATGCCCGTCCCCAAAGAGAAGACTCTACACGGAGAAGGCCGTCGCGTCCTTGTGATCCAGGATGAAGGGACCGCTCACCCGTCCTTGGAGGTCGGCCGGCTACTTCGCTGTGAGCGATCCCGTTCAAGAATCTTCTGTGCCACTTGATCTACCCGCGGCGGCACGTCTCGGTTCCATCGTTCGAGAGAGCCGTCGGCCACTCGTGGCTCTTGCACGGGATGCCCCGTTCGTTGCCGGGCTTCTTGTCCTCATGCTATGCTAGAAGTCACGATGATATTCCGACCAAGCGGACGAAAGCCAGCTTCGCCGGGTGGCGGCCGCCCCGGGGCAAGGTCCGAACACCCCGATCCCGGTCGTGGCGATGCCGTAGCTGCCCCTCGGGGCGCGTATGCCGTCCTCGGTTTGTTGTTCTATGGTGCAGGATTGCTTGTTGTTCTCCTGGATGCGCTGAGATCCGCCGCCGCACGGCTCTCTCTCTCCTGGCTGTGGATCGCCTGTTTTTCCCTCGGAACGTTGCTTATGTTGGTAGAGTTCTCTCGCCATTGGCGACGGACACTACGACCGATGTCGGCGGCGCTCATGGCGATCGGCCTTGTGCTTGCGGCGATCGACCTAGGCGGACTCATGATTCGCCGGCTGTTCCTTCTGTGGGGGTGGGGATCCCTCTTTGCGCTTGCTGCCGCGGGGTTTCTCACCTCTCATTGGCTGCAGCGTCACCACCCCGCCGATCCAGCGAATCGATCGCCTCGCCGCAAACCGCTGATTTGCGCAACCGGGAACAGCACCTCCAACCAACGGAGACCCACGATGGACGAGAACACCGTCCAGACTACCATCTCGTCGAATCGGCAAGCTTAGCCACCTGCTTCGATGAACGGCTCAAGAAGAGCGACAATGCGCTCAAGTGGCGCGATGTCTGCTTCGCCGAACACGCCCGGCTGACTCGAATCAATATCCAGGACCGCGAATATGCTGTCTGTTCCCCGCCTACGAAGCGGAACGACAAGCTCGCTCCGCGAGCGGGCGTCACAGGCAATATGCCCAGGGAACGCATCGACATCGGGGACCACAACCGGAGCGTTGGATTTCACCGCGTGAACACAAACGCCGCGCCCTTTGAGAACCTGACACGCTACGGCGCCTTGATAGGGTCCGACGTGAAGCTCATCCTCACCAATGACCAAGTAGAACCCTGTCCAGCTGTGATGCGGCATCTTCGCATGGAGCACGGCGCAGATCGTCGCCATCGCGGCGATGCAATTCGGCGACCTTCCTTCGATCAACGTCCGAAGCTGCCGATAAATCCGGTCATAACGCGCCTGTCGCCTCTGATCCATCTCGTGGTCCTCCTGATCGCCACCTTGCCGGTGAGTCCGCTCCGTGCGCCAGTGCTCTATGCACAAGCGGTCCATGTGCTTGTGCTCTATGCACAAGCGGTCCATGTGCTTGTGCTCTATGCATCAGCGCTCTATGCGCTTATGCTCTGTGCGTTTTGCTCGCCGCTACGTTGCCCGCGTAGGCGGCGCGGTGATTCATTGCCGATCCCGGTGTGCGCGCTTCCTTCAGTCGCGTTGCTCAAGGCGTCCGCGGGTTTTGCCTTTGATGGGTCAGGCACGGTCCGCAGTGCCAACAGCGCAACCAGAAGAAGGCCCGCGGCAACGGCCGTCGAAGCTTGGTAGCCCATCCCGTCGGCAAGCTTGCCGCTCCCCACGCCAGCAACGATCCAGCCCACGCCGGCAAGCGCATTGTATAGCCCAAGCGCAAGACCTCGATTCTTTGCTCTTGCCACTCTGGACATCAACGCAATCCCCGAAAGCTGGAAGTACGCCCAGCTGACGCCATACACCAGAAATACGGGAACAAGAATCCACATCGGAACTGTTTCCCCGCCGCCGCTCAGCCAAATGGCCGCCACCCCAAAGAGAGCCACCCGTACGGCAAGCGCCACACCATGTACCCCACGGGTGCCTCTACGGGCAATCCTTCGGGTCGCCCAAGGATACGCGACAACCACACCGATATTCTGGATCAGAGAGTAGAGGAATATCCCGGACGATGAGATCCCAAGCCGCTCACGAAGAAGCAGGGGAAGTGGGATCGCGATGAATCCGAGTGCGACGTAGGCAATAAGGGTGGTGAGGAGGAACCGCTTCGTCCCCGGGCGGAACCCTTCGGCCCCCGAATGAAGCGATACCCAGACGCGGCGCGGCGCGAAACGATGATAGAGATGGAACGGACTAAACCGCGCCCGCTCGAAGAGGAAGTTCCCCAGCGCGGGCGCAATGCCGCGGAACCGCCTCTGCGTGAATTGCGGCGTGGTTCGAGGGACGTAGAGAAGCGCAAGGACCGCCGCACCGATGGCCAACGTTCCGACCGTCGCGAACAGCACGCGAATCGTTGCCGCCTCGCCAATCGTCCCCGCGCCCCCGACGAGCGCGAGCGTGCCCAATGCCAATCCGGCGACCCAACCCACCGCTCCGGATTGATTGAGCCTCCCGATCTTCTTCTCCCACTGCGATTTGTCCTTGTTCTCGATGACAAGCAGCACGGTCACCGAGGCGTTGGCAACCCAGAATAGGTTCTGAACCATGTTCCAAAGGACAAGCTGTCCGTACGAGCCGACGAAACCCATGGCCACATAGCTCAACCCGGTCATGGCATAGCTTCCGACCATGAACATCCTGCGTCTTTGCGCTGCGTCGGAGAGCCGTCCCCAGGCGAGGCTCCCAACGACTCCGACAAGGCTGACCAGACTGGCAAGAATGCCGACGTCGCCTACCGATCCATTGAACCGCGATGAGATCCACAGCGGAATCAGAATCGATGCCGTGCCCGCGGCAAGATTCGCAAGCGCAACGGCGACAAACCACGGTTCGATGTCTTTGCAGTGCTGCCGCTTCATTCGCATATTGGTCCCCTCACTCTGTCCAGAGTGAGGTCGTTTCGTCCTTCCGATCCCGATCCCGATCCCGATCCCCGAAAAGCAATCCGCGTAGTGTAGTCGGCACGCGCGCGTTGTCAAGAGCGAGGGGCGATCACCGGGAGGATAGCACGAAAACCGTAGAATCCTGTAGAAATGAGGGTTCCCGCAACACTCAACTGGAGGATCATCTCACCGGCAGCCATTGCAGCCTCCTCCTCGGCCATCCTGCCCTTGACCCCCAATTTCAATCCAACGGAGGATTCTGTTCCACCTCGGCAAGGAGATCATAGCCGTCGAAGCCGCTGATCCGCACCCGGATCAAGTCACCTGGGCGGATCGCGGTGGCGTCTCCGGCGTTGACAAGCGTCACACTGTCCACGTCAGGCGCTTGGCCCTTTGTCCGCCCGACCCAAAGCCCACTCGCATCGTCTTGGCGATCGATCAGCACGTCCTCCGGCTGGCCGATCCGTTGCTGATGCCCTTCGGCAACGATGCGCTGCTGCTCGATCATCAGTTCTTCGACACGACGGAGCGCCTCCGTTTCGGGAATTTGCCCGTCCATCGAGTAGGCCGCCGTTCCCGGCTCTCGGGAGAATGCAAACACACCGACATGATCGAAGCGAATTCGTCGCACATCACTCACGAGCGCATCGAACTGCGCATCGGTCTCCCCGGGGAACCCGACGATGAACGTCGTCCGAATGACCATCCCCGGGATCTCCGCCCGCAAGCGCTCGATGAGTCGAAGGCACTCTTCCCGTGTGACATGCCGGCCCATCTTTGCCAGGATCTCGTCATCAAGGTGCTGGAGCGGTAAGTCAACGTAGGGGATCAGATGCTTCACCAACCGGTAGGCATCGATAAGCTTCTCGTCAAAGTGCGCCGGATGCGTATACAGAATGCGCAGCCACTGGACACCCTCCAGCAAGTCAAGCTTCCGGAGCAGCGCCGCCAGCGTCGTCCTCGGCAAGAGATCGGAGCCATAGAGTGTCGTGTCTTGTCCGATGAGGTTTAGCTCCTTCACGCCACAACCGCCAAGATCGCGAGCTTCGGCGACGACATCCTCGAGCGGGCGGCTTCGAAATGGGCCGCGAATGTCGGGAATCAGACAGTAGGCGCAGCGATTGTCACACCCCTCCGAGATTCGCAGGAACGCAGCATGGGCCGGCGTCAGCAGGAGGCGTCCTCCCTCACCCGGCCACGATACGCCGCTCGCTTCCAGCACATCCCGCTGTTGACCGAGTCCGAATACTCCATCAAGGGCCGGAAACTCGCGCCGGATGCCGTCGGCGTCCAGCTGACCGAAGCAGCCCATGACCATCACGCGAACCGCGGGCTGCTTGGTCTTGTAGGCAAGGGACTCGGCGATCGCAGCACGCGCCTCGTCGCGCGCTGCCGCAAGGAAGCCGCACGTATTGATGACGATGACGTCCGCCATCTCCGCCGGAACACCGACGAGCGCCCCGGCCGAGCCGAACCGCCCAAGGAGCAGCTCTGAATCGACGAGATTCTTTGCGCACCCCAAACTGACCAAGTGAACCCGTGGCGCGGATCTTCGTCGCCTCAGCATGCAATGGCTCCTTTGATTGTATCGCTTCTCACTCGGTCTCCGCCTCTACGCGACCGTCTCGGAACCCGCGGTGCTGTCATCCGGGCGGCCCGCCTCAGCCTGTTCGACAACATGATAGCCGCTCGAGTCGGCGTGACAGAACTCCGCCAGCAAGGAGGAGAAGGCACTTGCCCATCGCTCGGCAACCGACAGAGGCTCGTCGGCCGGAACGTAGAGAACAGCGACGACATCGGTTGTCCGGGAGGAAATCTTGGTTGCCATCGCGTCCTTGACCGGATTCCCGCACGGAACCCAGTCGTCGGATTGCCGCCGGCAAACAAGTAGAAGATCCTCGAGATCGATCGACTGCCCGGCGTTGTTGAATACGAACGTCTCCCCCGGATGTCCGTGTCTCATCTGCAGCTTACTTCCGGTCAATGCGGCGTCGAAAATCGATGCCGGGAGACCCGATTCGAGACTGATCGCGTTAGTGACATCCACAGGAGGGGTCACGGAGGGAAACGCCTGCTCGAGTGCCGCACGCAGCAGGTATTCGCTCGACGGCTTCCCCCGCCCGCTGGGATGGTACTTCCCGTGTCGCAGCATCTTACGCACTCGTTGATGCCGCTCGGGAGCGATGAACGCTTCTCCGGCCCGGATCACTCGCTCCAACAGCGGTTCAAGAAATGCCGACATCGCCTCGCTTGGCAGGGGGGGATCGATCCCCGCCGCCCACACGACCGCCGGACGACACGTCGCGCCCAACACCCCGGCGTCCATCTGAAGAACGTACGGATAGCCGTTATTCGGGCTCAAATCCGCCTCCTTTGTCGCTTCCTGGTCAGCAGGCGAATCGCACCTCGGTCACGCGCGAGAAGCCCACGCCTTGCTGCGGCTCGGAAGCTCGTCTCAATCATCTCAGCCTCCATGGCCACTGACCACCATCTCTCCCCGATTGTCCTGGAGTCGCGCAGACAACTCAAGTTGGAGTGACAGTCCTTGACCT
>CAZJLO010000013.1:31219-36168 GCA_964547105.1 uncultured Thermotogae bacterium
GGATGCAGAGCAAGGTTGGATAGGAGGATCACCTGTTGGAAAGATCGGGAGGACGCTACGTTCGGCCACCCGAAGGAAACAGCAAAACCACACTCACAGATCAGCTCTATGTTTCACTTCGCAACGATATCCTCGCCTGGCGGCTCACGCCCAATGACATTCTTGTCGAGAGCAAGCTCGCCAAGCAGTACAACGTCAGCAAGACACCTGTTCGCGAGGCACTGGCACTACTCAGTCAAGAAGGATGGGTCGAGGTTTTGCCGCGGGTCGGCTATCGCGTAACCCCGATCCGGGTCCGCGATGTCGACGAGTTGTTTGAGATGCGGCTGATGGCGGAGAAGGAAGCAATCCGGCTTGTCGCGCTACGTGCCGACGATGAGCAACTCAAGCTGCTGCTTGCCGAGAGCACTTGCGTGGAGAGCACGGCCGACGATGAACCCACGGAACCCGAGCTGTTCATCCGCCATCACGATCCCCTTCATCTCAGCCTGGCCGGGCTAGCCGGCAACCGGCGACTGGAGCGTTTGATCCATCAGCTTCTGCGCGATTGGACCAGGATGTGCCTCAGCAATGAAGAAGTCCGCGAGAAAGCGTTCGTCGGTCTGAACGACAATTGCGAGCAGATCTGCCAGGCGTTGATCAGCCGCGATGTAGACACGGCGCACGCGCTGATCCATACCCACATCATGTACTCCAAGAAGCTCATCCTCTCCCGGATGACGCTGGGGAGCCGCTAGCCAGCTGCGCTTCTTGGGCGCGGAGGGATGGCTGAGAAGATCAGCGCGGGATGCTATGTCTCGGTTAACTTGGTTTGTCTTGAGCGCAAGCGTTCCGTCTGCTCCCAATCAATCTCCATCTCCATATTCGTTCCGCTGACGCCAACGCCATACACATTGCTGGCGGCGTTCGGCGACACATATCCATCCAGCACGTCGTCCAGCACCCTTGTCGGCTCTCTCTTCTTCGGGTTTCCGTAGCCGCCGCCGCCCGCTGTCCGATTGCTTGCCCTGTCTTCTCGCTGAACGGCGGTTCTCGCCGTTCCCACCCTGCGCTCCGATTCCGTTCCCGGGAACAGGATCATCGCATTCGGCTCCGGCTCCCTTCCACCAGCCAGTGCCCACGGTCGGGTCTTGCTCTTCTTCATCACCGAGATCAATTCGCCGCTTGCCGTGAACCGCAGATCCCTGCGTTGCCCGAGCCCGCCGCGATACTCCCCGGCACCGCCACTGTCGGTCTGCAATTCCAGCCTTTCGACGAGCATCGGCGTCTTCATTTCCAGGACTTCCACCGGCGTGTTGCGGACGAGAGCTTCGGGGAGATGGTTGGTAGCATTGCACCCATCGTGCTCCCGCGTCGCTCCCCAACCGACCGGATCGTTATTGCTGACGGCGTAGAGCTGCCCCGATGCTTCGTGGATCCCGATCGCCATGAACCCGGGAACGTCGCCGCCCGATGATGCCGTCAGCCGCTCCGGCATCCCCGATGCAAGCGCTTTGTAGATCAGCTCGAATCCGGCAATCGCCGACCAGAGCGTAAACGTCGGTGCCGGGTAGACCGCATGAAACAGATTACCGGGAGGAGCGATGACCTCAAGCAGCCGTGACAGCCCGCCGTTGCTCGGCGTGTGCGGCGTGGTCAGCGACTTGAGCACGACTTTGCACATCGTCAGCGTCAGACCGTACGGGATGTTCACCGGTCCTCGAACCGCCGGCGACGACTCGCTGAAGTCGACTGTGAATCGCTCATCGTCGATCGAGACCGAAGCAACCATCTCGATCGGATCGTCGGAAATTCCATCGTCATCCAGGTAGTCCACAGCACGCCAACACCCATGAGGCAAGTCTTTTAGTGCTCGACGCACCATCCGCTCTTCGTGATCCTGAATCCGAGAGCAGAATGCTCGGAACCCATCAAGGCCGAACCGCTCCACGAGCTGGCCAAGCCGCCGCTCGCCGGTTCGCGTCGCTGCGATCTGTGCATTGAGGTCTCCGAGAACCAGATCCGGCATCCGAGAATTGAATCGGATCATCTCAACAAGATCCTCGTTCATCACGCCACGGCGGAGGATCTTCACCCCGGGGAAGATCAGCCCCTCCTGATGCATGTCCGTTGAATCGAGCACATATCCTGGGTCTTTAGCCCCAAGATCCATCCAGTGGGCGCGAATGCAGGTATACGCAAACGGACGCTCGCTTCCCGGCGCGAACATCGGCGCGAACAACGTCACATCATTGACGTGAGCCGAACTCCAATACGGGTAGTTCAGCAGCAAGACATCGCCAGGCTCCAGGCTGTTCGCGCCAACATGTTCCACGCCTTTCCGAATCGCGTAATCGTTCGCTCCGAGAAAGAACGTCAACCCCGGCGCCTCCGCGATCAGATCGAGATCTCCACCGTAGATGGAGATCCCGAAATCGAGGACCTCGTACACAACTGGATTGAACGCTGTTCGGATCAACGTCCGCCGCATTTCTTCGGCAGCCGAGAGCAGGTAACTGTGAAACACTTCAACCGCAGCGGCCCCATGGTCAGTCATGTTGTGCTCCTGATGATCAGCTGACCGTGATGATCTACGGTCGCGACTTGATCCGAATAGAAAACCGTCGTGCAGGTTCCCTCATCGATGATCGCCGGTCCATGAATCGTCTGTCCGGCGCACAGCGCATCACGCGCCCACACCCGGAACGGTACAAGCTTCCGCAGCGCAAAGCAGTACGCCTCACGCGTCGCCGGCTGTGGCACTGCATCGGTGACCTTGGCGGATCCGCCTGCCGCTGCTTCCGGAAGCAGCGGCTTCTCCATCCGCCCTGTTCCTTGAACACGCAACGCGACGACCTCGACCGCATCGGCGGTGGCATGCCCATACCGCTGTCGGTGTTGATCGTCGAACTGCAATCGAATCCTCGCGAGATCGAATTCCCCGGTAGCCCCATCGTCCATCCGCAGCTCCAACGCGTGCTCCTGGCCCACGTATCGCAGCTCCATGCTGCGAACAATCAGTTGCTGGCCTTCCTTCACGTCCTGCTGCAACAGGGCGTCCCTTACCTGTTGTTCGAGTTCGCGATACACGTTCTCCAGCTGCTCCTTCGACCCTGGTTCGGCAGGGCAAATGACAGTTCTTGCAGCATTCACGGACAAGTCGGCCATCAGCATCCCCCACGCCGAGAATGCGGCGGGGGACGTCGGCACAATCACTTCGGGGATTCCCATCTCCCGAGCAAGAAGCGGCGACAGCATCGGTCCCGCCCCGCCGAAGGCAAGGGCGGAGAAATCCGATGCATCGTGGCCCCGCTCAATCGTAATCTCCCGGATCGCACCAACCGTCCGCGCGATCATCACGTCGAACACGCCCGCCGCCGCCTCGACAACGTCTCTCCCCATCGCACGTACCAGGCACTGCTCGATTCCCCGCCGCGCCGCAACGGCGTCGAGAGGCATCGCCCCGTTGAGGAACGCGTTTGGATCAAGAAATCCCAGAACAATCGCCGCGTCCGTGGTTGTCGGCTCTAGGCCGCCCCGTCCGTACGCGATCGGGCCGGGATCAGCTCCGGCGCTTTGCGGACCGACTTTGAGGATGTCTTCCTCCATCCACGCGATCGACCCTCCTCCGGCACCGATGCAGCGAATGTCGAACACGGGGATCAGCACCGGGAGATGCTCCAACGACGCTTCATGAACGATGGTCGGCTCTCCATCCTCGATCATGCAAGCATCTAGACTGGTACCGCCGAAATCCAACGTGAGCAGACGCGGTCTCTGAAGCGATTTCGCGAGGAATTGCGCCCCGACGATTCCTCCCGCCGGGCCTGAGAGCACCGTCTGAATCGGCGTCCGGCGAGCCATTGCCGCCGTCATGGCCCCGCCGCTCGAACGCATGAGCAGGAACCGTCCCTCGAATCCCTCCGCCCGAAGCGCATCCTGAAGATGATCGATGTACCGCTCGTAGATCGGACGGATGTACGCCTCGAGAACAACCGTACTCGTCCGTTCGTATTCGCGGTATTCCCTCGTGATGTCGCTCGACGCCGAGAAGATGATCCCGGGAAAGCGCTCTCGGAGCAGCGTTACCGCACGCTGCTCGTGTTCCGGGTTCCGATACGAGTGAAGGAAGCAAACGGCAATCGATTCGGCGCCGCGCTCGACGAGCCGGGCTGCCTTGTCCAGCAGGTCTTGCTCCGAGAGCGGCTCGATCTCGTGACCCTGTGCATCCAATCGCTCTCGAACGCCCAACCGCATCCTCCGCTTCACCAACAGCGAAGGTTTCTGATACTGGTAGTCGTAGATGTGCGAGCTGGGGATGTCGGCACGGGCGATCTCGAAGACATCGCGGAACCCTTCTGTCGTTAGAATTCCCGTCGAGCATCCCTTTCGTTCGAGGATTGCATTCAGACCGAGTGTCGTTCCATGCACGATCATCTCGGCATCTTCGAGCTTCACGTCCAGCTTGCGGATCGCTTCCAGCACCCCTTGCGTCGGCTGCT
This sequence comes from uncultured Thermotogae bacterium, assembly GCA_964547105.1. Classification (GTDB taxonomy): domain Bacteria; phylum Bipolaricaulota; class Bipolaricaulia; order UBA7950; family UBA9294; genus RXOA01. Next base: position 35,701 of record CAZJLO010000013.1, read on the forward strand.
GCGGCGTTGTTGACGCCTTTTCCAGACGGGTCGTCCCCGACACCGCATCGAACACGACCGCGTCGACAAACGTTCCGCCGATGTCCACGGCAATTCTGTAGCGTCTCACATCTGCTCCCGTCGGATGATCCGGCCGCTCTTGACCACAAGACAAGGCTCCCGGAGTGCCGCGATATCGTCGAGTGGATTCGATGCCACGATCAACAGATCGGCAAACCGGCCCGCCTCGAGCACACCGACCCGGTCGTCGGCGCCCATCAACTGCGCCGGATACAGCGTCGCACTGCGGAGCGCCTCCGCCGGCGACAGGCCAGCTTCAACGAGGTATTCGATCTCCCGAACGGTAATGTTGACCTTTCCGTCGATCTCCCCGGGTGGGAGATCTGTACCGACGAGCACGCGCACTCCGGCGGAAATCGCGCGGCGGGCGCTGTCCAGCGGCTGTTCCCCCGCCTCAAGGCTCTTGCG
>CAZJLO010000013.1:36178-39515 GCA_964547105.1 uncultured Thermotogae bacterium
TAGAATTCAATAAATTGGAACCAGTTATTACAGTTGCCGATGTTGCTCCATCCACTCCGGCGAGCGCGTCACGGCGAGCGTGGGTACGAGTGCACAACCGCAATCGACCATCGCCCGAACATCGGAATTGTCAAGGAAGTAGCCGTGTTCACAGCAGCCGAGACCGGCATCCAATCCTTCCCTGAGCGCCCGTCCGCCGCCGGCGTGCGCGGTGACATAGGTGTTCTTCGACCGGGCGACCCCGACCACGGCGGCCACTTCCTCCTGAGTCATCTGTGGCTCGCTGAGTCCTTCCGCTTGTTGCGCGATTCCTCCCGTCAAGAAGATCTTCAGATGATCGACGCCGGCGGCGATCTCGCGGCGGGCTTGCATCCGAAACGCGTCGGCACCATCAGCGATCAGCACGCCAAATCCGGCACCGTGGCCTCCGGTCACGCCAATCCCGCATCCGCCGGAGAAGATCCGCGGGCCCTCCACCCAACCTTGATCGATCATGGTCCGCAGGGTGATATCGGCGCGGTACATCTCCGACACGGTCCTTACCGTGGTGATGCCGGCGTGCAACGCATCCATCCCTCGCCGGTAGCACCTCAGGGCGGTCATCGCCGGCGGTTCGTGTTCGTCCCATTCATCGAACGGAAAGACGATCCCAAGGTGGGTATGGCAATTGATGAGCCCCGGCACAACATAGCCACCATGCACATCCACAACCGGCACATCCGCCGTGGTTCGCTCGCCGGCCCCGGCAATTCGCCCGTCGATGACAAGCAGAGAGCCTTCGCTGACCGTTCCCGCCCGCACATCCACGATCAGCGCGTGATCGAGACACAGACTGCCCGGCATGCTATCGCCCTGCGCGAGGAGGTTTCCCATCGCTAACGCCCCGCAGCCATGACGGTGGTCCGCACGCTGTCGTAGCCCCGCTGTACGGCGAGCGCATTCTTCTCACCGAACGCTTCCCCGGCACATCGCTTCAGCTGTTCCAGGTCAACACCGCCGGCGACGGCGCAGAACGCCCCTAGCATCGCCGTGTTGGGGATATTCCGCCCTAGAGTTTCCAGCGCGATTCCGCTCGCATCCACGGTACCGACCTTCGCCACCTGAGACGGAAGACTGAGCTCGTCCGGCATGAGTGCGGTGTTGATGATCACGATCCCCCCCTGGGCCAGGCCGTCGAAGACATCGGGGATCTCAAGAAGCGGCTGGTCCATTACGATGAGGCAATCAGGTGAATACACGCGCGTCTTCGGCCGAATCGGCCGGTCTGCCAGCCGCACAAACGCCGTCACCGGAGCCCCCTGCCGCTCGAATCCGAAGAACGGAATCGAGACACCGTAGCGTCCCGCCATGACAGCTGCGCGAACAACGATCTCCGCCGCTTTCACGACACCTTGTCCGCCGCGACCGTGCAATCGAATCTCCATCTCACACCTCCTGCTCCATCCTTGTTGCTTCCAGGCAAACCGAGTGCGGTCCGATCCGAGGATCGGTGCCGCACCCGGTCATCTGTTTCTTGTCGTCTCGGGCCGTACGCGCTACACCGTACCCAGGGTCTGAAAGGCGCGCAATTCCTCCTCGATCCGATCCACTTCCTGCTCCGGCAACGCCGTGTAGACCGCGCGCGCCGCCTGAGATGCTTCGTCTTCGCGGTACTGCTCCATATCCGAGACGGCGTCATTCAACCCCAGCTCAGTGAGCCGCTCGGCCGACGGAACAGCGGTCACAGGATCCCAGCCGCGCGCCCGGTAGTACTGCTCAAGCATGTACGGCAAGTTGACCTTGTTCCCTTGGCTCGCGCGGCCTTCACACTCCAGCGGCTCATCCGTGAACCGCTTGGGGAGATTGTCGTCGGGGCGCCGGATTCCTTCGCGAACGTTGAAACAGCGCTCGACATTGACGATCCTCTCTCCGGCCTTCTGCAGTTCTTTCCGATCCACGTCCCATCCGGTTGCGGCGTTGACCAGCTCGGCAATGTAGGGAATGAAATCCATGCATACGAGAGTGTTCTTGCAGACTTCGAGGCCATCCGAAACGGCACACCAGTCGCCGGACCACTTCACAAGGACGCCTTTGCCATGGTACTCGAGGCGAAGGGCCGTCTCGGGAATGCCGAACCACTCCTCCCCGATCTTCGGATCGCCTTTGAGTTCGAAGTACGGTTCGGAGCGAAGGTGGTCTCCACCACGGTCGGCTGTGGCATAGGTCAGCCCGTAGCCCACCATCCCCCGCGGCTCTCCGTTGATGATCTCCAATCCCTTCACATGCATCGCGTATTCCTCGGACCCGCGCCCAAGCCGCTCCGCCGCCTTGCGAACGCCGTCGCCGAGCAGATCGCCGATCCCCTCGCGATGGGCCATCTTATCCATCAACGCCAATGCCGTCTCCTGATTGCCCCACGACAGGTCCAAGCCATCGCAATCGGCACTGGAGATAATCCCCCGCTGATTGAGTTCCATGAGCCAGGAGATCACTTCACCCACGACAATCTCGTCCATGCCATACTCGTTGCAGAGGTGGTTCGCGTACAGCATGAACTCCGGATCATCCGAGCCCATACGCGATGCAAAGCACGCCATCGCTTCGTATTCAGGCCCCTCGCCCCGCATCTTGAACCGGCCGGTCGAGACCGCTGCATAGCGACTGCAGTGAAGCGAACAGCCGAAACAGGCCTTGCTCTTCGTGTTGTACTGGTCGCGGAGCGTCTCGCCTTCCCACCGGTCCGCCGTTGCCTGGTAACCTGTTTGGAAGTGATTGACGGTCAGGAATCCCTCTTGGTTCAACCAACGAACGTTCTGCGTCGTCCCCATCGTCGCCCGGGCAATGTACTGGGCGTTTACGCGGATCAGCTCCTTGATCCGGCGATTCAGCGCTTGAAAGCGTTCCGGGTCGTGGATGTTGAGCGACCCCGTCCCGCGTACGGCGATTGCCTTGACGTTCTTCGAGCCAAGGATCGATCCAGTTCCTGTTCGCGCCGCGGCGCGAGCCAGGTTGAAGAACGTGCCTGCGAAATTTACGCCGTAGTCGGCGGCGGTTCCTGTTGAGAGAACCTGGATCGAGTCATCGCCTCGCTCGGCACGGATCGTCCGCGTCACCTCACTGACCGTCCGCCCCCAGAGATGCCGGGCATCGTGAAATGTGATTCTGTCGTCATCGATGAAGACGTAGACCGGCTCCTCCGACTTCCCTTCGACGATCACCTGATCGTAGCCGGCAAATTTCAAATCCGCGGCAAAGTGAGTCCCGGCATTGGAATCACCGACAATTCCCGTCTGCGGTGACTTCCCCGACACGTTGATCCGCGTTCCCATCGCACAATTTGTTCCTCCGAACATCCCCG
>CAZJLO010000013.1:39525-42609 GCA_964547105.1 uncultured Thermotogae bacterium
CGATGAAATACTTATTGTCTTCTCCCCGCGGATCGATCCCGGGTGCGATCTCATCGTAGAGCCGCTTCATGTTGATCCCGCGTCCGCCAAGGAACTGATACGCCGTTGGTAGATCGAGCGGCGTTGCTTCTGCGGTTCGATCCGAGACGTTGATTCGAAGAATCTTCCCGGCAAACCCATAATATCTCTCAACCACTACGATCCCCCCCCCCAGCTATCCGACAGCGCCTTGGTCCGGCTTCGTACGAATTGCTCCCGAGCTGACTGCGCCGTTTCGATCAGGTCGATGCGCTGCTCCCTCGCGGGGAGCTTCGTTTCTACGATCGAAATCGCTCCGGTAGGGCACCCTGCCACACAGCTCGGTTCGCCACCGCAAAGATCGCAAGAGATCGGCCACCCGGTGTCCGGGTGCGCATTCATCGCCCCGAACGGACACGCCGTCACACAAGCCCCGCAACGCGTGCATTTCTGCTGATCGACAGCAATAGTTCCCACATCCGTCTTTGATAGCGCCCCTTCCGGACATGCGGCGATGCAATTCGCCTTGGCGCACTGCTGGCAGATCACGGGGTAGTCGATTCCCACGTCTTCGAGCTTCACGACTCGCACGCGAGCGATGTGAGTACCGAACCGCTGTTCATGGGCAAACGAACACTCCATCTCGCACATTCGGCACCCCGTACAGAGCTCGGGATTCACCTTCAACTGCATCCTGAAACCTCCTTGCTTACGATGTTTGCGTGTAGATGACAGCTCACGTGATGGCCGGGAGTGACTTCCGTCATCACCGGAGCCTCGGTCTTGCATCGGTCCATGCAGAACGGACACCGTGTGTGGAACCCACAGCCGTCGGGTCGGTGGATCGGATTCGGAATCTCTCCCACCGAATCAACTTCGGATGGCTTGTAGGCCTCCTCTTGCTCACTCATCACGGGAATCGACGCAAGCAGCATCTGCGTGTATGGATGGAGCGGATTGGTAAAGAACTCCTCGGTCGTTGCCGTTTCACATAGCTGTCCCAGGTACATGATGGCCGTGCGATGGACCAGGTTCCGCACCAAACACAAGTTGTGCGTGATGAACAGGTACGAAAGCCCAAGTTGCTCCTGTAACTCGAGTAGCTTGTTGCTGATCTTCGCCTGGATCGATACGTCAAGAGCGGAAGTCGGCTCGTCAAGAACGATGAACGATGGATCGGGAGCCAGTGCGCGGCCGATACAGACAAGTTGCTTCTCCCCCCCGCCGATGGCTTGAGGGTACTTGTCGAGGTAGCTTCGCGGAAGACCCACCTTCACGACCGTTTCCTCCACGGCCTTCTCTAACGCCGAACCGCTAAGCCCCCGGTGCAGTTTGAGCGGCAACGCAAGGATCTGGCGGATCGTCTGGCGCGGGTTCAGCGATCCTCCCGGATCCTGAAACACAAGCTGGATTTGCCTTTTTAGCTCTTTGCTCCGCTTCGACGCCGGACGGTCGATGTCTTGTCCTCGAAACAGGATCTCACCCCCGTTGCTCGGATACATCCCAACAATCATCGAGCCAACGGTGCTTTTCCCCGAACCGGATTCCCCGACGAGTCCGTAGATTTCGCTCTCCTCGATCGCGAAGTCGACGCCCGCCACGGCAACAAGCGTTCCTTGTCGAGTACGGAACTCCTTGCGAAGTCTTGACACCTCGAGGATCTTCGGCCTCGCTGCCGTTCCGGTCATGAGTCCCCCTTCTCTTCCACTCGCTCCAGCTCCCGCCCCCAACAAGCGACCGAATGGTCGCCATCCAACTGGAACCGGCCAGGCTGCTCCTCGCTGCAAATGGGCATCGCCTGCGGGCATCGCGGGATGAATCGGCATCCCGGCGGCGGGTCGAGGTAGCTTGGAAGCTCTCCCGCAATGCCGTCCGAGACCCCCTCACCCGACAGTTTCGGCGTCGCCTCGAAAAGCCCAATTGTGTAGGGATGAGCCGGATGTTCGAAAACACATGGCGTTGCGCCTTCCTCGGCAAGGTTTCCCGCGTACATCACATAGGCGCGGTCGGTCATCGTTCTCACCGCACCGAGCGCGTGGCTGACAAGCACCATCGACTTCCGGTTCTCGATGGACAACGTGTTCAGAAGCCCGAGGATTTGCTTCTCGATCGTCACGTCAAGAGATGTTGTCGGCTCGTCAGCCAGGATCAGATCGACGTCCTTCAGCAGACACATCGCGATGCAGACTCGCTGCCGCATTCCGCCGGACAGCTGCACCGGGTAGCTCCCGAGAACGCGTTTCGGCGAAGGCATCGAGACCTTCTCCAGCGCTTCCATCATTCGTTGGGTTCGCTCCGCCCGGGACCCCGGATGCGGTGTGTTCTTCAGAATGTCCGCCATAAAGCTGTGGATCGTCAGTGTCGGATTCAGCGAAGCCGTCGGATCCTGAAGAATCATCGATACGTCGCGCCGGATCGCACGATGGCTGGCCTTGCTGCCATCGAGGACGTTCCGTCCCTTGAACCGCACGTCTCCCGACTCGATTCTTGCGGGCGGAATCGGAAGGATGTGGGCGATGGTCTTCAGCAGCGTTGTCTTCCCGCAGCCCGCCTCTCCGACCAGCCCGACGCGCTCGCCGCTTCCGACACGAAAATCGACGTGTCGCAGTACGCGCAACATCCCTTCATACACCTTGTAGGTGATGGACAAATCCCGGACGTCGAGAAGCACTTCGTGATCGTTGACATGTTCGGTCATGGCTACAGCTCCTCGATCGCAAATACGTCTCTCAACCCATCTCCCAACAAGTTGAACCCAAGAACGATCAGCACGACGAACAGCGCGGGAAACACAGGAATCCACCAGAATTCGGGCAGGAACTTGATCCCGTTGGAGACCATCGAGCCGAGCGACGGAGCCGGCGGCTGGACGCCGAGTCCAACGAAACTCATGCTCGACGCAATGATGATGATCATCCCCATGTCAAGGCTCATCTTGGTGAAGATCGGCGAAATCGCGTTCGGCAGGATTTCCTTCAAGATGATATGCCGCGATTTCGCTCCACTCAGCTCGGCATACTTCACGTACATCTCGTTGGACAGCGACGTCACCAGGCTGTACGTCAG
>CAZJLO010000013.1:42619-47997 GCA_964547105.1 uncultured Thermotogae bacterium
TCTTTGTAGATACACGTACATCTGTTGGCGGTAGTTTTAGCTTCAACTACTCAACTAACGCAGCAACTGGTAATAGAGAGCTTGCTGTTGGAGATGTGCAAGATGCTTGGATTGATGATTTTAGTGATAGGTATCAGCAGCTCAAATACGGGTTTGCAGAGGGAGATAGATTTGCGTCTTATGCAGCGTCGATTGGTGAATTTTTCTGTGATACCCAGCGACCAATCCAAGCAACACGCCGATCGGAACACCAATCGCAAGGACGAGCAAGCCGATTTCCAGCGACACTCGCAACCCGAACAACATTCGGCTGAAGATGTCGCGTCCGTACTCATCCGTCCCGGCAATGTGTTGCAGGCTGGGGCCCTGGTTCGCACTCTGGAAATCAAGGTACAAACCGGCGTGCTCCGGATAGGGGGCGATCTTCCCCGCAAACACCGCTAGCACGATCAATAGCAGCACAACAATCAACCCAAGAAGAGAGAGGCGGTTCGAGGCAAATTTGTGCCATTGTCGCTTGTACCTCTCCAGTCGAGGCCGACTTCGTTCGGTTTGTTTGTCTGGCATGATGGTCACTCCGTCGCTCTCAATCGGACGCGTGGATCGAGCCCCGCGATCCCCAGATCAATCAGGATATTGGCAACAGCGAAGACAACGCCGAAAATCAGCGTTACGGCCACGATCCCGTATGGATCCTTGGCCATGATGACGCTTAGGCTGTATCGGGAAAATCCCGGATAACGGAACATCACCTCAATCAGGAACGCGTTCCCAAGAAGCGACGCAACCTGCAGCCCGAAGATCGTCAGTGATGGAATGAAGGATGGCTTCATCAAGTGCTTGGCAATCACCGTTCTGCGGCGAACCCCGACCACATCGGCGAATGCGATGTAGTCCTTGCCGATGTTGTCGATCATTGATGAGCGATGGATCCGCGCTTGGTAGGCAATACTACCAAGAGAGAGGCTCACCGCAGGAAGAAAGAGGTGCGCCAAGGCATCACCGAACAGGTCGAACCGACCATGAATCAGCGCATCAAACGCCACCATTCCCGTCGACTGAATCTCCGGTGGCAAGGCCGTCATCCCCCCCAGCGGGAACACCTTCCAGTAGTAGGCGAAGACCAGGAGAAAGAGAATCGCGAATGCGTAGGGTGGAGTGACCACACCCAGATAGGACAGCAGCCTCACGGTGTTGTCCAGCCAGGAATTCCGGAACAGCGCCGAGATCGTTCCCAGCAGAATCCCGAAGACTAGGATCATGATGGCCGACAGGAGGGCCAGCTCGATCGTGCGGGGAAGGAACTCCGCAATATCCTCCGACACGGCTCGCTTCGTGTACAGCGATTGGCCGAAATCTCCGTGCAGAACGACCCCTTCCAGCCAATGCGCGTACTGGACGACAACCGGACGGTCGAAGTACAAGTCGCTTCGCATTCGCTCAACGACCTCTTGGGACACCGTCGGACCGAGCGACATCCGAACCGGATCTCCGGGAATGAGTCGTATGAACGAGAAAATCACAAACGAAAGCACGAGAAGAACCAATACACCGTAGAGAAGGCGCTTGATCACAAAAACCGGCATACTCTGCATTCTCTTCCCCCCAGAGGGATCAGGGAGAGGCCAATGCCTCTCCCTGACCATGGTGTCGGCGTCGTGCCCGCTAGATCATCTCGAAGAAGCGATAGTTGAAGTTGAATTCAGCGATCGCGTGAGGACTACCCTCTCCGGCCGGCCACGTGAAGACATCGCTTCGATAGGCCGCCTTGAGCACACTGACAAACGTGTAGATGCTCGGGCAGATCTCATCAACGAGGTTGTGCTGCATTTCGGCGTATAGCGCTGCCCGCGTCTCTGCATCGACGGTGACAAGCGCTTCGGTGATCATTGCGTCGAACTCGCTGTTCTGCAGCCATTCGTTCTGATTCCAGCCGCCGACGGTCCACGAGGCGTACTTCAGCTCGAGAATCGCGCCTGCTTCGGGATAGCTGCAGTTGGCGAACAGGTTGGTTATGTGCGGGCTTGTTTCGATCGACTCTTCCTGGTTGCAGAACAGAACCCACGGCGCCTCCACGAGGTTCACCGCAATCCCGATCTGAGCCATGTTGGCGGCGAACTGCAGGCACAGCTTGGCCGTATCTCCGTTCCCCTGGATGTAGCTGACGTCGATCGGATACCGGCTCAGCTGATCCGCGTACGGGGAAAGCGCCAGTTCCTGACGCGCCAAATCAAGGTTGTACTCGTAGCCGGCAAGATCGTCCGCATAGCCGAACACGTGAGAGGGCACCGGGCCCAGCGCGCGCGGAGAGTCCGGATAGATCGCCATCATCGCATCATAGTCCGTGGCATACGCCATCGCGCGGCGGAAATGGACATCATCCGTCGGCGCTTTCTTCGTGTTGATCATGAAGAAGTTGACGCTCATCTCGGGGAAGAACGCCACGTCGACGCCGTCCATCTGGGCAAGCGAGTTCAACGTCGTCATCTCTTGACGCCCGTGAGCAAGATCGATCTCGCTGCTTCCCATCATCATCTTCGTCGTCGCCGCATCAAGAACTTCGTTGGCGATCACGACATCCGGCGCTGCTTCGGAGACTCCCTGCCAGTAGTTGTCGAATTTCGACAGCTGCACGTAGTTGCGAATCCGGAAGTCGGCGGCGGTATACGGACCCGAGCCGGCGTCATTGGTCAGCAAGTACCCTTTGCCGTAGTCACCGTAATCGCCGTACATGCCGTCCTCAAGGTTCGCCATGACGAGATCTTCATTGACGATCGCCAGCCGGTAGAGCGTGACGAGGAACGGTCCGAACGGCTCGCTCAGCTCGAAGACTACGGTGTAATCATCGACAACTCGAGTCTCGGCAACGCGGTCCGAAAAGAAGTACGCGTATCCTTCACCGACACCGATCATGCGATCCATGCTGAATTTGACGTCGCTCGCCGTCAATTCGCTGCCGTCGTGGAACAAGATTCCCTGATTCAGATGGAACGTCCACGTGAGACTGTCATCGGAGACTTCCCAGTTTGCGGCGACACTCGCTTCTGGAGAAGCATCTTCAAACGACGGATAGACGAGGAAATCGTAGAGGTTCACCGCCACTTTCCAGTCATTCTCGCCGCTGGTCACCGCGGGGTCGAGGGACTCCGGCGTGGCCGTGATTGTCGTACGCAGCGTCGTCGCGGTTGCAACCGCGCCAACCACCAACATCAGCACCAGGCTCAACACAAGCGTCTTGGTCAGTCGCTTCATCCTTCCGTGCCTCCTTGAGTCATAGCTCTAGTTCTTCTCGGTCGATGCTGCACTGCCGTTCCAACGAAAATGTCTCTCGCCACCTCCTTAGCTACTCCTGCCGTTGCCTCGACAGCTCATAGAGCGCATGCCCGTATACCTTTGCATTCAAGACCATGTGGTCAATCGAAGCCCGCTCATTGGGGCGATGCACCGTGATCTCCTCGCCGGGGTACACCGCGCCGAAGCAGACACAGTTCTCGATCGCCCGCGCGTAGGTCCCTCCGCCAATGGCGTGCAGAACAGGCTCGCGCCCCGTGACTTCTCTGTAAACACGGGATAGCACGGTGATCATCGGGTGATCGTCCGGAACGTACAGCGGCTCGCTTTGCTTCTGAACCTCCACCGCGAGCCCCTCGTCGCCCCCACCGAACGCACGATGCATCTGTTCCAAGACATCGCCGCATGAGAACGACACCGGCGAGCGAATGTCCAACACAGCTACCGCCTCATCAGCGTCCAGGGTGATCTGCCCGAGATTGACGGTCAGAGGTCCCGATGCTTTGTCGCACCAGGCCATTCCCAGCAGTGCTCCCGTGGTATCGAAGCCGATTCGTTGGTGAAGCAGCGCTGCAAACTGCGTCGCACCGTCGTCCACCAAGTCAAGCTTCGCAAGCAGATCCAGGAGCTCGGCAATCGCATTGATCCCCTTCTCGGGGCACATCGCATGCGCCGAACGTCCCTTGGAAGAGATCCTGACCGCTTCACCCTCATCCTCGAGCACCAGCTCGAAGGAAGCGTGCGAGCGTGCTCCGATCGCAGCGGCAATCGCCGTCTGGATCCGCTCGTGGGACGAGCCGGCTCCTCGCAGGCAAGCCGACGCCTCATCGGGAACGTTGTTCGGCGCAGTCCCGCCATGCAGCGAGCACAGCCGGAGCCCGGATGTCGCCCGTTCTTGGTTGACTCCGACCAACCGGAAGACGTTCCCGCCCTTCTCGCGGTTCACCACCGTGAACATTCCGTCCGGTGAGAACCCACACGTCGGGACTTCCTCGGATTCAAGATAGCGCTTGATCCCACCCCAACCCGATTCCTCGTCGGTGCCGATCAGAATTCGGATCCGCTTGGATGTCCGCAGCCCCGCATCGCGCAACGCCTTCAACCCGTAAAGCGACGAGAACAAGGGTCCCTTATCGTCTGCGGTGCCTCGGCCGTACATCATTCCGTCGGATGTCTCCGCAGCAAAAGGAGAGTGGCTCCAGTCGGATTCCTCTCCGACCGGGACCACATCCACGTGACTGAGCACGCCGATAAGTTCTTCACCCTGTCCGTAGTCGATCCACCCGGCGTAGCCGTCCAGCCGACCGACTTCGAACCCAAGCCGCTTCCCGACGCCAAGCGCGTGCTCGAGCGCCCGATGAACGTCTTCACCGAACGGCATCCCGGGTCTCGGCTCTGCCTTGACACTCGGAATCCGCACCGATTCGGCGATGGCTGTCAGCAGCTCCGTCCGATCCTGGTCGACGATCCGATCGATCGCAGTGGATTCCTGGCTTTTCATCGCGATCTAGTACCCCGAAACCTTCAGATCTCGGCAGAGCTCGACAAGCCGCGGATGGGTGTAGAACCCCTGCTCTTCGATCGCCTTGCCGTCAAGATAGATCGACGGGTTGAGGACCATTCCGTCCGTGTGGCTCGAAGCGACCCAGCTCTTGCCGCCGAGCCCCTCACCTTGCGTTCCGAATCCGCACTCGACACAGCCGAAGATTCGCTCGTCTTCTTCGATCCTTCCCGTCGGCTCGGGCACTCCCGGATTGAATCCCTGGGAAACGTGAGCCAGCCAATACATCTTCTCGTCGTTCCAGCTCTCTAGCCACTTGCGGAACAGCAACGCCTCGCGCCCCGTCCCTTCCACCTTGGTGCAGACGCCTTTCTCGATCGTCAGGGCAACCGGGGATTTCATCACACCGATCTCGCCAGGCGGGAAGATCCCGCCGTCAAACACGAGCGTCCCGTTGATCGTCTCTTCCACCGGGCACAGTGTCGTTTGTCCGCCAAGCATCACCGACACCCCCGGTTTGTCTGCGTAGGCCCCGCTCTGCTCCGCAGTCCGGCCCTTCGTACTCATGACAAGGTCGGTCCCGGCC
>CAZJLO010000014.1:0-46948 GCA_964547105.1 uncultured Thermotogae bacterium
GGACCAGGGTCTCTCGCCATCCTCCTGCCCAAGGGCCCCTTCCACCTCGAAAGACCACTCCGCTGCGGGGGCACGCTCTGCCGTGCTCAGCCCGATGCCCCGGCCGGGATCGAAGCAAGATCCGTGGAAGGACAACGCCATGGATGATGCCCGAGAGATCGCGGTACGGAGCTCGAGGTAGGCGGCTGCGGCGCGGAGAGCTTCCGGGCCGAAGATCACCGTGCCGCCCGCGGTTGCTGTCGTCGGATCGCCCCCGATGATAGCGACTGCGTCGAGCAATGGCACCGAGATGGACAATCGAGCGCGGGTTATCGTAGCGGACAGGAGCGATGTCAATGAGGTCGAAAAGTCGCCGAGCCTCATGGAGATGGACGGAGTCTCGTAGGCGATGAGGAGGGAGGATACGGAAAGAGGTTGGGGGCCGAAGAGGGATTCAAGGCGCAATCGGAACGCTAGCTCGCTATCGCCGACGCTCTTGTCACCACGAATGGAGAGCGAGGTTTGAGGCATCGGAGAGGTGAGGAGCGGGGGAAAGGCTTGAGTCGACTCGATGACCACCTCAATCGGGAAGACGGACGCAATCGTCGATGGAACCCGGCTGGGATCGGGGGGGAGAACGTTAACCTCCACGAAACCTTGCGTCACGTCACCTTCGTAGATCGTGGATCGGGCGACAACGGGAAGGAGGAAACGACCTGGACTGGCGGAAGCGTCGACGCGGACGGTCACTTCGACCGGGAGGCTCTCCCGCGGAGAGAGCGCAACCACGGTGGGGGACCATTCCACATGAATTCCGATAGGAGGAGAGATCACCAGCTCAACCTGTTCCTGAACGTTGCCGAGATTCGTCACCTCGATCTCGGTCGATGCTGTGTTGCCAGGGAGCGAAGCTACATCGGCCGATTCGAGGAGTAGCCCGGTGGCGGGGAGCACCCGGATTGGTGCGGTGATCCGGAGGCGATCCGACTCGCGATCTGAACCCTCCAGTCCGACCGAGAGGACCGGTTCGTAGTCGGAGGCAAGAGCGGCCGTCGGGACGGATAGGGTCACAAACAGGAACGATTCTTCTTGGGCGCCGATTTGCAGCAATGAAGGAACATCGAACGCGCGCCAGCCAACCGGAAGCTCGACGCTGATCTCAACCCGAACCGGTGCGGGATCGGTGTTGCGAATCGAGAAGACATGCGTCACGAGCTCTCCACCGGCGGTTGACTTGGGTGGCGAGAGGCGCTCGACATCAAGGGCTGTTGCAGTCACGGGAACAATGATCGTCCACACAATCAGCGCCGCGATCATGGGTCGGACTATCGAACGAAACATGGCAGCCCAAGGATACACGTCACTCGCGGGTAGCGTGCGGTCGAGATGGTATCGGCTTCGTGCCGTTTGTCTTGTCGGTGCGATATCGATGACCGTGCGGTGAGGTCGTCACCGTATTCGGAACGTCCGCACTCCGCCGGCAAGCTCGCCGCCGCCGTAGTCCACGCTGACAATCGCCTGGTACACCCCTGGCGGGAGTGCATCGGATCCGAACGACTCGATCGTGGTCAATCGGCCGCTTCCCGGAAGGACCTGAAGATTCTCGGAGATCGCCGTTTGCACGATCGTTCCGGCCACATCGACGATCGAAACACTTCCTGTTGCTGTGAGAAGAGTGTTTCCGGTGTTCGCAAAGGCGAACGAGACACGCGGCCCGCTTCCGGCCCCGGTATCAACAGTTACTGAGGTCACTTCTCCCGCGAGGAGCTCCGTTCCGGGAACGGTGACAAATACCTTGATTGCCGTCCGGTAGATGCTGACCAGTTGGGCCCCTTCGACTGATGAGACCGAAGGCTCGGCCATGATGAACACGGCCGACCAAGAAGTGCCGGCTGCGTCTTCCGGTGTGGAGATCGAGAGTTCGATGGCTCTCTCTTCACCGGGACCAAGCGTGAGTGAAGTCTCATCGACCTCGATCCAGTCGATGTTCGACCGGTTGACGGTCGCAAACCTCCACGCAGGGTCGCTTCCAGCCTCGTTGACCAACGCGGCGCTCTCGGAGAACACTTCATAGACGGTGAGCGAGGAGCAGGCCGTGTGACAAGTGATGTCCAGAACGACGAGAACATCCTGGATGCCGTGCTCGTTGGACCCTGCAGCGATCGTTCTCGTTGCCGTGATCGGAAACAGGTTGGCGGGATCGGACGAGGCAACGAGTTGCTGCACCGAGGGTGTCGCAACCGGCTGAGGACGATCCGAGGTCAGAGCCCCTTGCCATCCGGACGCCTCGAAATAGTCGACAACCGACAGCTCTGTGAGTCGTGCGGCCGTGACGCGGTAGCGAATCTCCAGCTTCGTCCCGGCTGGGATCGGTTCCGAGTAGACCCAGCGGGCTCCATGGATCGGGATTCCCCAGTCGTAGCTTCCATCTGCATTGCGCAGCCACTCACCGCGGCGGATCTCGAGTGTCTCCGGCCGGTCTGTGTCGTTGAGAAGCAGGATCTCGTAGGTCTGCTGCTGGCCGGAAAGCTGCTCGACATGGAGTGACGCCGGCAAGACCTTGAACGCCAGGCAGGATGCGCTCGAAGCGACAAGGGTCGCCATGGCGACCAGAACAATCGACATCCCTCTAAGACCGCGCCTCATGGCTCTCCCCCCGATGCTGATTGTAAGGATGGTCCGATTATACGCGGAGGCGGAGGATGCGCCCGGTTGTCTAGGCGCAGCGGAAATGTGGTAGAATCCATCCGGTGACGTATTCGACGTTCCCGAAATGGCAAACCTGCCGCGAGGCAGGGACGCAAAGTTACGGATCTCCATGATGGAGACGGCCGGACTACCGAAGGACGGTGATCGCCTTGAAGCGAGGATTGACAGGAATCATCTGGATCCTCCTCATCATGATCGGCGTCGTCGCAACGGCGGCGAACACGGACACGTTTGTCTCGTACACCGTCCTCCCGTATGTAACGCTGTCGATTGGGAGTGCCGACTACGCGTCCCACAGCCAGCAAACGCTGGCCTTCCCGTCACTGACCGACGCAGATTGGGAACGCGGCTATGTAGAGCAGAACGAATCCGTCGATCTCACGGTTGTGGCAAACACATCCTGGACATTGACGTCGCAGCTTCTCTCACCGGTCCGATGGATCGGATCCGGCTTGGGTCCCGAACAGAATGCCACCCTCTCTTGGACCGTTCTCCCAAGCGGTGATGCGACCGATCTCGTGCGTGAAGCGGGGCAGACCCCGCAGATCGTGGCTTCGGGAGATCGCGGTATGCACCAGTTCTCACTTCGGTATCGAGTTGATCTCCAGTCGTTCGTTGCGGACTCGGCCGGCATCGAAGGCGTTGAGGCGGTCGTTCTTTATACTGTGGTCGCTGACTAGTCGCGGCGATCATCGGAACCTTGGGGGGGGCGGACGGACCTGCAACGCTGGCGATCCATGTCAACAGGGCCGCTCTCTTGTTCCCGGCCGGAGGACAGTCAGGGGAACAGATTCCGGTAAACCGTCTCTTGAAGCTCCCCCAAACGCTCCAATGCCGTGGCGATTTGGATACGCAATTCGATCGGGAGAGGTTCTTGCCGCCTGTTGCGGATTCTCTCCAGCCGGATCTCCGGCTGCGGATCATTCAGTCGCTGTTTCTCGTCCAGCGAAACATACCGTAGTGCTTCGCGTGCACGCAGGATCTCTGCGAGGGCCTCTTCCGTGAGATTGATCTGGTCCGACAGCTCGCTGAGCGTTGGCAGACGGTCATGCTGCAGGCGAAACATCCTCTCCGCCTCAACAACCTGGCGATTGATGTCCGCGAGCCAATGAGGTACTTGCGGCAGCGCGACGTGATCGCGCACGTGCTGTCGTATTTCGCCCTTGATCAGGTTCTCGGCGTAGGAGCGGAACGGCTTGCCGTGGGAGAGCTGCCAGTTGCAGACGGCGCTCAACAACCCGAGATAGCCAGCGCGAACCAGAGCCTCACGAGGGAATCCGGTTGGCGGGAGCTGGTGGTCGACGATCTCTTCGATCCATGGCATCCCGCCGGCAAGAATCTCTTCTTGGAGCGCATGAGCTTGCGACGGATCTGCAGTCGCCCGGAGCTGCTGCAATAGAGCTTCGAGGTTGCGAGTTCCGCTGGGATCGTCGTGGCCGGGATTGTGAGCACGCATGACGCTAGAACGAGAGAGCAAACCCGAACATCAATTCGACCAGACCTGACATGTCGAATCGAACAGACGTCGACAACATGATTCCGGAGAAGGTCATGTTGGCGCGGAGACACTGCTCTTCAAAACCGGTTGCGTCAAAAGCGGTCAGACTGACGATCATAGCAGGACCGAGTTCTGCTTCGACCCCGACTTGCAGTCGCTCGAACAGGAACGTCGAATCGAAATCGAGTGCGGTCGTCCACAGGGCGCCAAGGAACTCCACTCCCAGTCCGAATCGCTGCGCTTCGAATTGGACAGGAAGAGCAGCCGGAGGCACCGGCGCGGCGAACACGGTGTGCGATGTGAACCGCACTGGGAACACCTGGAGATCCACCAGTAGATCGATCTTGTCGACTGCGAGGGGAACGTCGAGCGCTAGGGCAAGCAGGAATGCGATCTGAGGGTCGTCGAACTGGAAGCCAAATTCAATGGTTTGCTTCGAGATGCCAGTCCAAGAAAACTCGGTCGTGCTGGAGAGAAGAAGTCCGAGCGAGGAGAACGTGATCTGGAGATCCTGCTCCTCGAAGTAGAAACCGGACAGGATAGTGGGATTGGGCGTCTCTTCATCGATACAGAGGCCATCGACATGATCGAGCAGCCCAAGCAGATTTGCGGCAAGCGGAGTCGCCGAAGCAAGGTGGCTTTCGAGCAAGTCGGTCGCTCCGAATCCGGTCAGAGAGAGAATGGAAACACCGAAGTCGAACGATGTCGTGAGTTCAAGAATGCCGGCCATGCTGTACACGGCCGGGGGTGCGGCGCTGATGTCAGCGAGAATCAGATCCACCCCCAATGCGATGCCGAGAAACTCCGCGTCCATCGCCAGTTGGTTCCACGAGAAGGCCGGATCGAAATCGATCCGTTCCGTGAGCACGATTGCGCCAAGGGCGACGCCGAGAATCAACCGTTGCGATTCGAAGCCGGACAGGCTGAACTGGGTCTCGGAGGACAGCGAGAACCAGCCGAGTTGTGCCGCAAGCGACAGCTGCGCCGCGATGTCATACGAAAGAGGCGGGACGGGCGTCAATGAAACGTCAAAGGCAATGGTGCCGTTGAAATCAGCCATCGAAAGCGCAACCGGATCAGCATCGATGTCAGCCCAACCGGCGACACCTACCCCGGCCACGAGAGCAACGATAGCTGCCCACTTCGCAAAACTACGTGTTGACATCCTACCAACCTCCTCTTCTCCCGACAAAGCAGCAATCCACCGCCATCAAGCGTAGCGGGGACCTGACTGCGTCTGCGGGAAACCTGAGAGGCAAGCGCTGTTGGTTTGTCCGAAACGGGTGGGACAACTGTCGCGTGTACCACCCGCCTTCGGACGAACGGACCGGGGCTAGCGGTCGATTTCCATCTTCGAAAGGATGAGCCCAGTCAGCAGTTTCGAATAGAAGTCCGTCGACTTCTGGGGCATCTTCTCGTCATGGTCGGCGATGCGGCGGACTTGCTCGGGGGTGGTCGCATTCAACAGAATCAGCATCTGCTCACTGCCGCCGGCGACTTGTGCTTCTCCATCCTCTGGATCCACTGTGTACGTCAGGTGGGTTTGCTCTTCAAGCGCCTTGGCGTCGATTCCAAGGAGCTGATCGAGGACAGCAGCGTGGAGAATCGATACGTCGAGTGCTTTGTAGTCGGCGGAGGAAGTCCCGGAAACGACGGCTTCGATATCGGTGGTTTCCGGCAACACGAGCACGGCCCAACGCGCCCCAGTGAAGCAGGCGAAAGCGTGCTTCATGCGGTTGGCGGCGAGCGTTGCCAGCGCCGCATCGCGGTCTGCGGCATCGACAACGATGAATTCATCGGAAGCACGTTCGAAAAATGAGCGAAGCCTCTCTTGGGGCACCCCATGCACAAGGCGATGGATCGGACGAATCGTCATCCCGGGTTCATCGATATTGAACAGGGTCATCATTCGGGCGTCGAAAGATTCCAGCGCCGCCGGTTTCCATCCGCGCTGGTTGCACTCATGCATATATGTGATCGCCGTCTCATATCGATGATGTCCATCGGCAATGTAGAGCTCCTTGGTCGCCATCGCTTCCTGCACCACGCCGATGACTTGGGGGGATGTGATTCCCCACACCTGATGGAGATTGTCGTCGGCATCCCGGGCTTCGATCAGAGGAGTCCTGCCGCGAATCGCCTGCGCGACGGCGGCATCGGCAATGCGCTCGGGGTCCGAGTACAGCATGAAAATGTGGCCGAAATTCGCTTCGGTCGCCTGCATCAGGCGCAGCCGGTCTTCCTTTGGGCCGCGAAGTGTCTTCTCGTGAGCATGAACACGCTCCGGCTCCAGCCGTCCAAGCGCGATCACCCCTTTGCGCGTGAACGCCTTGCCGCCGAACGAGTAGGTCTGGTGATAGGCGTAGATCGTCGGCTTGTCATCACGGATCAAGACGCCGCTCTCCAGCCATGTCCTTAGATGAGCCGCGGCACGGGTGTACACGTTGTCGGTCTCATCGTCGGTTGGTTCTGTGCGCCCCTTGATGATGCGGACGATGTTGTTCGGGTGACGGTCATAACACGCTTCCTGGACATTCGCGTAGACGCGGTCGTACGGCGGCGCGACCACGTCGCTCATGTCGGCGACAAGCTGCGGATTGTAGCGGATCCCGCGGAACGGGAGTATCTGAGCCATTCGTTCTCCTCTCGTTTCGTTATTCTACGCGGTCGCCGCGCGGGAAAACTCGATGACAATCGCCGCCGCTTCTGCGCCGACCCGTGACTGCGCCTCCTTGGTGGATGCACCGATATGCGGCGTCAGCGAGAGATTGGCTTGGGCGAGCAGAGGCTGATCGTTGGCGGGCGGTTCGTTGGCGAACACATCGAGCGCGGCGCCGGCGAGCTTCCCTGTGCCGAGGGCTGTGGCCAGTGCGGCTTCGTCGACCACTCCGCCACGGGCGCAGTTGATGAGGAATGCACCGTTCTTCATCGCCGCGATCTCGTCCGGCCCGATTGTGGCCCCCCGCACGGGATCGAACGGAATGTGCAGCGACACGAAATCGCTACGGGCGAGGAGATCCTGAAGATTTGTCATTTCCACTATGCCGGGAACAGGTGATTCCGTAACGAATGCATCGAACGCGAGGATGTTCATCCCAAGGGCAGATGCTTTCTTCGCCAGAAGCTGGCCGATCCGGCCGATGCCGACGATCCCGAGGGTCTTACCATCGATCTCGACGCCCTTCAACGCCTTCTTCTCCCAGCTTCCTTGTTTCATCGATACCGTGCCGCGTCCAATGTTGCGAGCCAGCGAGAACATGTGCCCGAGCGCCAGTTCGGCAACCGAGTTCGAGCTGGCACTCGGCGTATTGCGCACGACGATTCCTTTGGATTCCGCATAGTCGGTGTCCACATTGTCGAGGCCGACACCGGCACGCACGATCAGCTTCAGGCGACTTGCGGCGTCAATGATCGGTTGGCGCACCTTGGTGGCGCTACGAACCATGATTGCATCATACGACGGGATTTCGGCGATCAGCTGATCGACCGAGAGGGTGGTCTTCTCATCCACCGTGAGCCCGGCCTCACGCATTGCCGCAACGGCATCAGCTGCGAGAGGATCGGATACGAGAACTCTGAACGTCATGGCATTCTCCTTCCGGCCTACAAGCCGAGTTCGACCTCGATCACACGCAGCAGACCTTCGATTTCATCGATTTGCGTGTCGCCCATGTGTGCGATGCGGAACGTCTTTCCCTTGATATCCCCGTAGCCGTTGGAGATGAGGATCCCGTATTTCTTGACCAGCGTGGCAATCAAGCCGGGGACGTCCACCTCACGAGTGTTCTTGACGCACGTCAGCGTCTTCGACCAGTAGCCTTCTTCCGGATAGATATCGAAGTGTTTCGCGGCCCAGGTTTGCACGATGGTCGCCATCTTGTCGTGTCGGGCGAACCGGGTCTCGATGCCTTCCTTGAACATATCGTCGAGTTGCGCATTGAGAGCGTACATATGCGGAATCGCGGGGGTGGAAGGAGTCTGGTTCTTCTTGTGCGACTTGTACATGTGCTTGAGGCTGAAGTAGTAGCTCCGGGGAGGAACCGTCTCGGCACGAGCGAAGGCCCGCTCGCTCACTGCAGCAACAGCGAGGCCGGCGGGGAGGGCGAATGCTTTCTGAACCCCGGCGAGGACGAAATCGATCCCCAGTTTGTCCGTTTCGATTTTGGCTCCGGCCATTCCGCTGACCGCGTCCACGAGGAGGAAAACATCGGGGTACTGCCGTACGACATCTGCGATTTCGGGCAGCGGGTTCATCAAGCCGGTCGACGTTTCGTTGAACACAAGCGTCACGGCATCATAACTCCCGGTGCGAAGTTGCTCGTCCACCATCTCCGGTTTGACGGCGACATCCCACGGCAGCTCGAACGCGTCACAGGGGACGCCGTTTCCGGTTGTGATCTGATGCCACCGCTTGGAGAAAGCGCCATTGACCAGGTTCAGGCAGCGTTTCCCGACGAGATTGGTCACCGCCGATTCCATCGCGCCGGTGGATGATGACGTGAAGAGTAGGACAGGATTTTCAGTGAACAGAAGTTTCTGAAGCTTGGCCTGGATCTCGGCGTATAGCAGAGAGAATTCGGGGGCACGGTGATGGATCTGGGGAGTCGAAAGTTCCTTGAGGATTTCCGGCCGCACTTCGGTCGGTCCGGGTGTGAAGAGACGGTTGTGCATAGCGACCTCCTCGGGTTCGCAATGAGGTATGCTGCAATGTCGGCGAATGATATCCAGCTACCCATGGGCTACGCAATGCCGGAGCAACGGAGTGGATCTGGGCGGCGATCGCCGTTGAAGCGCCGAGGACGATTGCCGCCGCGATCGTCCCCGGCTACAGTAGGACAGGATCGACGAAGGAAAGGAGTGGGTCATGAATCCGGGATATATTGTGCTCATTGTCGTGGTCGCGATTGGCGGATGGATCGTCCTCGCCTACAACGGACTTGTCCGGCTGCGGATACGAGCCGAAGAGGCGTGGCGCGACATCGATACACAGCTCAAGCGACGTTGGGATCTTATTCCGAACCTGGTTGCCACCGTCAAGGGATACGCGACGCATGAGGAAGCGGTGTTCCGAGAGGTCACCGAAGCTCGTGCGCGGGCGGTGAATGCCAACGGCCCGGCTGAGCAGGCTGCCGCCGACGCCGGACTTGCGGGAGCGCTGAAGACGCTGTTCGCTGTGGCCGAGAACTACCCGGAATTGAAGGCGAATACGAACTTCCTCCAGCTGCAAGGCACACTGGAGACGGTCGAACAGGAAATCGAGCGGTCCCGCCGCTACTACAACGCTGTTGTACGGGACTACAACACCCGGATCGCTGTGTTTCCGAACAACTTGATCTCGGGACTGTTCCGCTTCCAGGCGCGGGATTTCTACAAGCTCGAGGATGCAGAGCAGCGTGAGTCGCCGGAAGTGAGCTTCGAATGACAGGCCGCGGCGGCCGACGCGGCACGCTTCTCGTGAGCCTGTTGTTGATCTGCTGTTCGTGGCTAGCCGACGCATCATTGCGGGTCGCGGATTTCCGTGCCGACCTCGATATCCAGCCTCCATCCGGCCTGCACGTGACGGAGACACTCATTGTCGACTTCGCTTCGGCGCATCATGGAATCTACCGCGAAATCAAGGTTTCGGAACGCCTGCCTTCCGGGGAACGTGCGGCAATTCGCGTTTCGATCGGATCGGTTTCTCTTGACGGTGCCGCCGTCCCGTACACGCTTGAGCGTTCGGGGAGTGTCATCGTCCTCAAAATCGGCGATGCCGATCGAAACGTGATCGGTCGGCACACCTACGAAATTTCCTACCGCGTCGAGCGGGCATTCGTATTCTCGGAAGAGTCGGTCCAGCTGTACTGGAATGTGACCGGCAATGATTGGCAGATACCGATCGACCATGCCTCGGCCGTGGTCTCCATGCCGGCGTCGATTGATCCGACATCCGTTCTGACAACCTCGTATGCGCCGCTGAGTAGCCTTGTCGCGGGGGCGGAGGCAGCACTTGATTCCCAAGGGAGGCTGGTGTTCGAAATCGGCCCCCTCTCTCCGGGAGAAGGTCTGACGATCGATGTGCTGCTGCCGCGTGATCCATCGGGGCTCGTTCCTCCGACGGGCTGGGATGACATTGCGTGGTTTGTCCGCAACAATCTTTACGCGTTGATCCCGATTGCCGTGTTTGTGCTCATGTTGGCGCTCTGGTGGCGTAAGGGGCGGGATCCGCGCAAGCGAACGATTGCTCCCCAGTTCTCGTCGCCGGAAGACCTGCACCCCGGTGAGGCGGGAGTCATCATCGACGATCGAGCCGATCTGCGCGACATCTCGGCGATGATCGTGGGTCTTGCCGTCAAAGGGCACGTGCGGATCCGTGCGGTGACCGCGGAAGGGAGCGACCGGATCGACGATCACGTTCTCGAGAGAATCAACGCCGATCGCGGCGAGTTATCCGCATCGGAGCTTCGCCTGCTTGATGCGGTGTTTGATGAAGCGCACGACAAGGAACGGTCGCTCTCATCGATGGAGAACAGTTTCTATCGGGAGTTGCCGGGGATCAAATCCAAACTCTACTCGGGACTGATCGCCAAGGGCTTCTATCCGAGCAATCCGGAACGTGTTCGAGCGAACTACCTGACAGCAGGCGTTGGGATCGGGGGACTCGGTCTGATGGTTGCGTTCTCGTTCTCGATCTACCTTGGGATTTCCGTCGCCGTCGCTGGTGCGATCATTGCCGCTTTCAGCCGCATCATGCCGCGAAAGACCATCAAAGGTGTTCGATCCTTGGAGACGGTACTCGGTCTCGCTGAATACATACGCCGCGCGGAGCGTGATCGCATGACGTTCCATCACGCCCCGGAGCAATCACCGCGGCACTTCGAGGATCTTCTCCCATACGCGATAGCATTCGACCTCACCGATGCTTGGAGCAAGGCATTTGAAGGCGCCTTCCAAGAACCTCCGACCTGGTATGTCGGAGCCGGATCCGTGTTTCATGGCCATTTGTTCGCGCTGTCGATGATGCGATTCTCGGCCGGGATGAGTCGCGCCTTTGTGAGCGCGCCGAGAACGGCAAGTTCCGGACGGTCGGCATGGGGAGGAGGCTCCTCATTCGGTGGCGGGTTCTCCGGTGGCGGATTCGGTGGAGGAGGGGGCGGAGGCTGGTAGCGGGCTGTCGGGATGGATGGTCGCAGCGACGCAACTCTGGTATGATGCTGTGGTGGTGGGGAAACCACGAAGCCGGAAAGGGTGGCGATGAGGGACAGCCTGCGCGTTCTCTTGGCAGTTCTTCTCTCTGTCTGTGTTCTTGCAGTATTCGGGTGGGCGCAGTCGGTAGAGAGTGGCATGTTGTTATGGAGTGCGGAGCATCCGCTCTCATGGAGTGACTTCCTGGGCAGTGCCCCGTCGGGCGTCGATTCTTCGACTCCCGCGGAGATCAACATTCGGGTGCAATGGCGAATCTCGGTTGTCACCGAATACGATTGGGCAACCCATGGTTATGCCAGTCGGGTGGATCCGGCGTCTGTTCAAGTGATCAACCTGATGAATTGCAGCGATTCGTGGTGCATCCTTGGGCGGGCAACGAGCAACACGCTACGACATGAGCAGGCGCATTTCGACCTCCAGGAGGTCTACTGCCGGAAGCTTCGCGATGCTCTCGCCACGATCCACGTTACGGCTACGAGCGATTCTATGGCACAGCAGTTGATCCAGCAGTCGATTCAAGACACAGCTGGCATGATTCTTGGCAGGTTGGAAGCGGAGCAGGATCGCTACGATCGAGAGACTGTCCACAGCACCAACGTTCAAATGCAGGATCAATGGTGCGAGCGAATCGCGGAGTGGCTTCGACACCCGGAGAGCGCGCCCTAGCTGAGGGTGAGTCCGAGCGATTGCCGGATACTTGATTCGGAAGTTATCCGGCAAGAGTGCGGATGGGAGGCTTCGTGTCACTGCTTTCGCCTCGCCTAGCAGTGAGCGTTGAATGCGGACTCAAGCCCACCCGGTAACCAATGGATTCGACTCTGATCCGGACAGACAGTGTCGGCTGCCGAATGCGGCGAGCCCCAATGTGCCGCCGGCCCACTACGGCGAACCAATGGGAACCGATGGAACGGCGTCGCCCGCATCCTCGGTAAGACCCAGCGCCGGTATCGGAAATTCAAGCGATGTCATCACTTCGATCAGTTGGTCCACGGAAGGAATTCGCCCACTCCGGGCGTAGACGACCAGCCCGGCTTCATCCACCAAGGCAAGGAATGGGAAGGTTGTGACTTGCCGCCCGTCCGAGGTATCAGCAGGCTGATAGGAACGGGAAACCGTGCGGTAGTCATCGTAGAGAACCGTTGCCTGAACGCCGTAGCTTGCGACCAATTCCCGGGCGCTGTCCCATGAGGTGCCGCCACAGATCGTGATCAGAGGAACGTTGTCGCCATACTCGGCGTCGTAGGCATCAAGCAGCGGCAGCTCACGCTTGCAGATCGAACAACTGGTGGCCCAGAAGTAGAGGACATACGGGGGATCGAGATCTTCGGACCGCACGATCGTTCCATCAAGTTCCGGTAGCTCGAACGCGGGTGCAGATCGACCGACAATCGGAAACGGGCTTGAAGCGATAACGCGTTCCTTCTCGGACATCTGTGTCCAGAACGTCCATTGGACGGCCAGCAACATGCCGACAACAGCTCCGATTACCACCAGCCACGAGGTCTTGCTCATGCACGCATTGATACCGTGATGGACTCCTTGATGCAAGGATCGGAGGGGGCGATTCGAGGAAACGCCTCTCTTTCGGCGTAGAATAGACGTATGAGACGATTGGTGCTTCTCCTGCTCTTGCTTGCGGTGTTGTTGTCCGTTTCCGGATGCGATCTCTTGTGTTTGTTGTTCGGCGTGTGTTACTAGGGTTCTGCGGTTGGCTCAACCCGGCAGCAACGACGCAACGGGGGGGCGCCTAGCTGCCCTTAGCGAAGCGGAGAGCGTAGATCACTTGCCCAAAAGAGATTCCTCCATCGCCGCAAGGCACGGCTTCGTTCACATGGAGGCGGA
The DNA here is from genome assembly GCA_964547105.1 of uncultured Thermotogae bacterium. Classification (GTDB taxonomy): domain Bacteria; phylum Bipolaricaulota; class Bipolaricaulia; order UBA7950; family UBA9294; genus RXOA01. Next base: position 13,214 of record CAZJLO010000014.1, read on the forward strand.
AACCGGCCCGTTCCACGGAGAGCCGCAGCGCTCGCGTAATCGCCTCGTTGACGGCAACCCCTCCGCTAAGACAGACATCGCGAATTCCTGTTTGCTGACAGAGCTTTGCTGCCGCATCGCCGAAACGTGATCCAAGCCACACCTCGGCGGATAGTGCAAGATCGGCCCGGCGAATCGTTGCTTGCCCGGCGCGCTCTGCGAGTTCGCGGAACGCTGACGGAGCATCGATCAAAAGGAATCCACCGTCGTCCGTTATCCCAGCGGCAAGAGGCATGGCCGTTCCCCGTACGGCGGCCGCTTCAAGCTTCATTGCCGGTTCTCCTTCGTATGTCCGGAGCCGACAAACATCGAGCATCGCGGATACCGCGTCAAGGAACCGCCCCGCGCTTGAAGTGGGCGGACAGTGAATCCCCCGAGTAATTTGCTCGGTGATCGCTTGTGCTTCGTGTCGCCCCATTCCGTGTTCGATTAAGAATCGCTTCACATCGATGCTTGCCAAGCCCGTCTGGTACAGGTATCCGGCTGCAACACGAAGCGGAAATCGTGCGGCGAGATCGCCTCCTGGGAGAGGCGAGGGCAGCAGTGAGCCGACGCGCCGAACCGACTCATGGCGACAGGTAAACAACTCACCGCCCCATGCAGAGGCATCCCGCCCGTATCCGTACCCATCAAGCACGACGCCGATCGCCTCGTTCAGTCCGTGCTCGGCGATCACGGAAGCGAAGTGCGCCTCATGATGCTGGATCCGGTGAAGAGGAACCTCCAAGCGGGCCGACAACTCGTGTCCCACTTGGCCGGTGAGGAATCCCGGGTGGAGGTCGCAGGCGACGCTGTCAACCTGGGAGGAGCCCGTCAGCTTGAGAAGGTGCTCGATCGCAGTGTGCAGGAAGCTCAACGTTTCCGGATTGTCCACCGTGCCGATGTACTGGGATGCGACCGTCCCGCGCGGATCGCCGATGGCGATCGTGACGTCCGAATCCGCGCCGAGGGCAAGAACTCGTCGTGTATCGGTCGAGAGTGCGGAACTTGATCCGGAAGAACGGGCGCCGGTGATGATGGCGGAGGGGACGTATCCCCGCGAGCGGCGGATGAGCCGGGGGTGATCGTCGACGATGCGGAGCACCGAGTCGTCACATCGATGGGCGATCCGACGATCATGCAGCAATGCTGCATCGGCGATCCCGCGGAGATCGAGCCGGATCTGCTCGTTGTCGATCTGCATCGGACGCCCGGGAAGATTGGCGCTGGTCATGACCAGCGGTCCGATTCCGCGATCCAGCAGAAGGTGATGCAACCCGGAATAGGGAAGCATGACGCCAACCGTCAGAAGTCCCGGTGCGACGGCGATCGGCAACGTGGAGGACGAAGGAAGCAAGACAATCGGACGACGGGGGTGCCGCAATTGATGCCAATCGCTCGCCGTGGGATGAGCGACCCCACCGACGTCCGACTCGCGAGCCATCAAAGCGAACGGCTGTTGCGGCCGTCCGAGACGGAGACGAAGCGTCGTGATCGCCGACGGGATCAGCGCCGAGCACGCCAAATGGGTTCCCCCGATTCCTTTGATGGCAACGATCTTGCCGGCACGGAGGGCTTCTTCCGTTGCATCAAGTGCGGCCTCATCGGTCGAGACGACCTGATCGGCAGACCACGACCAGGCTTCCCAGATCAAACGGGGTCCGCAATTGGGGCAAGCGATCGTTTGGGCATGGAATCTCCGATTGCCGGGATCGTTGTACTCCGTTGAACACGGGGCACACATTGGGAACGAGTCCATCGTCGTCAGCGGCCGATCATAGGGGAGACCGTCGATGACGGTAAACCGTGGGCCGCAATTGGTGCAGGTGGTCGCCCAGTAGCCGTGGTAGCGAGACGATCCCGGTCCGCGAATATCCTTGAGACACTCATCACAGATGGCGACGTCAGGCGGCAATGAACCCGATCGAGCCTGCGGGGTGGTGTTATCTTCCGAGGGCAGAATCAAGAAACCGGATCTATCAGCGCCGGCGATTGGGTATCCCTCTTCGCACACAAGGGAGTCGATCCTCGCCAGCGGTGGCAGTTCGCTCTGCAGCCTCACCGTGAACTGATCGAGTCGTTCGAGCGGACCGGCAACGAGGATTTCGACGCCGGCGTCTCCGAGGTTCCGAACTGATCCCGATAGGTGAAGAGACGTAGCCAGGCGAAAGATGAACGGCCGGAATCCGACTCCCTGGACCACACCTTGGGCAAGCAAGCGGCGTCGGTTACTCATCCGGCGAACCGCTCTCCGGCGGAGCATCTTCGCCGGCCTCATCGTCACTGACGGTCAGCCGGTCAATCAGCAACTCGCGTCCCGCAACGATTTCCACATCCATGTTGCATTCGGGGCAAGTGAGGATGGGAACCTCAAGATGGAGTCGCAGATCGGACAATGTCTCGGGGCGGCCCCGAAACCCGCAGTGCGAACAGTAGACTTCGGCGAGAATCGTCTCGATACGCAAGCCGGCGCCCTCAAGGCGTGTTTCGGTGGACGCAATGGAGAACGCCTCTTTCAGAGCGTGGTTGGAGAGGATCCGCAGTTCGCCCTTGCGGAGCACGACGGCGACAATCTTGCCGGAAAGCCGTTCAGCGTAAGGGAGAACGGCGGCGATCAGTTCCGCCGCTACGGTGTACTCGTGCACGGGATCTCCAGGGCGGCCATCAACTCGACGATCCCTTCCGCAGTGCTAGCATTGGTGAGGAGTACCCGCCCATGCGGATTCAGTGTGAGATAGTCGTTGACAAGGATTTGTGGATCGACGCCTACCGCTGAAGCAAGATCGATCTTGTTGATCACGAGAACATCATTCTGGGTGAAGATCTTCGGGTGCTTGCGCACCATATCATCGCCTTCCGTCACGGAGATGACAACTGTGTCGATTGCCGTTCCCAAGGGAAAATCGGCCGGGCAAATCAGGTTGCCGACGTTTTCGATGAACAGGACATCAAGTTCGTCGAGCGGCATCTGATCGATTGCATGACCGACCCGGTGGGCGTCCAGGTGACAGTCATCGCATGTATTCAGATTGATCGAAGCGGCACCATGGGAGAGGAAGCGGCGGTGGTCGTCGTCGCCGGCGGAGTCTGCGGCAATTGTCCCGCAGCGCAACCCGCAGGACGCCAAACGCTCCAGGATTCGTTCGATCAACGACGTTTTCCCGCTGCCGATGGCTCCCATGAAGCCGATCGCATGGACTGCGTTCTCGGAGAAACGTTGTCGGTTCTGCGTGGCAAGTTCGAGTTGCCGGGCCAGAATCTGCTCGCCGGAGAATCGAATATCATGCATAGGGAACGAATGATATGCTGTGGTTCGGATCTCGGCAACCGGTCCCCGGTGAAACCGGCTTGACGATTGATTGTAGATGGAGTGGCAAAGCCGATCCCCGATGGTTGCGGGGCTACTGTGTCGGGGTGTACAGTCGGCGATAGCCGAAGCCGCGAAGGAGGCTGTGTTGAGAAGGTCGATTTGGATTACGCTAACGATCGTTGCAGTGATGTCGATGGCGCTTGTCTCGGCGCCTCGCATCGAGGCGGATACTGTCTACGAGTTTGGAGAAGTCCTGGTCGGAGATGTGGTCACACATGCGTTCGAGATTACGAACGTCGGAGATGAACCGCTGGTGATCAGCCGGGTGACCGCTACGTGTGGCTGCACGACTGTCAACGACATCACAGGAACTCACCTGGAGCCGGGGGAGTCGATCGAGCTGATTGCCAAATTCACGACGTACGGATCGGGGACGTTCACCAAGAATGTAAACGTCTACTCCAACGATCCCGCGCTTTCAAACGGAATGCTGACGTTGAGATTGGTCGGCACGGTGCGCACTCCGGGACAGTACGGTCTCCCGGCCAACGATCTCCTTTACCAGTACTACTACTTGTTGATTGATCTACGTAGCCCGGATGCCTATGACGAAGCCCATTTGCTCGGTGCGCTTTCCATCGCTCCGGAGGAGCTTCAGGGAACGATGCTTGCACTGCGGGCAGGTGTCCCGATCTTCCTCTACGATGAAGACGGCGCTGGAGCAATCGTTGCCGCCGAAACGCTGGCCGAGGCTGGGTTCACCCAGGTCTACGCGCTTCGCGGCGGACTCAACGGATGGCGGAGGGCGTACGGCGACGACATGCTGACCGGCGATGCAGATGAGCCTGTGCCGGATGCTCCGGAAGGCCAGGCAGCCAGCACGCGATACGTTGATCCGCTCTACCTCTCCAGCAACTACACCTTGATCGTGGATGTGCGGTCGGCCGAAGCGTTTGCCGAGAACCATCTTGTGGGCGCGATCCATGTCGAGGAAGCGGCTGTGTCATCCTGGATCGAATCGATCCCCGATTCTGTTGCGGTGGTCTTCTACGACGGAACAGGAGAACGTGCTGGGCTTCTCGCCGACTCGATCCTTATTTCGGGACGCACGCGTGTGTATAGCCTCGTCGGCGGATTCGATACGTGGGTCATCCAGTGGGACACCTACTTGACGAGTGCTTCGTTGGCAAATGACTCGGCTGGAACGCCTACAATTCCGTAGTAGAAGCACGTAATGGGGGCGGTAGCCACGGGCTGCCGCCGTTGGCTTTTTCGCCGCTGATGGTGAGGAACGCACAGGGCTCGCCGAACGTGTTCCTGAAGAAGCGAATCGAGGAATCGAGACAACCATGACCCGACCCCGGACTCTCGGCGCGGCCGCCATGTTGATCCTGTTGGCGGTTGGCGCATGCTCAGCGTTGGCGACAGATCTCGTGCTGTTCTACGAAGAAGGGTGTATTCATTGCGCCCGGGTCGAGGAGACCTTGGCCGAGCTTCAGGTCGAGTTCCCCGAGCTCAACATCGAGGAGTACGAGATTCATGCCGAGGGGACGATGGACCTGCTTGGATCGCTGCTCGCCGTTTACGGAGCGGAGATCGGGTCGGTCCCGATCCTGTTCATCGCCAACACGGCGATGGTGAGCAGCACGTTCTATGAGCCTGGGGCTGAGCCGGTGACGATGTCTGAACTGGGCGCGGGGTTGCGATTACGGCAGGTTGTCGAGGCGGCGATTGCACAACAGGCTACCTCGCCGTGGGGCAAGCTTCCCGAGGAACCCACACAGCTCGTCGTGTATCGGCAACCGGAGGCGCAGTACGCGGAAGCATTGGCGACGCTTCTGCTGGACCTGAAGGCGAGCCTTCCCCTTCTGGACGTTCGCATCCTTGTGACCGGAGACGACGAAGACGAGAGCCTCTACAAGGGGCTCACCCGGCAATATGACGTCGACCGTGGCGGCATCGCTCTGTTTCTTGGAGAGACCGCCGTCGTGGACGGGATATGGCACGATCGCAGCGGAGCGGAGCGAGCCTTCGATTGGAGCCCTGACGCGCGCGCGGAGTTCGTTGCGATGGCCGAGGCCGAGGTTGAAGCAGGAACGGGTTCGCCGCTTGACCGTCTAGAGACGCTCGGACGCGTTACGCTGTGGGCAGTGATCGCGGCGGCGGCACTGGACTCCATCAATCCGTGTGATTTTGCCGTCCTGATTCTTCTTCTGGGGACCCTGCTGGTGATCGGTCGCAAAGGCAAGGTGCTGCTGTCGGGGATTGCGTTCTCCGCGGGAATCTACATCGCCTATTTCGTTCTGGGTTTCGTGGTCTACAGCATTCTCGGGATGACGCTGGGAACGCGAGCGTTCCGGGAGCCGTTCATTCTTGCGGTATCATCGATTGCGATCCTTGTCGGACTATGGCAGATGAAGGATCTGTTCTGGTATGGGCGCTTCCTTTCGATTGAAGTCCCCGAACGATGGAAACCCGCGGTCAAGAAAATCACATCATCGGCGGTGACGATTCCTGGTGCGTTTGTGGCGGGGATCATCGATTCGCTGTTCCTTGCGCCATGTACGTCCGGGCCGTATCTTGCGATTTTGTCGCTGCTGTCGCAGACAACGAGTCGCCTTCAGGGAATCGGCCTTCTACTCATCTACAATCTTGTGTTCATTCTACCCCTGCTGGCGATCACGGTTTTTGTGCATCTTGGATTCACGACCACCGCTCGGGCGGAAAAATGGCGTACAGCGCGAATGGGAAAACTGCACTTCATCAGTGGCGTCGTCATGGTTCTGATCGGTGTTGCGATGATCATCGGAGTGGAAGTAGGGTACATCTAGGATGAGGATCGAATCTGCGAATATCAGAGCGAGGGACGGATGAAGCGAATCGGTTTGTGGACCTTGATGCTTGTGGCGACGACGTGCTCCATTGGGTGGAGTGTTCATGCGGAGCCATCCGAACCGTTTGTTCTCTACTTCCATCAGGAAAGCTGCCCTGACTGTGCGGAGATACGGGGCGTTCTCGATGAGCTGGAAGCCGAGTATCCGGAGCTGGTGGTGGGCTCGTACGAGATCACACAGCCGGGGAATCTCGATTTGCTCGACGAGTTTGCATCACGATTCGGCGTCCACACGCTCTCGGTGCCGATCGTCTTTGTCGGACAGGACACCATCGTGGTTGGGGCGGAACTGGCTCAGCGCCTTGAGCTTCGCACGGCCGTGGAAGCATGCCTTGCCCAGGGATGCCCTTCTCTACTTGAAACACCGACAACAAGCGGCCTTGTGACCGATGTATGGATTCTTGCTGTACTCACCGCCTTGTTCGCCCTTCTGTACCTTCTTCAGGGAGGCTGATTCCATCAACTTGCTCGCCCATGTCTCTCCGCGAAAGCATCGATCGCGGATACCGTGTGGGGGAGGTTGTTGATCGCTTCGACGATTCGTGATGAGCACAGTGCGCTTTTCGACGTTGAGCAACGAGCAATTGCTGGCCCGACTGCGTTCGGCCGATGGACAACCACTGGCCGAACAGGAACGGAGTGACTTGCGGGAGGCGCTCGTTAGCCACAACGTCGGTTTGGTCAAGTCGATCGCGCGGGGGTATCTCAACTCCGGGGAAGCGTTCGAAGACCTGATTCAAGCGGGCTACATCGGTTTGGTGAATGCGGTGGCCAATTTCGACTTGGCGCGGAACACTCGCTTCTCTACGTACGCTACACATCTGATCAAGGGCGAAATCCGTCACTACATTCGCGACAGGCATGCCACGGTAAGAATCCCTCAGTGGGTTCAGACGATGAACCGTCGAGTGAACCAGGCGGAAGAGGAGTTCTTCCAGAGCGTTGGCCGGCCGCCGACGATCGCGGAGTTGGCGAGCCGGGTGGAATTGAACGAAGAACAGTTGAGCGAGTTGCTGCGCGGCAGGAAGTCGATGACCTACGTATCGATTGACAGTGAGCGGCGCCAAGAGGATCCCAACCCTTCGCCGCCTCGCCTGGAGAGATTGCGCCCATCGGAGGAGGATCTCTCGTTTGACATGCGGGCGAGAATCGCTGTGGCGATCGAAAGCCTGGCCGATCTTCAGCGGCAGGTGATCGAAGGGTTGTTCTACCAGGGGCAGACCCAATCACAAGTCGGTGATTCTCTGGGAATCTCGCAGCGACAGGTTTCGCGAATGAAGGAAAGAACTCTCCGCGAACTGCAGGCGAAGCTCGAGCACGGATCGAAGCCGGATGCAACTGAAAACCCGTCAGATTAGGCAGAATGTCTAAGTAGGAGTTGACGCTTGTGAACGGAACCAACCGACAAGACCTACTGACATTGATCGGCCGCGCGACCGAGAGACTGCGTGCTGGAGCGATCCTCATCGAGAGAGCCAAACGGCAGGAAGGAATCGAGGAATTGACCGGCGTTGTCTCGGATATTGATGCCTATCTGGACACGGCCACGGAGGATCCTCTTCTCCAGCTTGCATCGATCGATCATGGGATTCTCTCCAGTCAGCTGAATCTGGTGCGCAGCGATATTCAAGCTGTCGTCGAGGCACTCACGGTGCAGGAATGAACCGCGTTGTCGCTGTGGTAACCGGGGGGGCGAGAGGGCTGGGTGTGGCGATCGCCGATCGCCTGGACAGAGACGGTTTTCGTGTTATCGTCATCCACCGAGAACGGGAGCAAGCGTGCGCCGACAATCTCCGCTTTGAGCATCCTTCCTCGATCTCACTTGCTGACGGCGTTGGAGACGTTGCCGGCAAGGAACGATTCATCCATCTTCATGGGGATGTCACGGTGGAAGAGGATGTGCGGCGGCTCGTTCGCGAGGCAACTACATGCGGCGATATCGGCGCATGGGTCAACGCGGTCGGTGACTTCGAGAGCCAGCTGCTGGAGCGAACCTCACTCGAAATGTGGGAGCGGATTCTGCGCAGCAACCTGACCAGCGCCATGCTTTGCTGTCGGGAGATCATCCCGGTGATGCGACGACTTGGCGGAGCGATCATCAATATCGGGGTCGCGCAGGCAGGAACCGTGCGGGCAACGCCGAATACCCTTCCCTACACGATTGCCAAGAATGGGTTGGTCGCGCTCTCACGAACCCTCGCGAAGACCGAAGGTCGTTACGGCATCCGCGTGAACATGGTGAATCCGGGGTTTATCGCCGGAGGTGAGTACAGCCCGGCAGAAGCGGTGGCGGGAATTCCTCTGCGACGGCTTGGGGAAGCGGGTGATGTCGCGGGAGCCGTGTCGTTCTTGGTTTCGGGCGAGGCATCCTACGTGACCGGTGCTGTCCTTGGGGTCGATGGTGGCGTCTTTCTGTAGAGCTAGAAGAGAACAAGCGTGATCCGGTGACCTGATCACCGAATCACGCCTTACAACATCCCCGAATGAGGGGCCCCCAGGTTAGGGGACGATTACTGCATTGATGCCGCCTGTCGCCGGGTCGATGGTGATCCGAGTTGTCTGATCCGGCAGAACCTCGACCGTTCGTTCGATCGGAGTTGGCGTAGTCTCGATCACAATCCGGTACTCGCCGACATCGAGATCATCCGGACCGGCGTCGCCGACAATCCCCGAGTAGATCTGTTCATCCTGCTCGTTGTAGATGACGTACCGCAGTTGAAGTGATTCCTGAAGTGCGGCGAGCAACTCAGCGCCGGTTGCCGCGGCGCGGTACGTGCCATTGCCCGCGTCGGCAATCGCCATCAGCTCCTCGCGGGCTTGAGGATCATCGGAAAGGTCGAACCCGACGACGTAGATCTCAAGGTTCCGGACCGAATTCACCAGTTGCTGAGCCGCAGCGGAGGGCGCTCCCCCGCATGTATCGCGACCATCACTCACGACGACCAGCAGCGCACCACCGACGATCCCGCGGAGGTCGTCTCTTGCCTCGATCAGATTGAACGCGAGCGGCGTACGGCCGGCGGACTCCACGGTTGCGATTTGCTGTTCAAGCACGATCCGGTTCAGCGGCTCGACCGGGAACACCTGGCGCGAGGTATCGCATTGCCCGCCGAACACACGCAGTCCAACCGACGCATCGGCGGGGATGCTCGGCAGCAAATCAATCAGGATTGACTTGGCGATGTCGATCTTGGTCGAGCCTTCAAACGAATCGCTCATGCTTGAGGAGGTGTCAAGAATGATCAAGATCGACGAGCGCGAGCCAACCAGGGCAAGCTGGAGCCGCCCACGACTTGAGAACTCGAACGTTCCCTCGAACTCGGTGACCGTGCTTTGCACGATTGCGATTCCCATTGCACCCACGGCATCGATGGACGGACCGGGACACGGGGATGAATCTTCATCGGCGGGGACGTCGGTCAACCGGACGAAACGAAACTGCTGCAAAGGGCTGACATAAGGGCCGATGTCGATGGCTCCGGGATAGCCGGTTACCTCACCGACTTGAATGTACGTGGTGCCGTTCTCGCTGATCTCGACGCGACACGGATGGCTGTTGGTTCCATAGATGAAGAGGTCGTCTCCGGGCTGGTCGACGAGCCGGTTGTCGACAAATTCAAGGATCAGATAGGCTCGGTCATCGATCTCGCTAAGGCGAAAGCCGAGCGACACGGCGCATGGGTCGCAACTCCCGCAGGAGTTGCAGCAATCAGTGCCGCAGTCCGGTGCATGGAGTGCAGCATCGGGATCGTTGAACGCACATCGAACACAACTGCCTTCATTGTAGGCTACTGCGCGATCAGCGAATGCGACATCGCCCAGCGGGAACGTAACACCAGCGTAGGTTGTAGCTTGTGCAGCGACAACAGGACCAAAGAAGAAAACGCCCACCAGACAGGCAATAACGGCCCAGCCGATGGTGCGAAGAGCCCGTCTCATGAAACCACCTCCCAAGACTCAAGCGACGCAGCTGCCCTGCCGATTCCCGGCGAAAGCCATTCCGAGCCATCGTCACAGGCTTCGCCATCATAAGGCGATTCCACACGAGAGACAAGTCAGGATTGTGCTGCCCGTTTGGCGGATCACCTGTTGCGGATGAAGCGGACCTCGGCTAACATTGTTTCCATTGCCGAGGTGGCGGAATTGGCAGACGCGCATGGTTGAGGGCCATGTGAACATTATGTTCGTGCGGGTTCAAGTCCCGCTCTCGGCACCAAAAGAAGTCCGGAGCTCGACCTCGCTTCCAACGACCTGAGCAGGTTAGCTATGCAAATCATTCTGGATGTTATGGGGGGAGATCAGCTCCCCGGGAATTTGGTGGAAGGCGGAGTTAGAGCCGGGCGGGAGTTTTCCCTAGACATTGTGTTTGTCGGCGACCCGTCCGTGATTCGAACTTCTCTGAAGAAGCTGGGGGCTGCCGAGGGAACGCAGTTCTCCATCCTCCCTTCCGAATCAGTGATTCGCATGGACGATCCTCCGGTGCGAGCCGTCCGCGAGAAGCGGGATTCTTCATTGGTTCGCGGGTTATGCGCGCTTCGTGACCGGCATGGAGATGCGTTGGTTTCTCCCGGAAACACGGGAGCTGTCGTTGCCGGGAGCCTGTTCATCCTTGGGAGAATCCCCGGAATCCCGCGACCGGGACTCGTTGCCAACCTGCCATCGGTTGACGGTGCGGATTTTGCGATCGTCGATGTTGGAGCCACGGTCGATTGTACGCCGGAACACCTCGTTCACTTTGCATCGATGGGGACCACCTATGCTTGTGATGTCATGGGAATTCCCCAGCCCCGAGTTGGGCTTCTCAGTATCGGAGAGGAGCAGGGAAAGGGCAACCGGCTGGCATCCAAGACGTTCTCCTTGCTTCAGGAAGCCCCGATCGTGTTCGCCGGCAACGTGGAGTCGCACCAGCTGTTGAACAGCCGCCCCGTCGACGTTGTAGTCTGTGATGGATTCGTCGGCAACGTCTTTCTCAAGGCGACGGAAGGTGCGGTCGGAGCGATCGTGTCCCTGCTGAAGACCGGGCTCTCTTCAAGTCGTCGCGCCAAAGTGGGAGCGATGATGCTGCGGCCGATCCTTCGGCACTTGGTTGGAAAACTGGACTATCACAGTCGGGGAGGAGCTCCGCTGCTTGGCGTGGATGGCGTCGTCATCGTGGCGCATGGACGATCGGATGCGGACGCGATCGTGGGTGCGATCGATGTCGCCCGCCTTGCTGTATCCTCGGGAATGCGAGGCCATTTGGGGGAATCGGTTGAAAGGAAGGCGACTTGAACGCACGCGCACGGGTTCTCGGAACGGGGAGCCGCCTTCCTCAGAATGCGGTGAGCAACGCAGATTTGGCTCAACGGGTTGAGACTTCGGATGAGTGGATTGTCCAGAGGACCGGGATTCGCTCACGTCACATTCTCGGTGACGGCGAGGACGTCGCCGACCTAGGGGTTGCCGCGGCAAAAGACGCGTTGCTGGCCGCGGAGCGCAGCGCCGATGATATCGACCTTCTGGTCGCAGCGACGAATTTTCCCGAGATGATCCTCCCGGGCACCTCGCCGTTCATTGCTGCCGGTATTGGCTTGGAGGACAGTCCTTTCTTCGACATCAAGGCCGGTTGCTCCGGTTTCATCTATGGAATGGCTGTGGCCGACGGCTTGTTGCGTTCCGGGGTCTGCAATTGCCTATTGCTTGTCGGCATCGAGGCATTATCGCGGATGACCGACTGGACGGACAGGAAAACGTGCGTGCTGTTCGGGGACGGTGCCGGCGCTGTGGTGATGGAACGTGGGGAGGAAGGTCAAGGCGGCATTCTTGGCACGTCCCTTCACGGCGATCACACCAAGGCGATGCTCTTGCACCTGCCGGCGGGAGGAACGCGGACGCCGGCCAGTCATGAGTCGGTGGACAGGAGACAGCACTTCATCAAGATGGAAGGGGCCGGCGTGTATCGAAGCGCCGTGTCGATGATGGCGCGAGCTTCGCTGGAAGCCCTTGACCATGCCGGGATGACTCTTGATGAGGTGGATTGGCTGATTCCGCACCAGGCAAACCTGCGGATCATCGAGTCGCTCGTGCGGCGGATCGGGATCGGCGAGGAGCGGGTGATCGTCAATTTGGATCGCGTGGCCAATACGTCCACGGCTTCCGTCCCGATCGCTCTGGATGAGGCAGTCCGCGACGGCCGGATCAAACCCGGCGACCGAGTCCTCATGACGGCATTCGGCGCCGGTGCCTGCTATGGCGCGGTTGTCGTCCAATTCTAATCTGCGATCCCGGAAAGAAGGGGGACAGACGATGGGCATGGTTCCCGCGTGGATCTTCCCCGGTCAAGGAACCCTCCCCGCCACACGTTGGGCACGGACGCCGCTTGCCGACCGTCTAGCTGAAGCAGCGCTGGAGGCGGGACTCGACTTCGATGTCTTGATGGGCGCGTCCGACAAGGGCGAGCTGTCGAGGACTCGTGTTGCGCAGCCGTTGATCTTCATTGACTGCATCGTGAAGGCCGACGAGCTGCGGCGTACGGGGGTCCCCTGCCGGGCCGTCGCCGGACATAGCCTGGGTGAGTATGCGGCTCTCGTCGTCGCCGGTGTTCTTCGGCCGTTGGAGGCACTACGGGTCGTTCTGCACCGAGGGGAAGTGATGGATGGCGTTGCCGGCGGCATGATGGCGATTGTCAAACTGGACCCGGAATCGGTGGAGGAAATGTGCCGGAGGAGCGGCGGAAACGTTGTTGTCGCCAACCGGAACAGCCCGAAGCAGACCGTAGTGTCTGGAGATTTCGATGCACTGACCGAGCTGGCAGAATGGGTTCAGACGTTTGGTGGTAAGGCGATCCGGCTCGCTGTCTCTGGACCGTTTCACTCGCCGCTCATGAGGGAGGCGGAGGACCGGCTTCGTCCGACCATCGAGGCTTGTCGATTCGAAGATCCTAACGTGCCGGTCGTTTCTTCCGTCTCGGGCGAGGTGGTTTGCAGCGGGGCGCGTCTCAAGGAGCTCCTTCTGTCACAGATGACCTCAAGTGTGAAGTGGACGGCAGTTTTGCGATCGTTGGAAGCGGAAGGGATCACCCATGCGATCGAAGTCGGTCCGGGAGCGGTCCTTGCGGGGATCGGGAAGCGAAATTCCGTGAAACTCGAGTACCTTAGCGATGAGGAGGCGAAGGAATGGGCGAATTCGAACACCGAGTCGCCGTAGTCACCGGCGGAACGCGGGGGATTGGGAAAGCGATCGTGGAGCGTCTCTGTGCCGAGGGTTGCTCGACATGGATCTGGGCGCGAAACGAGGAAGCAGGATCCGCGCTTGCTTCTACCCTGCCCGGATGTCGCTTTGCGCCGGTGGATGTTTCGGACTCGGCGAGCATTGCCGCGGCGGCCGAACTTGTCTTGAAGCAAGAGGGACAAGTGGACTTCCTTGTCTGCAACGCCGGGATTGTCCGCGATCGGCTGATGCTTCGTCTGACGGAGCCTCTGTGGGACGAGGTGCTCGACGTGAATCTCAAAGGTGCCTACCTGTGCATCCACGCTCTATTGCGATCGCTTCTTCACTCGCCCGGCGGCGCGATTCTGCTGATGGGGTCGGTGGTCGGCGGGATGGGAAACCCGGAGCAGGTGAACTACGCTGCGGCAAAAGCCGGAATGGAGGGGATGGCCCGCAGCCTCGCCAAGGAAGTAGGCAGACGGGGTCTGCGAGTCAATGTGCTTGCCCCGGGATTCGTTGCGACCGACATGACGGCAAAGCTTGGCGAAGACTGGAAGAGCCAATTGCTGAAGAGGATCCCACTGGGACGCGTTGCAGAACCAAAGGAAATTGCCGACGTTGCGGCGTTCTTGCTTTCGCATCGGGCTTCCTATATAACTGGGCAAGTCATTGGCGTAAACGGGGGATTATTCCCCTAGCTATGCGAAACAGAAGGGGGAGGTAACGGCGTATGAGCGAGATTGCGGATCGAGTGAGATCTGTAATATCCGACCAGCTCATGGTCGATCTAGAGGAGGTTTTGGATGAGTCTTCGTTTGTTGAGGACCTCGGAGCCGACTCGTTGGACACAGTCGAGCTGATCATGGAGTTTGAGGACGAGTTCGGAGTTGAGATCTCCGATGAGGACGCGGAGAAGATCTCCACTGTGGGGGAAGCGATCGCCTACCTTGAGAAACTCGTCGACAGCAAGAGCGAATAGCCTGATTCGAATTGGCTTTCAGGGGACAGCTGCTATTGTGCTGTCCCTTTTCGCATTACGGATGCATCTCTGGAGTGCTGCAAGGGAACGCGAACGTGGACGAGGTGATGCAGATGCGGCAGGGAGAGCGTCGTGGCGGCGTAGGGCAGCAAAGCATCAACCCCTACTTCGAGGGAGCCAAGTACCCTGAGCCCACGGTTTGTCCTCGGTGTGGGCTGATGTATCAGACCGGTCGGTGGCAGGTTGCCGAGATATCGCCGACGAAACCTGTGCATCAACACGTTTGTCCGGCTTGTCGGCGAGCCATCGATCGATATCCCGCCGGGTGGGTGTATCTGTCGGGAAGCTATATGGTGGACCACCGCGAAGAGATCTTGAGCATCGCACGCAATCAAGAGTCGGCAGCCGCGGCTTCCCGCCCACTGCAGAGAATCCTCTGGATCGAGCAGAAAGCGGAGCGGGTCGAGATCGCCACCACCAATCGACATCTTGCCGAGCGGATCGGCAAGGCGATCGAGGGGGCCTGCAAGGGTACGCTTCAAGTGAAACGCGCTCCTAACGCTCCGCTGGCGAGGGTGTACTGGGAGCGAGACAGCTCCTAGAATTGGATTGACATGAAACGTTTCGCGTGAGCGCATCACGAACCGCTGTGTTGGTCGTGATGCGGTTGCTCTTTTGGCAAGGAAGGCGGCCGCATGCACATGGAGACTCCAACAGAAATCGATCTCGCCGAAGCTCTTCAAGTCAGCATTAGCGCTGCGGAAGCTTGTGCCGAACTGATCAGGCGTGGATTGGGACGACCGGGGACCGTGCAGGTGAAGGGCACCTCGAATGACTTCGTCACGGATGTGGATCGCTCTGCCGAAGCTGTCATCCTTGATCGCCTGCTTGATGACTACCCTTTGTTTAGTGTGCAGAGCGAGGAAACGGGGGAGACACTGCGGGAGACGGAGTGGACATGGGTCGTAGATCCGATTGACGGTACGACCAACTTCATCCGCGGCATCCCGCATGTCGCGGTTTCGATTGCCCTGCTGCACCGACAACAGCCAATGGTTGCGTGCATTCATGATCCGCTTCGACGGGAAACGTACACGGCGATTCTTGGGGAGGGGGCGGAGAAGAATGGCGTAGCAATCAAGGTTTCCCGGACCGCGTCTCTTGACGGTGCGGTTCTCGTCGTTGGTTTCTCCAAGGTGCGGCAACGAGCGATATCAATGATCGAAGGGGCGCGGGCGCTGCTTGATGGTTCGGGCGGGCTGCGGACCACCGGATCGGCATGCCTGGATCTCGCCTACGTGGCCTGCGGACAGGTCGACGGCCTCTGGTACGCAGGGCTCTCCATATGGGATGTGGCGGCGGGGATGCTTTTGGTGACCGAAGCGGGCGGGTGTGTTTCCGCTCCATCGGGAACTCCGATGGCCGACCCCGAGATGGGCGTTGTCGCATCCAACGGCACGCTGCACCCACGGATTCTCCAAGCGATCCGAGGCCGAGAGTGAACCTTGTAGCGGCCATTCCACCGGAGAGCACCCTCCATCGCTACACCGACTTGATCGACGACTGGGATGCGTTTTCCGAGACACTTGAAGCCCCGCCACCGACAAGTTTGCGAGTTCACACGAAAAAAATCCGTCCCGCGGATCTTGCGGCGCGGCTTGCCGGGCAAGGAATCGTCTCCGCCCCCTGGGAGTGGGATCCTGAGATCCTCATAACCGCCCATGCCTCAATGGGTGCGACACTTGAGCACTGGCTGGGGCTCTACTATGTGCAAGAGCTGACCCAGACTCTCCCTGTTCGGGTCCTTGACCCGCAGCCGGGTGAGCGGGTGCTTGACCTTTGCGCGGCACCAGGGGGCAAGACGACACAGATCGCAGCGAGGATGGCTGGCCGTGGCTTGCTGGTTGTCAACGAACCTGCCGGCAGGCGTCAGCCGGCGCTGCTTGCGAACCTGACTCGGCTCGAGGTGGTCAACTCCGTTGTGGTGTCCCGCCGGGGAGAGGAGTTCCCGCTTGGGCAAACGTTCGATCGCGTGCTTGTCGATGCCCCGTGTTCCGGTGAAGGCACGCTGCGTAAGGATTCTTCGATGCGGCTGGGAGCAGCAGCCCGGATGGTCGCACGGCTGTCGAAACTGCAAAAACGCTTGATCGTGCGGGGGTTTGATCTTCTTCGGTCGGGAGGGCGGTTGGTGTATTCCACGTGCACCTTCGCTCCGGAAGAGAACGAAGCGGTCGTTGCCGAGCTTCTCGAACGTCGCGAGCACGCAGTCATCGAGCCGATTGCGCTGGCATGGCCTCATGCGGCAGGGATTTGCCGATGGAACGGGGAGACCTATCCCGATCCTGTTGGGGGTACAATCCGTGTGTATCCCCACCATTTGAACAGCGGAGGAGGGTTCGTTGCCAGCATCCGAAAGACCATCCCTGCTTGAAATTCGCCATCTGCTAAGCGGCCGATACGGGATCCGCGAATCGTTTCTGAACGGGCTTCGGTTTGTCGTTCGCCGCGACGAGATCTGGGTGACCACGGCACCCGAATCGGGCTGGGAATCGATTGCCTCCAGGCCTGCGGGGATTCGTGCGCTGCGCCTGCTGCCGCGGGGCATCAAACCGACCAGCGGATTCCTGGCGTTTCTGGACGGTGAGATCCGAGCGAACCTTATTGCGATCGAGAGGCGAGCGGCGTTCGAAAAGCTGCTTCTCGGAAGGTCGCTGCCGTCTGAAGGCGACGACGGATACGTTGCTGTGAGCTTCCGTGGTGACATCATCGGCTGCGGCGAAGTCCGACGACGCGAACTCCGTTTGCTATTGAGCACAGGGCGTCGAAACACTCTTCTTCATATCCTTCAACGATCCCCGGAGTAGGGTTTACGCCGCGATGGCAGACACATGTCCATCGGCGATGGGGACAGCGGTGATCCAGATCACAGACTCCTGACGGCGACACAGGTAGAATGTCTTGATGACGAGGAAGCTTGCTCAAGGAGGTCATGATGCGATTGCCTAAGTCAATAATGCTATGGGGCACGTGCTTGCTGCTATTCTCCGCAAGTGCGGTGTTCGCCCAGACGGGTGGCGTGTGCCCACTTCCTACTCTGGAAACACCTCAGGATGTCTCCCTTGCCGGTGTCGGCAATGTGGCGATCATTCTGGACGCCTCAAACAGCATGAATGCAATGTTTGACGCGCGGACGCGGCTTGATGCTGCCAAGGATGCTCTGGTCGGGTTGTTCGATGTGCTGCCGGAGGGATTGATCGTTCGCTTGTCCGTTTACGGGCATCGAGTCACGAAAGCCGATCAAGTCGCCAGCTGTCAGGATATCGAGCTTCTATTTGGACCGGCGGCATTTGACGCGGCGTCCTCATCCGAGATGGAAGCTTCCCTAGGGCAGATCCAAGCGCAGGGTCTGACACCGATGGCGTATGCGATCCAGCGAGCTGCAACCGACCTCGAAGGGCTTGAGGGAGAGAGCATCATCGTCCTTCTCAGCGACGGAGAAGAAACGTGCGATGGTGATCCGCTGGCGATGGCGAGCATGCTTGCCACGATGGAACCGGCGATCACGCTCCATGTGATCGGTTTGGACCTCGAACCGATGGCTCGAGATATGCTGACGACCATGGCGGCCCTTGCCAACGGTCAATACGTTGGCGTCAACGAGGCCGGCGATGTGCTGGCCGCGTTGTTCGAGGTACTGGGCTCGCAGACGGCGCAGCTTCCGGCGTCGACGGGGGTGCCGGCGCAGTTTGCATGCTACGGGATCACCGAGATGATTGTCGGGACCGAAGGCAACGACACACTGGTCGGAACGCCGGGCAATGACCTCATCTACGGACTTGGCGGCAATGACATGATCATCGGGCTTGACGGCAACGATATCCTGATCGGTGGAGACGGAACCGACATCATCGAGGGATGCGCCGGCGACGATTTGCTGTTCGGCGAGGCCGGCGATGATCTGTTGTTCGGAGGGACCGGGGACGACACGGCCTGCGGAGGGGCCGGGCATGATTCGATTGAGGGCGAGGAGGGCGATGATTGGCTCGATGGAGGCAGTGGCTGCGATACGCTGCTCGGTGGTCCCGGCCGGAATCGGCTCAGTGGCGATGCCGGCGATCTGATGCTCGAAGGCGAGATCGTTCAGGGTCCTTGCCCGACATGCGCGACATGCGTCCCCGGGTGCCCATCTGTTCCGACCTGCCCGGTTCCGTCGGATCCTTGCGCGGCGACGATGGCACCGATGCCCTGCGTTCCGGAACCCGCCGGCTGTCCTGATCCTGATCTTGGTCGGGTACCGGCGCCCCCTCCCTCTTCCTGTGGTGAGAAGTCCGTCGATGAAGGGGCATGTATCCAGCTGCACGGATCGGTTGCCGACGGAGACTGCAACGTGGTCGAGGTTCAGTGGAGTGCGGACAAGGGCTCATTCGATGATCCACGGGCGCTCGATCCTGTGTACTGTGCTCCGATGACGCCGCTGTGCGAAGGCGAAGACGTCGTGATCAGCTTGAGTGCCACCGACAGCTGCGGGGCGATCGGAACCGACTCCTTCGTGCTCCGAATCAACAACGTCAACCATGCTCCGCTTGTGGATGCTGGCGCGAACGTCGCGGTCGAAGAGGGTGGAACTGTGATGCTGGCCGGAGAAGTCCGCGATGAAGACGGCGATCCGGTACGCGTTTCGTGGAGCATGGAGTGCGGCGAAGGCACCATCCACACCCGAGACGCCCTTGAGACCTGCTTCACGGCCCCGGCGACGTCTCATTGTCAGGGAGAAGACGTCCTGCTCACCCTGACTGCCGTCGACGCCTGCGGAGCGACGGCGCGGGATTCGGTCGTTGTGCACGTGAATAACATTAACCATGCACCGATCGCGAGTGCCGGTGAAGACTTGACCGTCAACGAAGGCGATGTGGTGATGCTGGTCGGAGAAGCGCTGGACTCCGATGGCGATCCGCTTCGGTTCCATTGGTCCGTCGAGTGCGGACAAGGCATCCTCTCGGATACGGAATCGCTATCCACTTGCTTCACGGCACCACTCACCGAGTCCTGTGACGGCGAGAAGATCACGGTCACCCTGATGGTCACCGATGCCTGTGGAGCAACGGCCTCGGATACCGCCGTCATTCACGTCAACAACGTCAACCATGCCCCGACCGTCGATCTTGGGCTGCCGATCGCTGTTGACGAATGTGGTTCTCTCTGTCTGACCCCGATGGTCAGCGATCCGGACGGGGATCCTGTTCGGTACAGCTGGACCTCCACGGGAGGATCGTTTGATGATCCGACGGCCGCGAGGCCGGTATTCTATGCGCCATCGACGAGTATCTGTGAGGGCGAAGACGTGTGCATCTCACTCACCGTGATCGATCCGTGTGGACTCACTGGATCGGACACAATCATCGTCCACGTCCGCAACCTGAATCAGGCGCCGATTGTGCACGCAGATCCGTAGGAAAGGGTAGGTTGCTCTAACGATTGTCGGCCGATCTGCTCCGCTGCTTGGCGGCGGAGCAGATCTTTGTTTGCTCCGGACAGGCCATTCCCGCCGGTTCGAGCTCGGCAAGTACGAGGTCCCCGATCGGATCGGATTGGGCCAGCGCGTAGGCGACGTGCGCGGGGAGGCACTTCAACCGGCTCCAGTAGGCGATTCCGCCGATTCCGCGCGACAGCACGGCTTCCAGTCGACGTTCCTGTTTGAGGCGTGCCTTGTCTTCGTCCGACAGCAACCGGCGGCGAACGGCGATCGCGGCACGGTGAGATCGCTTTACGGCATCACGCAGACCGGGCTGCTCGCGGATGCGCTGTTCAAGAATGCCGATCATCCCCGCGGCCTCGATCCGTCCGATGTGACGCAACAGGAAGGGGCACGTAAGCCAATACGTGGTTGGAAAAGGCTTGCCATCCACGATCGGATACACGGCGACCACTTGCGGAAAGCCGTGCGGACAGCGATGAGCGATCCCCAGCAATCCACGGGGAGGCCGTCCGAGCTGGAACGCCAAAACGGCTATATCGTCTAGCGTCGGTAAATCCACGTTGGTTTCGTGTACTTGGTCTGCTTCAGATGCTCGGCCCATGAGCGCTCCTCGGCGGTGATTGTCCCCAATCGAGGGACAGCGTCCAGCGAGTGGCAAGGATCGATCGACAAGCTTCGATCAAGCTTCTGCCCGATACCACGATTGAGTTCGATGGCGGTCTCGATTCCCAGCATCGCGGCAAAACTCCGCACGATCTCGACGACGAGTGGAACGAGGCCGAGCCCTGCCTCGACGCCCGAGCGCAATGGCCCGGAGATGGGGAAGACCCGCTCGTTGAGAAGTTCATTGATCGATACGGTCTCCCGCGGCCGTGAGGGGAGCCCTGCGGGGGCATAGCAGGCCTGCATCGCCCGGAGAACGGCGGACATCGGTAGCGGTGGCGGCGAAAGCAGCAACGTTGCGTGGTAGAGGCGTCCGCTGCCGCGGATGGCTTGCGCCGATCCCGATAGCTTTCGCGAGCCGTCCTCCGCGAAAAGGCCATGGCGCTCGTAACGGCATGCTATCTGCAGACGCCGCAAAGCTTGTGCGAGCGCCTGTCCGCAGGCGGCGTCGAATGCATCCGCTGTCTCCGAGTTTCGCTGTCCTCGTGCGATCAGGCTGATGTTGAGGTTTCCGGGGTAGTGGAGCACCGTGCCCCCGCCGCTGCAGCGCCTGTAGATAGGGATATTTTCTGCCTGACAGCGCTCGAGGTCGACCTCGTCACGGAGGTGCTGCGAACGTCCGATGATGACGGACAGCTTGTTTCTCCACAAACGAAGGGTGTAACAGTGGCGCGACATCGTGAGAAGTGCTTCGTCGAGTGCCAACCCAAACGCCGGATCCGCCGGCCGGAGCTGGATCAGCGACCTCAGTTTCGTCGAGGGACGCGGAGGAGCCGACCCGCTTTGGTTACAGCCGTTCAAGGCAGATTTCATCGGCATGGTAGGAACTGCGAACAAGCGGTCCGGACACGACGTGCGAGAAGCCGATTCGCCGTGCCTCCTCCGCCAACTGATCAAACTCTTCGGGGGGGACGTATCGTTCAAGGTCGGCCGATTCCGGATTGGGCGGCATGTACTGTCCCAACGTGACGGCGCAGGCGCCGGCGGTGTGAAGGTCGTTCAAGGAAGCGATGATCTCGTTGTGAGTCTCTCCCAATCCCAGCATGAGCGAACTCTTGAGAGGAAGGTGGGGAGCTTGCTCATGGAGCCAACGAAGAACGGCAATCGACTGGTCATAGTCGGCCCGCGGATCCCGCAGCCCGGGGCTGAGGCGCCGTACTGTCTCGATGTTGTGGCCAATGACATCAGGCGCGGCTTCAAGGATCAAATCGAGACATTCGGCGCGACCGCCGAAATCGGGGATCAGCACTTCGACCACGGTGTGCTGTTCGAGCCGATGGACAGCGCGAATGACGTCGGCGAAGTGCTTTGCGCCTCCATCGGGGAGATCGTCTCGATCCACCGATGTGATCACGACATACCGCAGGCCGAGATCGCGAACGGCAGCTGAGAGTCGTTCCGGTTCGCTCGCGTCGAGGCGGCGTTGTGGATTTCCGGTGGGAACGGCGCAGAAACGACACGCCCTCGTACAAGTTTCGCCGAGGATCATGAACGTCGCCGTTTTTCGTCCCCAACAGTCGCACGCGTTCGGGCACATCGCCCCCTGACAGACCGTGGTCAGCTCGTGCGCCTTGAGCAAAGAGCGCATTGCAGCCATGTTCTGCGCTTGCTCCGGTGTTGGGGAGTGAATTCTGAGCCAGCTCGGCCGTGTGGTCATCGAACGTTCTCCTCAAGATTGGCGGGCGTTCGCTCCGTGAGCGTCAGATCAAGACGGGCTGCGATTTGGGCGACCAAACGCCGCGCCAATACATCGAGACGCAGTGGGCCGTCAACGAGGTCGCTGATCGAGACGGTCTCAATTTCGAGGCCGCAGGGGCGGATCGTGCGGAAGTGTTCCGGATCGACGGCGATATTCAGCGCCAGACCATGCCGGGTGACCCAGCGCCGAATCGCGACCCCGATGGAGGCGATCTTCTTGTCGCCGACCCAGAGTCCCGGCCGCTCGGGCGTTCGATGGGCGACGATTCCCATGGGATCAAGGACGGCGAGCATTGCGTGTTCGAGGCACGTTACGAATCCCCGGATGTCCTTGCCATGACGGCGGAGATCGATGATGGCGTACACCACCAGCTGCCCTGGTCCATGGTAGGTAACACTGCCTCCTCGATCGGCTGGACGGGTGATGATTCCGAGCTCGGCGAGCCGGGCCGGAGGCGCGAGAATGTGACTCTCGGACGAACTCCTTCCAGTGGTGATCACCGCATCGTGCTCGAGCGAGAGAAAGGTGTCGGCCCAATGGTCCTCAAGGCATCGCCGGTGAATCGCCATTTGCGCGGCGAGAGCTTTGTCGTACCCGACGCGCCCCATATGAACGTGCACCGCAGGGCGCGTCTCATCACTCCACTTCGGCCAGGATGTCATTCTGCTTGGCAGTCTCCCCTTCTTGAAGATGAATGCGCGCCAGACGCCCGCTGATCGGAGCTTCGACAACAAACGTCGTCTTTGCCGTCTCGACCTCGACAAGTTCCTCGCCCGATTGGACCGCATCTCCTTCTGACTTGAACCACTCGACAATGATCACCGCGTCCGCCTCTCCGAGGTCGGGCAACCGCACCGGCTTCATGGCATCCTCCCTTTGGACAACTCTGACGGCGAAGTCTAGCCTACGAAGCTCCGGCTGTCACGTCCAGACAGACCCGATTTGCTGCTTGCTCACGACGATCGTATAGTGGGGCAAGGAGATGTCATGGGCTTCCGCTGTGGGTTGGTGGGACTTCCGAATGCCGGTAAATCCACTGTGTTCAATGCTCTTCTTGGAAGCGGGGCGAGTGCGCGCGCCGAGCCGTACCCGTTCTGCACGCTCGAGGCGAACATGGCGTGGGTTGATGTCCCCGACGCGAAGCTTGACCGTCTTGCCGCTCTCTTTCCCGAGAAGAAACGCGTACCAACGCAGCTTCAACTGATCGATATTGCCGGCCTTGTGGAAGGGGCGAGTCACGGGGAGGGCATGGGGAACCAGTTTCTCGCTGATATTCGAAACGTGGATGCGATTCTCCACGTGGTTCGCTGTTTCGACGATGACAACGTGGCCCACGTTGCCGGGAAACTCGATGCGGCGAGGGATGTTGAGATGGTCGACGCGGAATTGCAGTTGAAGGATCTCGAAACCTGTACGCGCGTGCTTGATCGTCTCAAGCGCGAGATGCGGGGTGAAGGCGATTGTAACACCCGCCGTCGGCTGGAAGCATGGCGCCAGATGGTGGATGCTCTCGCCGAGGGACGGCCGTTGAGGCAGCTCGATCTTCCCGAGTCGATCGGCGGTTTACTTCGAGAGACGGCGCCGCTGACGGCCAAACCGGTCCTGTATGTGGCGAATGTCGGGTATGGTGGGGACGAGGCCCAAGCGGTGCGCGAGATCGCGGTTCAGCGGGGGGCGAGATCGATTTCGATCTGCGCGCAGATCGAGATGGAGGTTTGCGAGTTGGTGGAAGACGAACAAGAAAGGCTGGCGTATCTGGCCGAATTCGGGCTCGACGGAACCGGACTTGGTGGGCTTGTCCGCACCGGGTACGAGATGCTTGGACTTCGCACTTTCTATACATTCGAAGGGCCGGAGGTTCGTGCGTGGACCGTTCCTGAAGGGACGGCCGCTCCTCAGGCCGGGGCACGGATTCATGGGGATTTCGCGTCTCGATTCGTGCTTGCGGAAGTGATGTCCCTCGACGAGCTGGAAGCGGCGGGAGCGGAAGGGGAGAAGTCCTTGCGGGATCAAGGGAAGATCCATCGTGCCGGGCACGACTACCTGGTTCAGGATGGAGACGTCATACGGTTCGTGTGCGCATGATTCCTCAAGTGATGCGATCCGATCATCCACAGATGGCAGCGGCGGTTCGGGACGCCCTCGCCAGCGGCGGTGTCGTGGTCTTCCCGTCGGATACGGTCTACGGGATTGGCGGCAATGCATGGGATGATCGTGCGGTTGCCAAGGCGCGGCGGTTGAAGCAACGGTCCGCCGATCAGCCGTTTGCACTTCACCTTTTCGCGGTCGATCGGATTGAGCCGTTCGCACGGCTTGAGCCGCGGCATCGGCGCTGGATCGAGAGCCTGTTGCCAGGGCCGTATACGCTTCTTCTCCCGGCGGGAGTTGCTCCGGCCTGCTCGGAGAAGGACGGGAAGGTTGGAATCCGCGTCCCTGATCACCCGTTCTTCCTGCAAGCAATGGCCCAAGTCGGGATTCCGCTGTTTGGCACAAGTGTCAATCGATCCGGCGAGCCGCCGCTTGTCGGACTCGATGAGATGATTGAACGATTTCCCGATGTCGACCTGTTCGTGGAGGATGCGGACGGTGGGCAGGGGATTCGGGATCTTGGCTCTGATCGGGTAGCCGTGTCCGCCGTTCTGGATCTCACCTGCGATCCTCCGGTTGCGCTACGCGGCGAGCTCCCGCCTGACGCGCTCTAGAGAAGAAACAGCATGGCAGCTCCGCCCACGGCCAACGCCGTACCGACAATCGTTCGGATTCCCGGCCTTGCCCGTTCTCCTGTGGCCGAAAACGGGAGCAGGAAGACCGGAACAAGGGCCATCAACGTTGAGGCGACTCCGACGGGCGCCGAGCGGAGCGCAACAAGCGACAACGTTACGCCAAGAAATGGGCCGAAGAACGCTCCGGCGAGCATCGCTCGGGTTGCCTTGCGGTCATCGGTTGCCCGTTGCGGCCAGGCGCTGCCAGGTCGAAAGGCGGCGATCAACCAGGCAGCGGATGTCGCGCACAGGATCTGGATGACGTTGGCCGAGATCGGGGGAATGCTGGTGGAGAGACCCTGTTTGGACAATACATAGCGACCTGCTTGGGCGGCGGCGGCACCCATGGCGAACAGCACTCCGGTCCGCACAAGACCGCTGTCTTGCTTCGGCCGGCTTGACGTCGAGGGGGATTCCGATCGTCGGCCGAGGACGACGATGATGCCGAGAATCACGGTGCCAACAGCGATGACTTGCCACGTAGAGAGGGCTTCTCCGAGCGAGATCCATGCGATCGTTGCGCTGAACACGGGGACGAGGGCCATGACGAGCGATGTCCGGTGCGCTCCGAGGCGCTTCAGAGCGGAGAATAGCAGCGTGTCGGATAGGGTGAACCCGAGCACGCCGGATGCGGCGAGCCATCCCCATGTCGTGAGATCGGCGCTCGGGATGGGCGACCCGTAGCAGGCGGTGTGAACCACGAACAGCAGCCCAAGGGCGACGAGCAACCGCATCCGGTTGAGCGCCGATGCCCCGTAGCGGCGCACGGCGATGGAAAACAGAACATACGTCGCCGACCAGGACAACGCTGTTGCCAGCGCAACCGCCTCCGCCGCTCGTATCGATACCATCCGCTCAACTCCCTAGCGAACAGCCAACGGCTCGAACGTTGCGATGAAGTGTCGCAGCGGGCCGCTGCCGCTGACGATCCGGTAGCCGCCGAGCGTATCCCCGCGGGCGACAACGGCTTTCGCCGCGTCGACGATGGCGTCGAGATGTTCGCGGGTGTACGTCCGCCGCGGGATGGCAAGGCGAACCAGCTCCAGCGGAGCAAAGAGCTCTCGCCCCTGCTTATCGGTGTGCGCGAACATCACGCTGCCGATTTCCACCGTGCGGATTCCGGCTTCGAGATAAAGCTCTACAGAGAGTGCCTGACCGGGGAATTCTCGCTGAGCGATGTGAGGAAGAGCGGCTTGGGCATCGATGTACACCGCATGCCCTCCGATCGGGAGAAGGACCGGGATCCCGGCATCGCGCAGCGCCTCGCCCAGGTAGCGCACCTGCCCGATTCGATCTTCAAGGTAGTGGAGATCGAGGGCTTCGTACAACCCGACGGCAAGTGCATCCAGATCGCGTCCGGCAAGCCCGCCGTAGGTCGGGAACCCCTCCATCAGGATCAATCGCTCCCGAACCTTCTCGAACCAGACATCATCGTTCATCGCAACGATGCCGCCGATGTTGGTGAGGCCGTCCTTCTTGGCACTCATTGTCATCCCATCGGCAAGCGCGAAGATTTCTCGGGCGATCTCGATCGGAGTCTTGTCATCGTAGTCTGCTTCGCGGGTGTGGATGAAGTAGGCATTCTCGGCGTAGCGACACGCATCGATGACCAGCGGGAGGCCGTGCTCGTGTGCAATTGCCGAAACGTCACGAAGGTTCGCAAGCGACACCGGCTGACCGCCGCCGCTGTTGTTGGTGATCGTCATCATCACCATGGGGATTCGCTCGACTCCGACCTCGGTGATGAGCTGTCGTAGCTTCGACGTATCCATGTTTCCCTTGAACGGAAGCTCGAGGGTCGGATCGTTCGCTTCCTCGACGACAAGGTTGACCGGGTCGGCGCCGTTGGCGAGGACATTGGCCCGGGTTGTATCGAAATGCATGTTGTTGGGGACGACATCGCCTGGCTTCAGGATGGCGGAGAACAAGACATTCTCCGCTGCGCGTCCCTGATGGGTGGGAAGCACATGACGGAAGCCGAAGATGTCGGTGGCGGCGTCGAGAAAGCGTTGGAAGCTTCGACTACCGGCGTACGATTCATCGCCTCGCATCATCGCCGCCCACTGCTCCTGGCTCATCGCTCCGGTGCCGGAATCGGTCAGTAGATCGACATACACGTCTTGCGCTTGAAGCCGGAATAGATTGTAGCCCGCTTCACGAAGCCGCTGCTCACGCTCACATCGGGTAGGACACGAAATCGGCTCGACGACTTTGATGCGATACGGCTTGAACGGCGTTTTCTTCTGTTGTTCCACCCGGCTCCTCCTTGCTCCGATCGTTGAGATCCCCGTGTGCTCACATTGCGAGACAAGGGGCTAGCGGAAGATGGTAGGTGATGAGATCAGAGACGGCAACCACGAAGGGGTTGACGATGCGGGGGCATTGGCGTCACAATGGCTTCGGAGGGGGCATGCACCACGCAATCGACGAGGCACTGGAGCTTGGTGACTTCGATACGCTGCTTGGCGAATTGAGTGCGGCGAGCGGAACAGAGATTCGTCATACCGCACTGCAGATTCTTCGCCGCGATACCGAGCATGGCGTCGTCCCCGGGGCGAAGGCGCTGGCGGGGCGGAAAGCCCCTGAGGCCAGAGTCCTGGCATGCCTGCTGCTTCCAGCATCGTACGTTCAGGATGCGGAAGAGACGATCAATGCCTTGCGGATGCTGGTGTGTGATGGCGATCGACACGTGCGGGACGCGGCCGGGATGGCGGCGGGCCAGATCCTTCAGCAGGACTTTCCACGGATGCTCGAGGAGCTTCGCCGATGGATCGAAGCCAAGGCGCCGGCCGGCCGGATCGCCGCGCTTGCCGCAGTGGTTTCGGCGGCGTGCGTTTCGTGCATCGATTGGGGAGAGCCGCTCGTCCGCCTGATCGAGCCACTTCTTGAGGATCGCGATGCCGCATTGCGGCGGCGCGTCGGTCCGGGAGCGATTAGCGGCGGACTGCTCGCGCATCACCGGGACATCACCTTCGAATACCTGATCAAGTGGTCGACATCGTCCGATGCTCAAGTCCTGTGGAATGTGGCGATGTCGCTTTCTGGTGCAAGTGCCGTGCCGATCGCCAAGAAGGCGTTGATCATCCTTCGCCGATTGGCGGTGGATCCACGGCGCTTCGTGTGGAGGGCGACGGCGTCGGCTACATGGCAGCTGGGGCGCCACTGCCCCGACCTTGTTCGCAGTGAACTGGCTCGCTGGCTGGAAGATGAGGATCGCGTCGAGGTTGCCCGCCACGCTCTTGCGCACCTGTAGCGGTTTCTCATCCCATATCTCGAATCCTTCCTATCTCACTCGGAGATCGCAGCGGACGCTCCCTCGCCGGTATAATCGGACCCATGAATGAGAAGACCTGCGGAGCAGTTGTCACGGGAAGCGCGCGAGGAATCGGCGCCGCGACGGCGCGGTTGCTTGCCGCGCAAGGGTATGGCGTTTGCATCAACTACGTGGCCGACGAAGAGGCGGCAGCCACCGCTGTTGAACAGATCGTTGCCGCAGGAGGTCGGGCGTTCCCGATTCGCGCCGATGTCGGTGATCCCGATCACGCGCGTCGGCGCGTGGCAGAGACGGCGGAGCGGTTCGGCGGGATTCGAGTCGTGGTCAACAACGCCGGGGTTTCGCAGCATCGCGCTTTCACCGAGATGACGGCCGAAGACTGGGATTTCGTGGTTCGAGTCAATCTGTCGTCGTCGGCCTACGTTTCGATGGCCGCGGTTCGCTACCTGCTTGAGCAGCCGTTCGGACGAATCGTCAATATCTGCTCGCTGCGGGCGATGACCGGATCCGGGCACGGGGCCCACTATGCGGCCGGGAAATCGGGGTTGATCGGCCTGACGAAATCGCTCGCGCTGGAGCTGGCGCCGAATATCACCGTGAATGCGGTGTCTCCCGGATACACCAACACCGACATGAACGCCGCATCACTCGCCGCCAAGGGCGATGCGATCCGCGCTTCGATCCCGGTTCATCGCGTTGCCGAGCCGGATGAAATCGCGTCGCTTGTCGGGTTCCTTGCATCGGAATCCGCAGGCTACATCACCGGAGAGACGATCAACGCCAACGGCGGGATCTACATGCGGTAGTTCGCCGCTCCCCCGGCTACTGCGCCATCGCCGGGGGAGCGCACGAACGTCAGACAGAGGGCTCCTATTCCTGCCCCGTGCCTTGCTCGCGGCAGAGGTCGGTCTTCATGATCGAAGCATGACGGACGTGCGGCGTTCGCTCGAGTTCGTAGATCGGTCCTTGCAGGTAGCGCCCGCCAGTCACGGACTCGATACGGGCGAGATCCTCGGAGTCGAGGGTGAACGAGAACACCCGCCGCGTGTCGGCGATGTGATCGGGCCGCCGGACGCCGATGATCGCCGCAGCAACACAGGGTTTCTGCAGGATATACCGCGTGGCGACCGTGGCGATCGGCACGCTGTGCTTGTCCGCGATCCGGCGCAGCGTTCGAAGAAGCAGCTGAAACTCCTCCCAGCCGCCGAATTCCTCGATGATCAACCGGTACTTCACCAGAGATCTGTTCTCCAAGGGGAGCAGCGGATCCGGCTGATCAAGGTACCGATCGGACAGGAATCCGCCGGCGACGGTGCCGTAACACAGCAACGAGATGTGATGCCGCCGGCACAGTGCGAGCATTCCATGCTCGGGGCGTCGATCGAGCAGCGAGAACTGGACCTGGTTGGAGACCACGGGCACCTCTGCGTCCAACAGTTTCTCCAAGTGGGGGACATCGAAGTTCGTGACGCCGATATTGCGGATGATCCCCCGCTGTCGCAGGCGGGCCAGGGTGAGGCCTGCCTCGACAAAGCCAGGGATGTTGTAGTCCCACCAATGCAGCTGAACAAGATCCAGTCGATCGACACCCAACCGGCGCCGCGATCGATCCACGATCGATTCGATGCCTTCCGGTGTGAGGGTGGGGAGGCTCTCCAAGTCGGGGACGTACTTGGTGTGAGTACGAATCTGCATTCTTCTCTGTCCGGCTCGACGCTGAGCTGCGCCCAGGCACTGTCCGAGCAGTGCCTCAACCCCTGTGTAGATATCGGCGCAGTCGAAGGCCGTGAGGCCGGCATCGATGAGTTGCCCGACTAGGTCGACCGCGTGATCGATCTGGGATTGACTGTGTCCCTCGGATAGCTGCCAAGTTCCGTTGATGATCCGCGGGACGTCGTATCCGTCGGCGATCTGCGCTGTTGGCACCGAGAGATTCGCCGGAGTCACGAGGCTTCTCCCCGTTCCGGGATCGGAACCACCGTGACATCGGCGTGATGAAACGTTCGCTTGCCGATCCGCCGGATGCGGAACAGTCCGCCGCAGTGAGGGTCCGGACAAGCGATCTCGGTATCCGTGGTCATCCAGTCATTCCGATCGGTAAGCCGTTGCTTGGCCGGGAGAAGCGGCAGGATCGCCGCAAGGGGATAGATCGGAAACGTCTGCCCCGGCGGAAGGATCAGGTTCTCCCCACGCACTTCGAAATACGAGCCGGCCGGGTGATCGCAGACCATCGGTCTGCCCGAACCATCGGCGACTACGTCGACGCGCAGATCGTACAACTCGAATGTGTCATCGTTTTCGGGAGCTGCTTGTGGCCGTTGTCCGTCGCGACTTGGTGACATCTTCGGATCTGATCGATGTTGGTGTGCATCCATGATTTCTTCCCCTTCCGGCCCGTCGGCAGGCGTTGGCGTTCCGAGACCGAACGATCCTCACTGACTGCGGCTTTGTCTATCTTACAACGGAGGGATGCACAGCAGTTGCTGCTGGGGGTGGCTGAGGAAGCGACAACCGTCCCCGGTGACGACGATGTCTTCCTCCAGGCTCACCTGACCGTAGCTCTCCGTGGTGACGTACAACTCCAGGGTGAACACGTTGCCCTCCTCAAGCGCACCGTGGGGCGAATCGCCGTATCGTTCCCACAACGGACCGAGAAGCGTCCCACCATCATGCGCAGCACGTCCGACCTGGTGACCGAGCGCGTGCTGAAACGGCTGATAGCCCCGGTCGGATACGATGCGGCGTGCGACCGCGTCTACCTGATGACCGCGGATCCCGGGTCGAACGGTTTCCGCAGCGGCGGCGATCGCTTCGCGGACCGTATCGAACGCGTTCAACACGTCCGCCGGAATCCGATCGGGCGAGCCGAAGAAGAACATCCGCTGCAGATCCGAACAGTACCCCTCGAAGCGGACGCCGAAATCGAGGTGCAGAAGCTGCCCTTCCCGGGTCGTTGCATCGGTGGGACCGAGATGGCCGAACGCTTTGTCGGGCCCGGCGTCCACGGCGGGGTTGTGATCGGCCTGCCACGCGTCACCGACGTTGTGCGATGCCATCCGCTCGTGGACAAATCGATGGATCTCCCGCTCCGTCTGGTTGACGGCGAGGAAGCGATGGAGCTCCGAGAAGATCTGCTCAGTGATCTGCACCGCGCGCTCGATTCGAGAGAGTTCTTCAACAGTCTTGCGTCCGCGGAGCCGCCCGATCACCGGCGAAGCGCTTAGCAAGCGGTCGGCATAGGGTGTCCCGTCGAGGATCTGAAGTAAGAGAGCCTTCATCCCCGCCGTCAATCCATCGGCGGACACATCATCGACGCTTTCATTGACGGCGATCGACGCCGGATCGATCCGCGTCAATTCCTCGATCAGCGTTGCAGAGATCCCCTCGGTATAGGGGATCACTCGATCGAATAGACCATCGGGCACACCGCCGGCATCGAAGTTCCCGACGATCGCCAGCCGCTCGCCGGAGCGCGTGTACAGAAGCGCTGAGGGCCATACCAGATCGCCGCTGTAGATCAGCGGCAGCACCGGATCCATCATCTGTGACGTCTCACGGACCCAGACCAGCCAACAGTCGATGTCGGTTTGGTGAAGGATCGCCCGGATCTGTTCGGACTTCTGGTGCTGCAGGCTTTGCACGCTCGGCCTCCTTGCTGTCGGTTGCAGGTCGTACCTAAGGAGAGAAGTGTAGGGTGAATGTACGGCGCGCTCCAGCGCGACGATGCGGAAGCTTGCGAACAGTGGCTTTCGTGACGCGGGTTTCTCACGCTGAGAAGAGCGCGGGACCCCTCCTTTCATCATGGGAGGAGTCCCGCTTGCATGGTTTGAACCACTTGGCAGGAAAAGCTCGTCTACATACACATCCCGGCGACTGAGGCCCCGGCGGCAATGGCAGTGAGCGCCAGCATCGCATAATCGTACCAATCACGCTTGATCTCGTATCTGCTGGGATCATCCACGGCATCGTCAAACGGAGTCATCGCGGTTGCCACGCCGGGCGAACGGCTGGCCTGCCCCCACTGATCGAGCATTTGCTGCGAGGAAGCAAGCAGATCCGTGCTGGAGGCAAGCCTTGGAAGCATTTCCGGAACGACGTTCGTGGCGATCCGCTCCATCGCATTTCGTGATGCAGGAGCGCTGACAAGATCGGCCGCATCGAGGATCGCCTTGGCGATCACGCCGGCGAGCGTCTCGGGATCGCTTTCGATCCATCCGGCCAAGGAACCATGGCTGAGGATCTCGCTTGCCGCGGCATCGGCGATCCCGCCTGCTGTCAGAGCGTAGGAGAAGAAAATGCAGTTCGGCCACGGCCACGGCCAAGGGAACTCGGGTGGGAAGATCGGCCATCCCGCAACATCGACCGCGGTTTGCTCCCACAGGGCAAGGGTTCCAGCTTGCTCCATCGTTGTGCGCATTTCGAAGATCGTGTCGATCATTGCACCGAAGCGGTCCGCTTCGGTGGCAAGCGCCGCGGCGACAGCGGGCAGCACCCGCGTCTGAAACGCATTCCAATCGACACAATCGGAGGACCATACCGTTGTCACACGTTCGTAGTGCTGCGCCAACTCGAGCGCAACCATCCGATCCCAACAAGCATCGCACGTGCCGGTCGGGACGTAGTCGGGGTCACCGATGGTGATCCACGTACGGTGCACACCCTCATCCGCGGCCACGACGCCGCCGAACCCGATCGGAACCATCAACACAAACGACAACATCACGATCCATCTCCGATTTCGGTGCATAGGCTTCACCTCCTGATGAGGCTAGTAGCTCGCCCATCCGTAGATGACGAGGACATCGCAACCCGTGCACAGCTGCTCGTCGCGCGGATCACCCGATTCCAGTTCTTTTCTGAACTCGAAGACATAGTGTCTGGATGTTTCGTCGTATCGTCCTGCGCCGTAGGCGTTGGTCTGTCCGCCGGTCCGCCGATCAAGGCGGTAGTCGTAGAGGTCCATGTAGTAGTAGTCCGCATCCTCCGCCTCGCCGCCGTTTTCCTGCACGAGCAGCATGTCGTCTCCGCGGTCGTAGTCGCGACCGTCGCCGTTGTCGAAAATGAGGAACGCTTCGAACCCACGAGGGAAGCTGTGATTGGTCTCGATCACCATCGCCACGTATAGGTAGGTCTCGTCTCGCTTCTGATAGACCGTCGCGTTGTACTGACCGAGCCGTATCGTCTCGACCGAGCTGTCGCTCCACTCCGGGCCGATCACGCCGTCCAGGTCGTCCATCGACACCGCCGCCCCGCCCGTGATCACGATGTCCGGTTCCGCGCCGAAAAGAGGAATCACGATCGGGATTTGCCCCGATGCGGCGGCGGCGAAGAACGTCACCCCGAGCAGGATCAGCACGAATCGCGCGGCAGATCGAGCCCGCGTGGACGTCCCACGGCCGCTTCCGATTCTGGATGTGGATCTAGACCTGGATCTAGATCTGGGCCTGTATGTCCGGAACATGCACACCTCCTC
>CAZJLO010000015.1:0-13556 GCA_964547105.1 uncultured Thermotogae bacterium
GGCGGAGGTCGTGGCGGAAGATCTGGTGGCGGCGGAGGTCGTGGCGGAAGATACTAGTCCAACAGCCGGATCTTCAAGATGTCGATACGCGGGTCGGTGCAAGCCGACCCGCTTTGCTGTTGAATCCAATCGGCCGACCGCAGGTCCAGCCTAGAAATGGCCGCGCTCTTCCGATCCGCCGGCGTTACGATTCCAGCTCCTGAACTCCCCCTGTTCCAGGCGAAACAGACCGAGAGATTCGTAGCCGTGCTCGGCCACAACCGGCTTCAGGAAGGTGAACGAGGTCTCGACGATATGCGTCTTCAAATCGATCGAGTCCACCGGGCGCATCTGTCCACGAATGCGAAGTTGCACCCCCTCTTCTTCGCTCCAATACGACAGCTCGACAGCCGCATTCGACAGAAGTTGTTTGCAGACATCTTTGTGAGTTCCCGTGCAGAAAACGAGTCCTTCATCATCGACATGTGCGGTCTGCATCGCGCGAACCCGCGGTTCGCCATCCTCGACCGTAGCCATGAAAGACGTCGGATGCATGCGGACGAAATCGAGAATCTGTTGCCGGTTCATGAGCCTCCTCTTGCTGGTATCCTGTCCCGTGGATAGCAGGCGCCGCAACCATCCGCCCGCATCCCATCCATATCAGACAGACCGAAATCCGCCAAGACCCATTTTACTAAGGAACAGCCCGGCTCCGAGAGATACGAACAAGAAGGACAACACGTGATCGCGAACTACGTTCCGACCGTTGCCATCCATCCCATCAGACGGACACTTCCGAGGAGACGGCGCCAGCATCGCTCCCCGTGTACAATCGCGCCACCTTGGCCGCGATCGAGTACTGTAAAGCCTTGCCGGACACGAATGCCTTCTTTGCGTTGTTCGAAACGACCGGATGGAATGTGAAGTACCGCGCAACACCATCCGATCTGGCAATCGCCCTCGAGAACAGTTGGTACACCTTGTCGGCCTACGACGATGGATGCCTGGTCGGGTTCGGACGGTTGATGTGTGACGGAGCGATGCATGCGATGATCTTCGACCTCATCGTCCAGCCAACCCATCAGCACCGAGGGATCGGATCGGAGATCCTCAGGCGCCTTGTCGCCGTCTGTCACGAACACCGAATACGCGACATTCAGTTGTTCGCCGCCAACGACATGCGCTCGTTCTACGAGAGGCGCGGATTCTCCACGCGCCCCGAGTGCGCGCCGGGGATGGAGCTTGTGGGCAAGGGAGATCCGTCCGGGGAAGCTCCCTTCGGTTGAACGGCCCTCCGCGAGAACTTGAAACCACCTCCCCTCGTTCGTAGCCCGGCGGTTCTTGAGCGGTAACCGGCGAACCGGGCGCTCCGAACCGCCCGCCCGATCTCAATAGGTCTCCCGCGTCGTCATGAGAGATCATCAGAGAGGTCGTCTCCACGATGAGCATCATCACAGAGCCGTCGACGGCAGACGACGATCTTCCGCGGATCTCTTCGGGTGCCCCTGCCTGGAGCCGCGCCGAAGACTGGACGAAGGCGATGCGGCGCATCCCCTTCAAAGGATGTACGTCGAGAGGTTTCGCTTCCCCGGCTCCACGCTCCCGGCGAGTATCTCGCGGTTCGCGATTCTCACGCGAGAAACCCATGCAGCCTCCAAATAGCCCGGCTTCCTCCCGCGGAGATCATCATCGCGTCCCCACCGGCTTGCTCGGCGGATCGACGCGGTGCAGAATCGCTCTGTCCGGAAGGAGTCCATCGTGCGCATCGTCTATGGTGTCCAGAGTACCGGTAAGGGACACCTGTCGCGGTTGCTCGGTCTGAAGCCGCTGTTCGACCAGGACGGCCACGAGTTGCTCGTCATCATCACCGGATACTGCGAGCCTCCGGACTACTTCTTCAACGCCCTCGAAGGCGCTCGCTACAAGCGGTTTCACGGGCTATCGCTGGTTGAGAACGGATCTGGAGGGGTATCTAGGCGAAGGACCATGAAAGCGTTCGCCGGGCACTTGCCGGCACTGTTCGAGAGTTTCCGCCGGGCCCACAAGATGATCTCCGAGTTCGCCCCCGACCTGATCGTGAGCGACTTCGACCCGATCACGGGATCTCCGTTCGTCGCTCCGGCCACATTCAAAGTCGGCATCGGCAACGTCGCGACCATCTCTCACGTCGTCGCCGCACGCCCGACGAAGACAACAGTGGATCGGTTCAACATTCATGCCGTTCGGAAGCTGTTCACGAGCGGCCTCGATGTCGAACTGGGATGCCACTTCTACCCGCTTGACAAACAATGTCTGCCGCCGATTCTCCGCCCAGAGATCCTCACCGCACGTGTCGAGAATCGCGGCCACATCGTCGTGTACCAAGCGTTTCGCGGGCTCCTCGGTCCCATCCTTGACTATGCCACCCGCCACCCCGATCGGCCCATCATTGTGTACGGCGACGCGCTGCCCGGCGAGCATCCAGACAACATTGCGTACGCAACCGATCCCAGCCGGTTTGCCCACGACCTGGCAACGTGCGACGCATTCGTCGGAACGGCTGGGTTCCAGGCGATTTGCGAGGCATTCTACCTGAGGAAGAAGATCGTTGTGGAGCCGATCGCCGGCCACTACGAGCAACACTGGAACGCAGCGGAGCTTGCGTCGCACAACATGGCACGCTGGTTTCACGGTGACCTCGAAGAAGACCTTGCGCAGCCGTTCAATCGCGATCTGCACGGGCAGCTCGCTCCCTGGTATCGCGATGGAGCGCGGTTGTGCTATGAGAAGATCCTCAGCTTCGCGCACGGCGATGGCTGAGGTTCACGACCGGCGATCCCTGTTGACCGCGTTTTCTTCGCACCGGGAAGTCGGCTGGCTGCCGGCAAGTGACCGCCGAACCATGCGCGGAGAATCACCAGATTACGGAAGCGACCGGGAGTGTGAGTGCTCTCCCCTCAGTCGGGGACTTGCGTAGCGCTTTGGTTACGATGCGCAGATCCTGCCACAAGCCGGCCCCGGAACATCGCAAGATACGGCGCTCTCTCTTTACGAGCCGCATCGCTCCTAACACAACCAGGGATCCGTCGGCGAATGGCGAAATCACCACGGCAGAGCCGAGTGCTCCCGCAGTTTGCCTTCGACTGAACGAATCCACGCGATATGATCTTGGAGGCGGGGAATATCGAAAGCTGTCTCCGGAAGCAGGTGGTGGTACCGTGACAAACCTTGCCATCCGTCATCTGCAGGCGTTTGCCTGTGGCGTATCGATCTGTTTGGCGCTGTTTGCGCTTGCGTCCTCGTGGGACGTTTGCGCACAAGAGGCGGCCATGGGTGAGACTCCCTTCGCCTGCGCAGAGACCGCCTTCTCCGGCCGGTACGCCAGCGAGCGCATGCGAGCGGCGATCGACCTGTACGAAGTCCTGCTATCGACGCTCGAGCCGTCAGGAACCGAGATCGGGCAGCAAGCGTTCATCCTGGATCGGCTGGCGCAGTTGTGCTATGAGACAACAACGTTCTCGCCCGGGAATACAAAGGAAGATCGAGTGTGGTTCGAGCGAGGCAAGCTCTACGGGCTTCAAAGCCTGCGGCTCAACCCGGATTTTGAGGCACTCGAAGAAGAAGACTTCGTCGAAGCCGTTGCCTCCGTCACCGATGCGTCCGCTCTCCTGTGGACAGCCAACAACTGGGGCGGCCTATGCGGGATGAACCCAATCGAGGGGTTGCTGCAATCCGGAAACGTACGAGCGCTCTACGAACGATGCCTTGCCGTGGATGAGACCTACTGGGGTGCCAGTGCCCACAACGCGCTGGGCGCGATGTTGATCGTGACACCGTCCGCATTGGGCGGCGATGCCGACGCCGGTGTCGCCCATCTGGAAGCGGCGCTCGCGCTGGCGCCTACGTACCTCATCAATCGGGTGGTGCGAGCCCAGTACCTGGGGTTCGCCTACGATCTGTTTGGACAGATCTGCGGTGTTCGCGATGCGGCATTCATCGAGCGTGAACTGGAAGCGGTTCTCGACGCATCGGTGGATGAGTGGCCGTTTTGGAACCGGGAAGCGATGAACGAAGCCGAAGCGCTGCTGCAGACGTTGACGGAGTGGACGCCGTGATCGGAACTCGGATCGGCGCCAGGGTCATCCGTCAGGTTTGTCCGGCGGTGGTCGCCGCGTTGATCGCCGTGTCGTGTCACTCCGTTCGGGCCGATGACACGCTCGATTGCCCGTCCTTCCGCGACGCGATGGCCGGAGCAAGCATCCTCAATGTCGCGCATGCCGGCGCATCGTCCCTTGCCCCGCAGAACACCCTCGCCGCGGGACGGGCGGCGTTGAACGCGGGGGCGGATGTGTGGGGCGTCGACGTTCGCCGGACACGGGATGGCGTCTTGGTGTTGATGCACGATGAGACGCTCGATCGCACAACCGATGTCGAGGAAGTCTTCCCTTCGAGATCCCCTTGGCGTGTGGCGAGTTTTTCCTTGACCGAGATTCTGCTGCTCGATGCCGGTTCATGGTTCGGAGAGGACGATCCGTTCGGTCAGATTGCTGTAGGAAATGTGTCCCCGGATGACCTGTCAGCGTACGTCGGCGAGCCGATTCCCACGCTTCGCGAAGCGCTGGAGTTCGTCGCCAACAACGACTGGCTGATCGACATCGAAGTCAAGGCGCCGCTCGAGGTCGAAGCCGAGGTTGTCGCCGTAGAGCTTGCAACGCTCGTTCGCGAGACGAAGACGACGAATCGCGTGCTTGTCTCGTCATTCGACCGTGACATTCTTCGCGAAGTTCGCCGCTTCGCATCCGAGA
Organism: uncultured Thermotogae bacterium; assembly: GCA_964547105.1. Classification (GTDB taxonomy): domain Bacteria; phylum Bipolaricaulota; class Bipolaricaulia; order UBA7950; family UBA9294; genus RXOA01. Next base: position 4,764 of record CAZJLO010000015.1, read on the forward strand.
TCCCGATCGGTGCCCTGGCGATTGTTCCGCCGCCGAACACGCTCGAAACCCTTCGATTGCTGGAAGCCGACGTCTACCTGCCCAGCGTGGTCGGATTCACGGCCGCAATGCTTACCGATCTGGACGAGGCCGGAGTTCACGTCATCCTGTGGACCTACAACACCGAACAGCAGCTGCAGCGCGCTGCCGGTCTTCCCGGAGTGGATGGAATCTACACCGATTTCCCGCAGCGGCTCGCGGCATGGCTCGAAGAGCAGGCGCCATGATGCGCTCGCTCGCGCAACGGACGATCGCCACAGGCTTTTCCTTGTTCCTCGGACTGCTGCCTGTGTGGGAAGCTGTCGCCGGCCAGGCCCCCGTTGATGTCGTCGCGTTCGATTCCGGCACGCGTGTTGTTCGCGAAATCGCTGAAACACTCACTGGAACGGGGCGAAGTATTCTCGAGTCGTATCCCCACGGCAGCAAGATCTTCCTCGGGCTGATCAGCCTGCTTCCGGAACGCGCACGAATCGCTGCCATCGAATGGGGAATGCGCCGTTCCCTCGGATACGATGCCGTGCGCGCCGACGACGTCTCAATCGACGCACTGGCCGCCTGGTGCGTCGCTCAGTATCCGGGCACCGAGCGATACCCGGTCATCGTGTTGGGATCGCCGAACGGCGCCGTGGCGCATCTCGCATCGCTGCTCGGTGCGCCGTTTCTTACCACATCCTTTGGACTGGCGTTCCGACATCCGGCGATCCATTCCGAGATCGATCCCGACGATCTCTCCGGCTATCAACGAACCTGTCAGATCGTCACAGAGCGGATCGTCGCCGGAAACGCTGACTCGGGTTCAGACTACGAAATGATCTGCCATTACGATCCGATTCATGATCGCTCGATGGTGCAGACAGCCGCCTTCATCCGCATCAAGCTGCGCGATCTGCCGGCATGCTATCGTGGGTTCATCCGTGACCGGCTTGCGCGGGACGGAACCCTGTTGCTCGTCGACTGCACGTACAGCTGGCCGCAGATTCCCATTGGAGAACGTGTCTTCCTCCAGATCGGCGGACTGGGGGCAATCGCCCCTGCTGAGTACCTCCAACGATGGCCGGCCAACGAGCCCATCGAACTCCGCCGGGAATCGGAATGGGGTTGTCCGGAGGCATTCGCAAGCGCCGTCCGCAGCTGCGCCGAGGCAAATGGCATCCGGCTGGTCACGATCGCCCGTGACCACCCGGCGGAGTACAGCCTGCTCGCCTATGCCGCATACCAGATGTGCGATGGGGTTCGAAAAGACACGATCCTGATCGACTGCTTCAATCACCAGAACCCAAACACCAACATCACGGCAGGAATCCCCGGGCTATGGCTCCCGTTCAACACGGCGGACGGCCTGACGCTCGTCGAACGCGCGTTGCGGGACAGAACGTTCGATACGATCTACTTCGCACCGCTGCCATCGTTTGCGCGCAGCCCCGATACCGTATCGCTCGACGTTTGGGCCGAATTCCTCGCCTCCCACGGCGTGCTTGAGTGGGTGGGAGTCCGACCGGACATGTACCCGGCCGATCCGCTGGCGCCCTACAGGCTCGTCCACGATATGGCGTCGTTGTGCGCCACATCGAAGCTGGCGGCGCCGCTGCGATTGTGGATAGGGCAATTGGAGACGCTGTTGTCGTCTGCGCCCTAGCTGACGGCCCGAAAACGCAAGGAGGGACGTCGTCCGTTGTCTCACTCGCACGGCCGCTGGACCAAGCGGTCCCGCCCTCATTGGGGAGGGCGGCTTGCCGTGGTCCCGCCCTCATTGGGGAGGGCGTTTGCTGAAGCTGGCTCAGAGCGTCTTCTTCATCGGCTGATATTTGTAGCCAGTTCCGTCGAAACACGAGCCACTGCGGACTCCCGTTGAGCGCTTGTAGCCGAGAGCCTGGTAGAAGGGAATCGCATAGAGAGACGCTTGAAGCGTAATCTTGAGGTGTCCGCCCTGGCGGACCTGCTGCTCGAAAGCGCTCATCAGTAGGCGGCCGATGCCCCGTCTGTGGTGGCTGGAGCGAACGAACAGGCTGTGTAATCGCCCGGGGCTACCGCGCAACACACCAACAACCGCTCCGTCATCGACGACAACGAGGACCGTCGGCGCACGGATCACTGCTGCAATCGCTTGCTGCTTTTCCGCAACGTTGGAGTACGCGTGGCGGAAGGGACCGAGCAGCTTCGCCTGCTCCTCCGGCGAAGCGTACGCCAGGTTGAACGTGCGGAACGTGTCGGCGATCAACCTGCCGACCTCGATCGAGTCTGCTTCACGGAATGCGCGGATGCCGACACTCAATTGTTAAATCCTCCTCCGTTCGCCAACAGGCGAAATCGCGACCCGGCATCCACCACATCTGCAGCGTTCAACCAACAGATGACACACCGGCCGGTTCACTCCTCTCTCCAATGAACGTGTCCGTTCATAGATGCATTGTGAAGTCTGGCGAACGGAGAAGGCGAACACAAGGCCGGAGTTGCGGTGTGTGATGAGGGCGGGTGATCAGCCGCTCATCCAGCAGATGGAGCGTGGCTCCAGCGACCTCGACCGCGGAGATGCTCTGTTCATCGCGCCTGTCCCGATTATAGCGACCCGAGAATCCACAACCCGTTTCCGGCGGCAAGCCGGGTCATGAGAATCGGATGATGCATCGCGAACGCGGCCCAACTGCTTTCGCCAATGAAGCAACTGTTGAAGGTCCAAGATGTCTTCTTGAGGATCACCACCGCCGGATCGGCGGGCACGACGATGACATGATTCGCCAGCAGCAGCCACAACACGAAGATCAGGAGCAGGCCAAGAATCCCCTTGCGCACGTATACCCTCCGTCTGGTCGCGTCTTGCCGGAATCCGACTTATCGGTTTTGTTCCCATGCATTCTAGGCGAGTGTCTGGCACGGCTCCAGACTTCGACAGCGCGCTCCTTCATCGGATGTATTATCGGCCACCCGCATCGGCAGCCGGATAGCAGGTTCGCTGCACCGGCAACCCCCAATCCGCCACGGATGGATAGATTCCCAAATGGAGCCTTGAGAAACGTGGCGGCGCAGTCCGATGCGGGGCGTGTCCACGAACTCCAAGCGCCACAGAGACATCCATGATCGGACCGTCCTCCCCGCTTTGCGGCTGTTCTTTCGAACATCACACCCTGAAGAGTGTGAATCGGAGAGCCGCCGACCCCGTTCCTCAACCTGAAAGCTCGGAGAGAGCGGTTCGCGTGATGGTGGCTAATCGAAAGCAACTTCGACGCGGAGGCCGGCCTCTGAATGCGAGCGCCCTCGAGTCGGCGGCCAACGAGAGGATCGATCCGCTCCTCTCGGCAGGACACGCGAGACTCGCTGTGCTTCGATCGTTTCATCAAAGGCCGTCTCTCCGCGAGGATGTCCTCACATCGGAGTTCGACGACACTCGGGATTGCTAGAGGAAATCCTGCATTGCGGCAATCACTTCCGCCTCACGGTCGAGAAAGCAGTAGTGGCTCGTGTCGGTGAACTCGACAATTCGTACATCGGCAATCTCACGCCCTACCCGCTCGATGCATCCGCGTTTAGCCTGCATGTTCAGCGCCTCAACATATTCCTTCATCGCGTGGCGCAGGTCGTCGGGCGCATCTTCCGCCAGGAACCAGCTTTCATCCTGAGACGCAAAGAAGGCGAGCACCGGACAGAGGATCGTCGCGAAATCGAGATGGAATGCGCTCAAGCCTTGGGAAAGCTTCCTCGCCGTCTCACGCCGCATCCTTTCGCGGTACCGGCCATCAGCCGTTTTTTCGAGACTCCTTGCCCACAGGGCGTCCCAGTGCGGCGAGCGGAGCCGCCGGTAGGATGCATAGCGGGTGACGAAATCTTCGCAGTATGCGGCAACCGATTCGAACGTCTCTGGAGGTGGTGCACTCGGCGGCAGCGGGCTCGCACCGAGAAGCTCCAGATCCTCACTCGTGTAGTCATACAACGTGTCCAGGAATACGAGTTTCTCCACGCAGCGAGGGAAGTCGCTTGCCAGGCAGCACAGCTCGGCCCCGGCAAAGGAGTGTCCGATAAACGACGCGCAGTCGATCCCAACTGCGTCGAGCAGTCCGACTGCATCACGGGCGAGCGTCGGGATTTCGTAGCCGGTCTCCGGCTGGTCGGACTCTCCGTGGGCTCGGCGCGTCAAGCCAAGGACCCGAAATCGATCCGTGAATGCCCGCGCAATCGAGTCAAAGAAATGCGGCGTGTTAGCGTAGCCCGCGAGGAAGACAAGCGCCGGTCCGCTGCCCCCCCAATCCAGAAACTGCAATCGAACTCCATCCACCGCAAAGAAACCCGCCTTGGGTTCGTGCGGTCGGATCATCGGAATTCTCCTCCCCTCGCGGGTCACCGGATCATCATAGGGCATCTTGTTCGGTTGTGCCGAACATCGTGGTCCAGGAGAGTGTCTGGCATCTCGTCGGTCATGTTCGACCTGCCCTCGCTGCGCTCTTGCGCGCCGCAGCCGGACAAGCGGTGATCCGATTGCAGCGGCAATCACGCCGTCAATCCGTCGATCCTCCCGCAGGGGCAGGCCTGGCAGTGCCCAAGCTAGTTCTGTGTCACAGCGCGCCAGACCAAACCAGCCACGGCAACCACGGCTGCGATCACAAACAGCCACCACAGCAATCCGATGATTCCCGCGAGGACGAATCCAGCAAAGACAGCTCCGAAAATCGCTCCGATCAGTCTTGTCATGCGAGTATTGTAACACTGTTACAAGAGAAGTCGAGCCGAGGAGTCTCCATCACCTCTCTGACAGCGCTTCGGGTGATTGTGTGTAGGAACAGGAGACACAAGAGAGGAGTTGCATTGCCTGTGCCTGCATGCCCCTTGTCTATTGTACGCTGTTTCGCAAGGCCTGACACGCGTCAGCAGATCGTTCAGACTCCCCGCGAAACGTTGATCATGGCTCAAGGAGGTATCACTCGATGAACGAAACGCTGCAGTTGCTCAGCCGTCGCAGATCCTTGCGGAAGTACGCAGATCGACCGATCGATGCCGAAAAGATCAGCGCGATCGTCCAGGCTGCGATACGCGCCCCGACTGCCGGAAACATGATGCTTTACACAATTTTGGAGGTCGCCGACCCGGTGGCGAAGCGTCGGCTCGCCGGAACGTGCGGCCACGCATTCATCGGCGAAGCGCCACTTGTGCTGATCTTCCTTGCGGATCTGCAGCGCTGGGTCGACCTGTTCGAGATTGACGGCGTCCCCGGGAGGCTCGCGGAAGCGGGGGAATCGTATCGCCCCCCCCGCGAGTCGAGACTTCTGATGGCTTGCTGCGACGCCCTCGTCGCGGCGCAGAACTCAGTTATCGCCGCCGAGTCCTTGGAGATCGGCTCCTGCTATGTCGGAGATATCCTCGGACATGCCGAGAGTCATCGGGGACTCTTCAACCTCCCGCCGTTTGCGTTCCCGATCTGTCTTCTGTGCTTCGGCTACCCATTGGGCGGAACCGACCTGAAACGCAGCGACCGGTTCGAAGCTCGCTTCATCCACCATCGCGATCGGTACAAGCGCTTCTCAAGAAGCGAACTCCACGTGATGCTCTCCAACATCCAGAACGAGTTCTCCGCAGTCCTTCAACGAAAGAAGATGAACCTCGCCGAGATGACCTACCGCGGATTCATGGGCAGTCAGTCGGCCAGAGAGCAGCAGCGCTCCGTAGAGATACTCCTCAAGCCGTGGCAGACCCAGCGATAGACCAGCTCACAGGGGGCGGGCATCCCTCCTCCTATGCCCGCTGGCAGGTTCAGCCTTCAAGGCTCACAGCTCCGCGCGGCGATACTTCTCCCAGAGCGCCGCTGCGATGCCTTCGGCATGCACGGTCACCCCAAATCGGGCCAGAAACTCCGTCACATTCGCAATGTCGCGCCGTAGCAGATCGAATGCCGCGTGGTTGAAGCGCGGATCAACAGCTTGTGGCAGATCGATGATCCAGGCCGTGCCCTTCCACATCAGGATGTTGTACGGCGACAGGTCGCCATGGACAAGATGCGTCTGCAGCAGCAGTTCGATCTGCTCCAGAATCTGACCGCAGATCCGTTCGGCTTCCCTGGGTGGAGGTGAGCACCCGACCAGTTGAGGCGCAGGATTCGCTCCGTTTCCGATGTAGTCCATCAAGATCGCCGGGCCCGAAGCGGCAATCGGCACGGGTACGGATGCACCGGCCGCCGCAAGGCGCTGCAGGTTCGTGTATTCGGCGTCTACCCACAATCCATCGGCCATCTCTTTCCCGAACGAGGTTCGGGCCTGGATCGCACGGAGGATCTGTGGCTTGAGTTCGCGCTCACGTCCCTCGAAATACGTGGCCCCCATCTTGTAGGATCCGGCCGCATGCCTGCGGTAGACCTTGGCAACGACGAACTTCCGCCGCAGGCATGGATCGGCCCGACAGCAGTAGACCGTGCCTTCCTTTCCACTGGTGAGTTGGCTGTAGATCCCCGTGATCAATCCCTGATCAACGAACGTGTCGAGTTCGGCAACCCCGAGAGTCGTTTCTTCATACGCGGCTTTCGTCTTCGAGACATCTCTGTCTTCGAACAGATGCGACAACGCTGCCTCCTTCACGGCACACGTTTGGCAGATTGGATTGCTTCAGCAAGTCGCTGCCTGTCGCAAAGGAAACCAGAAGAAGTTGCAGATCCCGGAAGCTGGAGTCTACAGAGCGCATGCGGAGGCAGCGGATGCGGATTTCTCTTTCATAGACATACGCAACCTCCTTTGCCTGCCCCACTTGTGAGGCAAGGACTTGAGTCGATCAGCGGCAGGGTACGCCGCCGAGTTGTGGGCATGAGAATACGCAGCGCACGATCCCCGATCAAGCAGCCGACGTGCTCCCGACAAGGTCGGCACGCGACGATGAATCCGGCGATCTCAAGCCCTATCAGGGATTCGCCGAGGAAGGACCCAGGCAAGAACGGCGATTTGTACGAGCATCGTCGTGTTGACCGTGCTTGACTCGCCGGCTCGAGGCGAAGTTCGCCGTCGTTCTCCAGCGGAAGAACGTAGGACAAACCGAGCTCGCCTACCCCGGGTTCATGGCCAGTCAGCCGGTAAGAGGGCCGCGGCGTTCCGTACGTGTGCCGCTCGATGCATGGAGATCAACATATTGGGAGGGTTGCGGTGGGGGCCAGATCCTGCTTCCTGCCTCGCCATTCGTGATCGAAAGCAAGTGGATCCGCCCCCACAGACTAAGTCACTCGGGGGTTGTGCTGCCTCTGATCTGGCTGGTCCAGCCGCTTCCGCCGCACTCGTTCCGTGCTTCGAGCCTGTACCAGAACTGCTGTCCGGGAACCAGTCCCGTGTCGACGTAGACGCAACCCTCCGTCTGCCCGATCTTCGTGTACGGTCCGTCGGGCTCGTTGGCGCGGAGCACCCATGTCCACTGTGCGCGTTCTCCCGCCTCCCACTCGATCCGGATCGAATCCGGGTAGATCCCCTCCGATACGCCCACCTCCAGGGGCTTCCCCGGCTTGCAGCCACAAACGCCGTGCGCGACGGCGGAAAGCTGGCTCACTCCGTCACCAGACATGGTTCGGATCCGATACCAGTAGTCTTGGCAGTACTCCGCATCGTCATCCCTCCACGCCGTCGTGGAGGTCGTGGCAACCCACTCGTACAGTCCCGCATAGGCGGACGCACGATAGACCTGGTACTCGTCCGCTCCAGGCACCAGACACCAGGCAAGTTCGATGTGATCGTCCGGGGAAACCAGCGACGCCCTGAACCACTGCGGCGGGACGACTGTATCGTTCGGCAGTTCGACATGCGAAGCGTACCCCTGATTGGCTGGATTGCCGACAGCCGATGTTCCGCAGCCATTAAGCGGGATCGCCGTGTACCTGTACGTTGTGCCAACGATGACGTCTGTGTCCAAGAATTGGGTCTCAGGCCCGCGATAGACGAGATAAACCTTCGACGAGTTCTGTGTCGGCGCGTTGACCGGTTCGCAGCGGTACAGAATGTACTCCGTCGCACCTTCGGCCGGAGTCCATTCGACACGAATCCCGTTCGGTTCGTTCCCATCAGTGGCCTGGATCGCGGGGACCGTCTCGGGCACCTCCCCGACATAGCCCCTGGACAGCTCGGACTCGATTCCCACACCATCTTCGGCAAGGCGACGGACCCTGTAGGCGTAGCGGACACAAGTCTCCACGGTGACGTCGCGGAACACGTTGTCAGAGGTCATCCCGATCGAACTGAACGTCACATCATCGGGAGCAGAGCGAAGTACTTCGGTCATCCCGGAGCTTCTCGGCACATCCCACTCCACCAGCACGTAGTCAGCGTGAGTTCCGAGCGTCGCGGCGATGTTCAGTGTCGGGGAAGCCGACACCGGAAGCCGGGCGGGCATCGCTTCTCCCGGCACCGCCCCCAAGCTTGCGGCCGCCCAACCATCCTGAGGGATCTGCGCCCACAGCAGTGCGAGAGGAGTATCCTCGTTCGGTCGTTCTGCAGTGCACAGCGTGATCGAATCCGTGTCTGCATGGAGCGCTGCGTCGACCATCTGTAGAAGCTGCACTCTGGTCATCGCCCCGCTGTGCCGACGCAGCAGACCGACATCCAGCCACAGCGGCCACGGCGGCGCCTCAGGATCACGATTCCATTCCACCGGGTACAATACGTAGAGCCCTTTCAGGAGAAGCTCTTGCGTCATCCGCATCGGCATCTCGTGCGCAAGAATCAGCTCGTTCGCTGGGTCCCGGATCACTGCATCGATGCTCGTCTCTTCGACGAAGAACCACCCCTGGGCGGAGACCCGCTCCCC
>CAZJLO010000015.1:13566-41052 GCA_964547105.1 uncultured Thermotogae bacterium
AATATCAGCTTGCATCCGAATCAGCGGCACGGCATCGCGGCACCCCTGCGCCGCCGAAACCGCTTGAAAGATCGGGCCTCCCCGATCTGCGCCGGGTCCACTGGATCTCCCCACCAAGCCGCAAGCTCCGATCCGCTTTCTTGGCTCTCGTGGATGATCGCCGGAGGTTCGTGAGCAAACGTGATGTCCCTCTCACCGTCCAAGATGCGCTCCACGAACGACAGTTGGCCGATCTGGGGAATGTCCTCGATCGCGCAGGAGATCACCACAGCGTGGGCGAAGGCAAGGTAGGGAGATGTCCTTTCCCAGATGTCGTGATCCAGTCTTCTCAGGCTCCACCCAGCAACAAGCTCGCACCAGGGAGCCAGCTCGTTTCGGTAGATGGCAAGCTGCCCCGAATTCCACGCCTGCCCGGCTGTGTAGGTGTACGCCCGCTCCAAGCGTTCGGCATCGGGAGCCGTCTCGCTGACGAACTCGACGATCACGACCCTCTCCCCGTCGACATGGTTCAGCACCATGCCCGCCAGCTCCGGCTCGACGACATCCCGCCAGTCGGCTGCGACGCTCCGAGCGGCAATCCCCACAATCAGAAGCACAGCCGCAAACACCCGGACGTAGTTCCCAAACGTCCCATGCCAGCTCTCAGGCATCCTGTCCTCCTATTCCTTCCCTTTGAGAGAGCCGCCTCGCCCTGGGCATCCCTCAGACCAGTGATCGCAGGAATCGTACTTTGTGGAACGGATGGAATCAACTGGAAATGGATATACGAAGCTCTCCGTGTGAGCAGCCGGGCAAACGAACCAAGGAGGCGAGATCCTTCGAACGTAGGATCCTGCATCCCCGGCACGCAAGCCCGACCGTTCGTGCGCCGGCGGCCGGCACGCCGTTTCTTGAGGTCCTAAAGAAACGTCTGCATCGCAGCGATGACGTCGGCCGCACGGTCGAGGAAGCAGTAGTGGCTCGTGTCGGCGAATTCGACGATCCGCACATGGTCGATTTCGCGGCGTGCCCGCTCGATGCAGTTCCTCTTGATTCGAGTATTCAGCTCGTCGATATACTGCTTCATCGCACACCGCAATTCGTTGGTAGCAGTCTCCGGCAGGAACCAGTTCTCATCCTGGAACGCGAAGAAGGCGAGGGCCGGACAGCGAATCGCCCTGAAATCAAGGTGGAAGGAACTCAAACCTCTGAATAGCTTGTCCGCCGTCTCCGGTCGCATCCGCTCGCGATAGCGGCCGTCGGGCATCCGTTCGAGACTGTGCGCCCACAAGGCATCCCAGCACGGAGAGCGAAGTCGTCGATACGACGCGTAGCGGGTCACGAAGTCCTCGCAATAGGCGGCAACTGAATCAAATGTGTCCGGCGGTGGATCGCTCGGCGGCAGAGGATTGGCCGACAGCAGCTCCAAATCCTCCTCCGTGTAGTCGTACAGCGCATCGAAGAACACGAGCTTGTCGACCCGCCGGGGATGGTCGGTCGCCAGACAGCACAGCTCAACCCCGGCAAACGAGTGCCCCGCGAACGATGCCGACTCGAGCCCCAATTCGTCGAGCAGTTCGATCGCATCACCAGCAAGCGTCGGAACGTCATAGCCGGTGTCCGGCTGATCCGACTCCCCATGAGCGCGGCGTGTCAGGCCGAGGACGCGAAATCGATCCGTGAACACCCGTGCAACAGAATCGAAGAAGTGCGGCGTGTTGGCGTAGCCGGCAAGGAATACGAGCGCCGGCCCGGTTCCGCCCCAATCCAGAAACTGCAACCGAACCCCCTCAACGACGAAAAACCCAGCCGTTGGATCATGCAATCCGGGCATGAGACATCGGCCTCCCTTCTGCGTGGTCCGATCATCATAGATCGTCTTGCTCCGCAAGACCGCGACCGCCGTCTGGACAGCCTCCGTTGGCGAGGAAGAACTCTCAGGAACAGCCGCTGGCATGACACGCTATGCAGAACGAAGCTCGGGCCAGGCGCCGAGAATCTCAGCGGTCAGCGGAATCGGTCTTCCTGACTGTGCGTCGAGAAACACCGCCGTCACTTCTGCCTCGATGCAAACCTCGCCTGTCGAGGCGAAGCGGGCTTCCTGGGCGATCACAACCCTGCGTCGGCCGACGCTCGACACACGCGCCGTGACCTCCAGCAGATCGCCGGCGCTTGCCGGACGCCGATACGAGATCGAGAGCCGAACGACAACCGGGAAGATCTCGTGCCGCCGGAAGAAGGCACCATCAAGACCACGCTCTTCCAGATGCGCCCATCGGGCTTCTTCCAGAAACTCAAGGTATCGGGCGTTGTTGACGTGGCCAAACCGGTCTTCTTGGTATCCGCGAACCTTGATGCAGATTCTTGTTTCCGACATGTTTGCGACGATCCTCCTGTCTACACGGAACCCAAGTCGATCGACGGCAGATACCGGACCGTCGGGGGATGCCGTCCCCTAGCGTCCAGCCGAATCTTCGAGCGATCGGCCCCACGCCGGCCCCGCACGCCCGGTGGCGATCCAGTGTGCCCAGTCAGGGAACCCATTCCGAGCAGCCTCTTCCGCGGCAGCACTCCAGTCGTACGCGACTGCGATGAACTCTACACCGACTCCTTTCGGCCCAACTTCAACAATCGCGTAGCGCGCGTGCGGGGTTCCGTTCTCGACCGCGTGGTCTACAGGAACGTCATCCGAGTACGCCGGACATCCGACACTGCCGGGATTGATCAGCGTGTGCCCGTCGGGAAGCGTCGAGATTCGCGGCAGATGGTCGTGCCCGCAGAGAATGATCGGGCTCAGATCATCGTTCAGATCTGCTGCGATCTCTTCGGCCGTCGCCGAACGCATCGATCCATCCCCGCGGATGCGGCTGAGGAGATAGCCTGTCCGCTCCGACGGCCGGGCATGAAACGCGCTACAGCCATGGACCTCGCGGCGAACCAGCAGCATCCTCAACCAATCGATCGACTCGGCATCCAGTTGACCGACCGTCCAGCGAGCTGTCGGCGATATCGCCGTGCCCAAAGCCGCTTCCACCAGGATCAGATCCTCGTTGCCGGAAACCGTCGGCCAGCCGTACTTCCTCAGCCGCTCCGCAACGGGGCGGGGATCGAACGGCCCGTACAGGGAATCCCCGAGGTTGATCACATCGGAGACTCCGCGCCGCTCCAGGTCGGCAACAACGGCATCCAGTGCTCGCGCGTTGCCGTGGATGTCGGAAACAGCGGCGAATCGACTTCTCATACCAGCTCCTTAGCGAACGCCGGGCACCCAACCGCCTCCACGCCCCGTCCCCTGACGAAGCCGCTCGATCCGCCGTCCGGCGCGGTGCCGGATGTGGCAGATGTTGCCGAGGTGCTCTTCACGCGCGAGAGCGTCAACCCGTGAAAGCCTGAGGGGATAACGGATCCACAGTCCGGACCTGGGGGCTACAAGCTCGCCTAAAGGATCGCAGGTCGCAAGGATGCCCGCCTTGGAGTAGACATTCTTGGGTCTCAGTTTCGTCGGGTCGCCGAGAGGGTCAATGCTGAGCGCCGGATGCCGATTGACCCGAACTCCCCGCGACGTGGACACCTCTTGGGAAGGCGATGAGTAGAGCTCAGCATGGAACACGCCGTGATGCCCGGCGGCCCAGGACCTGTTCCGATCCGAGGAATTGGCCCAAAGCCAATCGAGACATGCCCCGATTGCCTCTCGGAGCATCTTCGGCGCTTCCTGGAACCGCAAAAGGACAACATTGTCGACCATGACAACTTCCTTCAACGTATCGACCGCAAGCCAAACGCGGGGCCGTGAAGAGGGCAGGACCAAGATCGGGATCGAAGTCGCTGATGTGATGATAACGACAGCAATCCACCTACAGCAATCTCTCGCCGAACGAGAAGAACACATAACGCCGTGCAGATCAGAAGAATCGCTCAGAACAGCCACACACCACCCTCAATCGCGGCATCCTTCCGAGTGTTTCAGGGCAGGTCCGCGCGTGCCGTCTCCGTCAACTCGCCGGGGCGAGACGCAAGAGAGACGACTCCGGTCAAGAGTGGAGTATTCCGCGTGCGAGGTGAGTTCATTGCGAAAAGAATTGGCAGTCGTGGCAGTCGCGCTGTGTCTTCTCGTCGGCGGGGCGGCAATCGGAGGCCCGGATCTCTCCGATGGAGTATCCGTTCTGATACTTCTTGCCGAACCGTACGGAGCCAACACGATGCTCTGGTTGCACCAGTTCGAGCGACTCGGCTGGAATGTGACCTTGACCGGGCTCAAGGAGACTGTCCGCAATTGCAGCTCGCTGTGCACGCCGCTCGACGTTGATGTGACCCTGGATCATCTCGAAGGGATCGATGCATTCGATGCCATCGTCGTCTCTACCACCCCCGGAACGTTCAGCTATATGCCCGTTCCCGCCGCCGATCTCCGGGGCAGTGAAACCGCTCTTTCGATCGTTCGGGAAGCCGATGCGGCCAATCTGACGCTCTACACGAGTTGCGCGGGGCTGCTTGTTTTCGGCGAGGCAGGGATTCTTGCCGGCCGCACAGTCGTATGCCATCCGCGAATCAATGAGGACCCGGTGTTGGTTGGGGCAGATCGCATACCGGGAGGTCAGTCTCAGCTTCCGATCATCGACGGAAACCTCGTCACCAGCACAAGCGGACGGTTCTTCGCTCAGGAGATTCCCGAGGCCATCGCTCGTTCGCTTGACAGGAGCGGCTCTATGCCCGGCTCTCTCGAAGAGGTTCGAGCCGTTGACCTTTTCCTGGACCGGACCGCTCTGGAACTCCCCGGTCCGGCCACAAGCAGCTGGTCGTTGGGAGCCGCAGGCACGGAAGGGATCCTCGGACTGTGCCCGATGGAGGAAGGATTTGTCGCCGTGGGGTACACGTCTTCCGCTCCGGGAAGGTCCGTCGATCTGTTGGTGATCCGGTGCGATCTAGAGGGACGCGTGCTCTGGGCGCGTGCAGTCGGCGGACCCGGTCGGGACTACGGGCAGGCCGTTTGCCGCAGACAAGGTGGTGGGATCGCCGTGGCCGGCTATACAACCTCGGCAGGAGAAGGCTGCGAGGATATCTGGTTGGTCGCGCTGGACATCGACGGGAATGTCGAATGGATGAGCACTTTCGGTGCAGCGGGGCCGGACATGGGTTTCGGCGTGGCAGCCATGCCGGATGGTGGGTTGGCGATCTGCGGGAATACGGCGGAAGACACGAATACGCCATCCGATCTTCTTGTGATGCGAACCGATGCATTCGGACAGGCCCTCTGGACCTCAACGATCGCTCGCCCGGGGATGGAGCGAGGTCACGCCATCGCGCGCGGCGCGAACGGTGACCTGTTCGTAACCGGAGGAACGACGTCCGGCAACGCCGGGAACTACGATATGCTGATTGTTTCGCTTTCCCCCGACGGGGAGGTCAACTGGCAATCGGATTACGGATTCCCTCAATTCGACGTCGGGCATGATCTTGTAGTGTCATCCTCCGGAGATATCTTCGTATCCGGATACGGGGATCAAGAAGGACTCGACACCAACAACGTCTTGGTCACTCGCTATACCTCAACGGGCGATCGGTGCTGGGCAAGACGGATTGGAGAAGGCCGGAGATTCGAGTACGGAGATGCGATCCTCGAGCTGGACGACGGAAGCCTTCTCGTGTGTGGCGCCAAGACTTCGGGAACATCCGCCGATCTAGATCTCCTCCTGCTGCGAGTCACGCAGGACGGCGAAACGCTCTGGGAGGCCACGCTCGGCAATGAGGGTTCGAATGAGTGGGCCTCCGCGCTGTGCCAGCTTCCCTCAGGCAGAATCATCGTCGCCGGCCACACGCTCTCCGGGAACGCCGGATCGCACGACGCGTTGTTCTTGGTCATCGATGAGGACGCCCAAACCGCTCCGTAGGTATCTCCCGGATTCCAACTGACGGGGGTCCCGATCCTCCGATCGTTTGCTGTGTCGTAAGGATCTCGTGACAGGCGGCGGGATCTTGATCCCGCCGCCATCGAATCCTGCGATCACATCTTCATCGTGCATGGGCCCATGCCGTCAAGCGAGACACCGATGCGCGACGAATCCCTGATCGATGGTGGAAGAGACACGGGGCATGACTCGGATCTCTCGGAGAACTGAAGAGGAGGTAGCGATGCGTCACGCCATCGTCGTTGCGTGGAACGCTGGAGATCTCCTGCAGCCTACTCACAGATGTGGCCACTCCCCCGGCGTGGCTCACGCTGGGCGACCCAGCGAACGATCCTGTGTCGGACCGCCGAATGGACTGCACCCTGATTTTCGCGCGCAAGGTTGCGGGGATCCCCGGACCCTCAGCATGAATCGCGCGCGACCGAAGATCTCAGCCGCCTTCCCCACATTTCGGGACCTGCTACACCTTCCCGGCGGGCCTTCCCGATCGTAGGTCCCGGCGGGGCGATCTCCGTCGATCAAGCTCCCGGGAAGCACCGTCAGCCGGTCGAGAATCCGCTCGGGGAGTCCCGCAAGTTCCGCGTATTCTCTGCCGGGCTGGGGCGCCCGCGGATCCTGATCGATGGAGCTCAGCTCCGCCTCCACCGCAGACCGCAAGTCAATGGCTCTCTGTGTGAGAAACACCCTCGAGATCCGGCAGTCATACGAATCGGGCCGTCGCTCGCCCCCCACCCCCCGTTGACCAGATGCTTGAGCATGTTGGCGATGCTCGCTTTGCTGCCACCGACGGCTCGTGCCAGCTCGGATCGAGAGCGCCCGTCCTCCACCCAGAGGTGTTGAAGGATGCGGCGAAGTCTCCAGTGCAGCGGCCGCGAGACTACAGCATCCTGATCCACGAGCACCTCCTCTCAGCCTTGCTGTCTCACCGACAGTCACTGCCGGGACACGCGGCCGCAATGTGAAGAAGACGGCGGTTCGGCAAGTTCATCCGGGAGTCTGCTGAACCTGCCCACGCCTCACTCGCGATCTGCATCCCGGAGTGGGGCGGGGCTGGCGCCGTGGCTGGATTCCCGAAGCGGCCGGTGCCCGTCCTGGTATTCGCTATACTGAACCTCGAACATGAACAGCAGGCAGGGGCGAATCGAACGGAGAAGCGGTGTTCCTTTGTATCGTCAGGTCGCCGCGGTTCTGCGAGAACGAATCGAGAGTGGTGTGTTCCGTCCCGGGGAGAGAATCCCGACGGAGTACGAGTTGTGCGACGAATTCGGAATCAGCCGCATCTCGATCCGCCAGGCATTGGGCGAGTTGGTTCATGAAGGGTTGCTCAGCCGCCGGCAGGGAAGCGGGACGTACGTGAGACCGGAGATCGGCTTTGCCGCACGGACTGTAACGGTTGTCGTCACCGAGGACCCGTGGATTTCCCCGCTCGAAGCATCCGTCGCGGCGTTCAATCGCGATCATCCCTCTTCGGCACTCCAGCTGCAGGTCGAAGTCCTCGGGCGACCTCAGCTGCGACGCAACATCCTCGCCGCCGTGGGCCGAGGAGAGGCTCCGGATCTTGCGCTTGTGGATTGGCCTTGGGTTGTGGAGTTCGCGGATCTCCACTTCCTCTATTCTCTTGAAGATCTCGACACAGCGTGGGTGAAGGAATTCCGCAAGGATCTCTTTCCGGTATTCGCCGACAAAGATCACTCGCCGATGTTCGGCGTCCAACCCGAAGCCAATGTCTCGATCATTTGGTATCGCCGCGACTGGCTGGAGGAAGCGGGTATGGTCCCTCCATCCACGTGGGAGGAATTCGTCGATGCAGCAATACGTCTTCGTCGGGGGACTCATCCTTCTGTTGCCTTCTGCGGAGGGACAATCGCCGGGGAAACAGCCACCTACCAGCTCCTCCCCTTCCTGTGGGCAGCGGGCGCACAGCTTCTCTCAGGGAAAGGCGCCGGCCTCGGAAAGCATGCTGTGACCGCGCTTCAGTTTCTTGTCGACCTCGTCCACGTCTATCATGTTGCCCCCGCTGAAGCTGCTTACTTCTCTTGGGATCAGCCGGCACGGATGTTCGCTGCAGGGCAAGTCGCGTTCTCCGTCGGCGGAAGCTACGAGAAGCCCCTTATCCAACAACTGGCAGGATGGGATGAAGAAGCGTTCGAGCGCCGCGTCGGGTACATGCCAATCCCAGCGCCCCAAGGCAAGCCCCCGGCAACGCTGGCAGGCGGGATGGCATTTGTCGTATTCAAGCAGTCTCCTCATCCGCGACATGCATTCGAGATTGTCAAACGCGTTGCCAGCCCAGGGATCATGCGTGCGTTCTGTTCCCGCAGTGGGCGCTGCCCGACACGGCTGTCGACAGCGAGATCACTTCACCCTGTGGGGGATCGTTTCTCACGGGAGATCGCCGGACTGCTTGACAGCGCGCGCCCCCGCCCGGCGATCGCTGAGTATTCGAGAGTCTCCGAGCAGTTTCAGCTGATGGTGGAAAGCGCGATCACGAAGCAGCTGGAACCGCAGCAAGCCGTCGATCGTGCGAGAGAGATCATCCGAATCTTGACCTGTTGATGCGCCGGGAGAGTTGCCTTCTTCGCTCATGTATGGTAGCGTAGGTATGAGTTGAAGGTTTTTGTTCTTCTATTTGTTATAACAAATAACCTCTTCTATCCATCGCCATCTCTCATCGTCTACTGCAGAGAGAAGAGCAAAGACTGCGTCAAGATAAACGGTGTTGGGCCTTGACGAACGAAGTCTAGGAGGTGATGGACGGCCGGATATTGCACATGCGAGATTGGACACTCATGCAAAAGGGACTCAGGGAGGTGTGTTCATGCGTATGCTACGCAACGTAGTTCTTGTTGGGTTGGTGATTCTGGGCCTTGCAGTAATTGGAACTGCGCAAACAGTCATCGAATTCTGGACGACGGACAATGAACCGGCTCGTGTCACGGTCTACGAGGATGTTGCAGCTCGATTCATGGCGGAGAACCCGGGCATCGAAGTGCAAATCGTCCCGATTGAGGAAGCAGGGATTGGTCAGAGAATCGCGACCGCCGTTGCCGCCGGAGATCTTCCTGACATTATTCGGATGGGGATCGAGCGGGTTGCCGTATTCGCCGCTGACGGCTTGCTCGATGAAGATGCCGCCGAGGCGGTGATTGACAGCATCGGCGTGGCGGACTTCCGAGTTGGGCCGTTGGCGATGGTCGTGAATCCTGCTACGGGCAAGTACGCGGCTGTTCCGTACGACGGTTGGATTCAGGCGATCTGGTATCGCACCGACGCCTTCCTCGATCTGGCACTGACCCCGCCCGTTTCCTGGGCGGACATCAATGCGGCCGTGGATGCTCTACCGGGATACGGAAACCTGTTGTACGGACTGACACTGGGTACGGATCCTGGCCAGAACTACGGTCACCAGGTCTTCGAGCAAGTTGCCATCTCGAACGATGCTTGGCCTTTCGATGCAGAAGGCAACGTCACAATGGACACCCCGGAGATGATCCAAGCTCTGGATTTCTATACAAGCCTCCAACGCGGCGCCGTCCCTGGCCCACAGTATTGGCGTGGGGCTCGCGAGGCCTACGAGCTCGATCAATCGGCTATGCTTTTCTACAGCACCTACATCATGGACGATCTCGATGAGGGATCCGGGCTCGAGGTAGGCGGCAGCGTCGAGATCGCGGTACAAGATCTCGCGCAGAAAACTGGGTTTGCCTCTCAGATGGTCGGGCCGCGTGGTTCGGCATCGTATGGGCAGCTCGTCACCCTCGGAATCATGCGGGGGGCCGATCAAGCTGCACAAGCTGTCGTCGAGTACTTCCTCACGGATGCCTACATCGATGTTCTGGCTCTTGCTCCGTTCGGCAAAGTGCCCGTGCTGGAAAGCGCGGTGGCTGGATGGAAGGAGCTGAGTCCGTTCTTCGCCTACTACTCCGACGAAACCCTGAACCAGATTGCCAACGGGTTCGACACAATGCAACGGTGGCTGTTCCGCCCTGACTACGATCCGGTCGAACGCGCGGTGATCGGTGACATCGAGGGCCGCTTGCTGATCCCTCAGGTCATCAGCAATATCGCTCTTGAGGGCATCATGACGCCTGCAACCGGAGCTGCATGGCTGCAAGAGCAGGTCGAAGCGCTGTTGGCTGAACGGCAATAACGTCCGTTCTTGGATGAGGGCGGGTGGCCCGCCCGCCCTCATCCGGCTTTCAACAAGCAGCAACTTTGCGAAAGGATGGGGCAGGGATAAGTCGGAAGGAGAGGCCGTGAGGTTCCACAGGACAAGTCAACCACGCCTGCAGACCCATCGTGGTACGCTGCAGGCACAAGAGGCTAGACTTGCCTGGCTCCTTACGTCACCCACATCGCTGATTGTCTTCAGTCTGATTCTGTTCCCGCTGGTGTTCAGCGTGTGGATCAGCTTCCACGATGTGACGCTTCGCAATCTGAACGACGTGTTTCACGCCCCATTCATCGGGTGGAAGAACTACGAGAACGTGGTGAATGACTTCGCGTTCAAGTTCCAGAGCACCCGTCAATGGGGAGCCGCGATCACAAGCATCGTCTACTCGTTCCTCTCGACGGCGGTGACCGTAATGATCGGCTTGCTTGCGGCTTTGTTGCTCAATCGCCCGTTCCGCGGACGAGGGTTGGCTCGTGCCGTGTTCTTGTTCCCGTACGTCGCTCCGATTGTGAGCGTCGCCTTTGTGTGGCGGTGGATTCTCGACCCACGTCCCTCAGGCGTGTTGAACGATCTATTGCTGCGCCTCGGATGGATCGACTCACCTCAAGCGTACCTATCCACACGGGGACTGGCGCTCGTGTTGGTGATCGCGTTCACCGCGTGGAGATACTTCCCGTTCGCGATGCTCATGCTGCTGGCACGCCTGCAGGCGATCGATGGAACATTGTATGAAGCAGCCGGCGTCGACGGCGCCAATACGTGGAGAAAGTTCCGTCACATCACATTGCCGGAGCTCCGCTATGTTCTGGGATCGCTCTTCCTTCTCCGATTGATCTGGACATTCAACAAGTTTGACGACATCTACTTGTTGACCGGAGGAGGATACGGAACCAATGTGCTGCCTGTGTTGACGTATCAGTTCAGTTTTCGATCGTTCAACTTCGGAAAAGGGGCAGCCAATGCAATGATTCTATTGGTCATCCTCTTGGTGTTCATGCTGATTTATGTGGCAACCGTTATGCGGGCGAGGGACTAGGAGGCGGCATGGCACGAGCTGGATCAGATAGCGCTTCGACAGATAAGGTCAGCTTGATTGAGCGTCTGGCTCGATCAATGACTTGGCGTCGACTGATCGTTGCCATTGTGTTCATCTTCTTCCTGACAGGGATCCTCTTCCCGTTCTACTGGATGGTTAGTTCATCGTTCAAGACCTACGCGGAGATCGGAGGCCGAGAGGCTGTCTACTTCCCTAGTGCGCTTCGGCTCGACGCATACAGGGAGCTGTTCAATCGGGAAGGGTGGAACTTCCTCAGGAACATCGGGAACAGCGTGAAGGTGGCTGTCCCGACGGCCGTTATTGCTGTGATCTTCTCCACGCTTGGAGCGTATGCCGTGGCCCGGCTTCGCTTCCGGGGAAAGAACATCTTCCTGAACGGGATTCTTCTCATCTACCTGATTCCGGGGGTGTTGGTGATCATTCCGCTATTCGCGATGATCTCGCGCGTCGGGGCTTCACTCGGCTTCGGTGTCCAGGATAACTTGCCGATTCTCATCGTCACGTACTTGGCCCAAACCCTTCCGGTCGCGCTTTACATGCTTGCCAATTACTTCCGCACCATTCCCGAAGAAATCGAGCAGGCCGGACTGATCGACGGCTGCAGCCGATCCGGCGTCATCTGGCGTATCACGCTCCCTTTATCTGTTCCTGCGTTGATCAGCGTGGCAATCTATACGTTCATGATCGCCTGGAACGAGTTCCTGTATGCACTTGTTTTCCTCAACAATCGCACCATGTTCACCATGCCGATCCAGATCAACGCGATCTTCAACGATCCCACGCCGAGACCGAATGTGGTCATGGCAGCCTCTACGATCATGACGGTCCCCGTGGTGATCCTGTTCTTGGCTCTCGAAAGATTCCTCACCGAAGGCCTGACAGCTGGTGGGGTAAAGGGATAGGTTCATGTCCGCCGCGATGATAACGGAAGCAACCCGTCGGCAAATCTCTGGTCATCTGGCACATCTCTATGATTCCGAAGCCGTACCTGCCATCTCTCGTCGGATCGTCGAGCGTCTGGAGAAGTATCTTCATGATTCGGCCGCGTCACCAGGATCGGTGCAGCGCACGCGATTGTCCGAAAGAACCGCCGTTCTGATTACGTATGCAGATCAGATCACCGAGCCGGGAGTTGCGCCTCTTCAAACCCTGGTCGACACCGCCTGTCGCTTGCTTCAAGGACAGATCACGGATATCCACGTACTCCCGTTCTTCCCCTATTCGTCGGATGACGGGTTCTCGGTGATCGACTACGAAGTTGTGGATCCGGCACTGGGCACATGGGACGATATCCATTGCCTCACGAAGCAGTTCGGATTGATGCTCGATCTGGTCATCAATCACGTTTCTTCCGAGAGCCGCTGGTTCCAGGGGTTTCTCAGAGACGAGCCGGAGTACAGAGAGTTCTTCATCACCGTCGAGGGAGATCAGGACCTCTCCGAAGTGGTCAGACCTCGTGCCTTGCCCCTGCTGACGGAAGTCGAGACAGCAGCCGGACGTAAGAAGGTATGGACGACATTCAGCGCCGATCAGATCGACCTGAACTATGCCAACCCCGAAGTCCTGTTGAGGGTACTGGATGTCCTTCTCGCGTATGTGGACCATGGGGCACGCTGGGTTCGACTTGACGCCGTGGCGTTCCTTTGGAAAGAGATTGGCAAAACGTCTATCCACTGCCAGCAAACCCATCACATCGTCAAGCTGCTGCGAGCGGTGCTGGATGCCGTCGCTCCCGGTGTTCTGCTCATCACGGAGACCAACGTGCCACACGCCGAGAACGTCCAGTATTTCGGCAACGGCAGCGACGAGGCGCAGCTCGTCTACCAGTTCCCCCTGCCCCCTCTCGTCGTTGACGCTTTTCAACGAGGAAGCGCCACGTCTCTCAGCGATTGGGCGCAGGCACTCGAACCGCCGCCAGGGGACGCGATGTTCTACAACTTCCTTGCTTCCCACGATGGGATCGGGCTCAGGCCGGTGGAGGGGCTGATTCCGCGGCAGCGCATCGAAACGATGGTGAAGCGGACCCTCCTTCATGGCGGACAGGTCTCGCGCAAGATCGAGCCGGATGGACGCAAGAGCCCGTACGAGCTCAATATCTCGTTCATCGATGCGCTCAGTGACCCGAACGGCGTGGAGCCGGTCAGCGTGCAGGTGCGCAAGTTCCTGACGGCACAGGCGATCATGCTCGGTCTTGCGGGCATTCCCGGTATCTACGTCCATAGCTTGTTCGGCTCTAGAAACTGGAGTGCGGGCGTGGAGAAGATCGGAGAGAACCGTGCGATCAACCGGATGAAATTCGACAAGCACTCGCTGCTCAGCGAGCTTGAGGACCCGATGTCTCTTCGCCGGATGATCTTCGACGGGATGATGAAGCTCTTGGAAGCTCGCGCTTCTACGCCGGCGTTTCGACCGCGGGCGCCACAGAGGGTGATCAGCGTTGACGATCGCGTTTTCGGCATCTTGCGCGATGGTTCAAGCCCTGACTGGGTTCTGTGTCTGTACAATCTGAGCATGGATGCAGTCCGGATCTCCCTCGACCGAGCCAATCTTGGTTTCGCCCCGCCGAGCCGACTGGTCAATCTTCTCGGCTCCAAGCTCGGACAAGTGCAACCCGCGAAGACACCGCTTGGACTGCGATCCTACGATACGATGTGGCTCTCGGAGGCAACAGCTTGAGTCAGGTGTTGAAGGTCGGGTTCTTGTCAACGCGGCTCTCAGGAACCGATGGCGTATCTCTGGAAGCCGCCAAGTGGGCCGATCTGCTGGTGCAGATGGGACACTCCATCGCCTACTGCGCCGGGGAGCTTGACGCGAACGGTCCGGAAGGTATGCTCGTTGACAAACTGCACTTCCGGCATCCGGAGATCCGTGCAATCCATGATATGGCGTTTCGCGGCGGCGATTCACGGGAACTCCGGAAGAAGATCGCCCCTGTCGTCCATGATCTGCGGGCTGCGATCCGGAAATTCGTCAGCCGGTACTCCCTTGATCTTCTCGTGGCAGAAAATGCGTTGGCGATTCCGATGAATGTCCCGCTCGGCATCGCCCTTCGGGATGAGATCGTTCGGTCCGGGTTGCCGGCGATTGCTCACCACCATGACTTTGCGTGGGAGCGCGATCGGTTCGCGAGTTGCACGGTTCCCGACATTCTCGAGGCATTCTTCCCCCCCCGCGACAAGCAGATACGCCATGTCGTCATCAATTCCTTGGCAAAAGAGGAGCTTCTGACTCGACGAGGGCTCAACTCCGTCATCATCCCAAATGTGCTCGACTTCGCCCGCGGAACGGCAACCGGACAAGGCTCCTGCCCAAGGCTTCGTACAGCACTGGGGTTCGCTGATCAGGACATTGTTCTTCTTCAACCCACACGTGTCGTCCCAAGGAAGGGCATCGAGCTCGCAATCCAGTTGGCGGGCCGGTTGAGGTATCTCCTACATCCCCGACCTATCCGCCTTTTGGTCTCACACGCCGCAGGCGATGAGGGGATGGAGTATCTCGCGACGCTTCGGCGCATGGCCGACGCCGTGTCGATCGAGATGAAGATGGCGGATGACTTGGTGGGCAGTCCGGAAGCGCCGTTCGGGAGCGACCGGGCGAAGTTTGATCTCCACGATGCCTACGCATGTGCTGATTTCGTGACCTACCCTAGCCTCATCGAAGGGTTCGGCAACGCGTTCCTCGAAGCGGTCTACTACCGGAAACCGATCCTTGTCAACCGCTATCCCGTCTACGTCTCGGATATCGAACCGTTCGGGTTTGATGTGATCGCGATCGACGGATCGATTGATGATCGCACCGTCAAGGCAGTCGCCCAGCTTCTCGATAGCCCCACCCGCATCCGGCAAATGACCGACCAGAACTATCGGGTGGCAAGCGAACACTTCTCCTACAAGGTCGCCCTCACACAGTTGGGCAATGTGATCGCAGACCTCTCCTGACAGCCCCGTCACGACGCAGTCCATCTGCGTGCGACTTGTCCGACGCCGAGAGAGCTTTCCTATATTGGGTTCCCGCCAGGTTCCTCGGACTCCGCGGACCGAATCCTAATGCGAATCCAGCGATCCGGCAGCGATCAAAGCTCGCAACACGTCGGCATGCTCTCTCTTGCCAGAGTATCTCCGAAGTGCTTTCCACATCTTGATCAGAAAGGTTGCGCATCCCATTCATGACAAGGCTGACTCGCCTGCAACGAAGGCCTGACGGAGGAGACATCCTTGTATGCAAGCATTGCGCTGCCTCCGCAAGGAAATCGCTGCAGTCATCAGAGATGTGCGAGCCGGCATCCGATCCTTCACGCTGACTGGCGTTCCTTGTTGTGGGAATCGGCAGACTGCTTGATCTGATCAGCACATACAGTCGGAAGCGTCACCAGTCACGGGAGATGGCCGTGTCCACAGAGAGCGTTCGGAGTGGGATCGGTTCCGCGCCCGGTCTACCAGAGCACCATGTCGTCGAGAGTGATGTCCGGGTGCCGTGGAGGGCCGGCTGGTGCCATCCCACCGGCAACAATCGCCTTCGCCGGACAGGAGAAAAAGCACGCGTAACACATCTCGCAATCATTGTGCCAGGTAGGCCGCCCATCCTTCATGACCACGTTTCTCCGCGGGCAAACCTTGGCACACATCCCGCATGAAGTACAGGAATCGTTGACGCAGTAGTTGTTGTCGGCCACTCTGAAGAACTTCGCCGCAAAACCGTACATCACCGAGCCAAGCGCATTGACGGCGATGTTCGTCGTCTCCAGGGCATGGCTTGCCTTGTCGGCAATCGCCTGGATGATCTCATCCATCCGCTCGGATGCCGGCCGTGCGACCTTGTTTCGCCCCAACCAGGAGATGAAGGTGATGATCGACATGCCGTCCATCCCTGGCAGCGCCGGCGTAAAATCCCCCCGGACCGCAAAGCCGGCATCAAGCCGCGATCCATTGGCGCGAAGTCGGCGATTAAGCTGCACCAACGTGTTTCCTTGCAGCCCGGCGCAGGTCGTCACCGCGAAAACATACTGATCTCGACGCAATTTCAGGCACCGGGCAAAATCGGCAACCATCCGCGGCATCCCCCACGCGTACACAGGAAACACCAAACCGATCCGATCTTCATCTCCACCTTCAGTCCCGGATATCGCCCTCGCCATCGGGACGATCTCCGTCGAGCCAACTTCCGCAGCGATCCTTCGTGCTATGTCGAGGGAGTTCCCGCTTCCTGTGAAGTAGAAGATTTTCGTCCTCATCCCACCATTCCAATCAGCGATCCGTTCGCCCATCTACGCACAACGTCCCACGGTACAACCAGACGCACTGCACCAACCCGAACCTCCACGATGTCGAGAAACCTCTACACGTTTCCTGGCGGGCCAACGCGATCATGGATTCCGGTGGGGCGATCCTCGTTCCCCTGTCGCCCGTCCGTATCTGTCAGCCGGCTGAGGAGCCATGCGAGGCGTCCGGCAAATTCCACGTATTCCTTGCCAGACAGCGTAGCCTTCAGATCCTGATCGATCAAACTCAACTCCATTTCCACTGCGGATCGCATGTCGATTCCCTTCTGTGTGAGGAAGACTCGCATGATCCGGTAGTCGTACGTATCGGTCCGCCGCTCAACCCACCCGCCGTTGACAAGATGCTTCAGCATATTCGAGATGCTTGCTTCGCTGAAGCGAGCGGCTCGTGCCAGCTCGGATTGCGACAGCCCGTCTTCCAGCCAGAGGTATTGAAGGATGCGGCGAAGCCCCCAGTGCAGCCCGGTTCCCCGGAAGTGGGGCACGACCCGCCGCTCAAGGTAGTAGATCAGACTGTAAAGCGTTTGTGGGATCCCGTCTCCCGGCATCGTCAGCTCACGCTTGCTCATCTTTCATCTCCCTGACAAGTGCAGGCTATCCGAGCGCAGTGATTTCCGACAAGAATTCTATCGTAGATCAAGGGAGAATCTGCCGTAACAGTCAAAAACCGAAAGCTTGTTGACAAGGGCGTTTACCACGCTGTAGCATCGCCCGCTCTGATCAGAGTCTCGCTTGTCGCCGTCCGAACGGCAAGCAGCGCAGCATCGCATCTCCGGACGTGTGACCGCACGTCCGTGTGGTGCCTCGGCATCCATCCATCTGCAAGATAAGAGGAGGTATCCAGCATGCCTGTTCCACAACGCTTCGCGGAAGCCGTTGAGCGGATCGACCGGTTTCTCATCCAGAGGCACGAAGAAGGGCTCGGACCAGGGCTTTCTCTCGCACTGACCACCGCAGGACAGCTTCTTGCCACACGGGCGTACGGCGTGGCGAACGTCTGCAACCAAAAGCAGGTAGAGAGCGACACGCTATTCCAGATCGGGTCGATTACGAAGCCGATCGTCGCTACAGCGTGCCTACGTCTGTTCGAGCAGGAGAAGCTCGATCTGCATGCTCCCGTAAAGGAGGTCCTCGACTGGTTCGTCGTCCGGTCAAGGTTCACCGCCCCGGTCACACCCCATCACCTGCTGACGCACACCTCGGGGCTTGTGATGATGATCGATACAAGCCCTTCCAGCGCATATCAGGTTTGGTCTTTGCGACACACGAACCTCGGCTTCGAACCGGGGTCGAAATTCTCCTACTCCAACGTCGGATACAACGTTCTCCAGTGTGCGATCGAAGCGATCACCGGAATGAAGCTGGATCGCGCACTCCGGGAGCTGGTCTTCGAGCCGCTAGGGATGCGGGCAAGCTACGGCGAGGTGATGTGCAGCCTGTACGACCACATCGCCAAGGGCCATACGTGGTCTCCGCACCGTGATCGACCGACAGCCGCGCGAGCGAGGCCGATCGTTGTGAACTGGTATGAGATGAGCCAGGGATGCGGAAGTGTTGTGACCACGGCAGCCGACTTGGCGCGATTCCTCCGGATGTTGCTCAATCGAGGCGTGGCAGACGACGGATCTGCATTCCTGCAACCGGAGACGTTTGATCTGATGACAGGATCGTACGCGACCACGGACGGTTTCTTCACCGGGAAAGATCAGGGGTACGGGATCATGACAGGGGTAGACAACGACCTCGGCGGTC
Source organism: uncultured Thermotogae bacterium (assembly GCA_964547105.1). Classification (GTDB taxonomy): domain Bacteria; phylum Bipolaricaulota; class Bipolaricaulia; order UBA7950; family UBA9294; genus RXOA01. The sequence goes on from CAZJLO010000015.1 coordinate 31,713, forward strand.
ATCGAGTGATTCTCGCCGGCGGAGAGAACCTGGGCTTCGAAGCGGCGATGGTCGGCGATCTTGATGCAGGATTGGGCGTGGTCCTGCTCAACAACAGCTTCGACATGCAGTGGACAGAGACCGAGTTTGCCATGAAGACACTCCTTGCGGATTCCTGCAGGAAGCCGCTGCCAGAGCTTCCGAAGCTCGCCGCTGAAGAAGCACCTTCGAAGGAGGGAGCTTCCGAATACGCCGGTACTTACCGTTGCAGCCGTCGGTCATTCAGCATCCGCGGCGAGGGGAACCGAGTGACGCTCGAAAGCAACGGTCAATGCTGTACGCTCGAGCGGTTGTACGGAGACTGCTTCCGCGTTCCCCTAGAAGGGTTCGATCACGCGATGCTCAGTTTCGCTCGCAACGACGCGGGAGAGGTTGTCGAGGCGCTCCAGTTGGGCGACCGGTATTCAAATGGGCGGTACAACGGGCCGGATTCGTTCACCTATCCACCAGCATGGGACTCGTTCACCGGAACGTACAGTTCCTATGCCCCGTTGGTATGCATGTTCCGGGTGTTCGTCCGCAAGGGACGTCTGTTCTGTCAATGCTTCGGCGGGTACGTCGATCAGGAGCTGACGGAGATCGGTGACGGACAGTTCCGATCGGGAGGTGAGACATCGCCGGAGATCCTACAGTTCGACTGCATCGCCGGGGGGAAGGCACTCCGTTGCGTCGCAAGCGGAGGAGAGTATCACCGGGTGGGCGATGCGTGGGACTGCAAGCAGGCCGGGTGTTAGGGCTTTCGCTCGGCCTTTGCTTGGAAACGAATTCCGCCACCGTCGTTGCGGCGATCGTTTCCGCAATGAGGTCGAGCGGAAAGTCGTCGAGGGCGCGGAACCACACGCAGGATTTGCCGACACCGCAACGCTTGCCTGTTGCCCAGTAGGCCCGTTCAAAGGACGATCTCGAAGCCTCGTCCATGGAGACGCTCATCAGGTAGAGCGCCATGTGATGTTTCTGACTGGCAATCGCGGCGTACATCAGCGGCTTGCCGTTGTGGTATCGCGATAGACGTCAAGCGGAACTTCATACGCGATCATCCTCCAAGCGATGACCTCCTGGTACCCCTCCGGAAGGTTGGCGAGAATCACTTGACGAACTGCTTCAATCTGTGGCCGACGAGCGTCCGACAGCTCGTCGAGAGACTCATCGATGCTTGTCGCCTCGAGCGCATCACAGTCTCCTTGTCCGTGAACGAGCATAGCACGCAGACTCCGCTCCGAGGACAACGCTTGTTTTCTCGTCGTCGATTCCTGTTGACGTACCCTGATGACGATGACGCCGCTTCCTTGATTCCCCCAACACCTCTTGCATTCTCCCGTTGCGCGCAACGAAGCACCTGATAGCATTGTCCCCGAGGTGAGTGATATGACGGATATGAGAGACACGATGCGTGATGTGAAGCGCGCGATGGGCGCACTTACCGAGCAGGTTCCCGAAGAGATGCGAGGGTTCTCGGACTTCATGGGAATCGTCCTCAAACCCGGCAAGCTCGATCTGAAGACGAAAGAGCTGATCGCACTGGGAATGGGGCTTACAGCTCGATGTAAGTACTGTATCGGCATCCACACCCAGAAGGCACTTGCCGCTGGTGCAACACCCGAGGAGTTGTGGGAAGTCGCGATGGTCGCCGTGATGATGGGCGGCGGGCCGGCGATGACGTACGTCGCCGAACTGCAGAAGGCACTGGCGGAGTTCGCTCCCGAGCAAGAAGCATGACTCCGGGAGCGGCCCGCTCGATGCCCCGATAGCATCGAGCGGGCCGTTCGAGGAGCCCCAAACTCAAAGCGCAGCGAACCAGCAGGTCTTGCACGGAGGAGAGTTGCTTGCCCCGTGGCTTGCCGGGTGTCGAGCCGAGAGCGCTACGCGCTGGTCGTCCGAAGCGTGGCCAGAGGTCAGCGTAGCGACTTGTGGAGGATCAGGTAATCCATTTCTTCCGCCGCCCGCGTCACCTGAAATCCGAGCTGCGCAAAGACGGCTCGCGCCCGCTCGTTCGCCACCTTTACGCCGATTTCGATCTCGTCCGAAGCGTCTGCATAGTTGTCCTCCAGGTCACGAACCACACGGCGGGCAATTCCTCGGCTTCGGAAATCAGGGAACAGCACGAGGTCATGAAGGTACAACCGGTGTCCTTGCTGCTCCGTCCACAGCAGCCCGGCACATTGCCTGCCGACAAGGATTCGATAGATCTCACCGGTGTTGACGAACCATGTCTTGAGATCCTCCCAGCGCCGCTTGCCGGCTACCGCCGGCGAAGCAGGTTGCATCTCGCCCTGGCACTGGTCGTACAGCAGAGCAAACAGCGCCTCGCGCTGCACGAGATCTGTCGGCGCATAGTGGAGAACTCCCTCAAATGAGCTCATGATTCGATCATGCAGGACGCTCTGCGTCAAGGCAAGTCACTCCCGGTGGAGCGCCACCAACTACCGTCCGGCCGGCGCGCGATGTATGTCTCACCCTCCTGCCAGATCGATTCCAGTCGGTGATTGAAGCGGTTTCCGATCAAATGAACGCCATGCCCCGCCTCGCGGAATACTTCGAAACGAGCTCCGATCGACAGGGCCAGCTTCGGCGATGCTGCTCGAATCGCTGCATCTATCCATGAGAACGGGCGGTCTCCTCCGGCGACGACCATCTTCGGGAACAATGCAGCGCGCAGGACGCATTCCGAAATCCGAATCTTCCACGGAGGCGGCTCGCGCATCATCGCGCTGACGGCGCGCCGGTGCTCCGGAGCCAGGCTGGGAGGGATCGGAATGGTGAGCCCGCTGATGTGGACAAACTGCTCCCAGAACGACTCCGGAGAGAGTCTGTCGGCCTCATCAAACAACGGCGCAAGTCGCTGGATAAGCGTCTCAACCGCCGGGTCGCCTCTGAGGCAAGAGAACGCGAGCGGCTCGATCACGGTGAGAGATCGCACCGATTCCGGATAAGACGAGGCAACCGCCAACGCAATCGCTCCGCCCGATGAGAATCCCACCAAGTGTGCCGATGGGCGGAGTGCGCCGGCAACGAGGGAGATATCGATCGCCGCAGTCCGACGCCCCGGCTGGCGCGTCCGTCCCGCATACCCGTCCCGAACCACGCTCCGGAGCTCATAGCGATCAGCAAGTGCTCGTACACTCTTCCATGTGGCGTGCGGCACATTGACCAAGCTGCCATGCACAAGGACCACCGGCGGACCTTGTCCACGGCCCCAAACAGCAATCGAATCCGCACCCGCATGACCGGTCATCTCAGCATGCTATCTGCTCATCTCCGGTCAAGGCCAATTCGATCCGTGTCTCCAAACTTGCTCACGGATCCGGCCGCTCCGAGAATGAAGAAGATAAAGGAAGGAGGCTGCGATGGGCAAGCGTTTCCAAACCCCAGGAGATTTCAGCTGGACGGAGCTGATGACGAGGGATGTCGACGCGGCGAAGTCGTTCTATCGTGCCGTGCTCGGCTGGGAACTCGAGGACATCAACATGCCAAGCGGCCCGACTACAACGATCCAGGCTGGCGGCGAGCAAGTCGGCGGCATCATGCCGATGCCGGAAGATGTTCCCGCAGGGACTCCGCCTCACTGGGCGACCTACGTCACTGTACAGGATGTTGATACGGTAGCCGCGCGGATCCGTCGGCATGGCGGAACCGTTCTCGTCCCCCCGATGGACATCCCGTTCGTTGGACGGTTCTGTACCTTCTGCGATCCGCAAGGCGCCGTTCTCAGCGTCATCAGCTATACGCCAGACACGGAGTAGAGTCCGCCGGCTGAAAGCCGGACGGCAAAGGACGAATTGAAACCGTTCATCATATGCGTTCCGCTCCGAGGATGCTCCGCCTACGTCATCAAACAGCGAGGCGCGATCCTCGTGGATGCCGGATTGATCGGCGATGGCGACCGACTGGTTCGTAGGCTCGCAGAGTTGAAGTTTCTTGATGACCTGGCTCTGGTGCTCGCGACCCACGGGCATGCCGATCATACCGGCGGCCTTGCCGCCGTCCGTCGGAACGGCCCCGGGCAGCTTAGGATCGCGGCACACGCCGCCGCCGCTCCGTTCGTCGAAGCGGGGCGGAATGCTCCGTGTCGTCCGGCAACCGCCCTCGGATATCTTGCCCGGCCGTTCATCGCGATGATGCCGCGTTCTCCGGGGATTGCCGTGGATGTTGCACTGCGAGATGAGGTCAGTCTTCTCCCCTATGGCGTGGAGGGGACGATTGCGCCCACGCCCGGCCATACGTTGGGATGTGTTTCCATCGTGTTGCCGACCGGTGAGGCCGTTGTCGGCGACCTGTTGATGACGGCGCTCGGACGAGGCACCTTGCCTCGACTCCCGTTGTTCACCCAGGATGTCAAACGGTGGAAGCAAAGCGTCACCGGATTGCTGGACCGCGGGATTCGGACGTTCCACGCCGCCCACGGAGGCCCGTTCTCGGCATCGCAGGTTCGCCGATTGTTGGAGCGCATCTAGGACCGAGCTCCGGCGGACGGCGAGTCGGCTGACTTCGACTTCGGAGCATCGTCCGGAGTCCTTCCCAAGCCGGATCCACCTCAATCCGATCTCACCGGCGACAACCGTCGCGCAAACCCTTGCATTTTTCCTTTCGGAAGTTAATATTTCGTTCATTAATCATTAACATTCCAATAATCTTCGCAAGGAGGGATCTTGTTGGAGAATCATCTTCAACCCCCAATCGGGGGCCCGCTGGCGCAGTTGTTCAGTCTGGGAAAGGAAATGGCATCGCTGCGACCGTGTTTTCATGATCTCGGCATTCACCAGGGACAACTTCCCGTTCTTGCAGTATTGAACGAACAAGACGGCCTACCGCAGACCGAACTGGCGAAGATTCTCCACATCAGTCCACCCGCGATGACAAGCCTTCTGAAGCGACTGGAGAAGGGCGGCTGGATCGAGCGACGGCGTGATGAACGGGATCATCGAATCTGGCGTGTGTATGTCACCGAGAAGGCGCGTTCAGTCAAGGTTCGGGTTCTGGGAACGTTTGCCCAACTGGAATCGCGTCTTCTCGACTCGTTCACCGAGGAAGAGAGAGACGATCTGCAACGGCTTCTCGCCAAGTTGACCAATCAGGTAAGGAGCATCAATCATACTGCAGGACGTGAGGGAAGTGCCGGAGCCGCGTAACCGCCATCGAGCCGCGGTCGTTAGCTGCCCCGAGATCAAGCGAGACCGAAAGAAGCACCTAAGAGAGGGCATAGAGAAGGAGTCTATAACATGAGAAAACCCATGATGATCGTGTTGTTCGCCGCGCTTGCAGCAATCTCTGTCGCCGGTTTGGCCCAGCAGAGCATCGAGGACTTTCCCCTGGGGACAACGGCGATGGTGTACGAGATCGTCAGCGAGGAGTACGTCGAACCGGTGACGCTTGCACTGACTATTGAGGTTCTCGAAGACGAGATCTACCGGATGAATATGTCGATCGGAGCTGAAGGGACCGCTGACCAGCTTGGGGGCTTCGGGTTTATGTTCCTCGGGGCGGGCGTCTCTACGGGCGGAGGAGAGGATATCAGCTACTCGGCACTGGAAGCGCTGTTCGATCGAAGCGAGTTGCTTGAGGAGGGCGAGGACTACATTCTTCCGCAAGGCGGGTCGTTCACCGAGATTGTCGCGGTCGAGATCGCTTCGGTATGGTGTTTGGAAGGTGTTCTTGTCGATCCCGACAACTCCGACGTCAGAACGACCGTCGCCTTTGCATTGACCTACCCCGTGTACAGCTCACCGCGGCTGACCGTACAAGAGCGCGTCGACGGCGAGTGGGCCACCACATTCAAGATGGAACTTGTAGAGTACGTATTCACGGCCCCGGAGGCCTAGCGATGAACCTGCTCGAACTTCAAGACGTGACGAAAGACTACCAACTCGGCAAGACGATAGTCCGCGCCCTGCGGGGACTGGATCTTGAGATCGCGCAGGGAGAGGTTATCGCGATCATGGGCCCGTCCGGTTCGGGCAAGTCCACGCTGATGCATATTCTCGGTGCGCTGGATGTTCCGACCACAGGGATTGCTGAGCTCGACGGAACGGACCTTGCATCGCTGTCCGAGTCGCAATTGGTCGCAATACGCGGCCGTCGGATCGGGTTCGTGTTTCAGACATTTAACCTGATCCAGACCCTGAGCGCCCAGATGAACGTCGAGCTCCCGATGATCTTCCAGAAGGTTCCCCGCGGGGAACGAGCGCAAAAGGCAATTTCGCTGCTGGAGCGCGTCGGCTTGGGGGATCGAACGCATCATAAGCCGAACGAGCTCTCGGGCGGCGAACGACAACGGGTCGCCGTGGCTCGTGCCTTGGCCAACGATCCGGAGATCATCCTCGCCGACGAGCCAACCGGAAACCTCGATTCGGAAAGCGGGTCATCGATCCTCAACCTGCTCAAGACGCTCAGCAAGAGTGACGGTAAAACGATTATCTTGGTCACGCACGATCCGGAAGCAGCAGAGATCGCCGACCGCGTCGTTCGTCTGAAGGACGGCGCCGTCCGCAAGGAGGCTGATCATGTTTAGGGATTTCCTCCTCCTTGCAGCGCGGAGTATCGCTCACCGCAAGATGCGAAGCTGGCTGACGATCATCGGCGTGTTCATCGGGATCACCGCCGTGGTCGCCCTGATCTCGATCGGATTGGGCCTGGAGAAGACGATCAACGATCAAGTCAGCGATGTGTTCGGTGTGGACACGTTTGTGATCTCGCCGGAAGGCACGTTCGGACCCGGTGGCGGACACGCAAACGAGACGTTCGCCATCGATCTGGAGGAGCTACGTGCGATTGATGGCGTCAGGGAGGCGGCTGCGATTCGTGATGAGACCGGGTTCGTCGAAGGACTGCCGGATGCAGAAGGGGATTCAGTCAAGGGACTTCTTTCCGTGATGGGGCTCTCTCCCGAATTCCTGACGGAGTTCCCCTCGTTCGTCGGCGAGGTCGAGCTCGAAGAGGGAGGACGCTACTTCGCCGAAACGGACCAGTATGTAACGCTCTTGGGCAGCGAGGCTGCTCAAAGGCTGAATGCATCGTTGGGCTCGATAATCAGGATCGAGGGCCAGCCATTCGAAGTCGTGGGCATCTTCCTCGCAAGCAATGAGGAGGGAACGGATGAACGCGGCATGATGAGCTTCAACGCAGGGGCTGGTGACGACACCGTATTCGTCCCCTACAATGTGCTGCTCGATCTTTACGGACCGGCGGAGACGGTCGTAGTCACCTTGGTTCGGATCACCGAAGGAGCCGATGTCGACGACGTGGCGGACCGCACGGAAACAGCGCTCAACGAGCAGGGCGCCGAGATCATGACGATCACCTACAGCGATATCTCCGACATGGTGGGTACCGTGATGTCGACGATTAGCGCATTCCTTGCCGGAATCGCCGGAATTTCCCTTCTTGTCGGCGCCGTCGGGGTGATGAACACGATGTTCACTTCGGTGCTGGAGCGTACCAAGGAAATCGGCGTGATGAAAGCGGTCGGTGCCAAGAACAGCCATGTGTGGACTATCTTCCTGATCGAATCCGGCATGATGGGATTGGTTGGCGGCGCGGTGGGAACGATCTTTGGGCTTGCCCTCAGTTGGATCGCCTCGGCGTTGCTCGGTCGGGTGTTCGGGATCGACATCGCGGTCGTTGCGAGCGCATCGCTGATCATCATCACGTTGGCGGGCTCGTTCACCCTGGGAGCGATCGCCGGTCTCTGGCCGGCACGACGAGCCTCGAAGCTCCCCGTCGTGGACGCTCTGCGCTACGAGTAGCCCTGCAAGTCAGAGGAGGGTCGGCCTGAAAGTCGTCCCTCCTGCTGATTCGCCCTCTCTCGGTCGCGACACGGTTCATCTCGTACTGACATCAACGGGGTGCTGGGTCGCCACTCGTCTCCTCTTCGGTGGGACCGCAACACACCCGAATTGAGACATCCATCGGTGTGGTCGGTAGCCCCCCCCTGTGGGCAAGCCGTTCGCCGGACCAGCGTCGCGGAGCAACGCAATGTTTTATCCGGTCTGTATTTTCGAGACTTCCAGTCGCGTCTGTCGCTTGATGAGGATTGACATCGATCCGCAGAAAGACGTATTGAGAAGTTGCAGCATCGCCGGAAGGGCGACTGCGGAGTGGCTTGAATCTAGGGAAGTGATCACATGATTCAAGCCACTTCTCTTTTCCATTGGTTTGCGACCAGCTTGACGGCATTCCCCGGCCCGCTATCCCGAGATCCGGCCGTTGTCCAGCGAATGAGCGAGTGCTCCTAGCACGTCCTCCGTGTACTCGGCATAGGTGAATCCGGCGTTGGGGGGAAGCTGTCGCTCGGCAAGCTGTTGAGCCAGTCCCCAGCAGCCGGCATGCAGCCGAACCACAAACACCATATCCGCCAATCTGAGACGGTTTTCTCTGTTCGCCCTTCCGAAATACGCTTTCAGAATGACATCCTGCAGCTCCTGCGCCACGGGAAGATTCTCCCCACAAGCAACCACAAGCGTGGCCAGGTCGAAGGCCGGATCGCCCGTTCCAACGAATTCCCAGTCGAGGATTCGAATCGGTTCTGTGCTGAGAAGGTTTCCGGCGAACAGGTCGTTGTGACACAGCACCCGATCCCCTTCGTCAAGGTGTCCTCGCCGCTCTCGAATCCGTTGCATATGCTCGGTGAGTCGGGTGAGAACCGCCGGGCGTTGGAGGTCCTTTCTTCCTGCCTCTTCCGCGATTCTCTCGATCCGCTTAAATGGATCGAACCGATGATTGACACGAGGGAGAGTGTGAATCCTCTTGACGGCACCGACCAGCCGCCGCAGGGTTCCGCCGGTTTTGTACTCGTCGGGAGCGGCTTCATACGGCACGGCAGCAATCCTCCGCGTGACAAGATGGCCCTCCGGAAGATCATAGTGGACGACCTCCGGTCCCAGGCCCACGACCTCGGCGGCGCGAAGTATGTCCCGCTCCGCGTACCGGTCGATCTCAAGCCGCGCTGCATTCGGAGAAGCGATCCGCACAACAAACTCTTCCCCGTCCAGCTCGACCGAGTAGTTCTCGTTGGTCAATCCCCGGATCCGCCGGACGTTTCCGATCCGATCGGACGAATAGCCCAAGCTCCCGAGGTACTGATCGATGCTTGGATACGCCGGCATGTCGCTTGTAGAACGGGAAGCTGCAGGCAACATCTCGATGGCAAACCAGCGTATCCATCGTTCCTGCTCAACCGTCTCCACCGCGTCCCGGCGATAGTGCTCTCGAACCCAGCTGACGGCGTCTTGCGCCTTCACCCCGGCAAGCACCGCCATGCAGGCAAGAACCGTCCCCGTCCGTCCGATCCCGCCGGCGCAGCCGATCT
>CAZJLO010000016.1:0-2826 GCA_964547105.1 uncultured Thermotogae bacterium
TCGCAGCACGTAAACGCCGGACGATCTTCACGGTGCGGCGCTTCGCAGCACGTAAGCGCAGCACGATCTTCACGGTGCGGCGCTTCGCAGCACGTAAGCGCAGCACGATCTTCACGGTGCGGCGTGCTTGTCTGGGGGCTCCACAACTTCCCGAGGCGATATCCTGTTAGGCTTGGTGGATATCACTCCTAGACCGACATCCACTCGCGTTCCAGCGCGTCGAACCGGTCTTCACGGATGGCGGTTCGGATCTCGTCCATCAAACGGGCGAGAAACCGCAGATTGTGCAGGGTCGCCATCCGGTAAAAGGACAGCTCTCCCGACCGGCACAGATGACGCAGATAGGCGCGGGAATAGCGGCGGCAGGTGGGGCAATCGCAGGTCTCGTCGATCGGACGCGAATCGATCTTGAACCGCGCGTTGCGCAGATTGATGCGATGGCGCCTCTCTCCCTTGAGAAACACGGTTCCGTTCCGGGCGATCCGTGTCGCGGCGGCGCAGTCCAGCGTATCGATGCCACGGCGCACAGCCGGGAAGATGTCTTCGATCTCGCCGATTCCCAGCAGGTGGCGTGGCTTGTCATCGGGCAGCAGAGGGACCGCCCACTCGAGGACCTGGTGCATTTCCTCCTTGGAGCGGCCGAGCGAGCCGCCGATGGCAAGGCCGTCGAACGGCATCGTCCCGATCACGGCGGCACTCTCACGACGAAGCTTCTCGTAGGCTCCTCCCTGAACAATTCCGTACAGCCGCTGTTCGGGATTGGGAACGGAAAACGCCGGGGGTGTCGCGAATGCATCGAGGCAGCGTTTCGCCCAGCGATGTGTCCGGTGCATCGCTCGTTCCGTATAGGCGTAGTCGTGAAGCGGCGACGTGCACTCATCGAGCACCAGGATCAAATCGGCGCCGAGTTTTCGCTCCAGATCGATCACGCCCTCGGGAGAGAAGAAGCGCGGCGATCCGTCGATGATCGAGCGAAACCAGGCGCCTTCCTCGGTGAGCTTCACCAGTCGCTGAGGTCCGTCGCCGGCCGCCGGGTGGTGCCGGTGGCGCTTGCCGTTTCCGCAATCCTGCTTTACCGGCGATGCAGAGGACGGGCGCGCAATCGACACGCGTTTCTGATCGGGGAAGATCGAGGCCACCTTCCCGACACCTTGCTCCTTGCCCGCTCCCAGACTGAACACCTGAAACCCACCGGAGTCGGTCATCGTTGGCCCGGTCCAGCCGGAGAAGCCGTGCACGCCGCCGAGCGCGGCGACGGCGTCCTCCCCCGGCTGCAGATGGAGATGGTAGGTGTTGCTGATGACGATCTGGACGCCGATGTCGGCGATGGCATCCGGTTCGACTGCCTTGATGGACGCCTTGGTGGCCACCGGCACGAATGCCGGCGTCAACACCGTGCCGTGCGGCGTGCGCAGAGTCCCCGTACGGGCAAGCGAACCACGGGTGGTGTGCGTAATTTGGAACATGGTTGTGGTCACGCTCATCCTGATCCTCCTTCGATTCTCATCTCAATCCTCAATCTTCCAGCGCTCTTCGCTTGGAGGATTCGCCGCCACTTCTTGCTGCGCCAATCGTCTCAGTGACGCCGGATCGGCGAGGCTGGATTTATCGGACATCCGCTGCATCGGTCGCCCCGCCTCTTGCGAGACGCGCCTTCTTGGAAAGTGTTTCCGCGGATCGATCGAGGAGAGGACGCCGGGCAACCACGAACGGCGCCTGGTCCCCTTCCGGCTCGATGAGCGGCCATTGCCGGGCGAGCGAAGCGCAGATCGGATGAAACCGGTCGGCAAGCTCCTCAAGAATCCCGCGAGTTGCGAGATCTTCAATCACCCGCCCCACGGCGAGGGATACCCTCCCGTGTACGGAGATATCGACGAATCCGATGCCGGCGAGGGTTTCAGCGAACGTCTCCGGCGTGAAGTGACGGATGGTGCATGCCTCCGCCACGATGGATTCCCGGGACGGCGACGCAAACAGCTGATCGAGGATCGCGGTATCCAAGGGCGCTTGTTCGCCGGGAGCGGATGTCCGCTCAGAAGCTCCGGGCAACTCGGCAAACGGGTTCGCGCTCTGCGATTCGAGTCGCACAGTGTTTGGGTCAAATGATGAGGACAATCCCTCTCCCCTGAATGCGACACGGTATTCCGTCTCGCAGAGAGTCTGCAGCGAGAGGACGACGTAGCGGCAGACAAGATCGCCGTTGTCGGCGACAAAGAACGCCGCTGTCTCCTCCGGGCCGCCGCTGACGGCCGGAGAGGGGACGACAGCATGGCGTGCCGCCAAGACGTTCTCAAACGTGGCGACAAAGCGGCCGCCGGGGCTCAATACCCGGAATGCTTCAGCCAATAGGGCTTTCCGATCTTCCGCCTGCTCGACGGCCGTTCCGACGACGATGCCGTCGAAGTGGCGATCACGAAACGGGAGAGCCTCTCCCCGCGCAGTTCGGAACGTTACGTGGTCATAGCCGAAACGGCGCAGGTTCTCGTTGGCGACCTGCGTGCGACGCGGAGAAGAATCGATCCCCACGACCTGCTGCATGTAGGGCGCGAGCGGAAGCGCCGGCCATCCGTCGCCGGAGCCGATATCAAGGATTCGGCCATGGGTTTTCAGTGCATGCACGTAGGCATAGATCAGTGTCAGCGAACTCCAATCGCCGATACGGGAAGGATCGTGGGGGCGAAAGACGCCGGCGAGGTCGGGCGGTGATTGGAGCGGCATTCGATCGAACCGGATCTCGGCCGAAGAACGGGACACGATGTCCGCGTGATCGTGAATCCAATGTTCAACCACGGTTTGCGGCCTGAGGCATGGGGACGATTGGGATCC
>CAZJLO010000016.1:2836-37655 GCA_964547105.1 uncultured Thermotogae bacterium
ATGGTGTGCCTCCTCTCACGAACCGATTTGCGACGGGAGATGGTACCCCACCGGAAGCTGGTCGTCAGTCCGCGGCTTGAGCCCGAGCGCGAAAGGCGTTGTACAGGGCGTCGTATTCACACGCCGGATGCCAGAACAGATAGCCGTCGGCGCCGAGATCCTCGGCCGCCTGGATCTGTGCCTGGATGTATGCCGAAAGCGACATCGCCGCGGGGATTTTCAGATCGAACGCCTGAAGGAACGGGCGAAACGGCGTATCGACCCGCTCCATACCGCTTGCCAACGCAGCGGCGACCGTATGGTACGGATCGTTGTAGTAAACAGCTTCGTTGTAGTGCGACGGATACAACATGGGCGAGACCAGGTCGACATGCGGGGCGAGCGTTTCCAGCGATTGGCCGATTGGGTCGATCTGTTGAGCATTCCAGGCCCACATCACCCGGCCGAAAACATCGACGGAAATCGCAACGCGATCGCCGATCCGCTGGTTCGCTGCTTGAAGAAAACCGGCAATCGTGTCGTATCGTGCGCCGTAGCCGGGCTGCAGGTCCCCCTCGTCGGCATAGCGAACATAGTCGAATTGGATTTCGTCGACCCCGGCGGCGGCGACATCTTCGGCGATGGCGAGATTGTACTCCTGCACCTGCAGATCGTCGGGCGGAACCCACGCCTCTGGCAAGCCGAGGTAATCGGCGAGAAGCGGGTCGTAGAAGAGCACCTGACGCGCGATGACGTACAGACCTGCCTCGTGCAAGTCCGCGACCACGGATGCCAGATCGAGCCTGCCGGTGTTGGCTCGGATGTCCCGCGCAAGAGGCGCTGAAGATGCAAACGTGATCTCGCCGTGCATGTTCTTGACGTTGACGACCACGGCATTGATCCAGCCCGCTTCCGCCGCGGCAACCATTCCCTCGATGATATCGGGGCGAGCAAACGCGTACGATGTCAGATAAAGCCCGATTCGTCCGTGGAGATTGACTGTAGCGCCTTCGCCGGCGACATCATTCGTAGGCAACTGGGCCTGATCGACGCGCTGATCCGCCGATCCGAGAAGAAACAGGAGAGCACAGAGGACCGGGAGTGCGCGAGTTGCCGACTTGAACATGCTGTGCAGTCTAGCAAGTAGCGGTGGGAAAGACGCGCACGCGCGGCTGCCGGCGGAGAGACACGTGGGCATTCCGCGCTGCACCTCAGGGATTGAACACCGTTCGCTGTTGATTCTTCATAGAAACGACACATTCGCTTCACGAGGTTGCCACGGCGGGCGCATACTGTTTCGAGGATACATTCATCGCTTGTGGGGAGGGACTGCTATACTCTTGACTATCCACCGATCATCGCGATCTCCCGTTTGTTTGAGGGATCTCGGACAGTGGAGTGGATCTTGGCTTGGATCTTGACAGTGATTGCTGTTCCTAAGGAGCTGTGATGAGGAAGTTCGTCGTTTCGATGGTCGTTGTCGGGTTGTGTCTCTCGGTGTTGTTCTCCTTGATGGCATTCGGCGCAACGTCACACCGCCCGATTGTCATCCTCGGGAACGCTGACTTCACCGCGGAGAACGGAGTGACAGCGGGGAGCGGAACAGCAGCCGATCCATACATCATCTCCGGATGGAACATCGCGGTTTCTTCCGGCTCGCTTCACGGCCTGAAAATCGAGAATACCACCGCACACGTGAGGATCGCCGGGGTGACGATCCAGGGACCGATGGCCACGAATGGCGCGGCGATTCGACTTGGATTCGTCTCCAATGTGACGATCGATGGCTGTATCCTGTCCGGGACCGCCAACGGCATCCAAATCGCATCGTCCTACGATGTCGTGATGCGCCAGAGCGTGATTCAATCGGTACGGCGCGGAATCGAAGTGACCGGAGCGAGCCTTGACGAATACCGGCACGATATCGATTCGTCCAACGAGCTCAACGGCTCTCCGATTCAGTATCTGGTCGACAGGAACGGCGAGACGATCAGCGGGTTGGAGACGAGCAACCTCTACGTGGTCGGCGGTCGGAACATGACCATCGCCGACAACATTTTCTCGGATGGAGACGGCATTCAACTGATGTTCGTTCAGGATTCGACCGTGACCGGCAACATCTTGTATCGAGGCGGGTGGAACGGGATCTACTTGTACCGATCCGAGAACAATCAGCTTGTCGACAACGAGCTGGGCAACAACTATCACGCGGCCATTCTGCTTGCTCTGTGCTCAGGCAACAGCATCCAACGCAATCAGCTTCTTGCCAACGACTACGGTCTCATCCTTTCGGCGTCCGACGGCAATGATGTGTTCGACAACCTTGTCGCAGCGAACCCGACGGGGATTGAGATCAGTGCTGGATCCACCAACAACGATGTGTTCGACAACATTGTCTACTACGAGAATACGGTGTATGGAATCGTGATCGATCGCGCCACCGGGAACCGGGTCACGTCCAATGCGGTGGTTGATAGCGAGTCGGGAATCCTGCTCGGGACACAAGCCAACGATAACACCGTCCACGCCAACAGCATCGTCGGCAGTGCTTACGGGATTCTTGTCGACGGCAGCCGGAATGTCGTCACCGGCAACCTGATCTCTCAAAGCGTGAACGGGCTTCTGTTCCGCTTCTCGTTCGGGCAGAACAGTGTCCTGAACAACGTGTTCCATGAGAATCTCTTCAGCGGAAGCAGCCAGCGCCATATCAGCCTGTCCACGGACGGAGAGGGGAATGTGTTCTACGGGAACGCTTTCCTCGGCAGAGCAATCAACTTGGCGCTTGTCTACGATCCGGGTGTCAACCAATGGAGCTATGATGGCACGGGGAACCTTTGGGAAGACTACGGGGGCGGCGATGCTGATACCGATGGAATCGGCGATGTTCCCGTGCTTGTCGTTCCGGCGGGAATCGAGGATGTTGCGCCGATCATGCCTGACGCGATCACGCTCTCCGATCCGGATGCGGCGCTTTCCGCCAATCTGGGAATCATCGGGACGATGGAACTTGCCGAACTCACGGTGACAACGGCCGATGGCGAGGTTCTGCTCCTTCGATCCTGGATTGCCGATGAGACGCACGAGCGGTTTGTCGGGTTTCGCGGATTTCCGCCGCAGTTGATTGACCAATCTCCGGGGATGCTGTTCGTCTATGAACAGCCGGTTGAAGGAGGGCCGACAGGGACTGCGTTCACGATGAGCACGGTTGATTTTGACTTGGACATCGCTTTCTTCGACGAAGCCGGGGCCTACGTCGGTGGTGAGACGATGCTCGCCAATCATGATGGACGCTACACGGTGTCCGGGATGTTCCGGTTCGCGCTCGAATTGCCGGCTGGCAGCCTTGAGGCTCTGGGAATCGGTGATGGCACGTCGCTTCAGTGGCCCGGATCGGAGTCGTAGCGTGTCGCGACTGGCGGCGGTCATCTTCGATCTTGATGGAACGCTGGTTCGCTATCACGGGGTGGCGTTCGAATCGAGTTGGGGGGCGATTGCCGCCGCTGCCGGTGTGCTCGATGCTTCGGATCGATTGCTAAAGGAGTACTTGCCCCGGAGGGACGAGTACCCGGCATGGGTCGCCGCGGATGCGCGGTTGCTTGAAGGAGTGTCCGTCCGCCGGGTGTCCGAACAGATCTTTCCTCCTCCGCTTGCCGTGGGCGTCGAAGAGGCGGTCGGCTGCCTACGGCGTCGCTATGCGACCGGCGTGCTCTCGTCGGGCGTGGAGCTGGTGGCGGAGCGGGTGCGGGAGGACCTGGGTCTTGATTTCGCCGTTGCGAACCGGCTCCATGTTCGAGACGGCCGATTCACCGGGACGAGCGAGACCCTTGTTCATCTGTGGAAGAAACGCGACGTGCTGCTGCGTATTGCTGATGAACACGGATGGAAGCCGGAGCAAATCTGCTACATCGGTGATCACATGAACGACGTTCCCGTGATGTCCGTCGTTGGGCTGGGAATCGCCGTGCACGCCAAAGATGAAGAACTCATTCGGTCAAGCGATGCCGTTGCCGAACGGTTCGACCAGATTCCCGGCATGATCGAGCGGTTCGAAGCGGGCGAAGCGTTAGCGCTGTCGCCGCTCCGGTAGGAAGTCCACCAAGCCTCGGCTTAAGACGAGCCGAAAGCCTTCTTTCCTCACTCGACGGGCGTCGATGCTTCGTCTTCCACCGTTCCTGGGCCCGGCCATGCACAGGGTCGAACCTGCGCCGCTTCCGCGCTTTACGGGAAGCTCACTTCGAATCCCGCATCGAACACAATCCCGCTTGGGCTGAAGACGAACGCCGCATTTGCCTCGAAGTGGTCCCCGCAGTAGATCCCGGCGATTCGTTGCTCCTGGAACCCGTACGGCAAGAGAGAAAAGCGGGTCGACGCAGCAAGCGTCCAAGTGTCAATGACGATTGCCGCGTCCAGGTCCTGGGTTACGCTGAGCACCGGGTAAAGAGCGATGTGGGTCATCATCCCTGCGGCGAGGGCTCCGATTTCGCAGCCCAGGGCAACAGAGAGATCGGTCCCCAGTGCCGGAGCAAGCTCAATCCGCGCGGTGAGATCTCCCAACAGGGAAGTCGGCGTCTGATCTCCGAGCGTCGTGTCGAGAAATGAAATGACAGCCTCGAACCAGCTCTCATGCCAGGCAAACGGCACGACCCCGATCCGACCGAGCATGGCGGTCGAAAGCGGGCCAAGCGTTGTCTGCACATCAGCCTCGATCGACGGAGCAAGGGCCGGGAACCAGGCCAGATCCAACGACAACAGGGCGAAGAATGTCTGGGGAAACGGGTCATCTGAGGCAACGTCAGCGACGGTGAGGTCCAGATACGCGAGCCCCGTTCGGAGGGAGTAGGGAACAAGCGAGATCTCGACCGCTGTTCCCAGCTCGAACCACTCCCAACCGAACCAGGCACGGAACTGCTGCTCACCGGCGAGGGCCGGATCAAGAGAGAATGAGGTCAAACTGCCGAGTCCGAAACCGGCATACGCCAGCGACAGCTCGAGCCACGTTTCGGCCAAGAACTCAGGCGTCACGACAGCAGCGCCAAAACTGCCTTCCACGGAGGCTTCAGGTGGCCTTTGCTCGGCGAGATCGCCCGCCAAGCACGATCCGGCTGCCAGGCACAAGGCCAGCAAGATCAGGGAGGAAGCCAATGTCACTATCGCGGGCCATCTCAGGGTCGTTTGTCGCACGTTCGATCCTTTCCACCGCTTCTCGAGCGGGAATTCAAGCGTTGATCAAGCGTACGGAGCCACCGAGGAAGGGTCGATGGCACGGGTTCTCTTCCGGTGGGCAGTACGTCCCCCAGCGAAGCGCGAGGTGGAATCGAGAAACAAGCCTGGCCGGCTAGAGGGGCGTCTCGTAGAACACCTGATAGACGAGGCGGTCGAGGACTTCGGACTGGAAGTCGCGTCGTAGAGAGCGATTGACGAACGCGGGCAAGCTGTGGCGAACGGTCTCCGAGAAATCGACCGCGAGAACTGCGTTTGATCCCAGCGAGGCGACGGCCTCATGAAGCAGCTTGGCGCCGATCCGGCGCAGATCCTGATGCTTCGGATCGATCACGACGGCGGGAAGGAAGAAGAGCTGGTCGGCGGCGTGGGCTTCCGGGAAGCGCTCATAGTAGAACGCGGCGTTGATCCAGGGGATCTTCTCGAGGTTCGATGTTAGGATGCAAACCCCGACCAATGTCTGATGGACGATCACGATGTACTTGGTGAAATCTTCGTCCTGAAGAACACGATGAAATGTCTGTTCATCCCATGCGCCGTGATGGATCGGCGTCCGCCTATTGAGTTCGCAGAACCCATGTTCGTAAATCCTCCACAGCATCGCTCGATCGGCCTCGTGCTTGAGCACCAGGCTTTCAATGACCCGAATCTCGTCAGTCATGGTTTCGCTCCCTAGGGGAAGCCCGCTTCGGCATGAGCGGGCTACGTGCCGAAGATTCGATCGCCTGCATCCCCCAGACCGGGGAGGATATAGCCGTGCTTGTCGAGTTTGCGGTCGAGAGCAGCCGTGTAGATCGGTACATCGGGGTGGCGCTCCGAAAACGCATCCACGCCTTCGGGAGCGGCAACGAGACACAAGAACTGAATCCTCGAACCGCCCTCACGCTTGATGATGTCAACCGCCGCCGCCGCGCTCGCCCCGGTGGCGAGCATCGGGTCCACCAGGATCGTCCTCGCCCGCGGGAGTTCCGGCGGAAGCTTGCTGTAGTACTCGACCGGCCGGAGTGTTCCCGGATCGCGGTACATCCCGATGTGCCCGACCTTTGCCGTCGGGATCAGATCGAGCACGCCGCCGAGCATTCCAGTTCCGGCACGGAGAATCGGCACCAGAACGACGGGCACATCGAGCACGAATCCCGTTGTCTTCTCGAGGGGCGTTGCGACCGATTGCGGACGCAACGGGTAGTCGCGCGTGATCTCGTAGACCATGAATGCGGTGAGTTCTTCGAGTAGCAGGCGGAATGCATGATTCGTGGTTTGCGTGTCTCGCAAGTGGGTCAGCTTGTTCTGGATCAATGGATGTTCAAGAATGTGAAGCTGTTCCATCGGCACTCCTCCCGATTCGAACGGATTCGCTCGAAATCACGCGTGTCGAGTTGATCGACGAGTCATTTTCCGTGCTTGACCGTGGTGAAGATATCGTATGGGATGGAGTTGCTCAACTGCCGGGCCAGCCGACGCATTTCTCCCATCCGGGCAAACCGGCAAGCATGACGAGGATCCCGCAATCACTTGCTCGAAGCGGCATAGCGGTGGCGATGCGCCGGCGACGAATGCCCGCGATCCGACTGCGAACGCTATCGCCCAGCCACGGCGAGCGACTCCACCAACACGTACGGCGCTTCGATCGCCGGCCCCATCCCCGTTGGAATGTCACGGGTCTCGCGGCTCAACGCCGCGATGTCCAATAGGTCAGCGTAGATGTTGCCGGAAATCATCGTACTGTCGAGCCTTCCGCACACTCGGCCGTTGCGGATATGGAACCCAATCGCCTGCACGGCGAACTGCCCTTGGCTGTAGTTGCCGGAGTGGAACCCCAATCCCCCCGTCACCAACAGCGCCTCATCCAGATCGGAGATCATCCTGTCGATCGATTCCGTCCCGGGCCGGATCTGCACGTGGCATGGCCATGGCGCGGGCGCCACCTCTGTTCCGCTGCCGAATAGCTGCCGCTTGAATCCGTTTCCGGTTGACTTGCGTCGAAGCATGGACGCGGACTGGAGGTTCAGCAAGAAGCCGCGAAGAACGCCTTCCTCAACGAGAGGGCGATGCAGGCAGGGAGTCCCCTCATCGTCGAATGTCCGTGAGACCGGAGATTCGGGCAAGTAAGGCGCATCGAAGATGGTCAGCTTCTCCGAGAGAATCGGTTCGTCGATCCGATTGAAGATCGGCGATGTTTCCTTGGCCACCGCATCCCCATTGAGGCCAAAGCAGAGCGGGATTGTGTACAGGAAGGATGCCTCGGGAGCGAAGAGCACCGGCAGTCTTCCCGTGTCGGGGGTCGAGGCATGTTCGGTCCATCCATACCAGGTGAGGAACTCCTGGATCAGGTCTGTCGGCGCTTCGAACGGCCGGGTCGATGCCTTGGATTTGTGGATGAAGGTTCCCGCACCTCGAATCGGTGCGCCGAATCCCAACTGAAGTCCGGCGGTTTCCGATTCGGCCTCCGCTCCTCGCGTCGTTTCGATCAGCAGCCGTTCCGATGACGCGCGGGCGTGGATCATCAGTGTGAGATCAGGGTGCTGCGAGAGAATTTCGCGCTTGGCATCCTCGCACAGTGCGACGAGATCTTCGCTTCCCATATCGGACACGGTGCGATCGGCTTGGGGAAGATGATCGTATCCCTCGGCATCCGAGAACGCGTAGCGGGCACGATCCCCGAACGCCGAAGCGGCCTTTGCCTCATCCACGATCGCCGTGCGCTCGGGTGCTTCTCCGAACGATTGTCCAAAGCGCCCGCCGTCGATCACTCGAACGGCGACAGCCGAGAGACGATTCCGGCTGATCTGCTGCAGACGCTGATTCTGGTAGAGAACGGTCGTATCGTGAGCGCGGCGCCAGTACATTTCGGCGTCATCGACGTGTTGGCGAGCATAGCGGATCAGTTCGTTCATCGAATCCCTCCGATCGTCACGGCGTCGATCTTGATGTGTGGCGCACCTTTGCCTGATTTAGCGTTCAACTGCTGTGGCATCCCCTTGCCGCACCCGCCGCGTTCGGCAAACGATAGATCCCTGCCGATCATCGAAATCGCTTGAAGCGTGCTAAACAGCTCGCCGCTCATATTGATGTCGCGAACCATCTCGGCCAGACGTCCGTCGCGGATGCGGAAACCCCACTGTGCGCCGAACGTGAACTGATCTCCCGTCGTCTGTCCACCTTTGGCGCCGACCAAGTAATAGCCATCTTCGATCGAGGCGACCATGTCGTCAAACGAGGAAATGCCGGGCTCGATGAAAATGTTCGACATGCGGACGATCGGCGTGTAGTGCGCATCGACGGCGCGCATGTTCCCCGAGAGCGGCTCGTCAAATGCCGCCGCCGTCTCGCGAGAGTGCAGCCGCCCGGTAAGGACGCCCTCCCGGATGAGTTCGGTCCGCTGACCACGAACCCCTTCGTCGTCAACGATGTAGCCACCGGGACGCTCGAGAAGCCCCGGATCGTCCGTGACGCTTAGGATTGGAGCGGCGAGTCGGGTGCCCAGCGCCAACCGCTTCCGAAACGACGGGTTGTTCTGAATGCCGTCCGCTTCGGACAGGTGTCCGAACGCCTCGTGGATGAACACGCCGGCCTCGCTGGGGTCGAGCACCACCGGGAACACGCCGGCCTCGGCCGGCTCTGCATCGAGCAGTTCAACGGCGGTCGCAACTCTCTCCCGCAGTTCGTCTTCGCGACCGAGAAGCCCCGAGAAGGCATCGCTTCCGCCGAACGCGAATCGAACTCGCTGTACAACGCCATTTCGTTGGGTGACGACAAATCCGGCGATATTCACGATCAGCAAGTCATATTCGACCGCGGTCCCCTCGGAGTTGACGAATACGCGATGGGAATAGAACTCCGCGTATTCGGCCACAGTCGTGGCGACGTGCGGCTCGGCGAGCATCAGGTCGTTGTACAGCCGAAGGAGCGCTTGTTTGTCTTTCAGGGGCACGGTTCTCGGATCGGCGGCTGGCGATGCGGTGAACGAGCCTTCCATCCGCGGAGATGGCGCGAGTCGAAGCCGATCATCTCGATGGCGCGCAGCAAGGCGTGCGGATTCCCGGCACGACCCAAGGAGCGCCGCCGCCTCTTGCGGATCGGTGAAGGAAGCGATCGCCTTGCCGCCGGCCTCATAGGCGCGCACATGGCCGCCGCTCGTCTTGTAGTCGGCGATTTCTCTCAGGTTAGGCCCTTCGAAGCGGATGCGGGTTTTGCAGTTCCGCTCGAAGCGAATATCCGCATATTCGCTTCGAGACTCCGAAAGCAGACGGGCAAGGAGTTCTTTCATGAAACCTTCCTTTCATACAGGCAGGAAGCGGTGAGGACACGATGTTGCCGGATCGGATAGGCTGGTGCAAACCGAACGGCTGCAGGAACGGCCTCGGCGTTTCCGGCACTAGAGAAGGGGCTCGATCTCCGTTGCGCCGACATCGGTAGGATGGCCGACGAAGCGGATCACACCGCGGCGATCGAGAACGAAACTGCGGGGAATCGGCTGGTCGTCTATCCCGTACAGGAGCGTGATCGGGCTGGCCCGCTTGCCGCCGGGCTCCCACACGCTGACAAATTCGTCGAATCCTTCTCCGGCGAGATAGTCGATCGATTCCTGCTCGAGCTCGTCCGTGCTCACAAGAACGACGAGCAATCCATCATCGCTGTAGGCATCGAACAGATTGCGGAGGTGAGGGAGCGACTTCTTGCACGGGAGACACCATGCTCCCCAGAAATCTAGGACAACCACGGAACCGCGCAGGTCGGACAGCGTCAGCTCGCCGCCATCGGTGGTGTGAGCCGTGAAATCGGGGGCGGTCCTTCCGGGCGCGACGCCGACCGGCGGTCCTTCCTCCGACACGGTGATCATTAGTGAAGCGCGATCCTCACGCCCGTCATGGTCGGTAATCGTAAGCACGGCCTCGTACACCCCATCGATCATGTAGGTATGCCGAACAATGGTATACAACGACATCACCGGCAGCGGCTCACTGTCGTCGCCGAAATCGAGAACGGCTTCGAACGGCTCTCCGGTGGGGATCGTGGTGTACGACAGATTGAAGCCAATGTCCAATGGGCCGGGGCCACTGGTGATCGCCGCTGTCAGGGCGGCCTGAGGAGTCTGAATTCCCAGACAGGCGGACAGCATGATCGTCAGCAAGACCAAACCGAACAACAATCCTCGTACGATGACAACGCTCCTCATGATTGGAACTCTAGTGTACCGGTACAAATGACGGTTTCGAGTGGCAGAGCCGCTGCTGCCAAGGGACGAACGAGGTGCTATTTGGGGTGTCGCCTGTCCGCTCCGGACCGGCATGTCTCTACTTGAGGATGCGCCGCGCGCGATTCTTCCCATGCCTGGTTGACCGGCATTGCAGGGATGGAGTAAGATTCGGCGTGACTGGGTTATGAACACAAGACGAGCGGTTACACTTCCACTTCTGATCTATATTCCTGTGCCCCGCTAGGGGCGCAGCCGAATCGAGAACGCAATCCAGAAACGATGCAATACGCAGGTGCCGGTAATCGTTTCGCCGGTCACGACACAAGGTACAACAGAAGAAGGATGTAGCGATGGAGCGATACGAGAGACTGGAGCGGAATCCGATCAAGCGGGAAGAAGCGGTGCTTGCGTTTTGGCGCGAGCATGACACGTTTGCCAAATCGCTTGAGGCGACCAAGGACGGGCCGCGATATGTGTTCTTCGAAGGGCCGCCGACTGCCAACGGGCGCCCTCATTTCGGTCACCTGATGCCGCGGGTCTACAAGGATTTGTTTCCACGGTACAAGACGATGCGTGGCTTCCATGTAGGAAGGAAAGGCGGTTGGGATACGCACGGCCTTCCGGTCGAGCTGGAAGTCGAGAAAGAAATCGGTGTGAACAGCAAGCCGGAGATCGAGGCGTACGGCGTCGAGAAATTTGTCGAACGCTGCAAGGCCTCGGTGTGGAGGTACAAGGCGGACTGGGAACGGATGATCGAGCGGATGGGATTCTGGATCGATCTCGAGAACGCCTACGTGACCTACACCGACGACTACATCGAGACCGTCTGGTGGGAACTGAAGACCATGTTCGATCGAGGCCTCCTCTATCAGGGGCACAAGACACTGCCGTACTGTCCCCGTTGCGGGACAGGCCTTTCCTCGCACGAGGTCGCCCAGGGGTACCGTATGGTGGAGGAACCCTCGGTCACGATCCGCATGCCGGTCGTTTCCGACGAACAGGCGAAATTCAAGACTGAACGCGGCATCCGAACATCGCTGCTTGCCTGGACAACCACGCCGTGGACACTGCCCGCCAACGTCGCCGTAGCGGTTTCGAGCGGTGCTACCTACGTGGAAGTGGAACAGCACGGCGAGCGGCTGATCGTTGCCAAGGACCTTGCAGGCAAAGCCCTCGACGGCGACTTCCGCGTGGTCCGCGAGGTTGCCGGGAGAGAATTGGTTGGGCTCTGCTACGAACCTCCCTACGAACTGACCGACGCTCCAACTGCGTACCGCGCGTATCCGGCGGGGTTTGTCAACATGGAAGACGGAACGGGCATTGTCCACATCGCATCGGCATTCGGGGAGGATGACTACCAGCTCGGACAAGAATTCGATCTGCCGTTCGTGCAGCCGGTGACACTCGCCGGGAAATTTGTCGACGAATCGCCGATCTGTCCGGGTCAGTTCGTCAAGGATGCAGATCCAGAGATCATCGACGACCTTCGGCATCGACAGATCCTCTATCGGCAAGCCAGCTACGAGCATGACTATCCATTCTGCTGGAGATGCGACACGCCGTTGTTGTACTACGCGATGGATTCGTGGTACATCCGGACAACCGCCGTGAAGCAGGAAATGATCGAGCAGAACCGTACGATCAATTGGCATCCCGCACACGTCGGCGAGGGGCGGTTGGGAGACTTTCTCGCCAATCTTAAAGACTGGGCGCTGTCGCGGGATCGCTACTGGGGAACGCCTCTTCCTCTATGGGTATGTGCATCGTGCGGCGAGACGACAGCGATTGGCAGTCGCGCCGAATTGGTGGAACGCGCGTTGGATGCCGATGAAGCGGGGAATGTGGAGCTGCATCGTCCGTATGTCGACCGGATCGCGATTCGCTGCGAGACTTGCGGTGGGCAGATGAAGCGAGTGCCGTATGTGATCGACACTTGGTTCGACTCTGGGAGCATGCACTCGGCGCAGTGGCACTATCCGTTCGAGAACAAGGAACGCTTCCAGAGGAGCTTCCCTGCAGACTTCATTTGTGAAGCGATGGAGCAAACGCGAGGCTGGTTCTACACGTTGCTTGCCACGAGTACGATTCTCTACGGCAAGGCGCCGTACAGAAACTGTGTAGGAACAGGACTTGGGTTGGACGAGAACGGCCTGAAGATGAGCAAGAGCAAGGGCAATGTCCTCGATCCCTGGGACGTCATCGATGTGTATGGCGCCGATTGCATCCGTTGGTATCTGTATTCTTCCAGCGCACCGTGGAAGTCGAAGCGGCTGGCGGAAGCGGACGTGAAGGATCCGCTGTACCGGTTCCTCGACACGCTGCGCAATACCCATGATTTCTTTGCCTTGTATGCATCGATTGACCAATATGATCCTGCCGTGCACGATCCGCAACGTGGCGAGCCCGGCGTGATCGATTGCTGGATCCGATCGCGGACCGCTGACTGCATCGCCCAGGTCATTGCTGCGCTCGATTCGTATGATGTCACGACGGCTACGGCGACGATTGAGCGGTTGGTGGACGATCTCTCCAATTGGTATGTGCGGCTGTCTCGCCGCAGATTTTGGAAGGGCGGGATGGGCCCGGACAAGATAGCGGCGTACGCCACGCTGAGAGAGGTGCTGCTTGACGTCGCGCGTCTGAGTGCGCCGTTCGTCCCGTTCATCGGTGAGTGCCTCTATCGTTCACTGCGCTCGGACGATATGCCGGAAAGCGTTCATCTTGCGGCGTACCCCAAGCCAGCCGAGTCGGAGCGCGATGAAGCCCTGGACGAGGCGATGACTGCGGCAAGGGCGATTGCAGCGCTTGGACACCAGGCTCGCAACGAAGCGCAGATCAAGGTTCGTCAGCCTCTTGCCTCGCTTGTGGTCGAATCGGGCCCGCTTCCGGCGGATGTCGAAGCGTTGCTGTGTGTGGAACTGAACGTGGGTTCGATCGAATGGGTCGAGTCGATGGATGACCGCCTCGATTGCGTCGCCATGCCCAATTTTCGAACATTGGGTCCTCGAGTTGGATCTTGCGTGCAGGCCGTCGCCGAATGGATCAAAGCTCAGCCGGTCGGCGAGTTGCAGCTGCGTCTGGCAGGAGGGTCGGCCGAAGTGATGGTCGATGGAGAACCCCTGATGGTGAAGACCGACGATGTCCAGTTCGAGACCAAGGTCCCGGAGGGGTTCGTCGGGGCACGCCAAGGCGAGTTCCGCGTGTTGCTGGATACTCGGCTGACCGATGATCTCGTGGAGCAGGGTTGGGTCAGGGAACTGGCGCATCGGATCCAACTGCTCCGAAAAGAGGCTGGGTTCGAAGTGACCGACCGGATCGAATTGGGGTACGATGACAGCTCGCCAGTTGCCGAGGTCGTCGCCAAGTATCGGGATGTCTTGGCCGATGAGGTGTTGGCGAGCGCGATTGAGCCCACGGTCTTCGGCGACTCGAAGATCCGACGTGAGCTTGATATCAATGGACGCTTGATCACCGTGGCCTTGCGAGCGGTGAGAGTGGAAAAGACGTAGCGAGGAGATCATGGCAACGGCTGTGTTCGGGATGCAGTGGGGGGACGAGGGAAAAGGGAAGATGGCTCATCTTCTCGCCCGGGACGCGGAGATCGTCGTGCGGTTCAACGGTGGCCCCAATGCGGGACACACGGTGGTTCACAACGGCGAGACATTCGGGATCCATCAGATTCCCGTCGGGGCCTTCCATCAGGGTGTCCGGTGTGTGCTCGCCGCCGGTGTGGTGATCGATCCATGGACGCTTCGCCAGGAATACGATGAATTGACGGATCGTCTGGGTCACCGTCCATCGGTGGAGATCAGCGAAGCGGCCCATCTGATCCTTCCGTACCATCGGCTGCTTGAGGACCTCGAAGGCAGTGGCGCCAAGATCGGTACGACCCGTCGCGGCATCGGACCCGCCTACCGCGATCGAGTTGCCCGTTGCGGGATTCGCGCCGGCGACTTATTGCATCCGACCGATCTTGAGGAGCGGATTGGCGCAGTCATCGACCTGATTCGCGGCTCATGGGGCGATGATCCCCGCGTGGCCGAGCTGTCGGTCAGCGGGATGGTCGAAGACCTCATGGAAGCCGCAAGGCCTTTCCTGCCGCGGATCACCGACACGGCCAGGTTGCTTGAGGATGCTTTTGAGCAAGGGAAGCGGACATTGTTCGAGGGAGCGCAAGGAGCACTTCTTGATGTCGACTACGGGACCTACCCGTACGTGACGTCATCGGCGACGACGTTTCTCGGACTGGCTCAGTCGATCGGCGTTGCGCTTGCTCCCGTGGATCAGCGAATCGGTGTTGTCAAGGCGTACACGACCCGTGTTGGGAAGGGAGCGTTTCCAACGGAACTCGACGATAGCAGTGGCGGAGAACGGCTTCGCCAACGAGGGGGAGAATTCGGGGTCACCACGGGACGGGCGCGACGGTGCGGATGGCTGGACCTTGTCGCACTGCGCCATGCCGTACGGCTGAATCGTCCGACCGGATTGGCGATTACGAAGCTGGATATTCTTGACGACATCGAGACGATCCATGTCTGCCGGGCGTACCGGTTGCGGGGAGAGATCATTGAGCGAATGCCAAGTTCGCCCCGGGACCTGGAGCCCTGCGAGCCGATCTACGAGACACTCCCCGGATGGATGTGTAGTACGCGGGAAGCGCGGTCTGTCGACGCGCTGCCGCGGCAAGCGCGGGCCTATGTGGATGCCATCTCAAACGCGCTGAAAGTCCCGGCGACGCTGATCTCGGTGGGACCGGAGCCGGAGGCGACGATCATAAGCGGTTTTGAAAGCATCTAGCGGCTTGGCTATAATCCGGTCCGTATCCGAAGTGGGAGACGAAGGAGCTTCATCATGCAGCGCACTTATGTGGCGAAAAACGAAGAGATCGGACAGAGCTGGACGCGTGATTGGTACGTAGTGAATGCAGATGGCAAGACACTCGGCCGTATGGCCAGTGAAATCGCCACCATCCTGCAGGGCAAGCACAAGCCGATCTACACGCCGCATGTCGATACAGGAGATTTTGTCGTCGTGATCAACGCGGAGAGGGTTCACCTTTCTGGCGACAAGTGGGACCAGAAGCTCTACCAGCGTCATAGCGGTTACATCGGGGGCTTGAAGGAGATGTCGTACCGCGCACTAATCGCGCGCCGGCCGACCCAGCCTGTCCGTGAGGCCGTGCGGCGGATGTTGCCCAAGACGACCCTCGGTCGGCGGATGTTGCGCAAGCTGAAGGTCTATGCGGGTCCTACGCATCCTCACGTGGCGCAGATGCCTCGGGAACTGGAGTTCTAATCCTCCTCGACGCACGAATCGGACAGATGTCCATGGGACGTTAGACAAATCAGGGGAACGGTTTCGACACCGTTCCTCGGTGACTCCCATCACATACGACTACACTCACCCCACAACCTGGAACTCGGGTGGTGGGGTGACGAATGTTGAACTACAGAAGACTCGCTCTTGTTGTTGTTGCACTTTGTGTGACAGCGATCCCCTGGGCAACGTTTGCACAGGGAGAGAGCGTTGCGGTTTTCGTTCAGGCAGCGGCGGCAGTACCCGGTGCCGATCTGGAATACCTTTTCAACTACGCCATGCAGCGCTGTTCGATCGTGACCGGCGCATCAGTGTCGACGCGTGGCGAGATCCAGCTTGCTCAGCGCCAGACCAACACCTATGTAGGAAGCAGCCTTACGCTGAGCGGCCTTCGCAGCCTGGCGCAAACCCTGGATGTCGATTACGTCGTGATCCATCGCTTCGTGGACTGGTCGGACGAGATCAGCTTCCGCGCTGAGCGAGCGCTGCTCTGGACCGGATTCGGCACGCTTTTGGGCGGAGTGGTTCAGGCCGTGTTGACACCGTTGGGACTTGTATTCGGATTGGAGCGGACGGCAACGGTATGCCTGTTCACGACGGTATTCACCGATGCCGGAGATATCACGTTTACGACTTCGGTTGTGCAGGAGGATTGCCCGATCCTTTCGTTGGTGACGGCGGATCCCCTTGAGGCGGCGAAGAAAGCAATCGAGGTATCCACGCTACAGCTGGCGGTCGCTTTGTGAGCAGCAGGGAGGCTCGATTGGGAATTTGGAACGGTGATTGGCGTTACAGACTCATAGCAGGGGTTTCGGATACAGTAGCCATGAACTATGGCTTTTTTGCTAAGAGATGGATGATAGATACAAAAGGAGGTTGCAATGAAGGTGCATAAGGTCAGTCCCCATGGCCTTTTCCTACTCTTGGCGTTGCTGGTAGGCCTCCTCGGCTCCGCGGCGTTCGCACAAGAGGGATTCTACCAGGTCAGCCAAGGGGAAACGCGGGTGCAAGTCACTCCGCTGGAAAGCACTTCCAGCGCGGCCGACTTCTACGGGTATACGGCAAGTGTTGCAACGACAGGGCTGGAGAAAGCGGGCACCGCGAGCTTCTTCCTGTATCGCAACATGTCGACCGGTGAGGTCTCGCTGTTCGCGCTCATGAGTGGTCCCGACGGAGTGGCTGGGACCACGACCATCGATATGTCCGGTCTTCCCGCCGGAGCGAGCTTCCTTGTACAGGATGACACGTTTGACTTCCGCGACACGTGGTCCATTACGCCGCCAGCGGCGAATGTGTTCATGGGTTGGCAAGATGGAATGTCCGATGGTTTCGTTGTCGGTCCGCTGGGAGAAGAAGCGGACATCACGCTGTTCCCGCAGTTCACGGGGGGAATCACTTCCGTGGAGTTTCTCTACGGGAGCATCGCGAATCCGAGTAGGCTGGCGCTGAACCTGCTCGATCCGATCGTGGTTTCTACGGCACTCAATTCCCCGCCACTGGCTTCGTTTACGGCAACGTCGACGGAGATCCGGGTGGACGAATCGGTAACGTTCGATGCTTCGGCTTCGCGCGACGCCGACGGCGTGATCACTTCCTACGAATGGGATTTCAACGGCGACGGGATCTTCGATCTGACAACAAGCGACCCCGTGGTCAGCTATACGTATACGGTCAGCGGGATGAAGAGTGTCGGACTTCGCGCCACCGATGCGGACGGCGCAAGCGACAGGGCCACCTACACGTTGTTCGTCTCCGAACTCGAGGTCAATGTCGAACGGACGATTTCCACGATGACGGCGCTGCCCGGCAGCACGTTCCTGGTGATTGTCAGGATCGAACCCGAGATTGACCTTGTCGGCGTCGGGCTGGAAGAGCATCTTCCTGTGGGCTGGACGGTGACACCGGTGCAGAATGCCGGCGCGGCGTTCAAGCGGTCGGAGATCCAGTGGGTCTTCATCGAAAAGATCAGCGCTGGTACCACCAAAGTGATCTCGTACGAAGTAACGGTTCCGACGTCGAATCAGCTGATTGCAACGACGCTCCCGGTCTGCTTCGACATCACCGGGACGTTCCAGTCGCGGTCTCCGGCATTGGAAATGGAAGTCGAGGGTGACAGCACGATCGAGATCAACGATACACTCGGCATACCGACGGCGATCGCTCATCTTGTCCCCGGAGGATCCGTGGATCGGGATGACTCCATCGACCTGCGTCTTTCGCAGAAGATCGAAGCGGAACAACTCGCCCGCGCTCTCGAAATCTGGCGATTCGATGAAACCGTTCTCTGGACGCAGGGAGCGACAATCGATCTTGAGATGATGAAGAAGCTCTCCGCGTACGCGTACACGTGCACGCCGGTCGATCTGCCGCTTCCGTTGGTGCCGCAGGCCGGAATCACCGCTTTGCGGACGATTGCGACTCCGGTCCCCTGCAACAACGTTCTTGTTGGCTACTACGGTCTCGACGGGTTGCCCGCCGGGAACATTTTCACCGTGAAAGTGGAGATCTGGGCCGATCAAGATCTGTACGGGGTCGGACTGGAAGAAGACCTCCCGCCTGGATGGCGTGTAATCCCCGTTGACAATGGAGGATTCACGTACAAGGCATCTGCGGTGGAGTGGGTCTATCCGGGCAAACTTCCCGCCGGCGAGTGTGTGATCATCATCTATCAGGTAGAAGTTCCGATGACTGCGGCGATCGAAACGCCGTCGAGCGATCCTTGTTTCCTGAGCAGCAACGATCTGTACGGAGAAGTTGACTCGGCCCTTCCGTGCCAGAGCGTGCGCGTCATTGGAGACAGCGCTGTCGATATCAGTGATTGCTTGACGGTTCTTGTCGCCATTTCCCGATGGGATGTCGTTACCGATTCGGTGAACATCTCCTTGTCGGATCGGATCACGTATCAGCAGATGCAGCGCGCCATCGCGTTCTGGCTCGAAGACGAAGAGGTCCCGTTGACGTGCGGCGGCATGGTCGACTACGAGACATTGAAGACCATCGTGGCCTATTGGTTCACCAACACGGACATCTGTGAACCATTGCCGGCGAGTGTCGTCGACGAGTGCGATATCACGCCTGAACCGTGCGAGCCGAATCCACCGAGCTGCACCGACTTCTAGCGGTGTGACAATGGATCGGATCGAACGATCTCTATGGAAGCAGGGAGATGGTAGCGATGTGTAGCAAACACGAAGCGGCGAGGGGGGGACCCCTCGCCGTCCTCTTGGGAGTTCTCTTGATGCTCCTTACTGGGATCGGGGTGTCCGGGGAACCTGGATTTGTCGCGGTGGAACAGGTTCTTGTGCCGAGTGAAGTCTACGTTGCCGGCATGGGAGCCGAACCGGAGACGGCGGAGCTGCGGCTTCTGCTGACAGGCACGCTTCCCGAAGGCGATATCCCGATCGATTGCATCCTTGTGATCGATGTGTCGGCGACAGCCACTGGAACGTTGACCACGGCCAAGGAGGTTGCGCTTGAGCTGATCGATTCGTTTGGCGAACAGGACCGAGTTGGCGTGGTGTCATTCTCGGATCGCGCTGTACTCGACGCTGCTCTGTCGGTGACGAAGACCCAGGCGAAGACGATCATCGCTGATCTGGATGTCGGCGGGAAGTCGGCGCTCGGCGAAGGGCTTCGCGTTGCCCGGCAGGAGCTTCTTGCCGAGGGACGAGATGGAGCGCTTCTTGTCGAGATCGTCCTTTCGGACGGGCAAAGCAATGCCGGACGCACCCCCGATGTTGAGGCGGATGTCGCGGACGAAGCGGGAATCATGATCGTCACGATCGGCGTGGGAACTCTGATCAATCAGAGTCTGCTCGATGAGCTTGCCGAGAAGACCGGAGGCGCCTTCTACCCTCGTCGGACCGACACGATGATCGCGGAGATCGAAGCGCTTTTTGCCGTGGAACCGCTCGTTCCTACGCTTACGATTGAGAAGCTGTTGCCGGAACCGCTCCGCTACCTGAACGCGACACCGCTTCCCACCCGCGTGGTTCGCGGAAGCGAAGGAACACTTATCCAGTGGCAGATTACACCTTCCGAAGAGTGGGAGGCCGTTATCGAGATTGCCGCTACCGAGGAAGGGATTTGGGAGACGGACGACGGGTCGGTGGTTCGTGCCGAGAATTTCCGTGGCGAAGAATTGATGATCGACATCGAACCGCTTGAACTCAAAGCACGTGAGCCGCTTGCGCCGACCGCGTTCTTCCTTGCCGCTCCGAATGAACCTCGGATCGGGGTGGAAACGACGTTCGATGCCACCGGAACGGTGGTGTACCAGGAGAGCAGCATTGCCAGCTATGCCTGGGATTTCGACGGAGATCGAGTGATCGATCGCGTCGCTGATGATGCCGTGATCACCCATGCATTCGCGGTCGAAGGCAAGCGCGATGTGACGCTTTGGGTCACGGATGCCGAGGGGCGCGTGGGCGAATTCGATCGCGAGATCGAAGTCTTCCCAAGCGTGTCCATCGTTCGGACGATCAATACGTGTCTGCCTGATGATGAAACCATCGAAGGGGCAACGATTGACGTCGCGATCACGATCGACATCAACACTGAGATCCATGGATTGGTGATTCACGAAGTGACGCCGATCGGATGGACCGTTGAGTTGACGGAGAACACCCGAGCGACGCCGCACAACGACAGCGTCAACCACGCAATTGACTGGTTGTTCCTCGAGACGCTGCGGGACGGCGATGTACGAACGATTCAGTACCGCTTGACTGCGCCGACCGGCGGATTCACGTCGGATCAGAACGCGGAAGGATACCTTGGCGGACGGGATTCGGTCACGATTGTCGGTATCGGATCCAGTTCTTCTCCTCAGTTTGCTCAGCAACTTGCCGGCGAGGACAAGATCACGCGTGTCGAGTACGTGTCCGCTCCTGTAGCGATTACGCACTGGGACACAGCGCAACAGTCGTTGGACATCTGTCTTCCTGCGGAGTTCAGCTTTGATCAGATTCAGTATGCGGTTTCGCTTTGGCTCTCGGGCGGCGTCGTGCCGCATACTGGTGGAGCCGTCGTCGACCTGATGTTGATTCAGGATCTGATCGCCTATTGGCTGACCGACACTTCCGTGTACGATCCTCTGCCCTAGGCCGGTGAGTCGTTGAGAGCGTTTCGAGTGGGAAGTCAGGATGAGAAGAGAAGGGAGAAGACGTGAGGGTTAGGAAGCGATACACTGCAATCTTCTTCGCTGGACTGATCGCTGCTTGCGCCGGACTGACCGCAGCGGCTGAAGTGGATTTCGATCCGTCCACCCTGAATCCCGATGTCGGCGAAACCGTGACGCTGGCGCTGTGCCAGGGATGTCTGGGAGCCGACATAGCGGGAGTCGACTGGGATCTTGATGGAGACGGCCGTTTCGAGGCCGAGACAGCGGGACAGAGAACCGTGGACGCACAGTACACGGCACCGGGC
Organism: uncultured Thermotogae bacterium; assembly: GCA_964547105.1. Classification (GTDB taxonomy): domain Bacteria; phylum Bipolaricaulota; class Bipolaricaulia; order UBA7950; family UBA9294; genus RXOA01. Next base: position 23,976 of record CAZJLO010000016.1, read on the forward strand.
TACGTGGAAGTCACGGTTCGGGTGACTGATCTTGCCGGACGCCGAGAGTCGAAGACGAAGGGGATCTACATTGGTGTCGCGCCGCTTGTTGCCGAACGAACGCAGATGGTCGATCGTGATGGATCGATCTACGTTCTCGTGATGGTGACCGCGCAGGGGACGATCTCATCGCCCGCCGTGGCGGAGGTGGCGCCCAGTGGCTACATGATGGAGATTGTCGACAGCTCCGGAGCGCTGGTAAAGCGTGAGGGAGACCGATACGTCGTGCTGTGGATGGAGATGCTCTACGAGTCGGAGATGCGTACGTTGGCCTACCGGCTCTATCCATCCGGCGGTCCCACGACGACGACGTTTGATGGGCTGGTCAGTTCGTATTTGGCCGGCGAGCGATTCGAAGCTCCGATCTGCGGCGAAGTCTTCATCGACGAGCTGTAGTTCGGATAGCAGTACAGGTAGCGGGGTGCGTTGGGGAAGCGCCCCGCTTCTCTTTGGGACCAACGGGGCGCGATTGGGAAGCGCCCCGCTTCTCTTTGGGACCAACGGGGCGCGATTGGGGAGCATTCCGCTCAGTTTTTCGCGGGAAGCGGAGTGCAATGGAAGCGCCCCGCTTCTCTTTTCGGTTTTCGGGCGACGTCACTGCCGCGAGGCGCTTCTCCGGATCCCCGCGGCCAACAGGAGTACGGCAACCATGGCGGTGCCGATCGTCGGAAGAAACGGAAGCGATACTCTTCCGACCAGGGCAAGGCCCGCCAGCGCTAGACCGATTGCCAGAACGCCGATCTCCCATGCAATCACGCGAGCGAAGATCATTCGACGGCCTGGCCCATCCGCCTTGCCGAGCACGCGATCAAGCCGCTCGTTGTGCCAGGCAAGGAACACCAGTCCGACTGAAGCGGAGACCACGAACGGAGAGGCGCCCAAGAACGCAATCACCCCCGCCCAACCACAGTGCAGCCACATCGCGATGGATGCCGCGCCGTGAAGGCGGCGTGTTGCGGCACAGATTGCCGCCGGGATCGCGGCGAGAAGTGGCCCGTACACAAGCCCCGGTACGCTCGAGCCGAAAGTGACTCGTGCGAGCATTGCCAGAAGCAGGCCGCTGATGACAAACAGAATCGCCGCCAATCGGTTCACCGAATGCCTCTCCTTCTCCCGTGCCGAAGCTGCGCAGCCGCGGCCGCCAGCGGCTGAGACGTATCCCATTCAATGACCTGTACCCCGAAACGGCGCACGGCAGTCATCTGAGATGTGCGCAGTACGTGCATTGCGCGAGCGGCAACCTCGTCGGCGAGTGCATGCTCGGAGCCGGCGACTGACGACATGGCTACGAATGGGCTCACAAGAAGAACCTCGTAGCCGAGGGCGCGCAGCTCGCCAAGGACGGCGGCATCGTCAAACGCGATCAGCGGGCTGATGATGACCAACTGCGCTCCCGGGGGGATCAGCCGTGTCGGCAAGTTGTGCAAGGCCTGAAATGCTTCCTTATTCCCGGTATGGGCCCGTGATAGGGCGTCAAGGATCTGCACCTTCTGGAGCCTTCCGACGCCGGGATAGACCCAATCAGGAATATCGCCGTACATCAGCAGGCCGACGCGGTTCCCCGCATCGAGGAACTGCGCCGCGAGGCTCGCCGCCGCCCGGACGGAATCGTCGAACAGACGTTTCGTTCCCGACCGTGTATACGGGGACACGCGGCAATCGAGCACCACACTCACATCGGCAATTCTCTCCTGCTCGAACTCATTGACGACAAGACTGCCGGTGCGGGCAACGATCCGCCAGTTGATGGCGCGGGTGTTGTCCCCCGGTGTGTAGTTCCGGCAGCCGAAGAAATCGAGGCCACTCCCGCCGAGATTGGTCCTGACTGAGCCTGCGTACACGCGGGTTCTCCGCGGTTGGATTCGGAGTGGAGGGACGAACGACGTGCGCGGAACAACACGGAATGTGGAGCGGTTGCCGAGGACCAGCGACTGCGGCGTCAGCGGGCACGGAGTGAACAATGTGACATGGGTGCCCCCGAGCTGGAATTCGCCTCGATCAGCTCGAATCGCGTAGTGAAGGAGGTCCGCTGGATGCGCATCCGGTTCGCGATCAGGATCGGCCGTTGCCGGGAGTCGGAATGTTCCCGCAGTCGGTCCTTCGATTGCCAGAGGGAGTGGATCGAGCGCCGTCTGATCGGACACCACAGCGAGCGGCCGCTCCGCACAGCAGATCTCGATCGTCACGGAAATCCTCTCGCCTTCGATGCAGCGTTGCTGCGAGAGGCGGCGTTCGACAGACAGGGAATCCGGAACCATCCGTGTGCTACGGGAGAACGACAGGACTACGGCCAGATAGACCATCGGGGGGATCGCGACGATCAGCATCGCCGAACTCCTGGTGGCGATACCGACGACTACAAGGACGATTGTGAGGATGCCGGGGATTCGCAGCGTGCTCCCGCCGATCATCCGCTGACCTTGGGAACGGGAACCGATTCGAGAATGGACTGCACGACATCTTCTGCGCTGATCGCTTTCGCCCACAGTTCGGGCTCGAGCAGCAGCCGATGCGCAAGGCCGGCGACGGCAAGCTCCTTGATGTCGTCGGGGAGGACATAGTCTCGGCTGCGGATGGCGGCAAGAGCGCGTGAGAGCTTCAGCAGGGCGAGCGCTCCCCTTGGGCTGGCACCAACTCGAACGCTCGACTCCGAACGCGTGCGCCGCACAAGCGCGACGATATACGCTTCGAGATCCGGGTCGATATGGACCGTTTCCACGGCGGCTCGCATCTCGAGCAGTTCCTCGCGCGAACCGACTGCCGGCAGGCTGATCTCGTCGGTGTGTCGCTGTCGACGGCGGCGAACGATTTCCAGCTCGTCCGCGGGTTCCGGATAGCCGACCGACAGCCTCATGATGAACCGGTCGATCTGCGCCTCGGGCAACGGGAATGTTCCTTCGAATTCGATCGGATTCTGGGTGGCGATGACGATGAATGGCTCGGCGAGTGGGCGGGTGACCCCCCCGATCGACACTTGGAACTCCTGCATTGCCTCGAGTAATGCGGATTGCGTCTTGGGTGTCGCGCGGTTGATCTCATCAGCGAGGAGGACATGAGTGAAAATCGGTCCGCGGACGAAGCGGAACTGATCTTCCTTCCGATCAAAGACATCGGATCCGGTGACGTCGCCGGGAAGAAGATCAGGCGTGAATTGGACGCGCTTGAAATCCAATCCGAGAGCCTGAGCGAACGATCGCGCGATCAGTGTCTTTCCCAAACCGGGCGCATCCTCAAACAGGAGATGACCGCCGGAGAGAATGCCTGCCATGACCCACTCCAACAATTCAGACTTGCCAACGACAGCTTGCTCGATCGTCCTGAGGATCTTCGACGCGTTTGGCCCTACATCTTCGGGTTTCATTTGTCTTCCCCTTCCCCTTCCGCATACCGTTCGAGAAAGCCGACCGTTTCTGAGAGTTGGGCCGCGTAGACCTTCTCCGAAACGCGCAGTCCATGTGCGGTCGGCAGACGTTGCCCGAGGAACGCCCTGATGGAGTCGGGCGCGGGCCAGTTTCCTTGTTGCAGCTTCGTCGCAGCGACCTCGTTGCTGCACCGTTCCCGCTGACGGATCAACCGCACCGCCAGTCGTGTCATCTGGCGGGCGACAAGCACCCGATACAACACGTGTCGATGCCCGTGGTGGATTGCCCGGATCAAGATTTCGCGATCCGAGCAATCACGAATCGGGCGGTTGCGGCGGTGCAGCCGGATCTTTCGTTCGATTCGTCGAGGGGGGCGCACGGCAAGCACGGCCAGCACTGAGGTAGCGGCGAGTGCGATTCTCCAGACGGCGATCTGGGACCGGTTGGCAAACCAGCGAATCGCCTCGTGGAACATGTCAAGAGCAGGAGCTGCGACAACCTCGACAAACGTGTCGCGAAGTGGAAACAGCAGCATCAGAGTCGCCGCGATTGCCACCGAAGCTGCCCCACCAATCAGAAGGTTGCGCCGGCGAACGCGGTTGCTCGAACGCGTGCTCGGAAGTTTCCGGTGCCCGGCGTGTCTTGAGGAACCAGAGGGCGGCTTGCCGGCGCTTCCTCGATAGATCATTGTGCCGCCATGGCGTAGGCGTCACGGACCGCGACGAGACAGGCCAAGGCTTCCTCCACATACGGCGCTGGTCGACGGGCCCCGTATCGAACCTGTTCGAAGATTGATGTAAGACGAGCCACATGTCCTGTTTCCATCTGCTGTTGAGAGAGCAGATGAGCAAACTCCCGCGGCGTCAGCGACAGCCGGCTTTCGATGCCCGAACGGCGTGCTACGATGTCGATCATCCGTTTGTAGCATTCAAGAATCACTGTGCCGGGGTCTTCCCCCGCTTGGAGGCGACCCACTGCCTTCTCCGCCTCCGTGGACAGATCGTGGAGCGGGGATGGATCGATCCGGAGATCCCTTCTGCCGGAGCCCATTCGCCGTCCAGCGTAGATCCCTCCGATCACCAGCGCCGTCAGGGCAAGCACAATCGATGAAGCGATCAACCCGACTTGCCAGAGAGGAATCTCGCTTGCTGCAAGCGGCTGATCAATGTCGAAGCCGTCCTGCGCCACGCCGGTGGCGGAACCGGCGTGAATGGCATTTGCCGATTGCGGACCGACGATTGAAGGGGTCGGACCGCCCCCTTGTTCCTGGTCAGAGCGAATGGTGGCAAAGATGAGCGCTCCCAACATGAACAAGATCGCGAAGTACGTGAGCTGAGCGAGCATGTACTTCAGAATCATGTGACGGAATGTCGGCCAGAACAGAAGACACAGGACGATGACCGTAGCGAGAACCGCCCACACGATGCGGAGCACGCGGACAAGCTCGCCTGTGTTCGCAGATGGACTTCTGAATGTGGAACCCGATTCGCTGTTCGCTCCGGATCGAACGATTCCTGGACGCAGTATCAGCGAGTCGATGCTCATCGACAGCAAGACAACGGCGACGATGGCAAGCACCATCGCCGCCGCGATCATCAACGCTGCCGGCTTCTGCCGCACACTAGTCCTCCCGCTTGCGAAGCTCCAGACCGAGCTCTGCCAGTTGTGCTTCCGGGACAGGCATCGGCGCGTCGGTCAAGGGACACAATCCCGTCGCTGTTTTCGGATAGGCGATGACATCCCGCAGGGAGCGTTCGCCGGCCAACAGCATCACCAGTCGATCCATCCCCAGCGCGAACCCACCGTGCGGAGGCGCTCCGTATTCCAGAGCGTGGAGGAAGAATCCGAACCGGAGTTCGGCTTCTTCGGCCGAGATGTCAAGTAGGCGGAAGATTCTCTCTTGCAGGGGGCGGGAGTGGATACGGATGCTGCCGCTTCCGAGCTCCATGCCGTTCAGCACTAGATCGTACGCCTCGGATAGGACGTCAAGGGGTGCCGTTTCCAGAAGCGGCGTATGCTCGCGCCACGGCGAAGTGAACGGATGGTGCTCGCTCGTGAGATTCCCCGATTCGTCGGTCCCGAACAGCGGGAAATCCGTGATCCACAGGAACTCCCAACCGCCCTTTTCGAGACCCTCGCGCCGCGCCACATCGACGCGAACTGCACCGAGTGCTGTCTCCATCTTCTTCCCGGCGACCAGCAAGAGAAGGTCGCCGACGGAAGCGTCCATTGCGCCGACCAGTGACGCCGTCACGTCGCTGCCAAGATGCTTGACGATCGGAGAGGTGAACCCCGTCTCTTCGACCTTGATCCATGCCAGTCCAAGGGCTCCATGAGCCTTCGCGACATCCTGGAGCTCATCGAGGATCTTACGCGAGTAGTTTGCGGCTCCCGGAACGGAGATTGCAAGGACCTTTCCCCCGCTGTGGACGGCCTCAGTGAACACGCCAAACCCGCCGCGTGCGGCGATCTCGGACACATCTTTGAGCTCCATTTCGTAGCGGATATCCGGTTTATCTGATCCGAATCGAGCGATTGCGTCGGCATGGGGCAGTCTTGGGAATGGGGTTTCGAGGTCGGTCTGCGCCACTTCGCGGAACACAGCGGACAGAACGCGTTCAAGAACGGCGAAGATCGCATCCTTCCGCTGCGGAAACGCCATTTCCAAGTCAAGTTGCGTGAATTCCGGCTGACGATCGGCGCGCAGGTCCTCATCCCGGAAACACTTCACCATCTGGAAGTAGCGATCGATTCCTCCGATCATGAACAGCTGCTTGAACAGCTGGGGCGATTGCGGCAGAGCATAGAACGCCCCCGGAGACAGCCGGCTTGGAACAAGAAAGTCTCTCGCTCCTTCGGGGGTCGATTTCGTCAACATCGGTGTCTCGATCTCAAGAAAACGTTCCTCGGTCAGGATCCGCCGCGCCGATTGAAATACGGTGTGGCGCAGGGCGAGGTTGCGCTGCAGACGAGGACGCCGAAGATCGACGTAGCGGAACCGCAGACGCGTCTCTTCCGTTGTGTCCGAGCCGTCGCCGTCAACGAGGAAGGGGGGGGTGACGGCCCGGTTGCGGATCTCCATCGTGGTGACGCGGATCTCGATCTCCCCCGTCGCCATCTCGGGATTGATATCCTTGTCGGCGCGGGGCCGTACTGTTCCCTCGATCGAGATGACATCCTCGCGGTTCAGGGTGTGGGCGTCTGAAAGCGATAGATCCTCATCCGTGTCCGCGAACACCAATTGCACGATTCCCGTGTGATCGCGAAGCGTGATGAAAGCCAGCTTCCCCAAATCACGTCGACGCTGAACCCACCCGGATGCGGAAACGGTTTGCTCGGCATCGGCGAGACTGAAAGTCCCACAGTAGCTGCGACCGGTCATTCGACGTTCCTCCTGCTTCTCCTGTTGATTGGGTACAGTATAGATGTCCGCCCCCGCTGTTCAACGAGCCGCCAATCGCAGCCGCAGGAACGTTGCTCGAGCCTTCCTTCCGTCGCCTTGGAGCAGACGCATCCACTCGGGTCCGACGTGACGGAGATGCCCGTCTTGGAGGACCGCTCGATCACCGACTGAGGTGGCCCACCGCACGGCCGGGTCGCGCGCTGCCGACCGGATCACGCATCGGGGATCTCTCCCTTGAACAGTGCACGCCCGAGCGGACGGTCTTGCCAATCCGTAAACTCGCTCTCGTTGCCGTCAGCCGTCCGCTGATTGTGGATCATGTTCAGTCGGGCGGAAAGGTTGTCGAAATAGTAGACGGCCATTGCTTCGGCCGTTTTCGGGTGCTCAGCCGCCCCGAACTCTCGTTCGCCGTGATGCGAAATAATGATGTGCTCCAGGAGTTCGCTGAGACGGGAGTCCGCCAAGCCGATCTTCGCCGCGTGGGCGCGCACCATGTCCCGTCCGATGAGGAGGTGCCCGAACATCTGGCCGTCGAACGTGAACTTGGGGCTGACGGGGTGGGCCATCTCACGGATCTTGCCGATGTCGTGAAGAATCGCTCCCGCCGTTACCAGCCCTCGATGCAGGATGGAGCAGCTCTTGGCGTATTCGGAAGCACCGCGGGCAACCTCAAGCGAGTGCTCGAGCAGGCCGCCGATATACGCGTGGTGAAAAGAGATTGCTGCCGGAAACTTGCGAAACGCTTCCTCATTCTCATCGAGCAATCCGACGGTCAGCCGGGACAACGCCGCCGGCGATATTTCGGCCGCGAGGCGATGAAGCTCGTTCCACATGTCGTCGATGTTGTACTCGCTGGTTGGCGTGAGCAGGGCGACGTCGAAGCCGAGAATCTTCCCCTGCTCGCTCTCGTGAAGATCGATACGGCGGATGGAAGAGACGTTGACTTGAAGAACACCGCGATAGCTTTCGGTTCGCCCCTCGACGAACACGAAGTCGCCGTGTTCGAAGTCATTCCCGTAGCGAAGCGTGGCATCGGTCCAGGCGCGAGCGGGAATAGTGCCAGAGCGATCGGCGAGGATGATCTCCAAGTAGGGATCACTGTTGCGGGTGACTCGATGAATCTTGCTCCTGACAAGGAAACATTGAGACACCGCCTGCCCCTCACGAAGCTCTTGAACTTGAATGTGCGTCAGGGCGTACGGAAGCTCGTCACGCAGCTGTTGGGAAAAACGATCGGACACCAGCATCCCCTTTCTACTCTCTATCCGAATGCAACTCAGCTAGAGTGTAGAGAGGGTGTTGCACATGTCAACTGGCAGTGCCTTCCGATCCTCGCCGGGGCTACCCGAGGATCATCGAAAAGGTGGCAACCGTGTCTGATGGACCGATGCCGGCTCGCTCGGCCCGCGTTGGATCGGTGAAGATCAAGACGCGCGTGATGTGGTCGTCAAGTGTACCGAAGAAGTGCGCGCCTGCGTCGAAATGGAATAGCGGCAGGATGGCAGTGTCATCGACTGAGTGACTTGGGATCCGGCGGCCGCGCGGGTGGGTCAGGCCGACCAGTCACACGATGAGACGTTCCGCAGCAGCAACCGTGAAGGCGGCCGGCTCTTTCCGTCTGACGAGATGGTCCAAGCAACGACGATTAGAGGACGATGCCTGACGCGGCGTTCGGAACGAGCGTGCGTCAATCGGACGCGAATGGATCGCTCATCAGCGGCCGCTCGTCTTCGTTGTCCTGAATCTGGATCACAAACGGCGTGTCGCCGATACCATCGTTGTCGAGGTCCAAACCGGTGTAGGAATCCCAGTAATTGCCGGTGCCGTCGCAGCTCCACAGATTGGGAGTTGCGGCTTGGGCATGGTGGAGATTTCCGACGAAAGCATTCTCACTCAGGTTGTTTCCGGAGGAGCCGAGATCGAGAAATGCCGCCGTGTGATTGTCGACGAACCGGTTCCCCGTCACCGTGTTCTCGTGACAGGCGTCCAACCACAACGCGGTCCGATTCTCGGAGAAGATGTTGCCAAGGAACTTGTTGTCGTGTGAGAAGTAGGCATGGATTGCATCGGTATTGCTCTCAAACGTGCAATCGGCAATCCGATTGAAGGAGCCGAAATTGATGACAACTCCCGTCCAGTTGGCAACCAGGCGGCAGCCGATGACGGCGCCGTTCTCGGTGTAGCTCAGGTAAATCCCGGCCTTGGCGGCTCCGCTGATCTCAATATCGCGGATCTCGAAATAGCTTGACGTTCTCTCGATTCGAATGCCATAGTCGCACGGGCCGGCATCGATGCGTGTGCCCGAGATGATGAACGGATCGTTGGGTGTTCCGGTTCCGCCGGTGACACCATTTTCGACGGTGAACTCATGATCCCCGTCGATCCAGATCGGAGCCCGGACATCGGGACCACATTCGGATGCGAAGACACCGACAGAACTCACCAACAGAAAGACCAAGCAACATGCTGCGACGGTTCGCATGACGAATCCTCCCTCTAGGACTGCAAACAAAGCTGCCTCCACATCATATCAGCACCGGCAACCGCTGTGAAGACGGTTGTCCCAACACAATCGGGAAATTCCCTCAGGCGCGGCGGCGGCTTGTCACCATTTGCCAGAGGACAACCGGAACGCCGCGCTTCCTGAAGGCGAACACCAGGATGGCTCCGGCGATGAATCCGCCGATGTGCGCGAACCAAGCGGTGCCGCCGACTGCAGTACCCAGGGAGCCGGCGCCACTCAAGACCTGATACAGGAACCAGATACCAAGCAGGACCACAGCAGGAATATTCATCAGCCGGATGAAGAAAAAAATCGGAACCAGCGTCAGGATGCGTGATCGGGGGAACAGCATGAAGTAGGCGGCTAACACGGCGGCGATGGCTCCCGATGCTCCGATCATCGGTACGGCGCTGGAAGCTCCGGTGGCGATCTGTGCGAACGCTGCGATGAGGCCGCACAGCACGTAGAACACGAGAAAACGGACGTGTCCCATCGCGTCTTCCACGTTGTCGCCGAAGATCCACAGGTAGAGCATGTTGCCAACGAGGTGCCACAGGCTGCCGTGCATGAACATGGACGTGAGAAGCGTCAGCCACAACGGGATTGCCACCGTTGGGGGAAGATCTTGTCCTCCGATCAATTCGGCCGGGATCAACGCGTACTGGAGAAGGAAGTAGTCATCCGCCGAGACGGGATAGAACGCCGGATCTCCACCATTCCGGACATGGCTCACGTAGCTGTTCGAATCGAATGCCGGAGGTGTGAAACCCGAATTCTGCCATGCGATTCCGTCATTCAGCTCCGCCGGTCGGGTTGCCAGGTATCCCTGGTAGAGAAAGACGACGAGATTGATGGCGATCAGGATCACGGTTATGGTTGGAAAAGAACGGCTTGTACGGTAATCGCGCAGCGGAATCATGCCTGATGATAGCCAACGGCGATGAACGGCGGCAAGGTGGTTTGCCGTGGGCTTCGCGGTAAGATGATGCGCTTGCATGGGATATAGGAGGGTGTATGGAGCTTCTCAAGCAATTGAGCGAGGTGTGTGGTGTGCCTGGCTACGAGCGCCTTGCGCGCGCTGTGGTTGCGGATGCGCTAAGCGAGTTGGTCGACGAAACCCGGGTGGATGTTCTCGGGAATCTCATTGCTCACAAGGCGGGACACGGGCCCACAGTGCTGGTTGCGGCGCACATTGACGAAATCGGCTTCCTGGTGTCGCACGTCGAAGAGAAGACGGGATTCCTCAGATTGCAGCCGCTCGGAGGATTCGATCCGTGTGCGCTTGTGGCCCAGCGCGTCATGGTTCACACCGAACAGGGAGATCTTCCCGGTTGTGTCGGGGCCAAGCCCGCCCATGTCCTGACCGAAGAGGATATGAAGAAGAGGCCCAAGATCAAGGACATGTTTGTCGATCTAGGCCTTTCTCCCGAACGGGTTCACGAGCAGGTCCGCGTTGGGGACACGGTGACACTTGTTCAGCGGTTCCTGCAGTACGGAGATGTCGTTTCCGGCAAGGCGCTCGATGATCGGGCCGGCGTGTTCATCGCAATCGAAGCGCTCAGACGGGTGAAGCAACCAGCGTGTGACCTTTACGTGGTTGGATCCACCCAAGAGGAAGTTGGGCTACGTGGAGCGCGGGCCGCCGGGTTTGAAGTGAACCCTCAGATCGGCATCGCCTTGGATGCAACGCTGGCCGTAGATGTTCCCGGAGTTGCCGATCATGAACGAGTGACCAAATTGGGCGGCGGCGTAGCAATCAAGCTGCGCGATTCGGCGTCGATCTCTCATCCCGGTCTTGTTCGAGCCATGAGATCGCTCGCCGAGGAACGAGGCATTCCTCATCAAATGGAGATTCTTCCCCGAGGTGGAACGGATGCCGGCGCGATTCAGGCTGCTCAAGCCGGTGCGGCGGTGGTGACGCTTTCGCTTCCCGTGCGGTACGTTCATTCCGTGGTCGAGACGGCCCATGTGGACGACATCGAGGCGGCCATTTCTGTGCTTGCCGCTTTTATGGAGACAGCCGATCAAATCAACCTTGCGGAGTGAGGAACCATGCGCACCTTGCTGAAAGGCTTTGATGTCGTGGTCACGATGGATGGCGCGCGTCAGGAGATCCCCGGCGGGAGCGTACTGGTCGAGGATCATCGGATTGCCGCCGTGGGCAGGGATCTCGATGTCCCAGCGGCCGACCGGGTCATTGACGGGACGGGGCAGGTGCTGTTGCCGGGAATGGTGAATACGCATCACCACTTCTATCAGACACTGTTTCGGAATGTTCCCGGAGCGGCGGACAAGGAGCTGTTTGACTGGCTCGTCTTCCTCTACGAGCGGTGGAAATGCATCGATGAGGACGCCGTGCGCACGAGCGCGACGATTGCCTGTTCGGAATTGCTGCTCTCCGGCGCAACCACGACGACGGATCACCTCTATCTATTTCCAAGGGGCCGAACCGGGATCATGGATGCGGAGATCGACGGCGCGACAAAGACGGGGATCCGGTTTCACCCATGCCGCGGTTCGATGTCGCTCTCCAAGAAGCAGGGCGGGCTTCCGCCGGATTCCGTGGTTCAAACCGAAGAGGAGATCCTTGCCGATTGCGTCCGTGTGATCGAGCGGTATCACGACGCCGAACCGTTCGCGATGGTTCGGATTGCTCTTGCTCCTTGTTCTCCCTTTTCGGTAACCCTCGATCTAATGAGGGAATCGGCGAAGCTGGCCGATCAATACCACGTTCTGTTGCACACCCACCTTGCCGAAACGCGCGATGAAGAAGCGCATTGCCTTGCCCGGTTGGGTGCGCGCCCTGTCGATCTGATGGAGGAACTGGGCTGGTTGCGCGAGGATGCGTGGTTCGCCCACATGGTGCATCTGAGTGAAGGCGACAGAGCCAAACTTTCGGCGGCCAAGGTGGGGATGGCTCACTGCCCGAGCTCGAACATGACGCTTGGTTCCGGGATTGCCCCGGTTGTGCCGCTGATGAACACAGGCGTCAAGATCGGTCTTGCCGTGGATGGATCGGCGAGCAACGATACATCCAACATGATTCGCGAAGTGCGCCAAGCGATGCTGCTGCAACGCGTTCAATACGGTGCTTCGTCATTTTCGGCTCGTGACGCCTTGTATGCGGCGACGGTCGGTGGTGCCCGCGTTCTCGGGCGGGAAGCGGAAATCGGTTCGATCGAGCCGGGGAAGGCCGCCGATCTGATCGCATTCGACATGAGGGAACTGCCATTTGCCGGTGGGCGATCCGATCCGGTGGCGGCGGTGGTTCACTGCGCTGCTGAGCGCGTGAGTCTATCGATGGTTCACGGGGAGCTTCGCGTTAGCGGCGGACGCCTGACGGACGAATCGCTATATGACGAAATCGAGCGACAGAACCGCATTTCCGCGAAGCTCGTTGGGACGGAATGAGCAGTGGACATCACAATCCGGATGGAAGTCGCATTCTCATTCAAACGCGACTTGCCCGATGACCTGAATCCGATCAGCATTGCTGAGGGAAGCAGTGTGTTGGACGCACTTGGAGCGCTGTCGAAGGCGGCGCCGGCGGTCACAGGCCGCATTTTCGACGCGAACGGTGAGGTGCGCCGCCATATCAACGTGTTGGTGAACGGTGGCAATGTCATTCTTCGAAAAGGGTTGGAGACGCTGCTCCGGGATGGCGATTGTCTGACCATTCTTCCTCCTGTGGGCGGAGGGTAGAGCCGAGAAGGAAAAAAGGAGAAGCTCCCTTTCGGGAGCTCCTCCCTGCTGGTGTGGTGGGCTTACTGTAAGGAGGTCCAGCCGCCACCCTCGCGGCTGTACACTGCCACCATACGACTGAATTGTGGGCGAAGTGTGAAGAGCTCGCGTCGATTGTGTGGATGCTCCAGACGTCTATTGGGAACGTGCTTTCTCGGTAATGCGAGTGACAAATCGCTGTTCGTCGATGACGAATCGCTGGTGTTCGCAGCGGGCAATGAGTTCCCGTTCATCATGGGCTTCAATCGCAAACACAAGACGCCTTCCGTCGACTTCCACAAGCTCCGATTGAACCGTCACCTTCATGCCGATCGGCGTTGCGGCAAGATGTTCGATTGTGACTTTTGTCCCCACGGTCTGCTGCCCCGCGGGAAGAAGCGGATCGACGGATTGGCGGGCGACTTCTTCGCAGAAGCCGACAAGGACCGGTGTGGCAAGGACATCCATCAACCCGCTTCCCCAAGAACTTGCTAGATGCCCGTTGGAGACCGTCCATTGCTTCGTGCCGGTGATCCCGGGCGCGATGCCATGCTGTTCCTTGTTAGTCATAGCGCACCTCTTGTTCCGAAGGATTCTCCCTGTGTCCGAGCGATGAAATGCTGATCCGAGCAGGTTGTTGCTGACGGCAATCA
>CAZJLO010000016.1:37665-38876 GCA_964547105.1 uncultured Thermotogae bacterium
GAAACGATCGTTCCATCGATTGAGCGCCTTGTCACGTGCCTGGGAAGGATCGACCTCGATGACGACCGTTTCGACGTCATTGGCGGGGCCGCTGTACACCAGTGCGCCGTCGGGAGAGACGATTTGGCTGCAGCCGGTGAACGTCAACCGTTCTGCGGTCCGGTGTTCGACCCCGATTCGGTTCGCTGTCACCGTGAACACGCCATTCTCCAGCGCCCGCGTCCGCATCGTGAGTTGGGCGTAGACAGGCATCACCAGATTGGAAGGATGGGCGATGATCTCCGCGCCACGCAGCGCCAGTGTGCGGGCCGCCTCGGGGAAGAAGTGATCGAAGCAGATCAGAAGCCCCACCCGTGCACCGCCGATATCGGCGACATCAAGGATCGACTCTCCCGGTGAGAACCACCGCTTCTCCTCAGCGAACAGGTGGATCTTGCGGTAGCGGAGGATAAGGCCGGCGGGCCCGACCAGCACGGCGGCATTGTAGAAATTTCCGTTGTCAGCCTTCTCGGGGAGTCCGGCGGCGATTACGCAATCGTGCTGTCGCGCGAAGTCGTGCAGAGCGTGGGTTGTCGAACCATCGGGGATGGGCTCGGCAAGCTGCTCAACCTCGCTCGCGGAAGCGAACTGATAACCGGTGGCGAACAGCTCGGGAAGCACCCAAAGATCGGTTGAGCAAGACGCCATCGCCTCGCATGCGTCAGCCAGGTTGTGCCTGACCTCGCCGAACACCGGATTTGTCTGAACGATTCCGATCTTCATTGTGCGGGGATTCTACCGGCTCTGCTGCGGAGATCGCCACCCTGCGCCTTGAGACGGACAGAACGCCGGGACCAGAGCTTCAAGCTCGATCCAGCACATCGCATGTTCTCATGAGGTTTCAACCGATCAGGGATGGAGTATCACGAATGCGCTCGACTCCCGCGATACGGGATCGAACATCACTGACGAGCTCGGCTGCCGACCTTGATCCTTGGATCCATCAGGCCGTAGGTGAGATCGAGGATCATCAAGGCGAATAGGTAGATCCCGGTGACCACGACAAGCAGCCCCATCATAAGCGGCGTATCCGAGTACTTGGTCGCCGTGAAGAACAGCGTTCCGATTCCCGGCCACTGGAAGATCGGTTCCACCAAAAAGCCTCCCCACAGCGATGCAGCGAAGCCTCCCGCAATCAATGTCAGTGTCGCCGGTGACGATACACGCCCCCC
>CAZJLO010000017.1:0-30030 GCA_964547105.1 uncultured Thermotogae bacterium
TTCCGGGCTGAGATTGATCGCTTTCATGTACATCACCATCGGTAATATACGATTATCCATGTGGCACGTCAAGCTATGGAACAGACTATATCGATTGCGTTGGTGCGTAGGGCATTGTATTCTTACGATCAACTGCACAGTCAACGTGGGTCTGCGCGAGGGAGGGAAGGCGGATGCAGGGAAACGTAGTCCCTTGTTGCACAGACGCAAGCAGCGAAACCCATCGCCGAAACGGTTGGTGATGCCGCGGAAGACAGGAGGGAGTGGTTCATGGATGCACAGCAGGCAATAGCCCAGCGATATCGCGTAAGGATTGCGCGGGCCGTCGAGTCGTTCAAGGTTCGTGGATTTGCCGCTCACGGCTTCGAGACGTCGTGCGAGGCGGTTGAGTTCTTCTTTTCCAACGTTTCGGTTGCTGAAACGATCGGCTACGGCGGGTCGGAGACGATAGGGCAGCTTGGTATCCCCAGCCGGCTGCGCGACGGGGGCTACAACTTCCTCGACCGGAGCCGGTTCGGCCATTCGTACGATGAACAGCTCGACATCCGCCGGCAGACACTGTGCGCCGACGTGGTCATCGCCTCATCCAACGCCGTTTCGATCGACGGCGCGCTGGTCAACATCGACGGAACGGGCAATCGCGCCGCGGCGCTCATCTTCGGCCCAGGACGTGTCTACGTGTTCGTTGGACGCAACAAGCTATGCGACGACCTCGAGCACGCGATTCACCGGGCCAAGAACGTTGCGGCGGTCTGTCTGGCGATCCAACTGGGCAAGGACACACCGTGCACGAAGACGGGCGTCTGCCATGACTGCTCGTCGCGGGACCGGATCTGCCGAAACCGGTCGATCATCGAACGATGCGATCCGACCGGCCGAATCCACGTGCTGTTTATCAATGAGGATCTGGGTTTGTGAGATGGTGCCGTAGATCCAAAGCCTGCGGTGCAAGGGTGCCGATTTGCCACAAGTCGGCACGAACGCCTCCCCGGATCGCCAACCAAGGACGATCCGGGGAGCAGAGGCAGAAGGTCACCCTCCGACAGAGCATCGGTTCAACAAGCGTCGCAATCCATCCCTTAGCCAGCGCTTCCTACGCGTCGTCCCCGTAGACAACCTTGATCACGTCCATCGCAAATCGCGCAGCCACCGTTGCCGGGCCGGCGCCGAACTCGATCGCAACGTCGATCGCCTCGATCAGCTCTTCCACCGTCGCGCCATCTTCGGCCGCTTTCTCAATGTGCCACTGCATGCACGACGAACAGTTGATCAGTACGGCGATCGCTGTCGCCATCAGCTCCTTGTTCTTGCGGCTGATGGCTCCGTCGGGATACACAGTCGCTTCCATGTCCAGAATGGCCTGGTAGCCCTTGGACTTGTGGGCCAAGAACCACGTGGTGGCCTGCTTCCTCTTCCGGCTGATTTGCCGCAGTTCATCCATGACGTCAGCCTCCTTGGCTGATTGGTTTGTGCGCAAAGATCGCGCACCGGTTTGTGAAGCAACTCCTGGTGGGTGCCACCGTTTGTTGGGCGCTTGGCGCCGCGAAACGGAACCCAGCTCACCGAGTATTCAGGGGCTCGAAATCCCCCCTCCCGTAGCTTCCGAAAGCGGCGCAAGAAGTTCGTCGAGCGGCTTCGCTTCATCGCGGAGGATCGAATACAGCTCCATGTCGAGG
Source organism: uncultured Thermotogae bacterium (assembly GCA_964547105.1). GTDB lineage: Bacteria > Bipolaricaulota > Bipolaricaulia > UBA7950 > UBA9294 > RXOA01. The sequence continues at coordinate 1,677 of CAZJLO010000017.1, forward strand.
TTCCGACCGCGGACGAAAACAACGCTACGAAGGACGCCCTCCTTTTTGAACCCGACCTTCTCGAGAACACGCCGCGAGCCGACGTTCCCGACAACGACGGCCGCCTGGACCCGATCGAAAGGCCGGCTCGCGAAGAGGTAGGCCACGGTGAGCGAAACCGCCTCCGTCACGTATCCACGCCCATGGTCGGCCGTCTTGAACAGGCGATAACCGACTTCGCGCGTATTCTGGTACGGGGCGCCGCGGAAGAAGGCCACATACCCCAGCGGCCTGTGCTGATGATCGGTGATCAGCAGGACGCTGTACTCGTCCGACCAGTACCCGCTCTTCGCGAACCGGTCGCGCACCCATCGCTCGGACCTCATCGAAACAGGCCAGTACGCTCCAGCTTCCCGAATGTCGCCGTCCAGATCATGGTAGTCCGGAAGATCTTCCTCTTTCAGCGGTCTCAATATGACCTGCTTCCCAACAAGCATTGAGCCTCCCCTTGGTTCGCACCCGAAGCCGCCTGATGGGGCTTCGGCTTGATTCATGCCCGCAAGTCGCCGGATGCGATCTCGACGACACGCCCCCCGACCTCAATCAGACTGATCTCGCCGGAGATACGGCCGCGGATGAAGATCTCCGACGGACGGGCGATTTCGTATCCCTGGCCGACACGGATGTCGATCGAATCGCTCGCAAGACAGCGATGATGAAGGAGGTAGCCCGCCAAACAGCCATTTCCACTTCCTGTTGCCGGATCCTCGGCGATGCCGAGATACGGCACGAACACCCGGGCGGCGAGGTCTTGTTCGTTCGTATGGCCGCCGAAACAGAACACCAGGATCCCCTTCGCCCAAACCGTTCGGATCCACGCCCGATACCGGTCCGGCTCAATGCGGGCACGCTTGAGAGATTCCATGCTCTTCAACGGGACGATGGTGAATGGCAGACCGGTGGTCACCTGGGAGATCGGCCATCGCGAGTCGATCTCGCCGGGGTCGAGCCCGATCACGGCGGCGATAGTCCTCCGATCCATGCCATGCTCGAACTCCGGCTGACGTTGTCGCATCCACAGCCTGTCGTCGACTCCATCGGCAGGTGGGCAGCGAACCGGGATCGGGCCTACCTTCAGGTGAAGGGTCAGCTGATCGACCGGTCGCTTGATCACGTGCCGAACAAGGATGTAGGCAGTTCCCAGCGTCGGGTGACCGGCGAAGTCGATCTCGGTCTTGGGGGTGAAGATGCGAACCGGATAGCCCCCGCAGACGGGTTGCCTCGCCATGATGAATGTCGTCTCGGAGAACCCGAATTCCGCCGCGACCTGCTGCATCTCAGCGTCCGGCATCTTCGTGTCGTGAAGGACCGTTGCCAGCTGATTGCCCGAGTATTTCCCGGCGGCAAACACATCGGTGATGAAAAAACGAGATCCCGTCATTGTCTCTCCTCCCCGATCGCGATCGGTGCTGCACCGTCCGACGGACAGTGGACCCTAGCTCAGCCGCGCGACCGTGTACGCGACGCGTGCTCCGAGGAGCTTCGCATCCTGAAGCGCCTTCTCGGTCGGCTCCCCGGCGGCGGCCGCACCGTAGTGGCCTCCCGACTCCAGCGGGTCGCCGACAACGATCATTCCGTAGATCAGCAAGGTCTGAAGAATCGATAACAGCGTCGTCTCCTTGCCGCCGCTGTGATGGTTCCCCGAGGCGAACGCCGCTCCGACCTTGTCGACCATTTGTTTCCTCGTCCCGATGAATCGATCGAAGACGCTCTTCAATTCGGTGGCCATTGTTCCGAAGTAGACCGGCGATCCGGCGATGACTCCGTCGCTCTGCAGGAAATCATCCTCCGTCACCTCCGCCGTCGTCCGGAGAACCGGTCGAACATCGCCCGTGGAACGGACGCCGTCGGCGATCGCCTCGGCCATCGCCCGGGTCCGTCCCGTTTTCGAGTAGAACAGAACCATAACCTGCATTAAAGCCTCCCTTCGGTCAGTCGGTGCAGCGTGCTACGCAAAAGCCCGTGTCTCGAAGATTCGTCTCGATCCAACCCGCCTCTCGCTTGAGGAGGGTTGAAAGAACCTGGGCGAAGTTGTTGCAGGATTTGTCGCCCAGTGCCTCGAGACGATCGCTCGAGATGGTGTTCCATTTCTCGTCGTGGCCGCCGTACCATTCCCGGAGCTTGCTGTCGGTGGGGACCTCGTAGGTGTCACGATGCACAACCGCCTCCAGCGGGAACCTGCCGCGAAGCTTCGGGTCTTCGTCCGAATACCCGATCGCCAATACTGCGGCGGGGTAGACGCCCTCGGGCAGGGCGAACAGCCCGTGCATCTCGCGAATCGCGGTGAGTGTGCCCAAGCCCAAGCTCTCTGCGGCAACGGCCATGTTCTGAAGCGTGATCGCAACGTCCCAGAAGCAGAACAGCAGCTCGGGCGTGGTCCCCCGGAGGGGAACGGCATCGTGCGACACCATCCACCGGTTGTGCCGATGCAGATCGATACAGGCGACAATGGCGACGGGGGAGCGAACATCGAGCTTCGCCAACATCTCCGATTCGCTCACGATGATGAGACTGTAGAATTGCATCTCGGCCGGCGTCGCCGCGCGCGTTCCCGCCTTCAAGATCAGTTCGAGTTTCTCGTCTTCGACTTGGTCGCCCTTGAACGACCGAATTGTCCGATGGCCAAGCAGAACGTCCATCGCCGACTGGCTCATGCTGTCCTCCTCCTTTGGGCGCCGTGGCAGCCGCCCTACGCGGCGGTTGATGGGCCGTGGCGCGCACTGTACGCGACCCGGTACAATATCTCCAATACATCTAGTGAGAGATCAAAATACCTTGGGGGTATCAATGAACTTGAGACATCTGCGCTACTTCCTGGCGGTGGCGGAAGAGCTACATTTCGGAAGGGCTGCCGAAGCTCTGTCGATCAAGCAGCCTCCGTTAAGTCGCCAGATCCAGAGCTTGGAGTCCTCACTGGGGGTCAAGCTGTTCGACCGAACGAACCGTCGCGTCAAGCTGACGACGGCCGGCCGGTATCTCAAGGAGGCCGCCTCGAGACTCCTGGTGCAGGCCGAGCAGATCCAAAACACCATCGGGTTGATGAAGGTGGGCACAGCGGGATTCGTGCGGATCGGATACGTTGGATCGGCGATGCACTCTGTCTTGCCGACGCTGCTTCGCGTCCTGCAAGAACGCCATCCAGAGATTTACCCAGAACTCTTCGAGCTCGGAAACGATGCCCAGGTTCGGGGCCTCAAATCGGGAGAGATCGATGTCGGGTTCGCTCGCACGCCGATCAGCGCCGAGGGGTTGGTGACGCGATCCGTGTTCGATGAGACGTTCTCGTTGATCCTGCCGTTCGGCCATCGACTCGCAGATGCCTCCGACCTTGAGCTCGAGGCGCTCGCTGACGAACCGTTCATCGGATTCTGCCGCGACTGCGCTCCGGGCATGGCCGATCAGATCTTGCAGATCTGCAATAACGCCGGCTTCTCGCCTCGCATCGTGCACTCGACGACCCAGTTGAATGCGCTGCTCCGGCTCGTTGAGAGCGGGCTCGGGTACTCCATCGTCCCATCGTCGGTTCGCGCCGGATACGATCTGAAGCTGCGATTTGTCGATCTCGTCCACATCCCGCAACGGGCGCAGTTGTCGGCGATCTACGATCCTCAGCTCCTGTCGAACACGGCCCGTACGCTCATCGAGCTGATCGAACAGTCTCGGCCAAGGTCAACCACGCAAGAGCGGGTCCTCAGATGAACGTATCCCGAATTTCAAGGGAAGAGCGGCGCGCAACCCCGCGGGGGCGACGCGCCGGTGTCTGCGGGAGCTTGATCTCACGGCCGTTGCCGCATGCAGCGATAGCTGCCGTGGAATGCCGGTCGAGCCGTCGGACGACTTCGCGTCAACGGGCCTCGTGCCGTCCGAAATCCATGGTTTGGATCACACGGTCCGGTTCGGTCCGGCGCCGAGGGTGGTGAGCTGTAATGGATTACGCCGGCAAACGGCTCTGGATCTTGATGACGGGCACCGGTCTCGGACAGGGGCAAACAGCGATAACTCTCGGCTGGGAGGACGGAGGAGAGTGAGGCAGGCGCACCTAGCCGGCAAGGTTATGCGGACGGGGAATGACGGTGACCTTCCCGGTCTCGTCATCGTGGCGAACGGCAGCTTGGGCTCCGAATGCTTCGGCGATGGCGGTTTCGGTCAACACATCGACGGGAGGCCCATCGGCTGCGATTCGTCCTCGATGAAGGATGGCGATCCGATCGGCGTAGGCGGCGGCGATGTTGAGGTCGTGGACCGCGATCAGAACTGCCAATCCGGAAGCGGCACGATCGACGATGATCTCCATCAACTCCATCTGGTAACGGATATCGAAATGGGTCGTCGGCTCGTCGAGAAGCAGGAGTTGGGGATCCTGGGCAAGCGCGGTAGCAAGATAGACACGCTGCCGCTCGCCGCCGGATAGAGTGTGAATCGACCGGTCCGTCAAATCGGCTGTGTCGGTCAGCATCATCGCTTCATCGATCCGCTTCCGATCGTGAACCGTCTCTCGCCCGAACCGGCTTCGATGCGGAATTCGCCCCATCGCCACCACTTCACGAACGGTGAAGTCAAGTGCTGTTTGCCTTTCCTGCTCCAGGCTCGCCATCCGGCGGGCGATCTCCCGTGGAGACAGGTCACGAACCGAGCTTCCATCCAACAGCACGTCACCCTTGGACGGCCTGCGATAGCCGGAGAGAAGCGACAGCACGGTGCTCTTGCCCGAGCCGTTCGCTCCGACCAACACCACCAGCTCCCCGCCATTCATCACCAGATCGACGCCGCGAAGAACGAGGTCGGAGGCCGGATAGGCAAACGAGAGTCCTTGAGCTTCCAGGCTCATGACAGTTTCCGCCCGTACGATCGGAGCAGGTACAGGAAGAACGGCGCTCCGATGAACGCGGTGAGGATGCCCACGGGGATTTCAACCGGCCGCATCAAGGTACGCGCGGCCATGTCGGCGAGTACCAAAAACAGTCCGCCGCCGATCGCCGATGCGGGAATCAGTGTTCGGTGATTCGGTCCGAGAATCAATCGCAGCACATGCGGGACGATGAGGCCGACAAATCCGATGGTGCCGGCCATCGCCACCGCGGCCGACGCGAGCAGGGTGGACAGCACCAATAGCAGCCGCGTTGTTCGTAGCGGGTCGATGCCAAGGTGAAACGCGCCCTGTTCGCCGAGCGACAGCGCGTCGAGGTCGCGGGCAAGCAGGAGGACGGCGAATGTTCCTACGGCGAACACAGGGGCGAGAATCGCCAGCCCGCTCCATCCCGATCGACCGAGGTTTCCCATGGTCCAGAACACGATATCCGACATCTTCTCGCCGCGGGAGCCAAGAAAGATCACCAAGCTGGTGACGGCGGAGAACAGCGCTCCCACAGCAACCCCGGCAAGGATCAACGTGAAGATCGACGTCCGCCGGTCGCGTCCGCGAGCAAGCCGGTAGACAATCGCCACGGCAACGAGGCCTCCGAGAAAGGCACTGATGGACAGCCAGGGCATCGCCGGCCAACCGGCGAGGATGGAGACAGCCGCTCCGGCGGACGCCCCGCTTGCCACACCTAGAATGTACGGACTGCCAAGAGGATTGCGAAACAGCCCTTGCATCACCACACCGGAAACCGCCAGCGATCCACCGACAAGAAAGCCCAGGATCACCCGGGGGAAGCGCACCTGTTGAATGATCAGTGCTGCGCTGGATCGGGCACCATCAGGCCCGGTCCGGCCGAGGATTGCGGAAAGCGTTTCCTTAAGCGGAATCGTCACTGGCCCAATTGCGACCCCGGCCACCCATACGGCCGCCGCCAGGGCCAGCAGAAAGGCGAGAACGCGGATGGTCGACCGTGGACGTCGGATCATCTGGCTACTCCGGATGAAGCCATTGGATCATCTCCATCAGCACGTCGGCGACCGCGGTCGACGCGGCGCGGCTGGCACGGACCCCAAACACCCGGCCCGATCGAACGGCGGCGATGCTCTGCAGGAGAGGGTCATCCGTGATGTACGCCATCTGCGACGGTGCCGTGAAGATCACATCGGGATCTCGAACCAGCAGATCCTCGAGGTTCACCTGCGGGAAGCCGTTGACATCGGCGAACACATTTCGTCCCCCGGCGCGGAAGATCAGGTCGTTCTCGATCGTGTCCGCACCCGCTGCGTAGGGCGGCGTCCCCAAGGACGGGGGGTAAAGGAACGCGCATCGAATCTCCTCCAAACCAAGCATATCGCCGTCGCCGACAGCGATGTCCTCGGCGAGGCGGCCGACGAGCATGTTCGCCTCGTCAGGCCGTCCGATCGTCGAGCCGATGGCACGAATGCTCGATAGGACATCCGCCACGGATCTCATCAGCGGCGTGGTGAGTACGATGATTCCCGCAGCCTCCAGCGCCGGACGTTCGCCGCCCCAATCGGTTGCCCCAAGGACCAGGTCGGGGTTCATCGACAAGATCGTTTCCACACTCGGCGCGTAGGTCGGCCCGATGGATGGAATGCCCTCGACCTCCGGCGGATTGTCCGGCGAGTCGGCGACTGCGACGAGCCGGTCGACCGCTTCCAGATCGACGATGACCTGGGCGTACAACGCGCCAACGGCCACGATCCGTTGCGGGGGTTGCGCGATGGCAATCGAGCGTCCGCGGTCATCAACCACGACGACCGGATCGTCCGCGGCTGCCACGCAAAAAGGCGCGGCGGCAAGAAGGCAGCACAGTATAGGAGTCCGGATCCTGCTCCGCATGGGAGACCTCCCCAAGGCATGGCCTCGTTGCGAGAAGCGCCTTGGTGGATGAAGGCTATCGGAATGCGTGGGGAAGATCCACTTTGCTGTCGTCGATCGTTCGCACTCCCCGCGTCACGTTGCGGCTTCGGTCAAGACCGGTCGACGACTGTCCGTCGTGGCTAGAACTCGCGGCTGTCGTATGCCCAGTGGAGAAGCGCCTGCCGCTGCCGACGGCGGCAATCCAAATCGCCGGGCATGCAGTTCCTGCGCACCTGGGCGATGTGCCGCGTCATCGCTTTCCAGCGCTTGATCTGACGCTCGTCATCGGGGCCGCGCCGTCCGCGGTAGTAGCGGCAGTACCACTGGAACCACCCGCGCGGGTCATCGGGATGGATCCATCCCTTCTCACGCCAATACGAGAGCGACTTCGATGCGTTGATCCCGAAGAAATTGAGCGAAGGGTCGTGCCGCGAGGAACAGAGCTTGGCATCGGTGAACCAACTTGCGGGAAATTCATCGCGACAGTCGGTCATGTAGCGGCCTCCGAAGACCCCTAACGCAAGCATCTCCTTGGGCGTCAGCTCGGGCCGAAACCGCGGATCGAAGTGCTCTCCCTCGGGCTCGGCCAGCACGTAGCTATACCCCGACTGCATGAGATCGTTGACCGTGACCGTCTTCTCCATGGCCTCAGCCTACGAAAAAGCGAGGCGTCGACGCAATACGGCAAACAGGACAAGTCCGATCGTGCCGGGAGGAATTGGCCGAGTATTCCGTTATGCTCTCGTCGCCGGAGTCGGTCCAAGATTCCAAGGAAGGAGAGCGATGGTCCATGTTTGATCAGAATGCGTCTTTGAGCGCGGCGCCGCTTGTTGCCTGGAACGACAAAATCCTGCCACTTCGCCGGCAGTGGGCGGAAGCCGACCGCCTGCTCGCGGAGCGGCTTGACACGCTGCTACCGGGGCTGATGAAGCGCGAAGGCATCGATCTGTGGATCGTGACCGGAAGCGAATACAACGAGGATCCCATCTTCGATACCCTGACGCCGGCTTCGGTGCAGAATGCATCGCGCAGCATGATCCTTATCCTCTCGCTTCGCGAAGACGGAACCGCCGAGCGGTCGATCGTTGGGCCATACGGCATCGGAGATCTCTATCAACTTGTCGGCGGACAGCCCGGCGAGACCCAGGCAGAGACGCTACTTGGATTCGTTTCGGAGCGAAATCCGCGAACGATCGGCGTCAACACGTCCGCCTCCTTTCCGTTGGCCGACGGCTTGTCCCACACAGCGTACGAGTGGCTGATGGAGGCGCTCGGCCCGGAGCTTGCCTCACGCGTACGGAGCGCCGAACGGCTGGCGGTCGGCTGGCTCGAAACGCGCTCTGCTACGGAACTGATCGTGTATCCGGAACTTGTCGATCTGAGTCGTGCAATCATCCGCACCGCTTTCTCGTCGTTGGTGACGACCCCGGGCGTCTCCACGACGGAGGATGTGGTGTGGTGGATGAGGCAGCAAGTGCACAACATGGGCTTGAAACCGGCATTCCCGTTCACTGTCACGCTGGATGCGAGAGAGCAAGCGTTCGACATCCACCAGCGTGACAACGCGCGGAGTCGAATCCTTCCGGGAGACACGCTTCGCTGCGACTTCGGCATCACCTATTTGGGACTCACCACCGACATTCAGGAGAGCGTCTACATCCTGCGTACCGGAGAGGACGAGCCGCCCGACGGGCTCCAGGAGGCGATGGCCGCTGCCAACCGCGCCCAGGACATTATCGCCTCGTCGATGGCGCTCGGTCGAAGCGGCAACGAGATGCTGCGCATGGCGCGCGAACGCGCCACGGCGGAGGGGCTCGACGCGTGTTTCTTCTGCCACCCGATCGGAACCCATGTCCACGGCGCCGGCCCGACGATCGGCCGATGGGACAACCAGGAGGCGCTGCCGGGACCCGGCGAGTGGGCATTGCACGACGGCACGTGCTACGCGATCGAGCTGTACGTCAAACATGCGATTCCTGAATGGGACGGAAGGGAGTTCATGATGGTGCTCGAACAGGACGCCGCGTTTGCCGCGGGCCGGTTTCGCTGGTTGTCCGGCCGTCAAACGCGGTTCCTGACAATGTAGAACGGTTCGCTCGGCGTTGATGCCGATCCACCGGCTCAAAGCACGATGCCAAGTACCCGTACGCCGAATCTCGTTGGATGACACGACAAACGGAGGAACCACCATGGCGACTATGAATCGATTGCTTGTGTTGAACAAGGACGAAGACAGCGTGGCGTTCTTCGAAGCCGGAAGCGGCCGTTGCTTGAGGACGGTTGCTGTCGGGGCCCATCCACACGAAGTTGCGATCACGGAGGACGGTGGTACCGCCTATGTGTCCAACGCGTTGGGGAACAGTGTGTCGATCATCGATACCGACATTATGGAGGAAACCGGCCGGATTGAGCATCCGGAATTCCGGTTTCCTCACGATATCAAGATCACCCCGGACGGACGAAAGCTCTACTTGGCGGCGACGTACGCCAACAAGATCTTCGTCTACGAGCGCCCCTTGCACAGGCTGCTCAAGATCGTGCCGACGGGCCAGCGGCTGTCGCACATGTTGGCCCCAACTCCGGATTGGAAGGTTCTGTACATCCCCAATCTCGATTCGAACACGCTCACGCTGCTCGATACGGAGACGGATGAGATCGAGAAACACATCATCGTGGGCAAGGGCCCTGAAGGTGTGGCTGTCCACCCGTCGGGCGCGTTCCTGTATGTGGCCAATCAGGAGGAGGACAACCTCTACGTGATCAGCACCGAGCACCACGGCCTCGTTGCCCGGCAACAGCTTGGGAAGACGCCTGTTCGGCTGGTCTTCTCTCCTGATGGAAGGTTTGCCTTTGCCTCGAATCGCGGCTCCCACGATGTGTCGGTGATTGATACCAAGCGGCACTGGGAGATCAAACGGATCCCGGTGGGACGCTGGCCGGGCGGGATTGTGTTCGATCCGGCGAGCCTCCGTGCGTACGTGGCCAACAACAAGACCAACGATGTCTCTGTCATCGATACGAAAACTCTGAAAGAAGTGGGGCGATTCGAAGCTGGACTTCACCCCGATGGAATCGGGTTCCTCCCCTCCAGATCTGGGTAGCGCCCCCCCCGCTGGCATCGCAAGCTGCACCGATCGCTGTCGCAGGTTGCCGTGGTTTCGATTGACTGTCTGGATCAGAGAGGCAGTATTCGAGCCGACTACCCCAGAATCGTGGCCGAAACCCCCGAGACGGATATGCAAGGCGCACCCAAGGTGCGCACATGCGCTTCGCGAGACGGATATGCAAGGCGCACCCAAGGTGCGCACATGCGCTTCGCGAGACGGGTATGCATGGCGCATCCAAGGTGCGCACATGCGCTTCGCGAGACGGATATGTAAGGCGCACCCAAGGTGCGCACATGCGTAGTCGGCATCGCGCCGGATCGTCGCCCCACCGAATTCGGTTTCGCCGCAGACACACAAGACAGGACAGTCGGCTCGATCAAGCGTTGCACCGGCATCGACTCCGGTCAGGCCCCTATGGCATCCCCTTAGGCGTGGAAAGCATGGGTATCGGGATCGAGTCGGGCATCGTCTCGGCCCACTTCGACTCGATGGGTTCCGGCATCGACTTGGCCAGGTCAAATGCGGCGATTCATGATGTATCCTTCGCGGCAAAGAGACTGCAGTGCCGGATGATACTCCACGGATCGACCCCGCTGGATCGGCGCAGCCGGCTTCTTTGAAGAGGTGAACATGTGTCCGTTGATCCTTGACAAGAGCCGGCGGGCAGTATGCCAGCGACCGTACAACCCATCCAGAGATACCATCGGCGGTTCACTTGACGGACCTTCCGCAACGCTACGGCCAATGCTTGCCGAAAGGAGTGCCGTGTCCCCGACCGTTCCTTCCAAAACGCATGCGAACAGGCACAGAACACAGGAGCCGACCTGAGCAAACGCTACTGAGTGCCACCCTGTACGGCCCAATACGCCGGTGCGATCATAATGCCATCGACAGCACGGAATGCTGTCTCAAGTGATCGGGTTCTTCAAGCTGCGCAAGCAAACGGGATTACAGGGTCTCGCGCAAGGAGTACTCCGGAACCGCCGGCACCACGACGGTCAGGAGGTGGCACTGTTCATCGAGAGGGGTCGCCGTATGGGCCGCCTGAGCCGGAATCCGTAGGACGGTACCTCCTGTAAGCGTAAGCGGGACACCACCTAACACCACGAAACAGCGCCCGGCAATCGAGATCAGATACTCATCAGCGGCATGAGTGTGCTGTGTGATGGAACGCTGTAGCGCATCGCGCGCCCAGGCCTCGAGCAACTGGAACGCTCCCACCGGTGATTCCCAGAGATTCTGGATCTCCCAGCTTCCCGCGGTGAACCTTCCCGGAGCGATCCGCTCGATTCCGGCCGCGCCCGGCCGGAACTCGTCGCGCAATCTCCGATTTGCCTGCTCTAACGCTTGCTGATATTCCTGGTCCGTGAGGTGGCCCATCTTGATCAGCTCCTCGCGGAGAAAGTCCTCGGCGCGCGAGGCGGCAATGTGAGCGCGTACGATGGCATTGCCGATCTGGCTGATCGGCAAACCGGTCATGTCTCTACGATGCGATAGTGCTTCGTGAATATCCTCATCCAGAACCAAGTGCTTTCGTGGCGTCACAACAACGGCCTCCCTGGATCCCTTAGTCTCTTTGTTGGCCATCCCCCACAGCCTGATTCGGCGTTGGTGAAGCGCAATTCCAATTAGACACAGGAACGATCGGTCCGTCAACAAGCGAACAGCGGAAATCGAAGGAAGAGTGAGTGTATGGCAGGAAAGCAGCGTATCCTTGACTGATTAATGCGCCGAATCCGAGAAGCTTGCAGCGTCCAAAGCTTCGCGTCTTTCGTGATTAACGATCCCGGTGGTTTCGGCAAGGACTCATCGGCGATGATCAGATCATGAGACACGTGCCCTTTGATCGGCTACAGATCGCAGAAGGGGATGGGGATCGGGATACTCTCCGGTGTTCCGCGTATCGAACCCCGACCCCCAGCCACTTCAGCCCCGGTTCACGGTACTCCTGCAACTACATCATCGCACGCTGTCAGCGATTGACTCGAGGGAGTCGTTCTTCGCAGAAGGGGGGTGCATCGGGCAAAGGTTGCAGTCAGATCGGCTTGCGCAACGGAAGTTAGGGAGATATCGAGTCAAGGGGGAAGGATGAGAATGCGCAGTGCAATTCTTTGTTTGTTGCTGCTTGTCGTGGCCGGCATGGCCGTGTCCGCGCAGTGGATCGAAGATCCGGAGGACGGAAACTGCACGGTGTTCATCGTTGGGAAGGACGCGTCGGCCGATGGATCGGTAATGACGACGCATACGTGCGACGGATGGTATGACTCGCGTGTTCAGATCGTTCCTGGTGGAACCCACGAGCCAGGAGAGATGCTGACGATCTACAGCAACATGTGCCACGCAGACCGCGCAGATCGGCAACCCGCACCGATGGGAGAAATCCCGCAAGCGGCGTTGACGTATACGTATTTTCAGATTGCCTACCCATTCATGAACGAGAATCAGGTCATGATGGGCGAGCACACGTTCTCGGGCCGCCGCGAGTATCGCAACCCTGACGGTGCGCTGTTCTACATCGAGGAACTACAGGCAGTAGGACTCCAGCGATCGACCACGGCCCGGGAAGCGATCCAGGTCATGGGTGAACTTGCCGAGACCTACGGCTATGCGGACGGCGGCGAGGCGATTTCCGTCTGCGACGGGAACGAAGCATGGCTGTTCGAGATCGTCGGCGCCGGCCCGCTATGGCGGCAGGGCGATGAAGGCCCCGGGGCCGTCTGGGTTGCCCAGCGCATTCCGGACGATTCCGTGTACGTGGGCGCCAACCGCTCGTTGATCGGTGAAGTCGATCTCAACGATCCAGACAACTTCATGGTCGGAAGCGGCATCTACTCCGTGGGAGAGCGGCTCGGTTTCTGGGATCCGAATGGCGGGGCCACGTTCCGCTACTGGGAAGTCTACGGCTACAAGAGCGACAGCTACTACAACAGCCGCCGAGAGTGGCGCGGCCGCGATTTGATGGCTCCGTCGCTCGAACTCGATCCGTACGCACGACGGTATCCATTCACCGTCGTTCCTGACGAGAAGATCTCCGCCGCCGACTTGATGGCGTTCCAGCGCGATCACTACGAAGGAACACCGTTCGACTTGACACAGGGGCTCGCCGCCGGCCCGTTCGGTACGCCGGACCGCTATGCGACCAGCTCACGCCAGAACCCAGAGGGTAGCGTCGGCTGGGAACGAGCCATTTCCATGTTCCGCTGCTCGTACACCATCGTGACCCAGTCCCGCAACTGGCTGCCTGCCGAGATCGGCGGTGTCTTGTGGTACGGCCCGGATTCGCCGCAGACGACCGTCTACATGCCGATCTACTGCAGCGTTACCAGTGTGCCGGAGTCGCTGTACACCATGGATCGCTACGATTTCACCCGTGACTCGGCGTGGTGGGCGTTCGATTTCGTGTCGAACTGGGCGAACCTTGCCTACTCCTACATGATCGAGGACATCAACGCTCATCAGGAGAAGTTCGAAGGCGAGTTCTTCGCAATGCAGGGAGCGATCGAAGACGCTGCTCTCACGCTCTACGAAGCCGATCCTGAACTGGCCGTGACGTTCCTGACGAACTACACGAGCGATGCAGTGAATCGGACCGTTGCCGCTACGTGGGATCTAGCCGACACGCTTGTGACCAAGTACAACGACGGCTACGTGAACAACAGCACCCGAGGCTATCCGCAAGAGTGGCTGGATGCGGTGGACTTCGGCGCCACCACGATGCTCGAGGACTTCGTGGACGAATGGTACGGGGAATACGAACCGTAGGAAGCTACTCGAGGAGCGGGTGGCTTTGCTGCCCGCTCCTCCCCGGTACAGAAGAAGGAGCCGGAACGAATCTCTGTGTGCTCTCAGTGTTTCCGAAGCCGCGATGCGCGTGCTTCGCATGATATAACGATGGGGGAGGTCCATGATGATAAGGAAGCTTTCTCTGGCAATGACAGCACTGCTCTTGGTCATGTGTGTCGGAGGGACTGCGATTGCTCAGGAGTTCTTAATTCCGGAGGACTTGCCAGTCCTCGCCGCTCCGGTGATTGTGACAACCTGTGGGCAGAGCCCCGGGGCGTTGATGGTCGGCCTGCTTCTTGGCGAAGCCGGTATCTACTATGAAGAGATCGATCTGCTGACGGCAGATGAATTCCTGTCCGAGTGCCCGATTGACTCCATCAACGACACCGCCGGTGTGTTGTTTGTGACAACTGGCACGAGTCTGAAGGGGATGGGCGCAGCCGGTGTAGACGTAGACACCGAAGTTTCGCGCTGCACCGCGCTGATCGAAGCGGCGAGAGAACGCGGGATGGTGATCGTGGTGGGTCAGGTCGAGGGAGCCGGCCGCCGGGTCGACGAGTACGACGAACTGACGATCACCGCGATGTCTCCCCTTGCCGACCTGCTGATCACGCGAACCGACGCGAACGAAGACGGCTACTTCACGACACTGGCCGAAGAGCTCGGGATCCCGCAGATCTTCATCGAAGATACGCTCGATCTGGCGGTTCTCTTTCCGCTCATTTTCGCCTCTCCGGAAGAGGGATAGCCGACGGACGAGAATGAATGCCGTGTCGGCGGATGATCGAAAGCGAGGCGATCCTGTCATTGCCTTCGATCCTGTATGTATTTCCCGACGGCGAGACTCGTCCTTTATAGGCGGGGGCGATCCGAAGCCATCACGATGTGAGTCGGCTTCTGCCTTGGCGGTTCTGGTCGAATGATGAGGTGAGACGTGTACGCACACGCAGGGATCGTGCTGGGAGTCATGGCGGGAGTCTTCGCGCTTGCCAGACTGTTCAAGATAACGACGGAGCTTTCGATGCTTGCCGCGGCGATTGGTGGCGCGATCGCTCACGGCGGCCTGATCTCCCCGCGCCATATCGCAGACGGGGCGTTCACGTATTTCGACGTCACGCTGATTTTCATCACCGCAACGTTCTTCATGAATCTGCTGAAGCACGCCGGCGGCGTCGATTACATCATCCGGGGAATCATCAACCGGTTCCACCGGCATCGTTTGTTGTGTCTGTTGTTTCTGACGCTGGTGATGCTTGTGCCGGGGGCGCTGACTGGATCGGGAAGCGTGACGGTTCTGGTGGTCGGGACGCTCGTGGGGACCGTGCTGACCTACATGGGGATCAGCAAAGACCGGGTCGCTGCGATCATCTTCTTATGTGCGGCGATGAGCGCTGCCGCCCCGCCGATCAACCTGTGGGCGATGATGGCGGCGGCCGGGTCGAACATGCCGTACGTCGGCTTCTTTCTTCCGCTTGGCGTGATCTCGGTTCTTGGGGCGCTGTTCAGCATGTTCTTCCTTGGATGGAAGGGAACGCCTGTTCAGCTGGATAAGGTGATGGCCGAACTGCCCGAGCCGGCGCAGGGAATGGCCGGGTGGAAGGTCTTGCTCCCATTCATCGTCTTCTTCGGCCTTGTCCTTGCCGGTCGGATCTGGCCGTGGACAATGCCGACGATGGGGCTGCCGCTGATGTTCATGATCGCGGCTGCCGTGACAGTGGCCGTTAGTCCGAAAAGGCTCCCGATCTTTGCCGTGGCGCGGGAGACTGTGCAGGGCCTGCTCCCGCTCATCGGAGTGATGGTGGTGGTCGGGATCCTCGTTCAAATCATGGCGCTCTCCGGGGCTCGCGGATTGATCTCGCTCGGTGTGGTCACGCTTCCGTTACCGGTCATCTTCGCCGCCTTGTGGTTGATCCTCCCGTTCTCGGAAGGGCTCGTGCAGTATGCTGCCGCACCGCTTCTTGGCGTGCCGCTGATCCTTCTGTTCAACATGAAGGGAATCAACCCGATCATCGCTCTTGCCGGGATGGCGGTGATGTTCCCGATCGGCGACATGCTGCCGCCGACCACCGTTGTCGGACGAGCGACCACCATGGCCGTCGGCTTCAAGGGACCTTACTACAAGGGATTCGTGAAGCGTTGCCTGATCCCGGCGGCGTTCATTCTGCTTCTTGGAACGCTGTACATCATCTTCGGGAACGAGCTGTCGTTCTTGGTGGCGGGATGACCAAGATGACGAGAGAGCGAGGTGCTCGACCATGACGATCATGATTCTGTACTACGCCATCACGGCGTTCTTCGGCGCAGTGTTGTTCTGGAACTTTGTCAAGAGCAAGGACGTGCAGAAGGCGATCCTGTACCTCGTCATTCTGATGCCGTTCGTGCTTCGCGTGTTCCGCCTGAAGTGACGGGGAGTGGAGGAACTCGATGAAAGCGAATAGAGGATGGATCATCAAAGGGATTGCACTTGCCGTCTGGGTCGGCGTCCTGGTCAGTTCCGGGATTGCATTCGCCCAGCACCGGCAGTACAAGGAAACCGTGGTTCTCGGTGAGGGCGTTGCAGAAGTCAGAACGTTGGGTGACTACTTTGAGCCCCTCAAAGGGACGACGAACGACTGCAACATCTACATCCTCGACAGCGGGGTTCCCGGGGGAACGCTTCTGATCATGGGCGCCGTTCACGCAGAAGAGCCGGCAACCAACCTTGCGGCTCAGTTGATCGTGGAAAACGCCGGCGTGACTACGGGGCGGATCATCGTGGCGATCCACGAGAATCGAAGCGCCTCCACAGTGACCCGTCCGGGAGACGCGTACCCGCAGTTCTTCACCATCGAAACCGACTGGGGCGAGAAGAAGTTCCGGATGGGTGATCGCTGGGCCAATCCGCTCGATTCATGGCCCGACCCGGAGACCTACGTGCACTATCCGAGCGGCCAGTTGTTGGCGTATATGGACGTACGGAACATGAACCGGACATGGCCCGGACGCCCCAACGGGAGCCTGGCCGAGCGGACATCCTATGCGTTCATGAGGTTGATCGAGGAGGAAGGGGTCGATCTGACGATCGATCTCCACGAAGCGGAGCTTGAGTACCCGATTATCGGAACGATCGTCGCACATCAGGATGCGCTCGATGTTGCGGCGATGGCATCAATGATGCTCACGGCACAGGAATTCACGATCGGGATGGAAATCTCGCCGCTGGCGTTGCATGGACTCTCGCACCGCGAAATCGGGGACTTCTCCGACAGCCCGTGCATCCTTCTCGAAGCGCCTGAGCCATTTCTGGATCGTGTCCGGGGAGTCACGGACGAAGCGCTTCTTCTCACCGGTCAGGATGAGTTCGTGATGAAGGCCGGCGAGCACGGCTTGCTGTACTGGCCGATCGACGAAACCGGCTGGTCGATTGACATTCGGGTCGCACGACACGTTCGGACGATCGAGAAGATCGCAGAACTTTGGACCCGATTCCACGCCGACGAGGCGATGGTATTCTCGAACCTGCCGACCTACGACGAGATGGTGACACAGGGAGTCGGGCACTTCTTCCACGATCCGTCGATCGTTCCGGACAACCGCTTGGCGTACGAGTAACGACCCAGATCCAGGTTGACAAGGCTAATGGCCCCTTCGCGTGTCTCCCGCGCGAAGGGTCCGTCTTTCTGAGTCGTTGCCAACCGACAAGGGGAGGCCTTCGCCGCCGGACGGCCATCCCGCACCTCAATCTTATCGGGAAGTCGATGCTCCCACGCCCGACCGGCGAATGAGCCACAGCGGAAGGGTTCCACCCATGTTGAACAGCATGTGGACGATCACGGCCGGGATCAGGCTTCCTGTTATCTGGCGGTAGACGCCGGCTACGCAGCCAAGCAGGAACGCCGCAACGATGACCGGCGAGGCCTTGGCTCCCATCTTCCGCACGAGAACCAGGTGCAGAGCCGCGAACACCAACGCGCCGAGCAGGATCGGCACCGTGAGGAAACTCGCCCCGACGTGAAACCCCACGCCGGAAAGGGGCGCAAGTAGCCCTTGCACCAGACCTCGGGTCAAGAGTTCCTCCGCAATGCTGGCGGCAATCCAAACGCGCACGATGGTCTGACGCGGTCGAAGCTGGTGCGGATCCGCGACGCCTCGGCCTCGACTCGCGGCGATCTGTAGAATCGTTAGCCCCGCTGTCGGGAGGATCCACAGAAGTGCGATCGGGTTCCAGTCGAAGGTCCCGGCGCCGATGCCGAACTCGGACCAGCGGCCGCCCGACGCAAGCCAGATCCCAACGATCGAGGCGCCCGCCATCACACCATGGGTCACAAGAGAATTCGGCTTGCGGTTGCCGATGCGCGCCGAAAGCTTCGCGATCCAAAGGGAAGCAACGGCGATGGTTCCCGACAACCCAAGCACCCACAGTACTCTGAACAGATCTTGCCGCCAACCCATGCAGGCTCCCGTCTCTTGGTCGGATCCGGCTTTCGCGGCGGAAGGCTTCATCAGCGCCGCACGCCATTCTACCACGGGCAGACCGCCGGGAGTATCGAGGAGAGCGGAACCTGCTCGTGTGGGTGGCTAGGCTTGCGCGCGGGGTTCGATCAAAGCAACACGTGGATCCGCTAGAACTTGGGTCATCGGATCAACCCCTAGGAGTCTCCGGACCGGCAGTCGCAGCTGTCGTGCAGCCGCCGGCCCGGGACCACGGGCGATCTGGGCTCTCCCGTCTACCGGTCGAGGGAGACATTGGATCGGCGAAGCTTACATGCCTTGCGGCTGCAGTTCCGGTCGAATGGAGTCAGGGAAGTGCTCCAGGATGCATCCGTCGAGCCGGAAGATCAGCGTTTCCAGCCGTTCCACCAGCCGCGCCAGCGCTGGCTGCGGTGTCGCTTGGTTCTCGGCTTGGATCTGGCTTCGCCGTGCCATATCCGTCAGATGTCGGACGAGATCCCGCATCGCTCGCTCCGCTGCAGCCTCAAACCGCCTTGCTTCCTGAGGCGGCATCCCCACTGTCATCGCTGTGATGTAGCCATCGATCCAGCGACTAAGCCCTTCGAACGTCTCACGGACGTCCGCATGCTGCGTCCCATTTGGCTGTTCGAGAATTTCCTCCAGCAAGTACAGCAGCCGGTGCATCGTCAGATCGAACTGCACAATCCGAGGCCTTGGCGTGGGGATGTCTTCCTCATCAAGAGGATGATCCAGCAGGTCAAGGAGCGCTTCGAGGCCTTCGATGACGCCTTCGAGCTGTTCTTCCAGCCGCTCCGCCAACGGATTTCGAGAGCAAGCCAGCTCTGCCTCCAGGCGTTGGACCATGTTCGACAGCCGCTCCAGGCTGACCTCGACGGGCGGCGCCGACCCAGGCTCGGTCTGCGCGGCAACTGCGGTGGATGGGATCATGACAAGCAGCAAAGCGGCTGCGAGCGGCAGCGCGGCCGACACCAACGTTGTGATGCGGACCATTCGATTCTTCTTCCGGTTGAGCATCGTTCCTCCTTGGCTCTTGGTTCGCCGCGACCTATTCCGCGGCATCGATCACTTGCCGCGACCTATTCCGCGGCATCGATCACTTGCCGCGCCGCATTCCGCGGCATCTATTGTTCGCTTGAGCATCCTAGGAACGGCACGGTCGAAGACGAATCCCTGCACGGTCAACGCGCGGTCATTGCCCGATGATCCTGTTGCCGGCGAATGCCCGACGCCCTACCCTGGAGAGAACATGCTGCTTGTGCCCTCTCGCACTCGGACGTTCGGAATGGTGTTTCTTGTCGTCGTCGCGGCAACGGCGGTCGGGGTTCTGTTCGCGATTCGCGAGTACACGGATCTGCTGTTCAACGCGTTTCGGGACCGCAGTATCGCCTATGTTCAGGCGTTCGCTACGTCGATCGATCCCTGGCTGGACCCAGTAGACGAGGACATGCTCCGCGCCGCTTCACAATTGATGATGGCAGGCAGCGCTTTGTTCATCGAGCTTGAAGTTGATGGTCAGCCGATCCTCGACGAACACCCCGAGGGGTTGCAGCAGTCGACCTTGGAGACCATCGAACCACCGCTTGCAGCAAAGGCCGACTGGAGTAGGCACCCGGACGGTTCATCCTTCCTGGATGTCATCGCCCCGATTCCAGGTGCGTCAAATGGCTACGTAAGAATCGGCATCGATCGGGCAACGGTCGTTCTCCAAGCCCGACACACTGCGTTGCTGGCGTCAGGCGCCGCTCTGCTGTTCGTTCTGGTTGTGTTGGGAGCGATTGTGTGGGCCGTTCGTCGGACGCGGACAGCAGACGATTCCGGTCCCGACTTCGGTTCTGCATCACGCTCCGCAACGCAGCTCATCGCCGGACCACTCGCTGTGGACCTGGATGCCAAAGCGGTGACTTTGAACGGGGATCTGATTGCTCTGACCCCCAAGCAGTTCCGGCTGCTGTCGTTCCTTGTGGAGCGAGCCGATCGCGTGTGCTCCGATCAAGAGATCTTGGAGGGCGTTTGGCCGAACTCGCCGTATGCCGATGGAAAGGATGTGAAGCAATACGTCTACTTGGTTCGGCGCCGACTGACCGACGTGGATCCGCGCGAGAAAACGCGAATCGAAACGGTGCCGGGGTTCGGCTACATGTTGGTATCGACCCCTGTTGACCGGGAAATGACCGATGATTGATGGCGCTACGAATGGAGCTGGACCGAGAATGAATCTGCGAACATCGGCAAAGGAGCCGTCCATGAAACACACGACAAAACACCGCAGCATCGGCTTGGCGGTTCTGCTGTTGCTGGCTCTGGTGGTCGCGGAAACAAGTTGGGCGGATGTCACGCCCGAGCCGGGGGGGGAACTCGCGCTGGAAGCACGGGTTGTCGCGTCGTCCCGACAACTTCGCCTGGCAATCTCCGTCGCCTCTTTCGCCGTGTCTGCGCCGGCGATCCGAGACGTGCGTGTTCACGCGCAGCAGTTGATCAACCTGCTTGAAGGGGCCGCGGGACGCCACTATGCTCAAGCCGCAGGCACGGATCCGGTCCTCGTCGGCCTGGTCTCGGAAGTGACTTCTTGGACAGCGAGGTTTTCGGAAGTCACCGTGGAACCGGAGGTGCACGCTCGAGTGGTTGCAGCAGCGCGCAATGTCCGTGCATACCTGATGCTTGCTCTGGATGCGGCGCTGTCGATCTTGAGCGAGCGGCGGTTTGACGTGGCATCGACCGACATGCTTCGCGTCTATGCCTACCTTGCCGCAGCCTACGAACAGCCGACCGGAGCGGCAGCAATCCCCGCACTGGGGACGATTCTGCGAGAGCTGGGCATCGATCTGCAGGACGAGGCTTCCTAGCGCCGGCCTGTTGCGGTTTGAACCGCGGAATGCGGATGAGAACACTCATTGGGTGAGAGTAGTCTTCAATCCCAGGAGGGCGTGCAGGCGATGACCGAGGCCAAACAGAGTCCCGAGTTCCCCCAGCTTGGCAAGCAACTTGCGCAAGGAATCGTTGAGAAGACGGCGGAAACGATCCGCGACCACTACATCTTCGTCGAGGATGGCGAGCGAATGGCCAACCTGCTTCTCGCCAGACTGAGAGATGCGACGTTCGATCAAGCGGAGACGATCCCCGACCTGGCCAAGCAAGTCAACGAAGTGCTCTACTCGATCCGTGAGGATCTCCACCTGGCGGTGATGCCATGGTTGCCGCCTGCCGATGGCGACATCGATGGGCAAGATCGAGGGATGCACGACGCGTGGAAGCGGCGCTGGAAGCGCCACAACTACGAGTTCCGGGCGCTCGAGATTCTTCTGGGGAACGTCGGCTACCTCGACTTGCGGGGATTCCCGAGCGCACAGGCGGCGGGACCGACCGCAGCCGCGGCGATGCAGTTCCTTGCCAACAGCGATGCGCTGATCTTCGATCTGCGGGACAACGGTGGAGGCGAAGACCTCGTGTGCCTTCTGATGAGCTATCTGTACGACGAGGCAAAGTACGTCCATACAGCACGGTATCGCGATCACGACGAGCAATCCTGGACATACGCGTATGTGCCCGGACCTCGCTTTCCCGATCACCCTGTGTACGTGCTGATCAGCCGGTCGACATTCTCGGCAGGCGAAGACTTCTCGTACAACCTGCAGAAGCTCGGACGCGTCATCGTGGTTGGCGAGCAAACGCGCGGCGGGGCCCATCCAGTGGAGTTCTACCGTTTTCCCGAGTTGTACCTGGAGCTGATGATTCCCAACGCCTACTCGGTCAATCCGGTCACAAAGAGCAATTGGGAGAATTCCGGCGTGATCCCCGACATCGAAGTGCCGGCCGATGAAGCGCTCGCCGTGGCACACGAGCATGCGCTGAGCAGGCTGGCCAACGATGCGGAGAATGATGCGACTCGTCGCTCCCGGGCCTGGGCGCTGGAGACGCTTCAAGCGAGGAGGACATCGACTCGTCCCACGGCGGGTTCGCTCGCGGTCTACGTCGGCGAGTACACGCGCTCGGTGGCTGTGGAGCTTCAGGGACGCACGCTCAGGCTCAGTTGGGGAGGACGCCGCGCTCACCGCTTGATTCCCGTTTCGGAGCACCGATTCGAGTTCGATCACGGAACACAACGCGTTACATTCCGTGTCGAGGACGGGATCATCAAGGGCCTTCTGTGGGAGACCGAAGACGGCAACGCGTGGACGATGGAGAGACTCCCGTAGCCATGGATCGCCCGTCCAATGCATGCGATCGATCCATTTCGTGTGACAGCCTGCCAAAGCACGCGTTGCCGCGTCAACCACCTCACCAAGATCCTCCGAACCGGTGGCGATCCGGCGGTGGACCGAGAGGCCCGCTATTGTGTTCCGGTGATGACGAGCCCGAACCAGTTGCCGTGCACGGAAGCGTTCCGCAGCTCGGATTGCTTCACAAGCAGGCGAGCCTCACCCGGGGTATAGGCAGCGTTCATCGACGTCAGGAACCCTCGCCGCATAACACGTTCGCGGATGGTCCACGGCATCACGTAGCGAACCAAGAGGTTCGCGTCGCGCCTCATATCCGTAATGCAGAAACGTCCGCCCGCCCGGAGGACACGGGCAATCTCGTTGAACACCGCAACGGGGTCCGCCCACTCGTGCATCCCGCCGTTGGCGAAGACCGCATCGAAAGACGCTTCATCGAACGGCATTGAACATGCGTCACCGTGTACGTACCGAACTCGATCACCGACGTCGTGCTCGCCAGCGTTTTTCCGCGACATCGCAAGCATCTCCTCACTCAAGTCCAATCCTGTCAAGCTTGTCCTACTCGTCTTCTGCAACCAATCGATGCCGAGATACCCCGGACCGGGGCTGATCTCGAGTGCCTCGCCACGGGTGATTCCCGTCTGCAGAACCTCCTTGGTTTCGACCCAACCGTGTTTCCAGAGCTGGCGCATCATTCGGTCGTACGCCAGAACGTCAAAGGAATCCTGAATCCCCTCCGTCGTTTCGATAACCCGTGCTCGCACCATCGTCTAGCCTCCTCGTGGCCGGATTCTTATGTCGCTGTGCCGTCTTCGTGAATCTCTGTCATCACTCTCTGAGTCCACGAAAGTTCCGCATGCAGATGAGACAGCGCGTGATCGAAGATCCACCGTGCGCGGGGCGGAACATGGGGGTTGGCGAGCTGTTCGGTGCGGTGCTCTCGCAGATGGGCCAGCGTTCCGTCAAGTTCCTCGGCCCGTTGCTGCAAGAACGACACGATCTCGTTTGCCGGGAGAGCATCCAGGAAGAACAGTCCAAGATCGATCGCATAGGTCTCGCGTTCGATGTCGTGCCACAAGTCCCGCAGCAAGCGGAGAAACTCCGCGCGGCCAGCCTTGGTAATGCCATACACCGTCCGTGATGGTCGGCCTCCCTGTCGCTCAGTCGTTTCGACCTGAATAAGATCCTCGCTTGCGAGCTTCTTGAGCGCAAAGTAGATCGACCCGAACGCGACCGATGTCCAATCGCCCATATGGTCTTCGATGATGTGCTTGATTTCGTACCCATGAAGCGGCCTCTCGCGGAGCAAACCGAGAATCACCAGTCGTGCCGACATATGTCCCTCCAAAGCTGTATATTCAAGGTTGTATATTCGCGCTTGTATACTTGCCTGTCAAGATCACGCCCGCCGAGCAGATCTGACGAGTTGCAGCGCATCGATGCTGCGTTACCGGGGTGGAAGCCGCGGTCATCTTTCCCTCTCCAGAGAAGACGCCCCCCAATCCGGTACCAAGACACCCCCAGCCTGCCCAAAGTCGGGGGATCTTCGTCGATGAGCAGTCGATGAATTCGCTCCGGCGGTTTGCATCGTACCTGGCTCCGTCGATATTGACGATTGCCCCGCCGATCGATACCGCATTGGAGGATGCAATGAACACATCTGCCGACAGGGCTTGCCGGCGGACGTCGAGCTGGTCATCACACGAATGTCCGAACTTGCTGCGATCGAGCAGGTTGTGGCCCCTGTCTCTCAACTAGTCTGTGATGTCCGAGCTTGGTCCGGGTGCGGTCATGGCTGCAACGACGGCCGCAGGATTGCTGGTGAGGTTCTGGAGCATTCGATAGGCGACGTCTCTCTAACTCCCGAATGGGGGATCTCGTAGTCCTGAAACATCGCCGGGCCGAATCGCACATCAAGATTGGAGACACGCATCAAGATGCTGATGAGCGCGGTTGGCAGGGCTGGGCAACGCCGTCACACCACCGATCTCCGAACACTCAAGGTGCCCGCCGGAGGTCGTGCAAGAAGCGACGTCGCGATCTGTGGGATTCCCGTGCCACCCGAACCGCTTGTGGATGGCAGGCCTGTCATGAGATACCCTCGGAACCTGCTTGTCCCGCTGGTAAGGAAGGGGTTTCGCCACGATCGATCACCGCCGCCAACATTCTGTCCTGACAAACATTCGAAGTGCTGCAGGGTTTGTTCGCCGTCAACCGCGCCCTTGGATCGTCACGGCGCTACGGTCTTCTCTTGGGATGTTCCTCTACAGCATCATCTCCCCGTATCTCTCCATTTACACAATGAGCCTTGGGGCGTCTGCGACGCAGCTCGGTCTTGTCAATAGCGCCGGGATGGCGGTGGCAGGTGTCATTGCACCGTTCATCGGATGGGTCATCGACCGACGTGGTGTCCGGCAGATCTACCTAATCGGCATCGGATTCCTCGCGATTTCCTACTTTGCGTACGCAGTTGCCGGGACCTGGTCGATCATCGTTTTTGGGATGGTCGCTTACTGGGCGGGAAAAGGCATGAGCGGTCAGGCCTGCTCCACAATCTGTGGAAACTCTCTCCGAAACGAGGATCGTGCCACGGCAATGAGTTTGTGTGAGACACTGGCGGCAGGGGTGCTGGGAATGTTGGCACCCGTACTTGGGGCAGCGCTCGTCGCACGTTTCGGCGGACTGAGTGTTGATGGGATCCGTCCGCTTTTCTACGTCAGTCTGTTTGGGACGGCCATGACCTTCGTGATGATCTATGTATTCCTACCCAACGGCCACCGGGCATCTGCAGCGAGCCAATTCCGTCACCTGTTGCGTGATCTGTCCAGTGTCCTCCACAGCGGTGAAAAACTCGGCCGTTGGCTTGTGATCGACGCAATCGGATTCCTTCCATTTGGCATGGTCATTCCATTTGCTCAGCCGTTCGCACATCACGTCAAGGGAGCCGATGAGTTGATCCTGGGGATGATGCTCACCGCATATGCGCTGACACCGCTTGTGCTCGGGATCCCCGTTGGCAGAATGGCCGACCGCATTGGGAGAAAGCGTGTTCTATACGTGACGATTCCACTCTCGTGGCTGTCCAGTGTTGCGCTCATCTTCGCTCCCAATTCAGGCGTTCTTGTCCTCTCCGGAGTGCTGCTCGGCTTCTCCACCATCTCCTCGGTCACCGCAGGTGCGATGGCTTACGAACTGGTTCCAAAGGCACACATGGGCCGGTGGATCGGAATCTCTCGACTGTTCAGAATGCTCCTCGGCGCCGTAGCGGCAACGCTCGCTGGACTGATCTGGGATCACCTGGGACCGGCCTATGTCTTCGTCACGGTGGTCGCGATCGAGCTGTGTATTCGCATGCCCCTGCTCATCACGATGCCCGAAACCCTCCACCTGAAGCATCCTCCCAGGGCAGAGTAGACCATCCCGTGGAATGCCGAAACTTGCGAACGGAGCCCATGCACAGACTCGAATGATTCGATGGACGTGCTTCCCCAAGCGGCGGCGATCTCATCTGCTGCCGGGGAACCTCCGAATGATTCACGTCCGATTGCGGGGGACAGCCATCCGGGTCTTGGCTCACGAGCGAGGTCTGGGTGCCCAAACGGTCTCGAGAGGCGCCAGGGTCCGGCATCCTAGGAGCCCGGAGCTTGAAGCAACGGCGCGGCAAGTGACACCGCCGCCACATCTCCGGCTAGGTAGACCGGCTCGATGCCTAGATCAAGGCGGAATCTTCCAGCGAACACGCCCATTGCCTCGCCGCAGATTCCCTCGACGATGACGTTGCCTTCGCTCTCGACCCACACGGGTCCTGTTCGCACCCAGGGATCCTGCCACAACACAGTGACCGGCCCTTCCGGCGTCGCGAACTGCACGGATGTCACGCCGCTTTGCGTGGCGCGCGTCACGAACTGACCATCGCCGAGCTGACGGACCAACTCGACGTACGCATGGTACGCCCGTTTCTTGACCCCCGCCCCGCGATCGTACGGGCCTTCACCGTCGTAGATCAGACCGCATTGGTCGAAGAACCCCACGCCGGTTCCTTCGTATTGGGGTTCGGTGACGTAACACCACTGGGCGACCTCGACACCGAGCGACCCAAGCAGGGCGTACCTCTTGACGAGGTCCGCGGCCTGCTCGTTTTCGGACTGCTCGATCGATCCCATGCCACCCGAGAATGTCGCCGTCTCGGTCACCCAGATCGGACAGCCCTCGGCACCGACTTCGGCCAGTGCAGCCCGAATGTTGGCAACAATCGCCTCGGCTGAGTCGTAGAGCTGTGCCTCCGGAAGCGCCGGGTCGGGTTTCGCCAGTCCGAAGTAATGGAACGCGTACACGTCAATCCATTCCGCACCGCCGGCTGCCAAGAATCCGCGCAGGTAGGGATCTAACGCCCAGTCGCCCATCCGGGGGCCATCAAGCAGCCCGCCCATGACGATCTGGCAGTCGGGGCAGCCCCGACGGATTGCCGGCGCAACGATCGAGACGCGACGAGCGTACTCCTCGGGCGCACACGAGGTTCCCCACGTGCCGTTCTGTTCATCTCCGAGTTCCCAATACAGCACGGGTACTCCGACGTCGATCGCGCCCTGCCCGGAGCTGTAGTAGCGTACGATCTCCTCGGCCCAGCGAGCGGTATCCGAATCGACCTCACCCAGGTAGATCGTGGCGATAGGGGTGATCCCGTGTTCGACGAATTCCCGCATCTTCCTGGTGTGGAGCTGTTCCTTGTTGCTCCCGATGTATCCCTCCGACAGCCCGATCCAGAAGCCCGACGTTCCGCAGTCGACCTCGAGTTCGTCGAAGTACCCATAGTCCGGGAAGATTCCGGAAACCCCGAACAGGCCGAAACGGGTGTCCGTTTGCGTTTCTTCGGCGCCGACGCTTGCGGCAAGCAGCAAGATCACGACAAAAACAGGCCATACATGTCGTTTCATCATCGCCTCCAGTTGGCTATAGGTGGAAATGCTGGTCATGATCAGATACACGGCGAACAGAGGGAAGTTCCGTGGCGGTCGCTGACAAGCGACCGGTGCTTGACCAGAGATGTCGGGGAGGAAACTCCCGGTGTTGGAGTGATTTTTGCTGCACTCGCAGTGTTTCTCACTGCGGGGAGATGATCACCGGACCAGATCGAACCGTTCTCGGGTTTGGCGTGCCACGAGGGCACGCACGAGAGCGCCTTCTACGGGAAGCTTGTGCTACTCAACCCGGTTCTCACTCAATACCGAAGTGCTTTCGGAACAGCTCCTCAGCCTTGTCCGCGCCTTCTTTCGTCAGAGTGACATAGGCGGATCTGCTTTGCAGCCCGGAGATCCACCCCGTCTTGTGGAGCCGTTTCATTGTCTCCAGCTCGAAGGTTTTCCAAGCCCGGCCGCCTTCGCCCTGCCGAGACATCACCAGATACAGCAGAGCCAACGTCATCTCGTCGACCTTGTCCTTGTCGTAGTCGAGAGCCATGATTCCTCCTTAATCTGACAGCGATCCTAAGAACGAAGGTCTGACCCCACAACCTTGGGTGCGCAGCTCGTGGCATGTAGCTTGTGGCATGTTGGCAATAGCCGGGGACATGTACCCGGCGCATCACGGTCAAGGGTACGTATCCCGCAACTCGTTGGAGTGACGGGTTGCCGAGTTAGGTATTGTGTCTCCGGAATTCCCAGCGAGCAGACGAACATGTTGAACACCCCGGCGACGATCACCGCGACCTAGCTGACACCCATCAGGAATCCCATGCCAGCCTCCCTTTGCATTTGGAGCGAGTCCAGCACAGAAATAACAAGGCGCGCGACAGACGTCAAATTCCAGCTCTGTACAGGCACAACACCACCGCAAGATCGGTCAAGCGGACGGCAAGATGTGAGAAGTCTCACGGTGGGGTTTCGTCTACGCTTGCGATAACCCAAACGGAGGTGGTATGCAATGAAGTTCGATGCCGAAGTGAAGGAGTTGCCGGAGCAGAACGTGGCTTGCGTGCGCCATGTCGGTCCCTACCCCGAGATCGGGGAAGCGAT
>CAZJLO010000017.1:30040-34122 GCA_964547105.1 uncultured Thermotogae bacterium
GGTATTCGCGTGGGGGATGGCCAAGGGCTTGATCAAGTTCCCGGGCACGGAGACGCTTGCGGTGTACTACGACAGTCCGGAGACGGTGGACGTGTCGAAACTGCACTCCGACGCCTGCATCACGGTCCCCGAAGGGACGCCGGTCGACGGCCACGTCAACGCGATGAAGGTTCCTGGCGGACGGTTCGCGGTGGCCCACGTGGAGATCGACGCAAACGAATACGGCGAGGCGTGGGACAAGCTGATCGGGGAGTGGATGCCCGACAACGGCGTGAAGCCGGATGAGAGCCGCCTGTGCTATGAGCTGTATCTGAACGATCCGAACCAGCATCCCCAGAAGAAGCACATCGTCGATATCTGCGAGCCGGTTCTTCCCTAGTGACCCCGCGAGCAGTGGATGTATCCGCGGCCGTCCTCCGTGGCCGGCCGCGCTCGCTTGACGCGGCCTTCTCCAGCACGTGACAATGGATATCCACACTCCGTGGCGCGCTCGGCTCAGATGACACGGGAAGAGAAGCGAATCGGCTTTATCAAAGGGGGCTCTCGATGCAGTACCGCACCTTCGGACGGCTCGACTGGAAGGCTTCGGCTCTTGGATTCGGTGCGATGCGGCTGCCATTGGACGGCGCCGGTTCGGAAAAGATCGACGAACCTCTGGCGATGCGCATGATCCGCACCGCAATCGACCGCGGGGTGAACTACGTGGACACGGCGTGGCCGTACCATCAGCAGCAGAGCGAACCTTTTGTCGGCCGTTGCCTGCAGGATGGCTACCGCGACAAAGTGAAGTTGGCGACCAAGCTGCCGGCATGGCTGGTCAAGGAACCGGCCGACCTTGACAACTTCCTGAACGAGCAACTGGCGCGCCTGCAAACCGATACCATCGATTTCTACCTGCTGCACGGGTTGAACAAGACGGTATGGCCGGCACTGCAAGAGGTGGACGTGCTTGAATGGGCCGGCCGGGCGATCGCCGACGGGCGGATCGGCCACCTCGGATTCTCGTTTCATGACGACCTGGCGCTGTTCAAGCAGATCGTCGACGCCTACGACTGGACGTTCTGCCAGATCATGTACAACTACATGGACATCGAATTCCAGGCGGGGCGGGAAGGCCTGAGGTATGCGGCCGATCGCGGACTTGCGGTGGTGATCATGGAGCCGCTACGAGGCGGATCGCTGACCCGTACGCCGCCTGAGCAGGTCTCGCGGGCGTGGGACGAGGCTCCGGTAAAGCGTTCCCAAGCCGATTGGGCGCTGCAATGGCTGTGGAATCAGCCCGAGGTATCGCTGGTGTTGTCGGGAATGTCGACGATGGAGCAGGTAGAGCAAAACTTGGACAGCGCCGACCGGTCGAGCGTGGGCTCGATGTCGGCGAAGGAGCTGGCTGTGGTCGATCGCGTGCGGGAAGCCTACCGCACGCTCATCCCGGTTCCTTGCACCGGCTGCAAGTACTGCATGCCCTGCCCGAGTGGCGTGGCGATTCCCCGCATCTTCACGATCTACAATGATTCCGTCATGTACAACGATCCCGAGCGCGGGAAGATGAGCTACAACCGGTTCATGAAACCCGAGCAGCGAGCCGACAACTGCGTGGCGTGCGGACAGTGCGAAGCGGCGTGTCCGCAGCAGATCAAGATCATCGACTGGTTGAAGAAGGTGCATGGGACGCTGATCGACCCAAGCGAGTAAGCGGATGACACAAGCCGCATTTCGCCTGCAAGACCTGTGAGACGCAAGCCAAGCATGGATTTCTCAATTGAGACGCTTCGGAGCGACGGATGAGGCCTGCAAGCAACAATACTCAGTGTGCTGAGTTCTCTTCCACAATGCCAACGAAGGGGCATCACGCCAGTTGGCTGCATGCTTGGCGTACGCTGTGAGGGAGGCAAGATGAACGCGACCTACAAGCACACGAATATCGTCGCCCGTGACTGGGAGAGACTTGCTGGATTCTATGAACAGGCGTTCGGGTGTGTTCGCGTGCTACCGATCCGGGATCTGTCCGGCTCGTGGCTGGAGAAGGGGACCGGCGTTCGCGACGCTCGAATCCGAGGGGTGCACTTGCTGCTTCCGGGATGCGGGAAAAACGGCCCCACGCTGGAGATCTTCCAGTACTCCGAGAACCAAGCCAAGTCTTCTCCGATCGCCAATCGCGAAGGGGTAAGGCATCTCGCGTTTGAGGTCGACGATGTGGAAACGGCAGTCGACATCATCAAGAAGCTCGGGGGAGGCGTGCTCGGCGAAGTCGTGTCGCACGAGGTCGAGGGCGTCGGCCGAATCCTGTTTGCCTATGCGACCGATCCGGAAGACAACATCATCGAGCTTCAGAATTGGCAGCAAACAAGTTAGACCACGTTGGATCAGTGTGACGGCAGTTTCGTGACCCGCTTCTCGATCAGAGAGAGCAGTCTGTCGTAGCTTGGCGGTGGGCCGGTGCGGATCTCCTTCCCGTCGATGTACAGGCCGTCGGAGATCCCCCATTCCAGGAAGGTTGCTCGGTCGCTGGTGTCGATCGCCTCGAACACCACGCGGCTGTCGAATGTGGCGGCCGCGCGCTTCGCCCGCTCGAACGAGATGTTCTGTGCCTGGCACCAACCGGCCTTGAACGCGGTGACGGTCACATGGCCGGGCACCGATTTGGGACTCCTGCGCCGGCGGATCCACATGGGAGGCTCGGCGTTGTCGTCGAACGGCTTCCACAACAGCACCTGCATCCCTTGTTTGTCCACCCTGACATATCCCTGCCTTTTGAACCATGACGCCTTCATCCAAAACGGCAGGGCGACCCCCCACGCCGCCATCCCGCTCCCGCCCAGCTCACGCGTATCTTCTTCCGCCGCCTGGAGCAACGCCTTTCCCATGCCGCGCTTCTGGAAATTGCCCCGCCCTTGCTTGTAGCCGTGAACCCAGATGCAGTACACGAGGTACAGGTCATGCCCATCGGCGAAAGAGGCCTCGATCGGCCCGTACTGAATCATGCCGCCGACCGCTCCCGCGCCGTCGAGCGAAAGCTTCACTCGCAGCCCGTCTTCCTTGGCTCGCTCGTACCAGCGGCGCTTGTGGTCGCCGGCCTCCTTCATCTCGTCGGACCAGTCCTCGAGGCACAGCAGGTAAAGGTCCAGATGTTCCTCTGTGAGATCGACGATCTTCACTGCGGATCTCCTTTGCCGTGGGATCGGCTGCTCTGCATCCTAATCAGCAAGGGCCTCATCGAAGGGTGCCGGCGCGCCGCTGGGCGCGGTTTCCGTCGGCGATGATCCGGATACTTGGCGTGCCCGACCACGCAAACTCGTGCTCGCCGATCAGCCGCCACGCGGCTCCGTCCTCGCTGTACTCGGCACCGACACGGGTTCCCAAGTCGACCCGCTTCAAGCAGCGCACGGATCCCGTGCGAGACTCGCTCCAACCTGCAATCCGTCGGCATCCGACGTCAAGGGTGCAACAGAGTTGAGAGTCGATCCAACTCCGCACACCTATGAAAGCGCAACACCGGGATGCACGGCAAACTCCCGAACCCTCACGCCTCGGCACATCCGATGAGCGCGGCGGTGGGCGTGGACGGGATTCCCCGGCCGAGAAAGCGCCGCAGGCATCTTCGTACGCCGGACTGTTCCAGTCGATGGGTGACCGTTTGTGAATTCGGGCGCGATTCCAGATGTTCAAGGGGACGCCCGTTTGCTTCGGGGAACCGTGTGGTGACTCTTCGGATCTACGGCTCTCCACGCCCCGGCCGTGCACGACGAGGCGAAATCAAACTCGCTTTCTTTGTCACTCGTCCGACCGGCAGGCACCACGAGGACCGCGCTGATCGCGACGGCAAACGGGCGGCTCACACCAGATGGGCCGCAGCTCTCCATCATCCGCTATCGCTCCGTCATCGGCTTGTGGTAGATCAGATGGCGACGCAACGAGCGATCGCCGAGCGATGTATACAGCACATCGGCACCCGTCGGGCTTCGCGTGCCGGCCCCAAGGTAGGTCTCGGTCATCCCCACTCCGGCGAACATCAGGATGCTCTCGGCGGGCAACGCTCGCGAAGAGATGTGCGCTACCCGTAACGCCGTCGGCGGGGAACCACA
>CAZJLO010000018.1:0-8733 GCA_964547105.1 uncultured Thermotogae bacterium
TGTCGTGGCTGTGGGATTTCGGAGACGGAATCACCTCACGGGAACAGCAAGTTGCACATAGCTACGCCGAAGGCGGAACCTATGAGGTCTCTCTCACCGTGACCGACGAGCGGGGCGCCTCGGCGCAGATCACGCAGTCCCTGAACATCGGGAACCTCCTCCCGGTAGCGGTGTTCGCGGTTCCCGCCTGCTCGATCACGGAAGGCGATGTTGCGGTGCTCGATGCTTCGGCCTCGTTCGATTTGGATGGCGTGCCGCTTGTGTATCGCTGGGACTTCGACAGCGACGGTGACGTGGATCTGGTCCAAACCGGAGCGGCAACTGCGCAGCACTCTTTTGGCGGCGGAGCTCACCTCATCACACTTCAAGTCGAAGACAACGCAGGCGGTCTGTCTCTACCGTCAGCCGTCGAGCTTGTCGTCAATCGGCCTCCGGTCCCCAATTTCACCGTATCATGCCCCTCTCCGACACAATGCCAGGAGGTCGTGCTCGATGCGACATTCTCCATGGATCCCGACGGCCTGATCGAGTCCTGGTCATGGTCGCTCGGCAACGGCGAGAGGGCTTCCGGAGCGGAGATCGTCGCCGAGTATCAGCAACCGGGGACCTACACCATCGGGCTGACCGTGGTGGACGATGATGGCACGTCACGAACGATCCTGCAGGAAATCGTCGTCTCGGATCTTCCGCCAAACGCGGCTGTTGCCGCCTCCGAAACCGAGCTTCCGACCGGATCCGTCTTCGTGTTCAGCGGATCCGAATCCATCGACCCATGCGGCGGCCTCATTGAGTTGTACGAATGGGATCTTGATGGAGACGGCATCTTCGAGCTGGCGGGGTCGGCGTGCACGGCATCCCGAGCATTTGACGAAGACGGGCGACGCAGCATCTCTTTGCGAGTCGTAGACACGGCCGGAAACTCGGCCATGGCTTCCACCGCCATCACCGTCACCAACCGCCCGCCGCACTGCAGTTTCACGTATGCGCCCATGGTTCCTGATGATGCTGAGAGTGTGACGTTTGCCGCCGAAGCCTCGGATCCGGATGGCGAAGTCGTCATGGTGCTCTGGACATTCGAAGACGGAACGTCGGCAACAGGTGAATCGGTTACGCATCCATTCCCGGACAGCAAGACGTATCCCGTGACGCTGACCGTGTTCGATAACGACGGCGACTCGACCTCGTGCTCGCAGACGGTCACCATCAGCAATGCGCCCCCGATCGCGTTGTTTGAAATGAGCCAGTCATCCGTCCGAGTCGGAAGCGCGATCACGTTCACAAGCTTGGCCTACGATCCAAGCCCTACCGGAGAAATCGTTCACCTTGCGTGGGATTTCGGCGACGGAGCAGTCACATCCGGGCGGCCGTCCGATTCGAGTACGACGAACATCCTATCGCCATCGCACGCCTACGATCATTGCGGGACCTTTGTTGTCTCGCTCGCCGCAATCGATGAACACGGCGCATTGAGCATCGCATCTCAGGTGGTTACCATCCTCGAGTGACCGCGAGGGGGCGAACCGCCAATGCTCAAGATCCGCGAAGCAACAGAAGCCGACAATCACGCCCTGCTCCATCTTGAGGCCGCAAGCCCTCAGGGAACGGGCTTGAGAATCCTCATCGATCGTGATACATACTTCTATCGCCCCTCCCTGTTCGACCATGGAAGTGTCCTGATCGCCGAAGAGAAGGGGCAGCTTGTCGGCATCATGGCGTTCGCCATCAAGGATATGTTCGTCTCCGGCGAGCCGGTCAAGGCAGCCTACATCTACGATTTCCGCGGCGAGGCCGGCTACCGACGAAGCATGAAACGCGGTCTCTACCACTTGTGGAAGGAAGTCGAATCACGATTTCTTGAAGCCGGCGCAGCCTTCCTCTACGGACACATCAAGGCCGACAATGACGACTCAATGAGAATCGCCGTGAAAATGGGAGCCCAGCCATGCGGGGACTACGAGATTCTCACCCTTCCCTCGCCGCGGCGCGTCGCATCGCTCCCCGGTGTTCGCCGGATCGACTGGCTCGAAGGGGTCGAGCGCATCGACAGGCTGATCGGCAAGCGAGACATGCGTCCGATCCGGTTGGAGGATGCGTACCGTCGCGGAGACGAACTTGGCTATCTGCGAGGTATCTACCGGATGGAGCACAGCCGTTCCGCCGCTCAGATCAGTGTCTGGGATACGTCGTCGATCTACGAGACACGCGTGATCCGCATGCCCGGACCGCTCAAGGCGCTCCGCCTTCTCGTCAATCCGATCGGCAAAATCCTTCCACTCCCACACATTCCGGGAGAGCAGGAGAGACTCACCTACTGGCACTTATTCGATCCACTGTGTGAGGGTCCCAACGGGAAACTGTTTCTCCGGCGGATCGTCAACCAGATCCGCTTCGATGCCGCGCGGGAGAAAATCGCCATTCTGACTCTGTTCTACGACAAGGAAGACCCTCTGGCGCAGATCCCCCGTTTTGTTCCGTGCACCCGCCTCACGTATCGCACGATGGTCAAGCCATACGGCGATATCCTTCCGTCCCCGCCGCTCCACATCGATATCCGAGATATCTGAGCGCCTCAACGCGGAGATGGATGAAGCGGCGGAGCCAACCCGCTCTAAACGCCGATACGGTAGCCGAACCCGCGAACCGTCAGCAGAATGGTCGGATCCGACGGATCGACTTCAATCTTCTTCCGCAGAAGATAGACGTATTTCTGTACGTCCTGCTCGGATGCGTATTGTTCGGACGGCCACAGGCAATTGCGGATTTCCTCGTTGGAGAACACGCGTCCTGCTTCGGAGGTTAGCAGCGTCAGCAGCGAGTACTCCTTCGGCGACAACTGGATTTCTTCGCCATGGAGCGTGACCGACTTGCGCACATCGTCGATGACAAGGCCGAGCCGCCCGATTTGCGGCCGATTCCGCCGAAGGATCGCCTCGATTCGCGCCTCCACCTCGCGAAGCACAAACGGTTTGGTGATAAAGTCGTCGGCTCCTCCTGAAAGCCCGCGGATCTTGTCGTCAACGCGACCGAGTGCGGTGATCAGGATAATCGGCACATCGCTGAGTTCACGGATCTGGGCCAAGACCTCCCATCCGTCCAGCTCCGGCAGCAGGATATCCAGCAATACCAGATCCGGATTGATCGAGCGGAACATCGAGACGGCTTCGTCGCCGCGCGCGATGACCTTGGTCTCAAACCCACGCCCTCGCAGATAGCTGTCGAGGATTTCCGCGATATCTAGATCGTCCTCGCAAATCAGGATCCTCATGACCATTCCATCCCTTGAATCTGTGCTTGCACCTTGCTAGCTCCGCTTGTCACTTGAAGATGACGAGGATTCCTTGGCCCGTTGGCTTCGCCTTAGATAGGTTGGCACATCGAGATCTTCGTCGACCGAAACACGTTTTCGCGGATGTCCGACACCGCGATCGCCTTGCTCGTCCACTTCGATCGGCTCACCGAAATCCGCCGCGATAACGGTGAGCCGGACTTCTTCCTCTCCTGCAGGATCGTCGCGAACCACGGCGCCGAAGACAAGGTCACACTCGGTGGCCGCGAACCGCCGCACCGTGTCTGCCGCCTCGGTGACTTCGCCCAAGGTCAGGTCGTTTCCACCGGTAACATTCAGAATGATCTTCCGCGCACCCCGAATCGAGCCCGCCTCAAGAAGTGGGTTGCTGCACGCGGTTTTCGCTGCCGCAACCGCTCGTTGTTCCCCACTCCCCTGTCCCATCCCCATCATCGCTTGCCCCGCGCCTGAGAGAACCACCCGCAGATCGGCGAAGTCCAGGTTGACCAAACCCCGAACCGTGACCAAATCGGAGATTCCCTGAACACCCTGATAGAGAATGCCATCAGCTAATTCGAACGCTTGTGTGATCGCAAGTCCCTTTGCCGCCGTCTCAATCAGCCGATCATTGGAGATCGCCACCAGCACATCCGCCGCCGAACGCAAGCTCTCCATTCCTCGATCCGCCCGGGCGCGGCGGATATTTCCCTCGAATGCGAACGGCCGGGTCACGACGGCGATCGTCAACGCCCCTGCTTCTCTCGCCAATTCCGCAACTACGGGCGCGGCGCCGGTTCCGGTGCCCCCCCCCAATCCTGCGGTGATGAAAACGAGGTCAAGCCCCTTCAACAAGGCGGCGAGATCCCAGCGAGATTCTTGAGCCGCTTTGCGCCCCCGGTCTTCGTCGCCTCCGGTGCCGCGCCCCCCCGTGATGTCCATGCCGATCTGCAGCACCTGATGCGCCCTCGACAGGTTAAGCACCTGCCGATCGGTATCCACAGCAACAAGCCGGACGCCCTGAAGCCGCTCATGGTGCATGCGGTCGATTGCATTCACACCGCCATCGCCGATCCCGAGGACCGCGATTCGCGCGTGTGCGCGACTCGGGCTGGCGGCGGTCTCATCGCGTGCCTGCTCCACCAAAGGTGGTTCTCCAATCATCACGTCCCGCTCTCCGATCGTCGCAGCAACAGCACTCACAATCGCATCCATCTTCCTTAAGCAGTACTGCTTCTTGAACTCGCTCTCGACCGAGATAAACACGTGTTGTGGATCCAGGGTAACGTCTGTAGATGTCTTCGGAAGGCAGGCACGCAGGATACGATCATCGATCGCAGCCAGAATCTCCCGCCACTGTTCGCGCGGGCTTCTGCTATCCTGTTGTCCGGCGCCGCCGTTTTTAGTCTCTGACATCCTCACCACTCTTGCTACCATTCTCTGCTCTACATGGGGTTACGTCAAACCCAACCAGGCACAGACATCCAAGGTTGCCGATTATCGATCCATTCCCTACCATTCCAGCATCATGGCATGGGAAGATGTATGGGCCGTTCTGAAGTGGGTTCTTGCCGTACTGGCCGCGGGGTTTGTTGGCCAGTTCGGACGGGTCTTGGCAATGAGAATCATCGAACGGCGCCGTCACACAGCCGATCGAGAGAGAGAGAATCGCCTTGCCACGCCTCGCCAGGAAGGGATCGGGCAGAGTGATCCGGGGAAAGAAGTCCAGAACGACGCAATCAAGGCGATCACGAAGCTCGAGAAAAAACGAGCCAAGGCGGCTTCCAAAGCTGCGAAAAAAGGGGCGAACGACGAATCGTCCTAGTCCCCGCAACAACAGTCCATGGTTGAGGTCAGCACGTTTCGCCGTCCGCGCTACTCGGACGGTCCGGTTTTCTTGGCGGCAATGACTTCGATGCCGTTGTAGAACCCGCAGTGGGGGCAGACTCGATGCGGGAGTTTTGTTTCGTGGCAGTGCGGACACTCCATCACGGCCGGCGCAACCAGCTTCTGATGGGTCCGTCGTGCACGGCCTTTCGCACGCGACGTTCGAAATTTAGGTACAGCCACAACGCCTCCTTCAAACCCGATGCCGTTTCAGTTGACCCGGCAATCAAGAAGGAAAGTTTAGCCTTCAACCGGGGGCGGATCAAGATCCAGGATCAAGGTCACCGGTCCGTCGTTGACCAGCGTGACGGCCATCCGTGCGCCGAACACTCCAGTCGCCACGTCGATACCCGTTTCCCGAAGCGCCGACACCAAGCCATCGAATACCGGCTCGGCGATCTCCGGCGGTGCTGCGCCGGCGAAACCTGGCCGCCGCCCACGACGGGTGTCGGCAAGAAGCGTAAATTGAGACACAGCTAGCACAGCGCCTCCGATGTCCGGTAAAGCTCGGTTCATCTTGTCGTTCTCGTCGGCGAAGATCCTCATCTCGACAATCTTCCGGGCAATCGAAGCAAGGTCTTGACGGTCATCGCCCAACGCAACGCCGACAAGAAGCAGAACGCCAGCATCGATTCTCCCGACGACGATTCCGTCGACATTCACTGAAGCGGAAGCGACACGCTGGACAACGATCCGCACAGCTAGATTCCCCTCAGGCTGTTGGCGAATTCAATCACTCGGCGGACGCCTTGCTCATCCAGGTCCGCCATTGCGGCAAGGAGTTCGAGCTCCAACCTTTCTCGACTGAGCTGCGCCTGAACTCGGTTGTGAAACGCCTGCTCGACCAGAAGCGGAGCACGCCGATGGGCCACAGGATCGACGTAATTCACCCGCCAAGAAGGAAACTGGTTGAGCAGATCTCGGGCCCGATCCAGTAGCTGACGAAGGTTCGGCTTTCGCGTTTCAAACACGCCGTTGATGTGGTTGGCAAGCTGTTGATTGTCGGTGAAGAAAACAACCGCCGTTGGCGAGTACTTCATGACGTAGCGAGCCGCTTCGATCAACGCTCGATACTCGGCCACCTCGGGTGTCGTGCGTCCGATGACATACGAGGTCTCATCCACAAACTCCCCTCGATGATCAGCCACGGCAATCCCGACCGCGGCAGGGCCGGGGTTCCCTCGAGCCGTTCCGTCCACATACACAAAGAGTTTCTTCATTCGAATGTTTTGGGTCCACCAGGACTCGAACCTG
This sequence comes from uncultured Thermotogae bacterium, assembly GCA_964547105.1. Lineage (GTDB taxonomy): Bacteria > Bipolaricaulota > Bipolaricaulia > UBA7950 > UBA9294 > RXOA01. The sequence continues at coordinate 6,425 of CAZJLO010000018.1, forward strand.
GGACTAGCCGGTTATGAGCCGGCGGCTCTGCCACTGAGCTATGGACCCGCAGGCGCCACTATAGTCAAGCGGTGCCCTGGGTGTCAACTTCTTGCCTTCTACGCGGCTGGAGCTCCCCTCCTGCCTGCGTCGGCATCTCCCGGTATCGGCCAACCCGCGTCGCAGCCGCGGTTCGCTGGCCTGTCAGAAATCGCGATTCACGGCCCGCCCATTGGGATCGATCGAATCGTCGCCATCCGCTTCTCCGATGAGAATCTTCCCCACTCCCACCCGGATGATCAGCTGTCGTTCCGTCGGTCGTCCGTGAAGTGTCGCTCGAAGATCGTGACCAAGTGTTCCTTGAACGACTGTGACCGCCTGTGGGAAATCAAGGATGTTGATGTCCCCCAGTCCGGTGGTGGCCGTCATGTCAAGGCTTGCGTCTCCGGCGACCCGGACATCGACATTCCCGGTTTCAACAGCGAGAGACGTTTCATCGGCGCGAAGGTCTCCGATCGTCACCGAGCCGACGCCAACCGAAACCAAGAGGGATTCTCCGGCGGCGGTTTCGATATCGACATCACCAACCCCCAGACGGACTTGACAACGGCCATCAAGCCCGACGATCCGAACATTCCCGATTCCAAGATCGATTTGGAGTGGGGTTCCGGTCGGAACAAGAAGGTCGTAGTCCACGCGCCATCCGCCGGCCCGCTCCGGTGTTTCGCTCCGCACGCCGACCAGATCTTCCTCCGCAAACACGTCAATCCCGATCGTATCGGCCATCTCCGCCGGAGCACGCACGGTCGCCGAGCCGAGAATCATCCCCGGCAACTCCATCTGCCGGGCATCCGGCGCCGCTTGAAAACGGATCACGATATCACCGATCGCATTGTCCACCAGGATAGCGCCGTTGGAGATCGGCACCGCAAGCGGTTCCACCCGTTCCACCACTTGCGACGCCACGCCGCCACGCCCCAGCCAGCCCCAAGATGCGCCAAGCGTGATCCAGGGCCCATCGAGTCGAAGCTCGGGCAAGCTCCACGGCGATGGTTCATCGTGCCAGTGGATCGAGGCAAGCTCGATCATGGTTCCGAAGCGCAGCTCGAAACCCAATGCCCGAATCGGCTGAACCTGGAAACTGAGATACGGAGCAACAGAAAGAAACGCGCTTGTCGAAGTACGCACGGTCGGCTCCATTCCGAGCAGGATGCCACCGGGGAGGATCTCTTCTGTTCCGTCACCGACCCTCACCATCAACCCGGCGGCTCCACCACCGAATACCGCTCCGGCCGTTACGAAGGACCGCTCATCTCCAGCGAACACCGCTCCCACATCGAGCCCCCCGAAGCCGGCGCCGGCCTCCAGCGAGGCGAGCCCGTCCGCCGAGGTCATCGTCGCCGAAGCTCCCCAGCCCACACAACCAAGGCTCCAGCCTCCAACGACGCCTCCCCGGCACGAACCTCCCGAAAGCATCCATCGGTCGGGAAGCGCCGGGAAGACGGCGTCGTCCAACTGCAGCGACCCTGGACCGTCGTCGATAGACAGAACCCCGACGAACGACCCGCCAAGGCCGAAAACGGGAGCGGAGGTGTCTCGCGCCGCCACCGAAGATGATCCCGCAAGCAGCAGGGCGACATGGAGAATCAACGCCCATCCAATGGCGGCTGCAAATCGGTGGTTCATCATGATCTCTTCCTCCCGATCAACGAAATCGGTTAGTCCACCGTCAGCGTCTTGCTCAGGTTCCGTGGGAAGTCGGGATTGTGCCCCTTGGCTACACTCAAGTAATAGCTGATGAGCTGAAGCGGCACAGCGGCCAAGATCGCAGAAAGCTCATGGCTCGCCTCGGGAAGAGGAAGATAGTCGTGCGCGTTCTTCCGAAGAAGCTCATCATCTCTCCCAACGATGATCGCCCGCCCACCGCGGCATGTCACTTCATTGACATGGTTGATCATCATTCGTGCATCGTCAGGCGCGGTGACAAACACAACGGGGTAGCCGTCATACACCGCCGACAACGGTCCATGCTTGAACTCGGCGCTGAGCATCCCCTCGCAATGGGCGTAGCTCACTTCTTTCAACTTGAGCGCACCTTCCATCGCCATTCCCAGAGTGAGGCCATAGCCCAAGTAGTACATCTCATGAAACGGCATGAGCAGCGCCGCAACTTCCTTGGCAAACGCATCGGTCTGACGGATGGTCTGCTCGATCTTCGACGGTACGTCAATCCAGCGTTCACCCGGGCCGGTCGTTCGTACTCGGTCAGCCAAGTAGTAGAACAGAAGCGCTTGATTCAGCAACGTCTTCGTGGCCGGAACGCTGATCTC
>CAZJLO010000018.1:8833-10383 GCA_964547105.1 uncultured Thermotogae bacterium
GCCGCCCCCAACACGCATGCGTGGTAGCTTGTTCCACAGCCAACGAGATAGACATGGCGCGCCGCGACAAGATTGGACAAAAACGGATCGACGTGCGGCGAGGCGGAGAGCCAGTGGAGCATTTCCTCCGCCGCTTTCGGCTGCTCGTGGATCTCCTTGAGCATGAAGTGTTCATAGCCGCCCTTTTCGGCAGCATCCATTCCTTCCGTGAATCGCTCCGGTTTGCGATCGACTGCCGCTCCGTCCTCGACGCGACGGATCTCGAACCGGTCGTGATACAGCGTCACCATCTCCCCGTCACGCACGCGGACGATTCGATCGGTCAACGGGAGAATCGAAGGAAGATCGGATGAGACGCAGCAGAACCCGTCTCCAACTCCGATCACCAGTCCCGAACCTTGCTTGATCACGTGCAGCGCGTCCTCGGAGCTCGTCGATCCGGCTCGACCGACAATGAATGCGTAGTCCCCCTCCAGATCACGTGATGCTTTTCGGATGCTGGCTTGTACGCTGTGTCCTTGATCGACGTACTGCTCGACGGCATGAACGCAGCTCTCTCCGTCGTTCGTTCCCCGAACGGTGAGCCCGGATTCGATGAATCGCTCGCGCAACGACATGTGGTTCACGATGTTCCCGTTGTGCGCGCCGACCAGGTCGCCGTCGGAATCAATATGGGGCTGGGCATTGAGCTGAGATGGAGCGCCAAACGTGGCCCACCGGAGTTGCGCGATCCCGCGAACGCCGACCATGTCGGCAAAGTGGAGCCGGTCGTTCACATCGTCAATCTTGCCCGCATCTTTTCGCAGATCGACCCGTCCCGCCTGATCGATGACCGCGCACCCAACGGAGTCGTATCCCCGATACGCCAGGCGACGCAATGCTTCCAGCAGCGTCCTGCCAAGCTCCTGTTCCTGCTGCACGACGATCCCGAAGATCCCACACACCGTTCTTCCACCACCCTGTCTTCGTCTCGGATTGAAAAGGATTGTAGCCTAGTTCTCACCGTGAGCAATGCGCCGTCTCGCTGGTGTACTCGCCGCCAACGCCGTACCATTGGCGGCACGATGCTTCGTAACGCGGTTCTCTTTGATCTTGACGGAACGCTCTGGAACGCACCGATTGACTGGCGGTCGATCCGTCATGCAATGGGGCTTTGCTACACGGGCGAACCCATTCTCCAGCAGATCATGGGGCTCACCGACGGCCGCCGAGAAGCGGCACTGGAGATCCTTCGCGAACATGAATCCCGCGGTGTATCGGAAGGCTCGATCATCGATGGCGCGGCCGCGCTCTGCCGCGCTTTGCGGGCTGCGGGCGTGTTGTGCGGTCTCGTGTCGAACAACACCCGCAACAACGTCGAAGCGGTGGTTCACCTTACAGGACTGCAATTCGACGCCGTCTTCTCCAGGGATGATGTCCCCGCCAAGCCGGCCCCGGACGGGTTCATCGCCGCGATGAGACAGCTTGACGTTGAAGCGGACAACGCTGCAATGGTCGGAGATACGCACTTGGATGCCCTTGCCGCACACGCCGCCGGGATCCGCCGGATC
>CAZJLO010000018.1:10393-17996 GCA_964547105.1 uncultured Thermotogae bacterium
GTCCGCCGATCTGATCCCCGAAACCGTTCCCTGGCAACGCGCCGAGAACCTGGAGGCCGTGCGCCAATGTCTGCTGTCGGATCGGTGCCGTGCCGGTTCCGTCCCCGCAGCTGCAGATCCAAACGAGGAGACGAACGACCATGTCCACTGCGCCTGATCCTCGCGGCATCCCCCACCATCGGATACGGAGAATGTTCCTCCGACTCGGAATCAACATCCTATGCAAGCTTCTGATCCGGTTACGCGTCGAAGGAGCGGACCGAGTCCCTTCGGCGGGTCCTCTCCTGATTGTCGCCAACCACTTCCATTTTGCCGACCCCGTCGTGATGATTCGATCCGTCCCCGGACAGCTGGAGTTTCTCGGCGGTTCCCAGCTGCCTAACGCTCCGCGGGCCATCCGCTGGATCCCAAGAATCTGGGGCTACTACGCCGTCCGCCGCGGCACTGGTGCACGCGCCGCCTTGAAACACGCGGAGGAGCTTCTCCACAGCGGCGGCCGCGTCGCCGTGTTTCCCGAAGGCGGCAGCTGGGCCAGCGTCTTACGCCCGGCTCGGCCGGGAACGGCGTTTCTCGCGACGCGCACCGCCGCATCGATCCTTCCCGTCGGGATCGATGGGATGACAAACATCTTCGCGATGTTGCGCCGGTTTCGTCGGGCCACCGTCACCATCCGCTTCGGGGACGTCATTGGACCATTCGAGGCAAATGGAAGAGGACGCGAGCGCCGGAGCGAACTCGATGGAATCGGTTCGGTCATCATGCAGGCCATCGCACATCTTCTTCCCGAAAGCCATCGCGGTGTGTTCTCCGACGATGCGGACGTTCGTGCGGCAGCCCAAGACGCGGCGCTGTACCCATGGGCGCCGGAGAGACGGACGCCGACCGACGCAATCGATGGGTCTTGATTCCGTGTACGCCGTCCGGGTATTTTCTTCGGACTATGACAACGAGTGCTAGTGCAGGAACGGCGCGTGTCGCCCGCCGTGAGCGTTGGGCTTGGTACATGTATGACTTCGGGAACTCCGCCTATGCAGCGGTGGTTCTGCTGGCCGTCTACTCCGCGTATTTCAAGCAGAGTGTCGTCGGTGGCGCGGTCGGCTCGTGGTACTGGGGGCTGGCGCTGGGAATCGCAATGATCGTTGTTGCGATCACGTCGCCGTTTCTCGGAACTCTAGCTGATGTAACCGGATCGAAGAAGAAGTTCCTCTTGCTCTACACATCCCTCTCATGCCTGTTCACCGCCGCCTTGTACTTCGTCACCAGTGGGCAGATCGTGCTGGGAATGATCCTATTCATTCTCGCGGAAATCGGCTACCGAAGCGCTCAAGTCTTCTACAACGCAATGCTGCCCGAGATCGCCTCGCAGGATGAGATCGGGCGCGTTTCAGGGAAGGGATGGGCGATCGGCTCAGCCGGTGGGATCGTCTGCCTTGTGATCGTTCTGTTGCTGTTGCAGCTATTCCCCGGTGCAACGATGACCCGGCTTTCCTTCCCCCTCACCGCTGTTTTCTTCGCCGTAGCCGCCGCACCGCTGTTCCTTGTCGTTCGCCGGCACGGCAGTCCGTCCAAGCTTCCCGCCGGAGAGACCTACTTGACGTATCCGATCCGGCGATTGGGGCGGACGATGCGCCAGGTTCGCTCGTTCAAGGAATTCGGCAAGTTCCTCCTTGCGTTTCTCATCTACAACGATGCCATCATCTCCATCATGAATTTCGCCGCGATTCTTGGCGGCGTCTTGTTCGGCCTCGAGCAGATCGGCCTCATTCTGTTCATGATTATCGTCCAGGTGGCGAGCATCCCCGGAGCGTATGTCATGGGACGCCTGGTGGACCGCGCCTCGGCGAAACGAGCCATCCTTGTATCGCTCGTCCTTTTGCTCGGTGTCGTCATCGTACTGTTCTTCACCCACTCTACGCTCGTGTTCTTCATTCTCGGCGCCGTCGCCGGGTTCTCTCTTACCGGTATGCAATCGGCAAGCCGCTCGTTTGTCAGCATGCTTAGCCCGGCCAAACAGGCGACCGAATTCTACGGGCTGTTCGCCGTAACCGGACGAACGTCATCATTCATCGGGCCGTGGCTGTTCGGCTGGATCGCCGCCAAGGCAACAATCTGGATTGAAAATGGCGGCCAGACATTGGTTGCCGCCGAGCAAATGGCGCATCGATACGCGCTGTTCGTCCCGATCGGATTCCTGCTGTTGGGCGGATTGCTGCTTCTCTGGGTCAACGAGAAGCGGGGCCGCGCCACGGCACAGGCAATCAACGAAGAAACCGAATTGACCGGCTAGACTAGCTGATCGATTCGTCGGTATCCCCGAGACGGAACCCTTGCTGTCGCAGGGGTTCCGTCAACTCAGCCGGATCAGTCATCCACTGCCCCCACTTGCGCGAGATGTGTTCGGTCCAGCTGTAGCCGGCATAGGTGAAGGTCTCCTCTCGATTCGCCGAGAGCGGAATCATCGCTCCGGCCTCGCGGTAGTAGTCCTGGGCCAGATAGCCTTCATCCATTTCCCGCATCGCCTGCTCGATCGTCGCGTCGTCGGGAATGCGGTAGGTTCCGTGGTGGAGCGACACATCCAACGGATAGCGGGGACGTGTCGGCGGCATCTCATCGGGGTAGCCAACCGTCAGCTGCACGACCGGAAACACCCGCTGAGGAAGACTCAACCTCGAAGCGAGCGTCTTCGCCATAAACGGCGCCGCTCCAAGGAGACATGTGCCAAGCCCAAGACTCTCCGCCGCAACGATCATGTTCTGTGCCATCAACGATGCGTCTTGAATTCCAAACCACAACGTGGGAAGGTCGCTCGCGGCCACCGACCAGTCCCGTTTGGCCATCACTCGTTCCATTCGCGCCATATCCACGCACAAAGTGAACAACAACGGCGCGTTCCACGGGTTGCGACGCGCGTCACACTCAAGAACCACGCTGGCCAGCTGCCCGGAAAACGGCGCCCGCTGTCCGGCGCGGACGATTGTCTCAATCATCTCGTCCGTAGGAGTCTCCGCTGTGTAGCGCCGGATCGAGCGGTGAGCGAGAAGCGCATCAAGTACAGGATTATCCATCAGAACCTCCTTGGCGGATCAGCCAAATGAGCGGCCGACGGTGCCGACCGCGGCGAGTGTTCACGGGACCCAACCGTCTATAATGAACCCCATGTTCGTGCAGGAAACAACGATCAAGCGCGTCAGCACCGTCCTCCACTACTTGGGCATTGTCTGCCTCGGTTTCGCCGTGCTTCAAGCGCTTCCCCTTCTCGTCAGCGCCATCTTCGCGGAGACAGTCCGTTTCCCGATGAAGATCTACATGATACCGGCAGCATCGGCCGCCGCGGTTGGCGTTGTCCTTCTCTCCGCTTTCCGCCCGCACAGGCTCTCAGCGGGAACCGCGATGGCCGTCGCCGCGATCGGATGGATCGGCCTCTCCATGCTTGGGGCTCTTCCCTACTGGATTGCGCTCGATCTCTCGTATCTCGACGCGCTGATCGAAGCCGTCAGCGGGCTGACGACAACCGGCGTGACGCTGCTTCGCGGACTGGACGGCCTTCCGAGCAGCTTGCTGTTCTGGCGTGCGATGACTCAATGGGTCGGCGGTCTAGGGATCTTCACCCTCTTTCTGACCGTCGCCCTCCGGGGCGAGTCCCACGGCTTGCTCGCAGTGGAAGCGCACACCGCTTTCGCCCAGCGGCTTTCCCCGGGACTGTTCGCATCGCTGCGCAAGCTGTGGCTGCTCTATGTTTGCATGACCATCCTATGCGGAGTGGTGCTGTGGCTCGAAGGGATGTCCCCGTTTGACGCGGTCGCCCATGCACTCACCACCGTCTCCACCGGCGGTTTCTCAACTCACGATGCGAACATCGGCTACTTCCGACTCGCCGGGTATGAGCACGCTTCGGCGATCGAAGCGACGCTCGTGGTGTTCATGCTTCTCGGAGCAACAAGCTTCCTTCTTCTATGGAATCTGCTCCGCGGTCGGATTCGGCGTGTGTTTGGAAACGGCGAACTTCGCCTCTGGATCCTGATAATGGCTGGAGCGGGAATCGTTGTCTGGGTCGGCGCCGGTGCAACATCTGAGGCAAGCGCACTGGGAAAACTGGGCGAGACCGTATTTCAGGTTGTCTCGATCGGAACATCCACCGGGTTCTCGACACGAGCCCTTGCCGATCCCTGGTTCTCCGATGCGGGACGGTTGGTCCTTCTCGCATTGACGATCGTCGGCGGATGTATCGGGTCAACGGCGGGGGGGTTGAAAGTCCTTCGCATCGCTCTTTTGACACGTCTTGCCCGGCATCAATTGCGGCGCTCGACCCGGACGCCTCACGAGAGCTCGATGCTCATTCACGACGGTGCCGTCATCGGCCAGTCCTACATGGAACGGACGGCCGTGGTGTCGTTCGTGTGGGCGGTCTACCTGGTGCTCGGCTCACTGATCACGGCGATGCTCACCGGCCGCGGAGCTCTTGCCTCCGCTTCCGCGACGGCATCGGCTCTGAGCAACGTCGGCCCCAGCCTGATGGCCGGGGAGGCAATCGCTTCATTCAATCCGGCCGGAAAACTGTGGTACATTCTCACGATGATCGCCGGGCGGCTGGAGATCCTTCCTCTTCTCCTGTTGCTCTCACGTCGCACCTGGAAACGATAGGAGGTTCCGTTGCGCATCGTCATTGCCGGATTGGGGTTGGCGGGACGTCGTCTTCTTTCCCAGCTTGTTGCCCACCGTCACGAACTGGTTGCCATCGACCTCAATCAGGGAGCGTGCGACTTCGCCGCATCCTCGCTTGGCGTGATCGCCCTCTGCGGGAATGCCACGGACATCAACTTGCTGGAGGAAGCGGATATCGGCCGAACCGACGTCGCCGTCGGTTTGCTGCGAGAGAGCGCTGACAATCTGGCCTTTGCCATCCTCGCACGTAGTGCCGGGGCCTCACGGGTCATTGCCAGAATGCCCAACCCCCAATACCGCACGGCGTACGAGCAAGCAGGGGTATCCACGATCATCGATACGACATCCTTGTTTCTCGATGAGCTTCTTCTGGAGATCGAGCGGCCGGATATCCGCCGTCTGGTCGATTTCGCTTCGGGTCGCGGGACGGTCGTTGTCGTGAGAGTTGTCGAGAAGTCCCGCGTTGCCGGTAAGACCATCCAGGAGATCTACGCCGACCGCCGGCAGCGGCACTCGTTCATCATCGGCGCCATCGTCCGATCGCTTGATAATGCGTTGATCCTCCCCACCGGCGTCGAACGGCTCCGCCCCGGCGATCGGCTGTTGCTTGTCTGTGCGGCTGGCGTGGCGGACGAGGCAGCCGACTACTTCGAAGCACGGCGGCGCTGGCGGCGGCCGGCCCGGTCGCGCAAGGCGACTCGCGATCTCGACGCAATCGACGCGATCATCGAATCGGAGCAGCATTCCCCGCCCTACGAGGCCGACGGGGGAGAGAACATCGACGCCCAGCAATCCTCCCTCAACCAGCCAATATCCAATCCGACCGACGGTTCGCCTAGGGCGTGATTGGCGGGTTGGGCGTCTTGCGCGACGGAGATTGAACGACACGAACCTGGGTGAACACCACCTGGAGAAAAGGCTGCTCAGCATCGCCAAGAATCAAGGTCGCCTCGGTTCGGCTTGCATCGGAGAACCCCGATTGATCGCGAAGAAGCGGGCTGTAGATCAGGCCGGACTGGCGGATGGCACCATCGTTTCTCCGAAGCGCATCTGCGACCATCCACCACCCGGGGATCGATTCCGGGTCGCCCGCGCCGCTCTCGGATGTCGCAACGATCTCGAATCGGGCTTCCCCGGCAAGCAGGGCATGCGTCACGGGAAGTGGGATGAGGCCCAGCCCGGTCCCCCCAAGGACGCTCCGCTCTACGAACACGGGAGATTCCGTATCGAGGGATGCCGAGCCATACACAGCGGAGGGTCGAGTGAACGTCCCGATCTCCTCGCCAAGCTCGATCCGGAAATCGACTGTTCCTCCCCGGCTCGGTGTCCAGGCAATTCTCATCTCTCCCGTGGCATCATACACCGGCGACCCGGCATAGCCGTAAGCGGCATCGCCCCCTCCGAAGACTGCGGGTGATTCCGCTTGGATCAGCCATTCAGGTAGGGACTCTTCGCTGGGTGGGGGCGGAATCCGGATGGCTGCGCCGGCGATGACAAGCAATGCCGCCATCACTGCCAAGACGTAGGGAATCCATCGCATCATCGCTTGAGATCACTCTCCATTGCGCGGGCTCGCTTTCGAATCGGTGCGGGCTGCCTATTGTTCTATCACAAACGGTTTTTCAAACGCCGCCACACCGTTCAGGATCCCCACCACCGTGTACCGCCCGCCGGCAAGCCCGTGGATGTTGAGCGAGTACAACCGCCATTCCCCTTGTTGCAGAACATCCACAGCTTCGCTCACGACTCGATTCTCATCATCCAGCCAGATGATCATCATCTCATCATCGGCTTTGACTCGCGTGTAGTGAATCACCAGGTCGGCTTGAGCTTGCTCATCGGTTGCCGAGAACCGGGTTGTCTCGTCACGCCCGATCAAGCCGTCTCGCTTCCGTTCCACATCGCGGAACAGTCCGTACCGTAGCTCGCGTGTGTAGGTGTCGGTCAACGTCGAAGCAACATCCCTGGCCATGTCGTCCGCCGCAGCAGCAATCAATGCATCGTATCCGATGAACACCGTACCCGATCGCACGATGACGCTATCTTCTCCCATCGAGTCGATCACCGCTTCCATCCGCCCTGTTGTTGCGTTAATCACTTCGATCTGAGCAAGAACGCGGACGGAATGTTCGATCGCCGACACCGAGGCCGTGCACTGACCGTCGGCCCATGACTCGCAGATCGTCGTCTCCTGCTCGAGAAACTGGACGCTGTAGATCGTTCCGCCAATCAATCGGGCGACCCCCATGAGGGATCCAATGCGTGCCGCCGTGTCCGGATCGAGAGAGCCGATCTTCCCAAGAACCTGCTCGCCCAACAACGCATCCAAATCGTGGCGGCTGTACACCTCGATGCCGGGCGCCTGGACAAGACGCGCTTGCGTTCTTGCGCCAACTGTTTCGCCCGCGCTTGGCCAAGTCGAGCTGTTGGCGAACGGGAGAACTGCCACATCGAGCCGCTCCATGGAGATCACAGCTCGTTGCGGCGGTTCCGGGATCATCCACGCCGCAAGCGCCGCAATCAACGCGATTCCTACCACCACTGCAACAAGCATCCCTCTCGTGCCATCCATTTGCTCTCCTCTCCCGCCAGCCCGTGTGGCGCTACGGTGCACGCCGGTCACAACTGCCTGGATGACTTTGCTACCTACATCATCCGAGCGCAAGGGCGACGACGCGGCTACCCTGTTCATCCGCGTGAGCGGCATGCGGGATCGTCCGATTGGAGTTGCTCCGCTTTGGGAGTTGCCCGTATTTTGTGTAGGCCACATTGCAGTACGAGGTTCGTACTCAAAGGAGGAGATCATCTTGAAGGGGTTCAAGGAGTTCATCACTCGCGGGAATCTGCCGCAAATCGCTGTGGCTTTCTTGATCGGGATGGCATTCGCCGCCCTGGTGTCCTCGTTCATCAACGACCTGATCATGCCGATCATCGGGAAACT
>CAZJLO010000018.1:18096-33468 GCA_964547105.1 uncultured Thermotogae bacterium
GACGCTGTCCGCTGTCCGCATTGCACGTCGGAGTTGTAGCCGGTTGCTCAGGATGGTTCCGGGAGCAACACCTGCCGCCCGGCCGAACTTGTGTTTGTCACCAGTTTTTCCTACATTGGAAGCATGATGAAACGATTCGGAATCGCTGTCTTGCTTCTGTTGGGGATCGCCGTTTCGCTATCCGCGGATGTGTGGGTTCTCACGATTGACGGTGAAATCGGCCGGGGGAGCACAACGTACGTGCGGCGTGGGATTGCTGACGCAGAGGAGTCGCGAGCCGAGGCGATCATCCTTGTCCTGTCCACCCCGGGGGGGTATCTCGACGCGGCCGTCACCATCCGCGATCAGCTTCTCGATACAACGATCCGCACAATCGCCTACATCGATCGGGAAGCATTCTCCGCCGGCGCACTTCTTGCGCTTGCCTGTGATTCCATCTACATGGCTCCCGGCGGCGTCATTGGCGCCGCGGCACCTGTTCTGATTGAGGGGACGTCCGTCATCACCGCGTCCGAGAAGGAAGTCGCCGCAACACGATCGCTGTTCGCCGCCACCGCTGAAGCCACCGGCAAGCCCACCGATCTAGCGGAAGCGATGGTGGATCCAGACGTGGTCGTTCCCGATGTCATCGAGGCGGACAAGCTCCTCAGCCTGACAACCCAGCAGGCGATCACGCTGGGCATTGCCACCGCGGAAGCGGGATCGCTCGACGCGCTGCTCGCTGCCGAGACCCTCGACGGCGCGAACACGATCCAGTTCCAGTCACGCACCGTTGATCAGATCGTCGACACCCTCACCGTTCCATGGCTGGCGGCGGTGTTGATCACCATCGGGCTCGTCGGGCTGTTCATTGAGATGCTGGTCCCCGGAATCGGCGTATTCGGGATTGTCGGAACGCTGTGTCTTGTCGCGTTTTTCTGGGCGAATTTCCTTGTCGGCCTCGCGGGATGGGAGTCGATTGCCTTTGTTCTCGGAGGCTTCTTCGCAGTCATTCTCGAAGTGTTCGCATTCACCGCAGTGGATTTCGGACTGACGGGATTGCTTGGCTTGGTTTTGATCGGGCTCGGGTTCTACACAGCGATGACCGGGCCGTTTACCCGGTCACAGGACACGCTCACTGCCGTGGCCGCGGTCATCGGAGGCGTCTTCGTCACGATCGTGGTTGTGTTCGTGCTTCTCGCCCGCCTTCCCAAGACACGACTGAGGCTAGGTGGCGTGATCCTACCTACGGCGATCACCGGGCACGCGTCTACAAAAGGCGGGCAAGAAGGGGGCGATTCATCGAATCCTGAATGGGTCGGGCAAGTGGGTGTCGCGGTGACGGATTTGAGGCCGATCGGCGCCGGCTTGTTCGGCGCACAACGCATCGATGTGATCTGCGAAGAGGGATTCCTGCAAAAGGGGACTCCGATCGTGATCACGCGGGATGATGGCTATCGCAAGGCGGTTCGAAAAAGGGAGATATCGTGAATACAGTCGCACTCGTCGTTCTGGCAGCTGTAGTCCTGCTGATCCTGTGGTTGTTCTTCTATTTCGTCCCGATTGCTCTGTGGATATCCGCGCTGGCCGCGGGTGTGCCGATCGGTCCGATGACTCTGGTCGGAATGCGACTTCGGAAGGTGAATCCGCACCGCGTAATCGGACCCATGATCGCAGCATGGAAGGCGGGGCTCCGTCCGACCGTTTCCGATCTCGAAGCCCACTTCCTTGCCGGCGGCAACGTCGACCGCTTGGTGCGCGCACTGATCTCGTCAGACAAGGCAAACATCGAACTCGGCTTCCAGCGAGCCGCGGCGATCGATCTTGCCGGCAGGGATGTCCTCGACGCCGTCGCGATGTCCGTGAATCCGCGGGTGATCGAGACGCCGAAGATCGGTGCGGTTGCCAAGGACGGAATCCAGCTGTTCGCGACGGCCCGAGTAACGGTGCGGGCGAACATCGAACGGCTTGTGGGTGGGGCCACGGAGGAGACCATCATCGCTCGCGTGGGGGAAGGAATCGTCTCCGCGATCGGATCGGCATCCTCTCATAAGGAAGTGCTAGAGAATCCGGACTCGATTTCGCGACTTGTCCTGAACAAGGGACTTGATGCAGGCACCGCTTTCGAGCTTCTCTCGATCGATATTGCGGATGTCGATGTCGGCAAGAACATCGGCGCCCAACTGCAGACCGATCAGGCCGAAGCGGATCTCAAGGTCGGTCGGGCCAAGGCGGAAGAGCGAAGAGCGATGGCCGTTGCCCGCGAGCAGGAGATGCGTGCCCTGGTCGAGGAGCGCCGCGCCGCCGTCGTCGAAGCCGAAGCTGAGGTTCCGAGAGCGATTTCGGAGGCATTTCGAAACGGACATCTCGGCATCATGGACTACTACCGGATGCGGAATGTCCAAGCCGACACCCGGATGAGAGATGGGTTCGCCGGACAGGATCGTGGCACGACGTCCGCCGGAGAGGACCTGACATGACCACCCCCTCCAACCAGCGCAAGAAGCTGCTGCTCATTCTCGAACGCGATCCACGAACCGCAGTGATTCTGGCTGAGATCCTCGCCCCTCCGGTCAGCGCGAGGCCGCCAAGCTGATCGTCGATCGTTGATCGGATGCGGGGCGGAAGGCACATCTGCGTTTGCCCGCCGCCTCGCGGAGATCTACAATGGTCGCAGGATGGGGGAGAGTGATGCAAAGGCTGCCAGATATACTGACTGCATCGCGGGGGTTGCTTGCCTTGGCGATGGTTGCACTGGGTTTCGTCGGGCCGGAGGCGCTGACGGCCATCGTTGTGTTGACGATGATCGGCTGGACCACCGACATATTTGACGGCCGGGTCGCCCGTCGACTTCAGAAACCTCCGACATGGATCGGAGAGCATGAGTTTGCGTTCGACATGCTCATGGTCCTCGGAGGCCTCTGCTACCTGGTGCTGGCGGGGTTTGTTCGAGTTCCCGTTGCCATCATCTATGTGGCGGTCGCCGCCGTGTTCATCAGCTACTTCCGCTCGAAGATGGTGACAATGACATTCGCGGTGGTGTGGGTCGCCGCTCCGCTGTATTTCGCCTTTGTCTACCAACGAGCGGTTGCGTTTTGGTTCCTCGGCTGGATCATCATCGCTCTTCTTCTCGACTGGAGACGGTTCAAAGGTGTGGTCCTCGAATTCATCGAGAACGCCCGCCAATTAGCCCGCCGCTAGAGATCCTCGAACAACGAGTTCTTGTTGTGCCCGAATCTCGAAGGCTCCATCCCCAAATGGACGTATCCCTGTTCGGTCGCGATACGTCCTTGAGGCGTCCGCTGGATCAACCCTTTCTGAATGAGAAACGGCTCGACGACATCGGTAAGGGTGTCTTTCTCTTCTGCAAGCGCCGCCGCCAGCGTGTCGAGGCCGACCGGTCCACCGCCGAACTTCTCGATCAGGACGCCCAGCACGGCGCGATCCAACTGATCCAACCCCTCTTCGTCGATCTTGAGCATTTCCAGGGCGCGCCGGGCAATCTCCGCATCGATCTTCCCTTCGCCCTTGACTTGCGCGAAATCCCGCGTTCGCTTGAGAAGACGATTAGCGATTCTCGGGGTTCCCCTAGCTCGTGTCGCCAGTTCCAGCGCGCCTTCCGCCGTAACATCCACACCGAGAAGCGATCCCGCACGTCGAATGATCGCCGCCAATTCCTCTGCGCCGTAGAAACTCAAGCGGAAGGAGACTTCAAAACGATCCCGCAGCGGCGCGGAGATCAACCCGGAGCGCGTCGTGGCTCCAATGAGTGTGAACGGCGGCAAATCGATCCGGAGAGACTGCGCATTGGGTCCTTCACCGAGGATAATGTCGATCTTGGAGTCTTCCATCGCCGGGTAAAGGATCTCTTCTACGTTTCGCCGTAGCCGATGGATCTCATCAATGAACAATACGTCGCACGGCTGAAGATTGGTCAGAATCGCCGCCAGATCGCCGGCTTTGTCAATCGCCGGACCTGACGTGACTCGGATATTGACGCCCATCTCCGATGCAATAATGTGAGCCAATGTGGTCTTGCCCAATCCCGGAGGGGAGTGGAGCAGCACATGGTCAAGATGCTCACCGCGTTTCTGAGCCGCACAAACGTAGATGCGGAGCTTCTCACGGATATCTTCCTGCCCTACGAACTCATCCAACCGGGAAGGGCGGAGATTCGTCAGAATCTCTTCTTCGGATACATCGTCAGAATGGTAATTGGGATCGGCAATTCGTTCATCACGCATTGGTTTTTCGCATTGTACCGTTCCGCATCCCATGCGTTCAACTCGCCGCGCCCTGAGGGATCGGTGGTGCCTTTCAAGTACCATAGCCACAGGATCCACAAACGGGAGGCGGTATGGACGCGGTCGTGGCGATCGGCAATTTCGACGGTGTACACCTTGGACATCGGGTGGTGCTCGCCGAGACGCGCCGCAAGGCCGATCAGCAGAACCTGCGATCGATCGTATTCACATTCGACATTCCTCCCAGATGCCTCGCGTCTGCGGATGACAGCAGCCCACGTCCGCGCTGCATTCTCTCCTCGAACATGATCAAGGCAGCGCTGCTTCGCCAAACCGTAGAGCGAATCGTCTCGGTGCCGTTCTCCGCTGTCCGCGACATGGATGCCGATCGATTCGTCCTCGAGATCCTCGTCCGCAAGCTTCACGCGGCCGCCGTGGTTGTTGGCGATGGGTTCCGTTTCGGGGCAGCGCGTGCAGGCGATGCTGATGAGATTCGCAGGTTGCTGCCAACGGGCGATGTCGTATCGGTCCCGGCGCTGCTCTTGGCCGGCGAACCCATCAGCAGCAGTCGAATCCGTACCTGTCTTCGTCGCGGGCTAATCGAACAGGCAACCGCACTGCTCGGACGATTCCCGGTCTACGCCGGTCCGGTTGTTCGAGGCGATGGCGTCGGTCGGCAACTCGAAGCTCCGACCATCAACGTTCATCTTCCCGACGAGACAGTCCTTCCTCCCGATGGGGTTTATGCTGCGTGGTGCTTTGTTGGGGAACGAGGGTTTCCGTCCGCAGCGTACATCGGCTCACGTCCTACATTCGATGGGGTCGAGGAGAGATTCGAGATCCACCTGCTGACACCAATTGGGCCAGAGCTTCAGCCATCTTTCTGCGAAGTGCATCTTATTTCATGGCTTCGCACTGATAAGCGCTTCTCCTCTCAGCACCAACTCCAGCAGCAGATCCGCGCCGATCTTGTGGATATCGAGCACCGACTCGATCATCCTTTCATACCGCCCGAGGCCGTCCTCGGTTGAAATGGCTCGCCCGGGCTCTTACCATTCCCATGGGATGTTGGCCGTAGGATTTGACACAGCGGAAGAGATAGGGAGTGTCGCGGTTGTTCGTGGAACGGAGACAGTTTCCGAGCACACGATGACGGATCCTTTGTGCCACGCTGAGCAACTCCTGCCGGCGCTTGTCGATCTTCTTGAGGCCAGCAACTTGGGCAGGAGTGACATTGAGTTGGTTTGCGTCAACCGAGGCCCCGGTTCGTTCACCGGGCTGCGGATCGGATTTGCCACCGGGCAAGGGTTGTGTCAATCGCTCGGCATCCCGCTTGTCGGTGTGGACGGGATGGAAGCATACCTCCTGCGAACCTCTCTGAGCGGTCGCACGTGCATTGTTGTGCACAGCCGCCGCGAGTTGTACTACGTTCAATGGTACAATGATGGGCGTAGCCTGGGACCCACCCAGATGATGACAAGGGAGCGATTGATGGACCGCATTGCGAAGCGGTCACGGCCTCTGACAGTCGGGGGTAGTGGTGTCAAGCGGCTCCGTGATGAGCTTCTGGAGCTTGCGAAGAGTGATTTGCAGACGGGGATTGTCCCGCTAAGGCTTGGATCGGAAGATGCGGTAGCACCTTCAGCTTCAGCGATTGGCGTACTGGGACAGAAGCTCTTCTCCAAGGACGAAATCATGTCGGCTGAGCCGGCATACGTTGAACCGATACTGATCAAGTCTTCATGAGGTGAACTGATGGCCAGGGTATGTGATATCTGCGGAAAGAGGCCTGTGGCAGGGAATATGATCAGCCACTCTCACAGGAAAACAAGACGAGTTCGTTCTCCGAACATTCAGCGCGTTCACGCCTTTGTAGACGGCAAGCGGAAGCATCTCTCCGTTTGCACCCGTTGCATCAAGTCCGGGCGCGTGACCAAAGCCGGATAGCGAACGCCTGAACGCGTCAACTCAAGACGCAGAGGACCCCAAGGCGACGTATGGTGTTGGAGATCGGTAGGGTTGTCACCGGTGAGATCACGGAGCAAGACGCTTCCACCTTCAGGGTTCGTTTGCCAAACGGCCAAATCGCGGCCGTTGCGGAGAGCGATCCGTCGGCGGATCTGTGCGATCTTCAAGTTGGCCATCGTGTGCGAGTCAGGGTCCTCGCCTATGACATCGAGCAGCAAGCGCGGGTGGTCGTGCTGTCGGCACATCAGCCCCAAGAAAACGATCTGTTCGATCAACGGTTCACAGAGCTGAATCGAGCGCTCACATCACATGCGCCTTGCGCTCAGCCTCAGCATGATCGCGACTGCGATCCATGCGAGCCGTTCATCGAGGAGAGGCTCAAGCAATGGATGCAGAAGGCCGATGATGATCTATCGCGGCTCCGCAAACATCGTAGCAAGCGCTTGAGCAAGGAGCTGTATCCGAAAGGGGAGGACGAGGGTCGTCATGCCAAGGGGAACGGTTCTAATTGACAAAGAGCGCTGTAAGGGCTGCGGGCTTTGCATCGCGGCGTGCCCGCAACAAGTACTCGGCTTCTCGGGTGAGCTGAATCAATCCGGCTATAACGTCGTGTGCATGGAACGTCCGTCTGCATGTGTCGGGTGCGCATTCTGCGCGATGACATGCCCCGACATCGCAATCGAGGTTTACCGCCAGAAGGTTCCGGCTCAGGTCCGGTCATAGGGCAAGGAGGAGCAATGGAAAAGCGCGTACTCTTACGGGGGAACGAAGTGATCGCTGAAGCGGCGATTCGAGCCGGCTGTCAGTGCTACTTCGCCTACCCGATCACTCCCCAGGCCGAACTACTCGAACACATGGCTCGAAACATGCCGCGTCTCGGCAGGACATTCGTTCAGGCCGAAAGCGAGATCGCCGCAGTCAGCATGGTCTACGGGGCTGCTTCGGTCGGTGTTCGTACGATGACATCCTCCTCTTCACCCGGAATCAGTCTGAAACAAGAAGGGATTTCGTATCTGGCCGGCTCAAATCTCCCCGCGGTCATCGTGAATGTCGTTCGCGGCGGCCCCGGCCTCGGCGACATCGCCCCGTCACAATGTGACTACTTCCAGGCAACCAAGGGAGGCGGACACGGCGACTATCACATGATCGTCCTTTCCCCGTCCACCGTTCCCGAAGCAGGCGAGCTGACGATGCTTGCCTTCGAGCTGGCCGACCAATACCGAACACCGGTGATGGTTCTTGCCGACGGACTTCTGGGACAGATGATGGAGCCGGTGGAGCTTCCCGAGCCGATCGACCCTGCATCGATCCCCGCCAAGCCCTGGGCGACCACCGGAGCCTGCGGGCGCGATCCGAACATCATTCTCAGCTTCGATCTCGATCCGGACGTTCTGAAGCAGATGAATCTCGACTTGCAGGCGAAGTATCGGCAAATCGAAGAGGCCGAGGTCCGCTACGAAGAAACATTGACCGACGATGCCGACCTCGTGATTGCCGCCCACGGAACCATGGCACGCATCGCCAAGACGGTTGTACGTCGGGCGCGTGAGGAAGGGCTCAAGGTCGGCCTGTTCCGACCGATCACCGTTTGGCCGTTTCCGTACGAGCCCCTGCGCGAACTCGCGTCGAGGGTCTCCACGGTGCTCACCGTCGAGATGAGCGCCGGCCAGATGTGGGAGGACGTGAGATTGGCCGTGGCCGAACGGGCTGCAACGCCGTTCTACGGCGAAATGGGGGGGGTTGTCCCCACGCCGCGAGACATCCTGAGCGAGGTGAGGAAGCATGCAGGTTGAGACCGCAAACATGGTGAAAGTCTTCGCCCGACCGCAGAGCCTTACCAATGCCAAGTCGACGTACTGCCCGGGGTGCCAGCACGGCATTCTCACCCGGATCATCGGCAAGACGATCGACGAACTCGGAATCGCCGAGCGAGCTGTCTGCATCGCGCCCGTCGGCTGTGCCGTGTTCGCCTACAAATGGTACCGAAGCGACGCCATTCAAGTACCGCACGGACGTGCAAGCGCCGTGGCAACCGGTGTCAAGCGAGCTGACCCAAGCCTGATTGTGTTCGCGTATCAGGGTGACGGTGATTTTGCCAGCATCGGCACGGCGGAATCCATTCATGCCGCGAATCGCGGCGAGAACATCACCGTGATCTTCGTGAACAATCAGGTCTACGGGATGACCGGAGGCGAGATGGCGCCCACCTCGCTGGTGGGTCAGAAGACAACAACCACCCCCGCAGGCCGCGATCCCGCACAATTCTTCGGCTATCCGATCCGCTTCTCGGAGATGATCGCCCAGCTCGATGCACCGGTGTACATCACTAGACAGGCATTGTTCGATACACGGCGCATCCTCGACACGGAGAAAGCGATCAAGAAGGCATTCGAGAATCAGGTCAACGGAAAGGGGTACTCGCTTGTCGAGGTGCTGAGCAACTGCCCCACCAACTGGCGGATGTCTCCGATTGCATCCAACAAACACATCGCCGACGTGGTGACCGAAGTGTTCCCGCTCGGGGATCTCGTGGACAGGAGGTAGAGGTAGCATGGAACGCTCAGTCGTAATCGCAGGATTCGGCGGACAAGGCGTCATCCTTGCAGGCAAGATCCTTGCCCAGGCCGGGATGGACCACGGCTTGGAAGTGACCTGGCTTCCCTCCTACGGCCCCGAGATGCGCGGTGGGACAGCGAACTGCACCGTGGTAACATCGGACTCGCAGGTGGGCTCGCCAATTGTGGACGAACCCAGCGCACTGGTGGCGATGAACCGTCCGTCACTGGAGAAGTTCGCGGATCAGGTCGCGGCCGGTGGAACCATCCTCATCAACAGTTCGCTCATCGAGTCGCCGATCGGGCGATCCGATGTTCAGATTGTCTCTGTTCCCCTGAACGACCTTGCGGCCAAGATCGGGAACGCACGGACGATCAATATGATCGCTCTTGGCGCGCTTGTCAAAGCAACCTCGATCGTCCCGCTCGAAACGCTCAAGAAGACGATGAAGAAGGCATTCGAGGACAGCGGAAAAGCGAAGGTCGTCGCTGTAAACACGCAGGCACTCGATGAAGGATACAACGCTGCATAGGCCGCGCACGATCAGAGAGCAAACCGTATTCTCGGGCAGACTGCTCGAATTGCGGGTGGACGAAGTGGAACTCCCGGACGGACGCCGTGCCGTCCGGGAGTTCGTCGTTCACCCGGGCGCGGCGTGCATTCTTGCCCTGCGAGATCCGCACTCGATGATCCTGGTTCGCCAGTATCGCTACGCCGTCGATTCCGAGTTGTGGGAGATTCCGGCCGGCAAGCTGGATCCCGGAGAAACGCCGCTGCAATGTGCAAAACGCGAACTCCTTGAAGAGACCGGATATGAGGCGGCTACCTGGAGCGAGTGTCTTCGCTTCCTATCATCGCCAGGATTCAGCAACGAATGGCTGACGTTGTTCATTGCGCGATCGCTGAATCATGTCGCCGAACGATGGATCGATGAGATTCCGACGTGCAGGATATTCCCGGTCGAACAGGCGTTGCAGATGGTGCGCTCCGGCGAGATCGCCGATGCCAAGACCATCCTCGCCGTTCAGCTGGCCACAGCAGAACAGGAGACATCTCTTGGCGCATGAACACGCATCCCCGCAAGACCGCTCCCCCGAACCAGAGGCACGTTTGTCGGCATTCTATGGGTACGGTCGCACCGCCGACGGACATTATCGCTTCTCCGACGACCATCTCCCTCACGGCGTCCGGTTGATTGGAGACGGCGACATCGGCGGCAAGGCTCGCGGCCTGCTGTTCGTCATGGACCACATGGCGCAAGGCGGTACGCTGACCGAACATCAGCACTTGGTTCATGTCCCGTCCTCCACCGTTCTCAGCACAGAGATCTTCGACGATTTCATCGCCGCGAACGCATTGGACGAGACCATCCGATCTGGGTGCCGCAAAGAACTCTCGCTGGAGGAAGTTGCCGAGCGGTTTGCGGCGGCCACGTTCCCCAGCCGGTGGCTCGGCGCGCTTGCCGAGCTGTTGGAGAGCGAGAAGCGTCCGCTTGTGGTGCGTTCTTCCTCGGTCATGGAAGACGATCCAGAGCATTCGTTCGCCGGGATCTATCTGTCCGAATTCCTTTCCAACCGTGGTCCGCTCGACAAACGCCTCTCGCAGCTTGTTGCATCGATTCAGCGGGTGTACGCCTCGACGTTCGGCCGCAATGCCCGTGCGTATCGGAAACGGCACCATCTGGACTGGGAAGAGGAAGGGATGGCCATTCTCATCCAGAACATGATCGGGAGTTCCTACAGCCACGGATGGTTCTACCCGCTCGTCGGCGGCGTTGCGTTTTCTCGCAACTTCTACCCGTGGAGTTCTCGTCTCTCCCCCGAAGATGGCATCGTGCGACTTGTCGTCGGCACGGGCACACGTGCCGTGGGCCGGGAATACGCACGCGTTTTCTCTCCGCGCCTTCCCGGTTTGAGACCGGAGGGGATTGATGCCGACACCATCGTTCGCAACTCGCAAGAAACGGTGGATGTCCTCGACATCGCCGGCGCAGGGCTTGTCCAACGTCAGCTCAACCAACTCGACAATCCGCTCCTTACGAAAATCTGCTCGATCGTCCACGGCGACGGAACGATCTCCGAGCCGTTCGCGCCGGTCGCTGTGCTCTCCGGCGAGCAAAGGTTGGTCGCATCCTTCTCGCGCCTGATCGAGGGTGTGTCGCTGATGCCGTTTGGGTCGCTGATACGTCAGCTCCTCGAGTCCCTCGAGGAGTTGTTCGAGCTTCCGGTCGATGTCGAATTCGCCCTGGATTTCTCAAGTCCTCAGGCTTCGGAAGCGGCCTCGCCTCTGTTCTTCCTGCTTCAAGCTCGACCGTTGGGCGGCCGCCCGGAGCACAGTCACGTCACCCTCCCCGATGCCACCGAGAACCACACACTTCTCGATTGCCACCGGGTTCTTGGGAATGGCGTGTGCAAGGGTCTTCGCCACATCGTACTCGTCGATCCAGCAGCGTATCGATGGGACAAGGCACACACGATCGCCCGCACCGTCGGCAGGATCAACGACGAGATCGACGAGGAACCGTATATCCTCATCGGTCCAGGACGCTGGGCCTCATCCAACCCACAGCTCGGGGTGCCGGTCCAATACGGCGAGATCTCCAGCGCAACAGCAATCGTCGAGATGGCAACCGAAGCTTTTGCACCCGAACTCTCCTACGGGACTCATTTCTATGCGGACATGGTCGCAAGTGGGGTCCTCTATCTGCCGTTCCACGAAGCAGCGGGAGATGCATTCCGGAAAGAGCTGCTTCATCAGGAGACGGTGGCGTATCAAGATGCGTATGTTGCCCACTATGTGATCGAGGAAGGAGTCGACGTGTATGTCGATGGCGCCAGCGGACGCGGTCTGATCCAGCTTCGCCGATTGGCCGCCGACCGGTAGGGCGGTCCTCCGGCCGGCCGTTTGCATCGAAGCCGATGATCACGGCCTGCGCTGCAGCGCGCATCGCAAGACTCAACCAGCAAGTCGTCTCACGGGGCATGGTTGATTGGGCTTGCCGAGGTCAGGCAACGTCGGCGGAAGGCGGCCAAGGGCCGCTCCGATTCCTCCGGCTGCAGCGATGGCAAGTGGGTGCACACGCCCGGTTGTCGTATGCTTGCATCGTGACTCGAACCAGGGTCTTCTTGGAGCAAATCTACGAAAGCCCGGTCGCACTGCGAAACTGGGGGGACATCATGCCCGAACTACGAAAAGGCCCCGTCCGCAATCAATGGGTCATTGTCGCCCCCGAGCGCGCCAAGCGTCCCTCCGACTACCTGCCATCCCGTGTCGACAAGCCGGAGGTTCAGGACTTGTCGAACTGCCCGTTCTGCCCCGGTAACGAAAGCATGACTCCATCCGAGGTTTACCGCGTCGATGCCAACGACGGAACGTGGCGAATCCGGGTGGTCCCCAATCGTTTTCCGATCCTACAAAAGTACGACGACCTCGCTCGCGTATCATTCGAAGGTCTGTTTGCCCGTATGAACGGTCTCGGAGCGCACGAAGTCGTCATTGAGACACCCGATCACAACAGGGACCTGCCCGATCTCTCGGAAGATCAGGTCAAGCATGTCGTCGATGCATACGTTTCTCGCCTGTTGACGCTGATGGAAAACCCCGATCACCAATACGTGCTGCTGTTCAAGAATCACGGCGACCAGGCCGGCGCCAGTTTGCTCCACCCACACTCGCAGATCATTGCCACCCCGATCGTCCCTCAGGCCGTTCGCGACGCGCTCGCCCGTGGGCGGTCTCACTTCGCGCGCAATCACCGATGTCTATTCTGCGATGTTCTTCTGAGCGAACAGCGATCCGGAGATCGTATTGTCGAGGAGGCGGACGGGTTCGTCGTGTGGGCCCCATATGATTCGCGGTTCCCGTTCGAGTTGCTGATCTGCCCCAGGACGCATGCGCACGACTTCGCGACCCTTCGCGACGACCAACGCCGGGGGTTCGCACGAATCCTGAAGCGAACGTTGGGCCGATTGAAGGCACTGTTGGGCGATGTCCCGTACAACTTCGTGCTGCAGAACTCGCCCAATCCACCGCCTCACGCCCGGAGGACCGAATACTCGACCACGCTTCGATACGACTATCATTGGCGATTGGAAATCATCCCCCGACTGACGACGGTTGCCGGCTTCGAGTGGGGGACAGGTTTCTATATCAACCCGATGCCGCCCGAACAGGCCGCGGCCTACCTCCGTGAGATCCGCGAGGATCAGTTGTAGCTCCAGTGGAAAAGACAAAGCGTCCGCTGGCGTGTCAATCCTGCGGACGCTTCGCTCATCTTCTCGGGCCCGGTGTTCTACTCGAATAACTCCAGCAGGTATCGGAGACCCTCGTGAACAGGACGCGGCTCCTTGAGCGCCTCGCTGAGAGGTACCGGGACAATGGCTGTTGCTTGAAGCGCGGTCATGACATCGAATTGCCCGCCTTCCGCGAACTCGATCGCCGCTGCGCCGAACCGACTGGCAAGAATCCGATCGAACGGAGCCGGGCTTCCTCCTCGTTGTAGGTAGGCAAGATTGGTGACTCGAACCGGCATTTGCATCCGCTCCGATAGCCGGTTGGCGATAAACTGCCCGACGCCGCCAAGGCGCGCATGCCCGAACGCATCCACCTTCGCCTCGGCAACGACCTGCCCCTCCGCGCCAAGAGGCGAAGCTCCTTCGGCGACAATAACGATGCTGAACCGCTTCTTGAGCCTCTCGCGCCGCTTGATCTTTGCGAAGATCGAGTCCATGTCAAATTCGATCTCCGGGATGAGAATGACGTCGGCGCCCCCGGCAATTCCGCCATAGAGGCTGAGCCAGCCCGCGTCGCGTCCCATCACTTCCAGGATGAGCACGCGATGGTGCGACGCTGCCGTCGTATGAAGCCGATCGAGTGCTTCGGAGACAACCTCGATCGCGGACCAGAACCCAAGCGAGTAGTCGGTGAGGGCAATATCGTTGTCAATCGTCTGTGGAATCCCGATCGCCTTGATCCCATAGGGGGCCAACCGGTGCGCCACTCCCATCGTGTCATCGCCGCCGATCACAATCAAAAAGTCGATTCCGTTCACGTCGAGCGTCTCGACGACCTGCTCCGGCCCACCGTCAACGCAGAACGGGTTCGTCCGCGAACTGCCGAGAATCGTCCCGCCAATGTGGAGAAGCCCGGAGACGTCGGCAACCGTGAGGGGCTGAACGAGGTTCTGCATCGGGCCTTTCCACCCTTCCAGAAACCCCATCACTTCTATGCCTCGCTTCGCACCGAACCGCACGATCGAACGAAGCGCCGCATTGATCCCCGGGGAATCACCTCCGCCCGTCAGTACACCAGCTCGCATCGTATCGCCCTCCTAGTCGGTCAGGGCCTGCCCGCCGCTTCCCGCCTGGTCGAGAAGTGCGTGTGCAATCCGGCTGACGCCTTCCTGAACTGCTCTTCCGACCGCACGTGGATCGAATGCCTTCTTGTTCGGACTCCACTCGCTTCCCGAGAACAGGTTGATCACGTCGTCTTCGACGCCTTCCGGGGGGAGGATTTCCTGTTGATGCTCAAGATAGAACCGGCACGCCGCGCGACCGTAGCCATACTGGTAGTGTGTATCCTTGTTCAGCTTGCGGATGCCGAAGCGGATCACATCGTGGACCTGATCTGCAAGGAGGCCGGATGAGCCATGCAGCACAAGTGGAACCTCCAACTGCTCCTCGACAAGCCTGTCTCGAATGGCGCTCGCGATGTCCGTCCGCAGCTGGATATCCTTTCCCTTGGACACCCCGTGTTGGGTGCCGATCGAAATCGCCAATAAGTCGGCGCCGGTGGCGCGGATGAATTCCACCGCCTCATCGGGATCGGTATAGAACGCTTCGTCCGACTGGATTTCATCCTCAACGCCCTTGATCTTGCCAAGTTCCGCTTCGATCAGGATGCCGCTTCCCGCTGCCAGCCGAACAACATCACGGCTGATGCGCACATTCTCGTCGAAGCTCTCCTTCGAAGCATCGATCATGATCGAGGAGACCAGGCGTTCGTCGAGCGCCATCTCAATCAAGTCCATCTCGCCTTTGGTGAAATGGTCGAGATTGATGAATACCTTGATCGGGAACGCTTCCGCAAGTTCGTGCACCATCCGGCACAGCGTTCGCAAGCCGACTCGTTTGTCGCCGCCGCCCATGTACTTCGCCGCCCCCGGGCTGATCTGAACAACCAGATCCGACTCGGCGTCGGCATACGTCGTCAGCAAAGCAAGTAGAATATTCGGCTCGGCAATGTTGTTGGCCATGAATGCGAAGCCGTTCTTCTCGGCCTTCCGATACGCTTCGCGTAGGCTTTCTCCTCCAGCAAATGGCATCCCTCACCTCCGTACGTAGCCCGGGGCCTCTGGACGGATCATCCACCCGTCTGCAAGAACCTTCCCGGATTCGTTCATCACGATTCTCCAGCGCGTTGGCCGCTTCTCAGGGCGTAATGCGTCTCCCCAACGGCTGAGGCAAGCGTACACCCTTGCGTGGAAGCAAGGAGAGTCGGCGTTTGTATCCCTGCCCGGCACCTGAACTGCTCGATCAGGAACCTGATCATATCCAATCGAGGTGCGAATCGTAGTCGCTCACTAGCAGCCATCGGGGAGGCTCGTCCTCTTCAATCGTCGGGAATC